>JBILOY010000010.1:0-96347 GCA_044374195.1 Candidatus Nanopelagicales bacterium
GCACTGGCCGCTTGACGACATTCTTGGCCTCACCCACGACATTCGGCGGCGGCTGCTGACGCAAACGTCGGCACTGAATCGAGAAGAGTCGGGAGGGAGCGGTCGTGGCTCCAGATAGCACGGAAGGCTGGCGGGGTCCGTCCCGTGGCGACTTCCTCATGCTTCCCCCGATGAAGCTCAACGCGCACATCCCCCAGCGCCTCCTTCACCCCGCCGCGGACTACGCAGTCACCCGAAGGGGAATCAAGGTCTCCGAGCGCACCATGGCGCACGGCGTCGACTCCGACTTCCAGGGAATGCTCCGCATCTCGCACTCGTCGAACGAGCAACCGCGCGCGTCCAAGAACGCGCAACAGTCGCCGGATCTCGCAGCCCGCACCCGTGCTGCTTCTTCGGTTTCGGAAGACGAGACCGTGACTTCAGTCGGTACATCGATGCAGAGTTTCGGTACGCCGCCGGCCAACGCGCCACGCAAGGCGCAGGCCACCACAGCCACTAAGCCGCCATCACCACTGGGCACCACTCAGCGTCAGGTGAATCGCACGATCGGGCGTCCTCAAGATCGCAAACCGTCGTCACGTCCATCTGATCTGACTAGCGCACCGGCAGCGGCGGTGGACTCCTCGGAGCTCTCCGACACGACGGTGTCGGCAATCATGAATGAGGTCACGAACTCCTCGGCTGCACCGATCGCTGATCAGCGCGTGCGTCGACGCGACGGCCAATCCAGCGTGATTTCCAAGAGTCCGACCAAGGCAGAACAATCCAAGGCAGCAAAGCCCGAAGATGCGCCGGCATCCAAGACTCGAGTGGCCCCTGCTGAAATCGAAGCGAGTGAATCGGCCGTTGCCGTGGCACCTGTCACTTCTGCGCCGCAACCGCCCCTGACACGCAACGGAGTTCCGGTGCCTCCGGAACTCGCGCCGGCACCAGTGGCCAAGGACGATCCCGTCGCACCGGCCGCGGTCCCCTTGGTTACCCGCAAGCGCAGCCGTGATTCGCTCGCCGATCCGGTGGCTATTGCCGCGGCGAAGAAAGTCGCTGCTGAAGCGGAAGCAGCCGAGGCCGAAGCCAAAGCCGCATCGGAGCGCGCACGCGAGATGACTCCAGTGCCGGCACGTCCGCTCGGCTCATCCGTATCGGCACCGGCCATTGAGGCCTCTTCTGCTCAGAGTTCAACAATCCCCGGCCAGGTGATTTCTTCATCGCCGATCTCTCAGTCTCCCGTCGTACCCGCAGGTCGTGCCGACATCACCACCCCCCGCCGTACGGCGCCCAGCGTCGCCGCTGTTGTGGCCCCACTCGAAAGTCCGGTGATCGAGGCGTCACAGGAAGCTCCAGAAGAAGTTGAGCTCACCTCACGCAGTGCACCTGATACCGAGACCCCGTCCCGCAGTGAGGCGACACCGTCACGTTCGGCATCAACACCTGTCGCGCCATCAACCGCCGGAGTTCAGCGGCGCGCTTCAGACACGCCAGCAGTCAGCGCTCCGCAGTCACAGACAACTGTCGTGACTCCCCTTGCTGCACAGGGCAGCCGCGCCTCGGCTGGGGTCACCGCTGACGCGAACGGCTCCACTGTTTCCTCGGGAACCATCGCTGACGCGAACGGCTCCACTGTTTCCTCGGGAACCATCGCTGACGCGAACGGCTCCACTGCCATTGCTCCGGTTCTCGCGTCTTCCGACAAGGTTCGCGCACGTGAGACCGCAGATTCCCCAGAGATCGCACTCACCGCGCGCACTGCGACACACGTCGACACTGTCGGTGCTGGATCAACTCCGGCCGCCGCGGTCACTGCCCCGGCTCAGGGTTCAACTATCCCCGCGACTCCCGCGATGACCTCGAACACCACCACTCCCTCTGCGGGCACGCGCGCAGAGGCCCAGGGCTCGACAGTCGCTGCGGGTGTCACTGCGAACGCTCAAGGCTCGTCTGCTGCGGCCGGAATTACCGCGCCGGCTAATGGCAGCACTGCTGCAGCAGGCATCACTGCGCAGGCGCACGGCTCAACGGTGAGCACACCCGCACAGATTTCGCCAGAGACAGTTCGCACTCACGACATCGCTGACTCCCCTGAGGTCGACCTGACCGCGCGCACGGCGACACATGTCGACAGTGTCGGTGCCGGTTCCACTCCTGCCGCAGGAATAACTGCTCCGGCGCGTGGCTCGACCGTTGCCGCCGGTAATCCGGCAACTGCGTCAACGTCGTCATCTTCGTCTTTGCCGGTTACCGCTGGAGTGCAACGGCGAGCTTCCGGTGATGCAGCCGCAGCACCGATATCACCCTCCGCCGACTCGGCAGCTGAGTCCGGTGACTCGACGGAGTCGGCGTCAGAGTCAGAGTCAGAGTCAGAGTCAACCCAGTCGACCAGGCAGGCCGCGACTAGCGAGTCAGTGCGCGCGAGCGGACCCGCAGACGCCGATGACGTTGAACTGGTGTCACGCACGGCGCGCGATGGGTCGTCTCAGTCGTCATCGGCCTCGCCGTCCGCAGCTGATCACGTTGATCCAGTGCCTGCCGCTCGGGCTTCATCGCAGTCAGTCCCTGCGGATGTGCGGGCAGCCGTAGCAGCAGTGGCAGGTTCGGCCCCGCAGAACGTGAGTCTCAAGCGCGGTGCCCATGTTGATGCGCATGCCTCTGCAATCAAGGCCGATGCGTTCACGGCCAAGGAAACGGTGCACGTGCCAGGAACTGCACCATTGACGAGTGATAGCTCTCGCCGTCTTCTGGCCCATGAGCTCACCCACGTTGTGCAGCAGCAGAAGCACGGCTCGCGCCTGCCTGCGGAGAACACCCCTGCCGGCCGTGCTCTGGAGGCGGAAGCACTGCGAGCAGAGTCACTCATCGGCATGCCCAGCACTCGCAGCGGTGCTGTGGCCGGCATGCCGCCGTTTAGCTCCGGCAGTACCTCATCTTCCGGCAACGTACAGAGCGCTAGAACCTCAACGCCGACTCCTGGAACTCCTGCTGCGGCACAAGGATCAACGCCAGGCTCCGGGATTGTCGCCGCCGCGCAGGGATCCACCCCAACACCTGGCCTCGTCGCCCGAGCGAATGGATCCTCTGCAGCACCCGCCAACCCGGCGAGTGCAGGTGGCTCTTCGGCCGCTGCGGGTACTCCTGCCATTGCTCGCGGTTCATCACCCACAGCGCCGGCGCCCATAGAGCTGGCACCCCGCAGGCCCGCCTCGGTTCCGGCCGCCGCAGCAGGCAACGACACGCAGACAGTGACCTACTCAGGTGGCGGCAACCCGCCGCCGCCCGGCATGCCACCTGTTCAGCGTCGAGCATCGGGGACGCCCCCACTTGGATTCATGCGTGAATCCGAGACGCCGCAACAGACTCCACCGGCTCCTGTTGCACCAAGTCAGCCCGCAAGTGCGTCACCTGCGCCTCCTGGAATCGAGACCTGGCGCGATCATCGCTGGTTGGAGCGTCACGCGAACGCTCTGTACCCGTTGATTCGGGGAATGCTGCGAGACGAGCTGCTCCGCGATCGTGAGCGACGCGGCAAGATGATGAGGGAGTACTGATATGTCAGTTCCCTCACCGTTCGATATCAATTACACGCACACGAATTTCAGCGGTTTCTCGCTGAGCATTGACCTGGTCGGTGGAGATCAGACCCTCGGTGCGAACTGGCAGATCCTTGAGCTCGGCGACGTCACCTTGAGTGCCACTGACGCCGAGGCAGGCGGTTACCACCTGTCGCGCTTCCAGATGATCGGCGGCTTGCAGTACGGCAATGTCACGCTGCGCAGACCGTGGACTCCTAACCAGTCCGGCTGGATCCCCGAGTGGTTCGCCCTGGCCGAGCAGTACGGCGGAACCGCGATCGGCATCACGCTGAATTACCTGGACACCAACGGCAATCCGCAGTCGGCGACCTACAACTTCCGCAATGCGTATCCGGTCACCTGGTCGCAGCCTTCGTTCACCGCATTCGATGGCCAGAATCTGCTGCCGATCGTCGAGTCGCTCACTTTCAGCCACTCGGGCTACTTCAATACTGACGGCCTGGCCGCGGGTATCGACACGGCAGAGGCCGTTCAGCCCTGCAAGCTCGTCATTCTTCCCGGTGCTAGCGGTACGAACACCGGTATTGCCAGCGCCCTTGCCTCGCTCACCTCGTGGACGCTGCCGGGCACCGAGTACGGCATGACTAACACCAATGTGGCGAGCGCCGCGGCCGGAATGCTCGGTCCGTTCCCGTCAGTGACGTTCTGGGTTCCGCCGAGCACGGTGAGCGTGTCAAAGCAGGCCGATTGGGGAGTCGTTCCGTCTCCGACAGCATCCGGTTCGGGCCCGGTGGTGTGGAATGGCACAGCTCCCACGACGATCAACTTCAACTTCATCCTTGACGGCGCAACATCGGACTCAAATGTGATCCAGACGTCGGCAACGAGCGGACAGAACCTCACGGGCACGACATCGAGCTCATCCGTCATGCCCATCGCGGAGCAGTTGCTCTCCTTGCTCGAAGTAGATCCGGCAAGTGCACTTCTCGGCTTCGGTAGTGCACCTCTCGTTGTGCTGATCTGGGGCGACTTCGTCTCACCGGTGTCGTACATCGTCAACATGGATATGACCTTTACGCGCTTCAATTCGAGTGGCAGCCCGATTCGTGCCGAGGGCTCGATCACGCTGCAGCAGTACCCCGTTATCGACGTCTTGCAGAACCCGACTTCAGGTGGCGAACTGCCGCGGCAGTCGGCGGTGCTCTACGACGGCGACACGCTTGCGCACGTGGCCTACCGCCAGTATCGAAGCCCTGCTCGCTGGCGTGATCTCGCACAGTCGAACAACATCAATGACCCGATGCGTGTTCCGTCGGGTACCACGATGCTGGCACCTGCAGCGGAGGAACTCCCGGTTCGCGGCGAGGGCGGCACCGCCAAGGCCTCGCGTCGCGATTCGTTGAAGAACTCGCTCAAGGCCGTCCTGCCCAAGGGCGGTGGCGGTCGATGAGCACTAATCCCTTCGCGATCGCCGGAGTCGAGCTGCGCGTGCTCGTCGATGACATCCCGTTGCTGGAGGACAACGCCACTCAGTTGCGACAGGTCACCGTCGAATCCCAGCTCAACCTCCCCGCGCTTTGCGAGATCGAGATCAGCGATCCGGCACAGTTACTTCTTGAGGAAACCGGGCTCGTCACCGGCAACATGGTCGAGGTGCGCGCGGTGTCGGGCGAGGATCCGGTGGGCGTGCCGCTGTTCGTCGGACAGATCGAGTCGGTCGAAGTGCGGTACGACAACGTGAATGGCCTTCGCAGCATCGTGCGTGCGTATGACCAGGCGCACTGGTTACTTCACGGCAAGAAGACCATGGGCTATCCGATGATGTCCTATGCAGAGGTCGTCGAGGCCATCGGAATTGAGAACGCAATCGAGACTCTCGCAACACCGAGTCCGGTGGTGTACCAGATGGTCGTGCAGTCGAATGAGTCCAGCTGGGAGTTCATCTGCAGACTCGGACGAGAGATCGGATATGTCGCGCAGATCTATGTCGATCCGATCGTGGGCGTGCCCACGCTGACCTTCGGTCCGATCGTTCCTGCTGAGACTGCACCCCCGCCCATCGGCGCGACACTGTCCCCGCTGGCCATCGTGATCGGCGACGAGGGCCTGATCTCACTCAAGGCCACCGCGACAGCCTCTGGCCTGACTGCAGCGGCCTCAACTCGAGGCTGGGATCAGTCGCTGGCTGTGCCTGGCTTCGGAGAGGGAGTCACCGAGGACGATTCCTCCCTCAACGCCATGCCCGCGCTGGAACTGGGCGGTGAGTTCGGTGGGGCGAATCAGTTCGTCAGTCTTGAGCGCATGGCCGAGAACGAGGCCGCGGTAGAAGCCGCGTCCGAGGGCTTGGCAATGCGGCTTGCCGGTGCTTACGCAGACATCGAGGCAGAGGTGATGGGCAACCCCTTCATCCGGCCCAACACTGCGATCAGCATCAGCAAGGCCGGCTTGCTCACCGGTGAATACACAGTGACTGCTGCGCGCCATGTCTACTCACCGAATTACGGTGGCTACCGCACGAATCTGAGTTGCGCGGGGCATGAGGATCGCACGCTGATGGGATTGCAGGACGCAGCAGAGTCGACGTACAAGCTCAATGGCGTTTACCCGGCAATCGTCACTGACGTAGAGGATCCCGAACAGCTTTCGCGCGTTCTCCTGAGCTTCCCTTGGCTGTCTGAAACATTCGTGAGCAACTGGGCACGAGTCGTACAGGCCGGAGCCAGTATCGGAATGGGCATGCAGATCATGCCCGAGCCACTCGATGAGGTTCTGGTCGCTTTCGAGAACGGCCAACTGGACTCGCCCTATGTTCTCGGCGGGCTTTACAGCGCCGATCGAATGGGTGGCGTACCACCCGAGGAGCTCATCGAGGGCACGACCATGATTCGCGCGTACACCTCGCGCGACGGCCACCAGCTCGTCTTCAACGACAGCCCTGAGCTCTCGAGCGTCATGATCAACACGACATTCGGAACCTCATGCATTCTTCGCCTCTCACCGGAGACCGGCATCACGATCGAGACCGTTGAGGGACAGCCCATCATTCTCAACAGCGCTGCAGAGGTCACCGTCAATGCAGAGGGTGCGGTAATCATCAACTCGTCCGACGTCAGCATCTCCGGCGAAGGCGCAATCGAGATCACTGCCGCCGGCGCCATTTCCATTGAGGCAAGCGAGATCAACCTGGCCGCGGATGGTGCGGTATCCATTGAGGCAAGTGAAATCAGCCTGCTCGCAGGCGAGATCAACATTGCCGGCGGCATCGTGAGCCTGGGGGCCTAGTGATGACCGATCAGGGCTTCGTAGGCTTCGGATTCAACTACCCCATGGGAGTCGATGACCAAGGCGGCATGGCCATGGTGACTGGCCCCGCGAACATCGAGCGCTCGATCCGCCTGATCATCGGCACCGCCTACGGTGAGCGCCCGATGCGCCCCGAGTTCGGGTGCGGTATCCACGACCTCATCTTCGATCTGGCCTCCCCCGAGCTGATCAGCCAGATTCAGCTGCAAGTACAGGCATCGCTTCGACGCTGGGAGACCCGCGCGGAGATCATCAGCGTGACCGCCGCCTTCGGTGACGATCCCACGACCGTCCAGATTCAGGTGACGTACCGGATCAAGGGCTCGTACGACCCACGCAATCTGCTTGTCCCGTTCTATGTCATTCCGCACGAGGAGGAATCGTGACCCTGCCCGCACCAAACCTTGATGACCGGGCATTCCAGGACCTCGTCGATGAAGCCAAGCGCCTGGTTCAACGACGCTGCCCGGAGTGGACGGACAATAACGTTGCTGACCCCGGTGTCACTCTTATTGAGACCTTTGCCTACATGGTGGATCAACTGATCTACCGTCTCAACCGCGTGCCGGATCTCAACTACATCAAGTTCCTCGAACTTCTTGGCGAGCAGCTACGTCCGCCAGCGGCGGCGATCGCACCCGTGAAGTTCTCGCTCGCAGTTGCCCAGCCTTCAGACATCCTGATTCCCGTGGGCACCTTGGTATCCACGTCGCGACGAGGCACGGATCGCCAACTCACCTTCTCGACCAGCTACCCGCTGAACCTAGCGTCGATCTCGGTCACATCGATTCTCACCCAGCATGTCGGCGGGCAGCCGGAACCGCATGAACGCGAAATGGCCATGGGCAGCGAGTTCGAATGCTTCTCGGACGTGCCGCAGGTCGGTGATGCGCTGTATGTCGGGCTTAGCAAGGCTGCTCCGGGATGCATCGTGCGCGTCAGTATCGATGCGCGCATTGAAGGCATCGGCGTCGACCCCTTGCGCCCACCCCTCATCGTCGAGGTGTGGGACGGCCAGGCCTGGGTGCCGACTCGGCTTCTGGCTTCGACTACCGGTGGCCTCAACAAGCGCGGGTATGCCGACGTTCACGTGGTCAATCATGTTGAGTCCACCATCGGTGGTGTCACCGCTGGCTGGATCCGTCTGCGCGTGGTCGCGACAGAAGGTGACCAGCCCGCGTACACCAGCTCACCTCGAGTGAAGTTGATCGATGCGTCCACCATCGGCGGCATTGTCGACGTCTCGCAGTCCGTCCCGGTCGTGGATGAAATCGTCGGCACGAGCAGCGGTACACCGGGCGAGCGCATGCAGCTGAATCGCTTTCCGCTCGTCTCCGGACAGGGTGACATAACTATCGAGGTCAGCACGGCTAATGGCTGGACAGTCTGGACCCGCGTTGATTCCTTCGCACAGTCGGAAGCCACTGACCTTCACTTCATGATTGACGACACCAATGGCGGTCTGATCTTCGGGCCCATGATCCGCCAGCGAGATGGCAGTGTGAGGTATTACGGCCATACCCCCGATGCGGGAAGCACGGTTCGTATTCCGCGCTATCAGGTAGGCGGCGGTCGCGAGGGCAATGTCGATGTCGGTGCCATTAGCGTGCTGCGATCAAGTATTCCTTTCGTCTCAAAGGTCGAAAACATCCAGCCCGCCGTCGGTGGCGTTGATGCTGAGTCGATCGATGACGTCAAGGCTCGTGCCGCGCTCACCGTTCGTACGCGCAACCGGGCCGTCACCGCACGTGATTACGAGCAGCTGATCGCGGTCGCAGCTCCTTCGCTGACGCGAATCCGCTGCATCGATGCAACGGAGCTTGGCAAGGCAGGGCTCATCCTGGTTCTGGTTATTCCGGAGGTACCTGAGGGTCGCTTCGGTTTTGAGTTGCTCGAGCCTCGGCAGGAAGTTCTCGAGGATGTGCACCAGTACCTCGATGAACGGCGTCCGCTGGGCATCTCGGTTCGTATTGAACCCCCGCGCTTTCTCGGAGTCTCGGTGATGGTCAGGATCGCTGTCCTTCAGGGCTTCACTACGGAGAAGGTCACCGCGGATGCCGATTTGGCGATCGCGAACTTCCTCCACCCGAACATCGGCGGATACGACGGCAAGGGATGGCCCTTCGGGCGCCAACTCGTGCTCGGCGACATTCACGGAGTTCTCCAGCACGTACCAGGCATCGCCTACGTCGATCTCGTGCGTCTGGTTGCTGTCGATGCCCTCACCGGTTCACGCGGTGAGCCCGGTGACAGGGTCCAGCCCGAGCCGCTCGATCTGCTCTACAACGTCGGTAACGACATCGAGGTCATCTCATGACAGCGACCGATTTTCTGGTCGAGGAACCCGATTTTCACGACACCCCGGCGAACTCCACCGGAGAGCGAGGTTTGGTCGACGGGCTTCGCACGCCATTTCCTCTCATCAATGCCGTACCGCCGATGCTGGCCGAAGATCCCTTCGTTCAGCGGATGATGCCGGCATTCGACGAGGTTCTTGCGCCGATCATCAGCACGCTCGACTGCTTCCCTTCGTACCTTGATCCCGCCCTGGCTCCGCTGGACATGGTCACGTACATGGCGTCGTGGCTTTTCCCGAACTACGAGGATCAACTCTCCGAAGAGGGCTTGCGTCATGCGCTGGCGACAGCGGTGGAACGCTCGGGCTGGCGCGGAACGGCGCGGGGCATCAGGGAAGCACTCCAGACCTTCGAGCTGGAAAGCATCGACATCACGGATTCAGGCAGCACGGTGGTCAGCACCACCCCCACGGATCCCAGTACGTGGCCGGAGGTCGCTCCTCCCACGACGAAGATCACTTGCGTGGCCGGATCGAAGGCCAGCATTGACGATGATCAGATCGTCGGGATTATTCGCTTTCTCGTACCGGCCCACGTCATCGTGACCGTGGAGGCCACATGAGCGAAGCGCCAACCGTCGATGCGGTTGACGTCTCCTCTGAGGGTGAGGAGGTGACCGCATCAGCGAATCCGAACATCAGCTGCAATCGATGCGGCACTCTCACCACCTGGAACCCCTACTGCCCCAGTTGTGGTGCCTACCTTGAATTCAGCGGGACGCCCGCGTGGCATCCCGATGAGCAACTGTCCACTATTCCGGTGCCCTCGGCGATGCCCGCGAGTGATGCCGATGTCGATACTCCATCCGTAAGTGACGATGCCCCGGTTACGCCGAGTACCGACGACCCCGCGTCGTCCGCCACGGCGGACGTTGATAGTGATCCCGAGCCCGCCGATCATCACGAGTCCGAGGTTCGCCATCTGCTTGCCGGGTTGTTCCATCGCGGCGAGCACGATGTCCATGACGTTGAGACCGACATTGATCACGAAGCCGACAAGGCGAAGTCCGACCTTGAGGGCGACCTTCATCCCAGTGAGCATGGCGTCAAGCCCTGGTGGGCGTCGTGGGGCGAGACCCCGGTTGTACCTGACGAGATGGATCCGCCGCCCGCTGCCAAGGTGATGGCTGCATCAGGAATTGAACCCGATACCGAGGTGAATGACGGCGTTGTCTTTGAGAGTCGGAGAGTCGTGCCGGCTCCGGCGATCGTCGAGCCCGCCGCAGAACTCCCGGGCCTTCCGATGGACGAGACGCAGAAGACCCGCGCGATGGGCAACGAGGAATTCGATGCCGACGGTGAGACATGCACCCGATGCGAGTTGAAGAATCCTGCCGGGCGTCAGTACTGCGACTGGTGCGGAACACCGCTTCCTGGCGTGATGCTCGGCCCCGAAAGCGATGCCTACAACCCGTACGGCCTCAAGAGCAGTGGCACCGTCGAGGTGTCTACCGCGCCCAAGCGTTCCTATGCCGTGAAGATCGTCCTGCTACTGCTCTTGCTCGCCACCTTGATCTGGGCCGTATGGTTCTTCTTCTTCGGGCCGATGGCTGAGCAAACAAGGACGGGCATTAAGGTTGTCGCCCAGCAATTCACCGAGTGGCTCGCGCCCTCCATCGGACAAGAGACCACGATTACGAATGTCACAGCAAGCTCAAGCCTGACGGGTACCTCGCCTTTGGCGTTGAAGTCCCTGAGTAGTCGTGACTTCTGGGCCAGCGAGCCAATGACCCTTTACGGCGCGGGCTCATCAGTGACATTCACCTTCGATAAGCAGTACGAGATCGATCGAATCGCGATCTATCCGGGTATTCAGAATCAGACCTTCGATGTCAACGCTCTCGGAACGCCGAAGACGCTCACCATCGACGTAGGCGATGGCAAGCTCACCCAAGCGCATGTGAACTACATCGCCTCAAACAACGATTATGAGCAGATTCTCGGGATCCCTGTGGTCATGACCGACAAGGTCACGATCACTTTCGACGAGGTCTATCCGCCCAGGTATCCCGATCCCAGCGGCAACAACATCGGCGAGGTTTCCGTGAGCGCAATCGCATTCCTACAGGTGCCCTCGGCGACCACCGTCAATCCCCTAGCGACTTCGAGTGCTTCACCCTCGGCAAGTCCGTCAGGTTCATCGACGTCGTCCACGTCACCTAGCCCTTCGGCAAGCACGTCTTCCTCGGACACGAAGAAGTCGTCGGCCTCGGCAACACCTGCTGTGTCCCCTACGCCATCACCGTCCACGACGAAATAGCTACGGAGCGAGAACGATCACCTTTGGTGAGGGTGAAGCGCTTGGAGTAGCGGCGCTGCTCGCTGCAGCTGTCGGATTCGGTGCCGGATCCTGTGGAGCTGGTGCAGCGGTGGTCGTGCCGCAGAACTTCTTGGTGTAGTCGGACTTGCCGTCTGCGGCAATCGATCTCATTCGATAGCAGTACTTAGTGCCTTCAGTGAGTCCGGTGGTCTCGATCGCCGTGTCATTGACTGCCGGCTGCGGGGTGATGTCGGCCCAACCACTGCCGATCTTCTTCTGAATCTCCCAGCCAGTGACCTGCGCCGTGGCATCACAGGTCGGCTCCTTGCTGCTCGACGAGGTGGGAGCCTGTGTTGCTGCGCTCCAGGTAATGGCGAGGCTCGTCATGCCGGTGGCCTTGGCCTTGGTGCTGACCGGGGCGCAAGGTGGCAATGGCGCATTGCCTGAGTCAGCTCCGGCGGCCTGAGCAGATGCGGCGTCCTCAGTGCCTGGCACCTCAACGCACGCAGGCGGACTGTAGAGCGATTCGTTGCTTGTTCCGGCGGTGGCTGCGATGCGGTAGCACGCATTGATGCCTGTCGGCGGGCTCTTGACGACATAACGCGTCGAGCCTGAAGGGACAGATGCCACGAAGGTGCATTCACTGCAGACCGGGGTTGTCAGGTCTGACGTAGACGCCGACGGAACCGGAGTTCCGGACGGGTACGTGGGGAGCGCCGATTCACTTGAGTACCCATCACTCCGGGCGCTCGTTGAGGCACTCGGCGACATTGACGTAGACGAGGACATCGACGTGGACGGCGAAGCCGACTTTGTCGGGCTTGGTGTCGGCGAAGGAGAGGCGGACACCGATGTCTTGGCTGTCGAATCACCGCCTAACGGCGCAGCAACATTCTTGGCCCGGAGCTTCTTGCCCTTGAAGTCGGTGCTGACATCTGTTGCGACAACATTGACGAAGGTGATTCCCTTGTAGGAATTTCGAGGTGCGAACTCGGTAACTCCCTGCGCTACGAGTGTCGCCCGCGCCTCGCCTGAGTATCCGACCGCGCTGGCTGATGTCGACGGTGCCGCGCTGGCTGTCGCGACCGGTGCCGCGCTCTCGGTTGGCGATGCAGTGACACTCGGTGCCGTTGAGGCTGATGCGCTGGCGGCCGGACTCGCCGACGGTGACGCTGCGGTTGACGCGCCACCGGCTGCTGCGTCCGATGTCGGATTGCCGGCTGCACCAATGGCGTAGATCGAGTAGCCGGAGGCACCAGAGGATGGATTCCAGGTCAGTACGACATTGCCACCGTCCATTGCGGCCTTGACCTGAGTCGGCGATGCCGGGGCGCCCGTCACCTCGGGCTTTTGATTCTCCTGCCAGCGAGCGAAGAGGAAGGTCACGATGAGCGCGAGGATCGCGAGGAGAATCGCCATGCGCCCGAAGAATCCGAGGCGCAGATGGAACAACGGCTTCTGGATGACGGTGGCGTGCTGAATGCTCGGCTTGACCTCAGTGATCTCTTCACCGAGCAATGAGTCGCGAAGTGGCGTGACCGTGCTGACGAGATTGCCGGTGCGCGGGCGTCCAAAGAACTTCACATGCCCCTTGACCGTGACATTGACCCAGGTGGGCTCGCCCGGCTTGAGAACGATGTCTTCCTTTTCGCATTTGACCTTGAGTCGACCGTCAGGATCGATCACAGCAAGGTTGAACTCGACAGTGGAGTTACCGTCGTTGCTGATCTGCACATAGGTCTGCGCACGCTTACGCATGTCCATCGTGGAGCGTGCGAAGAGTGACTTGAACGTGTGGAAGGGCTCAACATCAATCGTGAACTCGGCGACTGTTCGCTCGGTCCAGCGCACTTGCGACGTGGCTTTGACACCGACGACGTAACGACCGGCGGTGAGAGTCGAGGTCTTCGGGGGGCGCACCATGATGGTGACTGAACCTTCATCACCAGGGAAGAGAGAAATCTCGTTGGGGACCGGCTGCACCCAGGCATTCGCGGGACCAAGAATCGAGATGTTGTAGGTCTCCACGACCGAGCCAACATTTCGAACGTTGACCTTGATGCGCACGGTGTGACCGGGCATCACCTGAGTATGAGTATCGCTGAGCCAGACGAGTGGACGGCTGCCTACGGTTTCGGAGAGATGGCGACCAGCGACTTCATCGACGCTTTCGGGATCGAAGCCCATGGCGACGTGCTCGGCTTCAGCACTGATGGGAACGGTTTCGGGGACCTTGACCTCGGGGCGCTTGGGCGCGCGGGCGGAGCTGCGGGACCACCGATCAAACAGAGTCTCCGCGACCTGTTCGTTCTCCAACACTTCGTGCCTCCGGCAACCAATCGGCAAAGTCTGCGTTCGGGAAGGACAATCGGCCGATCTTCCGCCATTCACGCTCGCAGGCCTCAAGCAGGAAGGAACGGTCAATGACCGTGCCCGCCTCAGCTGCCAGGTAAGCGGCGGTGACGACAGCGGCTCTAATGGCACCCCCGGCCATAGGAAGGGTCGCTAGTCGACGAACGTCATCTTGCCCCACGGACCCCAATTGCCCCGTTAGACACGCCAGCCACAGAAGTTGCCTGTTTTCCGGATCTGGCTCGGGGAAATCGACGACCGAATCCAACCGGCGAAGGAAGGCGGTATCCAGATTTGCCCTCAGGTTCGTCGTCAAGATGGCCAGTCCGTCGAAGGACTCCATTCGCTGGAGGAGATAGGCGACCTCGAGGTTCGCATATCGGTCACGGGCGTCCGAAACCTCCGAGCGCTTCCCGAAAAGGGCATCAGCCTCATCGAAGAGCAGCACGCCATCGACGTCCTCAACAGAGGAGAAGACCCGATCGAGGTTCTTCTCGGTCTCGCCGATGTACTTGTCGACAACGGCAGCCAAATCCACTCGGAACAAGGGGACGCCGAGTTCACCCGCAAGGGCCTCGGCCGCCATGGTCTTGCCAGTGCCCGATGGGCCGGAAAAAAGCGCCGTCACGCCGCGACCCCGTCCGCCACCAGGACGCATGCCCCATTCGTCGAGCACGATTGCACGATTGCGTACGCGATTGCTCAGCTCGCGAAGATCTCGCGTGACGGCCTCACTGGAAACAACATCGACAAGGCGAAACTCGGGATCAATGGGCTTGGAGAGTCCGCGACCGGTTACCACGTGAGGAGCCAATGGCTCACCATCTGTCAAGTGCTTACGCAGATCCTCGGGTTCGACATGACTCGCCGCGTCGGCTGCAATCTCCATACCAGCCGAAGCACCCAGGTATGTCCACCATTGGCGGCGGAGCATTGCGCCAGGGATCGGTAGTGCAACAGCGTCGGCATCCCACTTGCCGAGCTTCGCTCGAGTCTCGACGAGCGCGACGAAGGGCACGCTCCGTGCAGAGAGATCAGCGAGGATCACCTCACGGTCCATTCCCGGAGACGAATGCCGAAGGTCAAGCACGATGACGCTTCCCCACAGTGCGGCCTCGCGCACGCACGAATGGATCTGATCCTTGCACTCAGCAGCATCGGTACTCAGCAGTCGACCATCGATAAGCACGGGAGGAATCGAGTCTTCATCAGCGACGAGTCGACGCGCCTGATCGCGCGCTGCTGAACCGGCGCGGGATTGCAAAACGACAGGTAGAGACTCGACGTGAGGCAAAGGCGGCAAAAGTTCTTTCGGCAGAACGGATTCTGCGAGCACATCGAGTACAGGTGCTGCGATTGCATCGAAGCGATTGTCACCAAGGAGGAAGGAGACTACGCGCTCGGGAACATGAAGGACTCGGGTGAGCAGAGAGCGATTCGTTTTTTCCAACTCGACCAGGCCGAGTGCAATCAACTGTGCATCAGGACGGAGCAAAGCCCTGGCTTCATGATCAGATGGCTCAGCACCCGCCAGCCTCAACGCAGTCGCGACATTGGGGCCGCGAGTGTCGACCTCGTTGTTCAGCACGATGTAGAAGTGCTCGAAACGCGAGTCGATGTTCACTGCAAGGGCGACGACAAGAATTCCGACTTCAACATCGGATAGCGCAAGATTCTCAGCGAGATTGCGAAGTCGTGTGGGGAGCAAATCGAACGGGATCGAATCTGCTGACGCACCGGAATTTCCACGGCGAGCGTCGCGCACGATAAGTGACGGCGGGAAATAGTGCCCGCGCTGACGGTCTTCGACATCGCCCTCCGAACGACCACTCTCGACGATACGAGCGACGCGCTCTGCAAGAGCATCGATCATGGCGAGCATCTGCTCGCGCGGAGTCGTCGACTGCGGAACAGAACTCATGACGAGCTGGTGCCGGCAGCATCACCGGCAGGTGCAGGCGAGCCGGGTGCGGGGATAACCACCGGTGAGCCATCGGCCCGGGTACGAGTACGCATTCCGGCGTCGGGATCCGCAGGGTTTCGGCCACGCACCTCGGACTGTGCACCTGTCTCGGTGTTGCCCACCTTGATCGCCGGCGGGGCGGTCTGCGGGGGACCAGCCTCGGACGGGGTGCCTGTAGGCACCGGAATCGAGGCGACAATCGACAGCGTGGGGCGGTAATCGCCACCGATTGCGGTCATCAATTCGGTGACCATGCGCTCAGTAAAGGTCTTGCCGCCCACCCGAGTGGTGATCGAGAAGCCTCCCGCGACGAAGGACGCGAGCTGCCCGCCGATGTAGCTCGGAGGCACGATGTCCTGCTTTAGCAAGGCAATGAGGGCAGAGCCCAGCAGCTGGTGGTCGTCCTCCGGGGTCGCTGTCCAGGCGGTAAGCAAGTAGGTGACGGCGTAGAAGCGAAGTGGGGCGATCCGAGAGGTCACGACCCCGTTCTCGTTGACGAGTTCACGAGGGTTGACGGTGCGTCGTTCGAGATCCTCGCGAACATCAGCCAGGAAGAGATTCAGCACCGGGCCCGTGCGACGAGATGCCCAGTCCTTGGTTGGCGGATCAAGTTCGACCTTGATCGACTGTCCGGGCAGGGTCTCCGCGGTCAGATACCGCGAGATCGCGATATCGAGATCGGCAAGCATCAGGCGTCCTCGCGACCTTGGCGATGATTGAGAAGGATCGCAGCGACGAGAGAAGCAAGTCCGAGGAAGAGCAGCACGGTGATAAAGCCCGGGATGGAGATGGATGCTTCGTTACCGCCCGAGCCGCTTATCGAGAAAGTGAACGAGATGCTCTGTGCACCGCTGCTCGTCGGGCTTGCCGGGCACTCGGTCACGCCGCATCGATACAGCACCTGGATGATCGTGAGAACCAGGTACGTGCACAGCCACATGATCGCCCAGTACGCGCACACACGGGACGGACTCTTGTGGTTCAGGATGCCGTGATCCCATCCGGCCCACGACGGAATCCATAGCAATATCAAGGCAATTGACAACGCTGCCGCTGCAAAGAGGCCCAGAGCCCAATCGAACAGAGGAAGCCCCAAGACGACCTCATTGGGATCAAGGACGAACGTGCCACGTGCTTCGTTGAGCATCTGCTGCCCGCAGACAGCTCCGCCGACGAGAGCGGAAATAAGGCTCACCGAGTAATGCTGCGGACTCATGCCCCAGATCAAGTTCATGATCGGGCCGAGTGCGACGCCAATAAGCGCTGATCTCTCGAGAATGCCGAGATAAGACGGCGGCATGCCATAGCCGAACTGCTGCGTCAGGCTGAGAGTCAGCACGAAGAGGATGAACATCAACGCCAAGATGTTCAGCCAGCGAGCCGCACCGATCGGTGCCGAGGGCTCGGTGCTGTGTGGAGCCGAAGAGACGGGGGCCGCCGAGGTGTCATCACCTGAAGCGGCGCCGGAGCCACCACCGGCGGAGGGCAAGGTCGGTGCCTTGGGCGCGGTCGGTGCCTGCGGCATCTTGGGCGCGGTCGGTGCCTTGGGCATCTTGACCTTGTCCATGGCACTGGGGAAGCCGACCATCTCTACCTACCTTGTCGCGGAAACCGGGCTAATTGAAGACGAAAAAGCCCAGGGTGAGGACGAGTGATCCCAGAGCAGCGGGAACGGTCCACTTCGCGCGCCGAATGGCACCGAAGATCACCACTGCCCAGGCAAGGAAAAGGATCACCATGGAGGGCAAACTACCGTGCCCGTGAGGAGGGGGCCAGGGATCCCCCGATAACGAGGGGTATCCCCAACAAGAGATAGCCATTCCCGGTGGATTCCCTCGTGCGGCGAGCCGAGCCGGCTCTAGGCTGAGGGCCACGATTCGGGTCAAGTTCCTGAGTCATTCCCACTCACCAAGGGACCCCATGACTCTTCCCGCAGAACCCGAAGCCGCGGCCAAGCGCAGCCCCCAGTGGGCCATGAACGGCCACGGCCGCTGGGAGAAGAATTCCGGTGCCTCAGGTTCACCGGCAAAATCCACGTCCGCCCCCGTCTTGGCGCCCGCCGCAAGCTCATTGCGCCCCAAGGTCGCAAGACCACTGGCTCGCGTAGACGCGTCAGGACACCACCCACTCATGCCCGGTGCCTGGCTTAGCGCAAATCACGACCACCCGTTGATGGATCGCGGTCCGGCACCGGAAATCGCTGAGTCCGCTCATGACGCTCCCGCACCGGTAGCTGCGGCAAAGGGTCCGGTCGCGGCAGCGCCACCAGCCGAGAATCCAAAGGCAGGGCCCGCTGAGGAAAAAGGCTTCTTCGGCAGGGCTTGGGATTCCATCAAGAGTTTCGGTGCGAAGGCCGGCGAAGGAATGAAGAGCTTCGGCTCGTGGATAGGTGGCGGATTGTCGTCACTCTTCGGTGCCGGACGCGCTGCCACCAAGTCCGCCGGCGATGCAATCTCCAAGGGCGGCGACACTCTCGCGAGGCACACCACCGACAAGTTGATTGACTCAACCATCGGCCCCGAGAAGTTCCAGCCGAAGGTGTCCTCCGAATCGTTGGGCTGGGGGAGTTACAAGAAGAACGCTGAGGGCAAGTTCGAGATTCACGACGCGGCTGAAAAGAAGATGGCTCAGGCCATCGATCAAGGACAAACACACAGCCTGCTCCACGATCCGGCATCTGATCTCAGCGCAGAGCAGCGTGCCGAACTCGGTCGAAAACACATGCAAGCTTACAAGCTCACCCAAAGCGGCCACGGAAAACTGTATGCGAAGGACATCGAGCGAGCGAGATCGGCCGAGGCCGTGGACACGTCAGCGAAGATCGGCCAGGCAGTGGCCGAGACAGCCGAAGGGGTGCGGCGTGTCACTGCGAGCGGTATCAACGAGGCTGCTGGCAAGGCAGCCGAGTCGGCAACTGGAGTCAATCCCATTGCTGCCACGTCGCACGCTGCCATGATCGCCAAGATCGGCGCCCAGTCGTTGCTCGAACACGACAGCGGTCGCCAGGAGGCGGCGGCGAAGGCGAAGCAGGCCAACAAGGCTGCAAGTGCTGAATTCAGTGGCAAAATCGCGGAGTATCAAGCAGCTCGCGAAGACTGGAAGGGTAAGGCAGATTCTGATCTCACCGAGGAACAGAAAGCTGCGCGCAAGAGCGCAGTAGGCAAGAACTACGGGTCCTTGATGACCAAGTTCAAGGCGAATAAGGCCTCACTCGTGGCTAATCGGGCAGCAGGCATCGGTGGTGCCCTCGACGAGTACAAGATGAACCAGACCAACTCTGTTGACGGCAGTACGGGTGAAGTGCGCGAAAAAGATGATGCGATTGCAAACGGTGCCGACCCCACGTACGGGATGCCAAAGGGGGAATCGACTTTGGGCGGCCACGTCGCTCAATTCATGCGACATGGTGCCGAAGCCCTGACGTTCGCCGGGAAGATGGCGACCGGAACCGGCGCACAGGAATACCTAGACAGGGGGGAGCATCTCAAGGCAACAGCTGTGGCAGCTGGCGGTTTGAGCTCAGAGGTCGCTGCTACTGCTGGCACCGTGGCCGGACTCGGCCACGGCGTGAAGGCCGTCATCCAGGGAAGCGGATACGGCGCAATGCTCGTGGGAAGCGCTGCCAAGGCTGGTCTCGACCACGCAGCCTCGGATCAAGATCAGCATGATCGATATTCCGATGTCATCTCCGGCGCTCGACGAGACGCCGTCTCGGAGAATCCCATTGACTTCCAGGGTGCTCAGCGATCAAAGAAACTTGGAGTCAAGGGTTCGGTCCAGGACGCCGCAGCGACTATCACCAAGGGTTATGTCCGCACCAAGCTCGGCTCCGTCGAGGATCCAAACTCCTAGCGTTTGCGCAGCACGTACAGGCTCTGCCCGTCAGTCTCCTGGCCGTACTCGAAACGGCTGACAGCTAGCCGAGCAGCGTTCACGTGGTCCTCGAAATGCCAGCGAGCAAAGCGGGTGCAGTGCAGGCGGCCCTTCCAGTCGAGCGGGCCGTACCCTTCAGGGTTCTCCTCCCAGCCGGGCACATCTTCTTCGACGAAGCAGGTTACGAAGGCCATGCCGCCGGGGGCCAGGGCCTCGTGGATCAGGCGCAGGTATGCGGGGGTATCTTCGTCATTCATATGGGAGAAGACTGAATAGGCGTAGAAGACGTCGACAGAGCCCGGCTCCGCGGCCAAGGTGCGCTCGGGGGAGCCATCGGGGTTGTAGCGCTCGTTGCTGACGTTGACCAAGGTGAACCGGAAGCCGGGGGAGGTCAGGTTTTCGTCAGCCCAGCCCAGGACCTCAGGCTGGATGTCGACACCGTGATAGTCAGCCACGCGGCCGAAGTGCTCGCGCACGCCCACAGCCAGGCGGCCGGCGCCACAGCCCCAGTCATACAGGTTCGACTGCGCGGTCAGGCCGGCGTACTTCTCGAGGCGCTTGACGTCCTTGACGGCCGTCTTGATGAACGCGGCATCGTCCTTGAAGTGCTCACCGCCCATGCGGTACTTGCCCGGGGGCAGGGCATTCTTCGAGGACTTCTTCCGATTCAGCATGGCACCCAGACTACGCTGCAACACGTGGATGAGTTATCACGACTGCGCGCCGAACTCGATGTCATCGATTCGGAGATCGTCATTGCGATTGGTGCTCGACTGGCCAAGGCGCGAGAGATCGGTGCCGCCAAGGCGGCCATGGGCTCCGTCGTGCGCGATCCTGCTCGCGAGCGCATCGTGATCGAGGGCGTGCGCGCGCAAGCCGAAGAGATCGGCTCTAATGCCGATCTCACACAAGAGGTCTTCACGATGCTGATTCACGGCGCGCTGCGCGTGCAGAATCACGATCCATCCCACGACTGATCTCACACATGCATTCCCAAAGCCTGTATGCGAGAAAACTAGGCAAAGGTCCCGGTATGACAGAATTCAGTCATGTCGCATGAGGTCGCCTGGGGCGATACCAAGGTCTACGTCGCCGGTCACAACGGTCTCGTCGGCTCAGCCATCGTCCGCGCCCTGAAGACAGCCGGTGCCGGCGAGATCATCGGATGGTCGTCGAAGGAGCTCGATCTCCGCGATCGCAGTGCCACCTTCGATGCCATCACCGAGGCGCAGCCCGACATCATCATCGACGCGGCGGCCAAGGTCGGCGGCATCATGGCTAACTCCACGTTCCCCGTCGAGTTCCTGCGCGATAACTCGATGATTCAAACCAACGTGATGGACGCTGCTCACTCAAACGACATCGATCGACTGCTCTTCCTCGGCTCGTCGTGCATCTACCCGCGTCACGCAACTCAGCCCATTCGCGAGTCATCGCTGATGACCGGGCCGCTCGAACCCACCAACCAGGCTTACGCGATGGCGAAGATCAGCGGCATCTACTACATCGAGGCGCACCGCGAGCAGTACGGCCGTCATTGGATCTCGGCTATGCCGACGAATCTGTACGGCCCGCGCGACAACTTCGATCTGCAGTCCTCGCATGTGCTGCCGGCATTCATCCGCCGCTTCCACGAAGCGAAGGTCTCCGGTGCGTCCACTGTGACGGTGTGGGGAACAGGCGCCCCGCGCCGCGAGTTCTTGCATGTCGACGACCTGGCGAACGCCTGCCTGATGCTGCTGTCGAACTACGACTCCGGACAGACCATCAATGTTGGCTGCGGTGAGGATCTTCCGATCAAGGAACTTGCTGAGACCGTTGCCGATGTCGTCGGTTTCACCGGCACCATCGAATGGGATTCCTCGAAGCCCGATGGCATGCCGCGCAAACTGCTCGATACCTCGCGCATCAACGCCCTTGGCTGGACGCCACAGATCTCCCTGCGCGACGGGCTGACCTCGACCTACGCCTGGTACCTCGAGAACGTCGCCTGAGGCCATGGCCGGCAGCTCATCGATGGACTCAAGCGAACCACGTCAGCTCTTCATCGCCGGCCGAAAGTCCGCGCTCATTCGCCTTACGTGCGCCGCAGGAATGCGTCCGGCGTTGCTCGAGGTGCTGAACACCTACGTCGATACCCTGGCCGATGAGCCCGGCACCGAGATGTTCATGGTGCACCTTGATCCCGATGACGAGAACAACATCTGGCTTTACGAAACCTTTCTTGACGATGACGCAGCACTCGCGCATCGCTCGACTCGAGGCTTCGCGAAACTCATGAACGACATGCCGCCCCTGCTCGAGGGCGCGCCCGCGATCTTGCGCATGGAACCACTGCGCATGTCTGTCCAGGAGTCCGTGCTCACCGAAGATTGGTCGCTGTAAACATGATTCTCGAGGTCGGTTTCATTCCCGTGCTTGACGGCCGCCAGGCCGAGTTCGAGGTCACCATCAATGACGCGGTCGAGAACCTGCTCTCGAAGTCTGATGGCTACCTCGGCTTCACCTTCCACGGCTGGGGCATCGAGCGCCCGAATGTGTACATGTTCAGCGTGGCGTGGGAGTCCCTCGAGCATCACACCGTGGGCTTCCGTGAGTCTGATCGCTTCGCCGAGTGGCGTGCACTCATCGGCCCATTTTTCGACGGTGCGCCGTTCGTCGAGCACTTCGAGGCGTAACCGCACGCCAGTGCGTCACCGGACTAGCTGAACGGCGGACGATCGTCGAGCTTGATACTCGCCTTGCCAGCAATGCGCCACAGTCGTGCAGTGGTGTCAGTGTCTTCCTCGGTCACGAGATTGCCCATGACCCGCAGGGCGATGGTCATCAACGTGCGTGAGCGCATGCCCACTGGACCAAGCGTCGGCAGTAGCTTCGGCACGGTCAGCAAACCGGCGAGACGACGCGCGATAGAGAACGCCGTGCCGTATCGAGTCTGCAGGATCGGTGCCCACTGAGTGGTGTAGTCCATGCGCGCATTAGGGATCGTGCCCTCGAACAGCTGCGCAGCAAGGTGACCTGTCTCCAGGCCGTAGTCGATGCCCTCACCGTTGAGCGGATTCACGCAGCCGGCGGCATCGCCGACGAGAACCCAGTTCGGCCCAGCAACACCACTGACCGCGCCACCCATCGGCAACAACGCCGACCACGGGTCACGGATCTCACCCGAGAGCTTCCAGGTCTCGCGCTGCTGATCGGTGTAATGCGAGATGAGTTGACGCAGGTTGATATCGGCCGGACGCTTTTGTGTCGCGAGCGTGCCCACGCCGATGTTCACGCTGCCGTCGCCGAGCGGGAAGATCCATCCGTAACCGGAGAGGATTTCGTCCTTGGTGCCGCGCAGCTCAAGGTGCGATGAGATCCACGGGTCATCACTGCGCTCAGAGGTGATGTAGCCACGTGCGGCCACGCCATAGACCGTGCCGCGATGCCACTCGCGGCCGAGCTTGCGGCCGAGCTGGCTCTTCGCGCCGTCGGCAACGATCAGTCGGCGGCACCGAATCTCATGCGTGCTTCCGTCGCTCACCTTGAAGAGCACCGAGCGCACGTGACCGTTCTCGAAGGTGACGTCGACCGCGCGATGGCCCTCGACGGGGGTCGCTCCTGCATCGAGCGCAACCTGGCGAATCTGGCCATCTAGCAATGTGCGGGGGGCGGCGCTGCCGTGACTGGGCAGTGAGCCACCGGGCCAGGGAAGGTAGAGCTCTTGGCCAAAGCCCGCGGCACGCAGGCCCCAGTTGATGGAGCGTCCCTTCAGCCACGGCGAGAGACCGAGTGCATCGAGTTCTGCAATCGCGCGCGGGGTCAGGCCATCACCGCAGGGCTTATCGCGCGGAAATGTCTCAGCATCGGCAAGCACGACATCGAGGCCCGCTCGCGAGGACCACGCTGCAGCGGCGGAACCGGCAGGGCCCGCACCGATGACGAGAACGTCAGTTTCTGCAACCGTGCCCATAATGGTTCCATTCTCCTGGGGCATCGGAGATTGAGCCAATCGGGTGTTCGGGCGCAGTAGATTTCACGCGTGATGAGTTCTCCCACCCCCAAGGTCGCTGGCTTCAGTGTCGTCACCCTGCTCGTGCTGGCTGTAGGGCAGTTCCTCGTCGGGCTCGACATGAGCGTTGCCTCGGTTGCCCTGCCGAGCATCGGCCGCGAGTTCAATGTGGGCCTGGCCCCACTTCAGTGGACCGTCATGGCCTACATGATCGCCGGCGCAGCGCTCTCGGTGCCCGTGGGCGCTCTCGGCGACGCGGTTGGTCGTCGCAAGATCTACCTGCTCGGCCTCGTGCTCTTCGGCGTTGGATCACTCGTCAGCGCAATGGCGACCGGCACCGGAACCCTGATCACCGGACGCGCGATCGCCGGCGCAGGCTCGGCCGCGATGGCCACCCTCGCACTTGCGATGCTCACCTCATCGGTCCCGCATGACATGGTCACGAAGATCGTCGGTCTCTGGACTGCAGTCGCTACTGCATCGTCAGCACTTGGCCCGTTAATCGGCGGCCTGCTGGTCACGGCATTCGGCTGGCGCAGTGTGTTCGCCATCAACATCATCCCGATCATCGGCCTCGTGCTCTTCGTTCTTTTCAAGTTCAAGCTGCCGGAGAAGCCGCGCGGCGGACGCATCGACTGGCTCGGCGCCGGTCTGCTCACTGCAGCGCTCGTGCTGGTGTGCACCGGCTTGTCACAAGCCGAGTCGGAGAAGTTCTCGAGCCCGCAGGTGTGGGGTCCGGTCGCTGCCGGCCTGGTTGTCGTACTCATCATGGTGTTCCAGCAGAAGCGTTCCTCGACTCCGATGGTGCCCTGGAAGCTGCTGAAGGCCGCCCCGATTCCCGCGACGATCATCTTGCTCATCGTGCTGGGCATGACACTCAGCGGCTCGATGATGCAGCAGAACCTGCTGCAGCAGAACATTCTCGGTTTCTCACCTGCACTTGCCGGTGTTGTCGGCCTCGGTGCGTCGATTTTCTTCATCGGCTTCTCGCCGGCCTCGCCGTACATCGCTGAAAGAATTGGCCTGCGCGTTGTCTCGTTCATCGGCCTGCTGCTGGCAGCCGGCGGCACGCTCATGCTCGCCGGAATCAAGGTCGACACCGGCCCGTGGTACATCGCGATCGCGTTCTCGATCATGGGTATCGGTCTGGGTCTGTCGATGCCCGCGGTTTCAGGCGCGGCGATGTCGTCCACGCCGAAGGACGACATGGGCTCGGTCTCCGGTGTTATCGGCCTGTCAGGTCAGGTCGCGTCTGTGCTCGGAATCGCAGTCGTCGGCTCCATCGCGGCGGCGCGCACACTTGCCGCGTGGACTGGGCTTGCACCGCAGGCCGCACAGACTGATGCCGTGCAAACACTCGTCACGTCAGGCAACGCCGGCGAAGTCGCCAAGCAGGCTGGTGCTGCGGCCGGTCAAGCAGCGAGCGAGGCATTCGTGATCGGCGTGGGCGAGACCTTCCTCATCGCAACCGCAGGTTTGGTGATCGCTGCCTTCGCGGCGTTCTTCCTCATGCCCAAGAAGGCCGAGGGCAAGGTCGTCGTACCGGCGCCTACGCCTTAGCGGGAGCGGGGTCACTCGGCTTCGTGCGCTCGAGGAAATCGAGCCACCAGCCTGACCACACCGCACTGACGAACGCGTGCGGGTGCAACGCAAGCCGCTCGTGATCCTTCACCACGACCTCGCGCATGCGATCGAGTCGATCTCCCTGCGGCAGATCAAGGGTGGCCACGATCTCCGGCACCCTCACTAGGTCACCGCGCTGGCTGACCAGATTGCGCATCACATCACCAGCCAACAGAGCATCCTGCAGCCATCCCTGCTGTGCCTCGAAGGCACTGATCTCGGGTGTCACCGTGTGTGCAGTCATGAAGGCAGCGTCGAGGGTGTCGTCGTAGGCCTGCAGGGAACGGAGCGCAACAGTGCGCTTCGCATCGAGTGACCCCGCGGATGCTCGACCCGTGATGACATCGCGAACTCCGTCGACATATGCCTGCATCGTGTGCATGGCCGTCTTGCCCGTCGAGGTGATGAGTGTGCCGATACCGCGCGGGAAGATCGCCAGGGTCAGGGCAACTGCAACCGCAAGGCCAACAAAGATGTCAATGATCCGACTGCCAGCAGTGTCGGTTGACGGTGGCCACGTGAGAAGCGTGACGTTGATGATCGCGAAGGGCGAGAAGGCGAATTGCGCCCAGGTGATGCTCTTACTCTGCGCAAACTTTGCGAAGAAAGCAGTCACGGGCAGAAGAATCAAGAAGACGGGCTGGATCGGTGCAATCAGCACGAGCGCAGCACCCATCAGAGTTCCCGCGACCGTGCCCCCCATGATCTTCAGAGCGATCCGCCCGGTCTGTGGACTACTGAAGCTCAGCTGAAGGATCGAGACCGTGGCCAATACGACCCAGAATCCGTGCTTGAGCCCCATTGCCTGCGCAATGCCCACGGCAATCGCCGCGGCGAGACCCGTGCGAAGTGCATTGAGAAACCACGGCGAGTTGAGTCGGAAGTTCACGCGAAGCAGTTCAAGTGGTGAACTCGACTCGAACGCACCGAGCTCCGGCATCTGCGATTCCTGTCCGCGTGAGCGCAAGGCGAGCCACTGCATCACTGCCGCGCCAATCGCGATGAGGCGGACCGGGTAGTGCGCGCGTAACTCGTCTAACGTCTTCGCCGGATTCTCGGCGAGGCCCTGTGCGCACCATCTCTTGGCGTCGATGAGATCTTGATGGCGCAGTGCATCCATGTCGACGGGCGCGGGCGCGAGGGAGTCTCCCTTCAGAATTGATGCGGAGGAATCGAAGACCTTGGCACTCGCATCGGCCAGGACGCTGACATGTGCGTCCGGGCCGAGATCCTCGGTAGACATCGCGAGCTTGGTTGACGAGTTCGCGTACTGCACCATCTGCAAAAGGGCCCGCAGGCGGAGAGTCAGGGAACCGGGACGAGTCGGGCTGCCAACTGTCACCTTCTGGATTTCCTCATAGGCAGACTCAAGCCCCGCCTTGACCTCGCCCGAATGCGAGTTCGCCGCGTAGAGACGTGTGAGATTTCCTGCGGCAGTGCACCAATCCGCTAGTGCATCGCGGGTGAGCGTGAGCTTTTGCCGCGGCAGCACCGTGAGTGCGCAGACGATGCCGACCACGCAGCCGATCGCCCATCCGCTGAGGTAATCACCCAGTTCGGCAGGAGTGGCGGGAAGCAGAACCGGGAGGATAAACGTGAGCTGGAGGCCCACGGCGCAGCGCGCGACAAACCCCTTCAGTACGCGCGCATACGTAAAGGCGAATGAGACGGGCACCGTGGCAATGATCGCTACCCAGGTGATGGGGGCTGCGAAGGTTCCGAGAATTACGCCAAGCGCACCCACGAGTGACGCGGCGGTAAATCCCGCAAGACGTAGCTTGGCTCCGCCCTCGAAGTCCAGGAAGTACAGCAGGATCAAGGTGGCGAACGAGGCAAAAAACGCGGGCGGACCATCCTTAAAGACATGGAGGGCGATCGAATCGGCGATGACTATTCCGACAGCAACTCGGATACCCGAGCGCACAAACGGATTCTGCGGGGTGCGAATGGCCACGCGACTACTCGAACTTCGCGCTGATGCTTGCCACCTTGCCATCGTCGGCAAAGACGAAGTACGCAACACCGCGATCATCTGTTTGCACGTGATCTGCGCCATCAATGCCCAAAGTGACGTGAATCTTCTGGGTTGACCACTTGGTGATGTCAACCAGGATCTCAGCGAGCTCGGCGTCACTGAAGTACTCGTGTGCTTGCGCCACGAGTTCATCGCTCATGTCCTGCGGCCGCCAGATGAATGCGTCAACGAGTCGAAGCGCTGTCTTGTGACGCTCGCTGAGATCACTCGTCTCGTAGAAGTCGATCTTTGATTCCATGTCGGCATTGACACCGGACTGCTGAGCATCGGCGAGGCGCAGGGTCTGGCAGATGCGGCAGTCGTGCTGACGAGCGCAGCGCAGTCTGATGAGTTCCTGCGTGACGACATCGAGGTGCGTGGAACGAACAACGGTGTTCTGGTACTCGCCCAGCAGTGCGTAGAGCTGCGCATCGCGTATCGCCCTGCCGTTGTCGCCCAGCGGAACGCGAATGGCTCTATTCGGACGGGAGAGATCGCTCATGACTCACTACCCAGCAGGCGCTCGCTCATGATCCGAAGTCGCGTCCGCGCTTCGATGATGTACGAGGCGGTGACGAAGTCAGTCATTCCGCCGTCTTCGAAGTAGCGGCCGGCACGCTTTGCGGTCTTGTCATCAACGCCGGCTACGTCGATCAGCATCTGGTCGACGAGCTCGCTCAGCTCGAGATCTTGGGTGGTCACCAATGCGCCGGGAGAATCCGAGCCGCCGAGCATCTGCTCGATGCGCGACTCGGCTAGGTAGAGGAAGTACGGGTCGACGATCTCTGTTGCCCGGGCATAGGCGGCATCGAGTGCGGCCATGGCCTCGGGCTGGAGATTGGCGAGTGACATGCGGTCACTCTAAGGGCGTGCGAGGGTTCACAGACCCCAACGGGCGCAGGTGCACCATTCCTCTTCGGTGAACATGCTCTTGACCTGGTCGACGTGCTCGCCACAGCCACTCCAGGTGACCTTGCCGCACTTCTCGCACTTAACCGGACTGCACATCTGAAACCTCCTGCGTGGACTCGTTCAAAGTATACCCCCACGGGTATCCTTTGACGGCATACTCAGCGCCGTGATGGGAGATCCCGGCCCCTGCCCGGCCTGCGAGACCACTGACCTCGAACGCCGTGGCGGTAAGGATATGTGCCCGCGCTGCCACTACATCCAGCCCTGCTGCGACGGCGGCATCTGCACGTGAGCCCCTTCCAGACCAAGGCGCTGCCTGACCTGCCCGATGTAACTGCGCCTGATGGCTCAGACGTCCGACTTCTCGTCTCCTCCGGTAGCGGTTCCATGGCTCACTTCAGCCTTGCGCCCGGCGCCATCTCGACCGCTGTATGTCATCGCACTGTCGAAGAACTGTGGTTCGTCACCGCCGGTGATGGCCAGATGTGGCGCTCAGCAGAGGGGGTCGAGGACATCATCGATATCGCTCCGGGCATCTCACTCAGCATCCCCGTTGGCACCAGCTTTCAATTTCGCGCCGGTCGCACTCCGCTCGAGGCAGTTGCCGTCACGATGCCTCCGTGGCCCGGAATGGACGAGGCCTACGTAGTTGACGGGCTTTGGACGACCCAAGGCTGAACGATCAGAGCACCTGCGTTGCGGAATAACGAAGGCCCCGAGATAGCCGAGGCTCTGTTGTGTCCGCGAGGAGGGAACCCGCCGCCGTCAGGGGCAGGCGCCATGATTCACTTCATTCACACCTCAAGGAACTGGAGTCAGGAATGCGCATTTCTCGCACCCTCAAGTTGACGGCCGCCGCCGCCTCAGCAGCAACCGCTCTCGCATTGACCGCAGCGCCTGCGCAAGCCGCTTCACTCTCACCGGCAACAGTTGCCGACGCCTACTCGGTAATGCTCAACCCGACGCAGGCGAAACTCGTCGGCATCGGCAAGCAGAGGGTCTCCATCTTCGGTGTACAGAGTTCGACTAAGGGAACGCCCGACGCGCCATGGTTGTGCGATCTGACGGGCGGTCTCGAGGTCGGGGGCAAGGGTGCCGGAGATCTCATCACTTCCGAGGTGCTCAGCCTTACCGGCAAGAACGTCACCACGATCTCGCACGATATCCACTGGTACGCAAACGAGAAGCAGGCGAAGGCGGCCTACAACGAACTCGCAACGAAGATCAAGGGTTGCGAAGGCCAGCAAACACCCATCGACTCTGAGCATGAAGAGCCCGGTGCAACCATCACGACCAAGCTGACCAATGGCGCGAAGAAGGCCAAGGACGGCGACGCGTTCTTGTGGGTGAACTCCGAGACGATCGTCGGTGACCCCACCACGAACTTCGCCGACCACGACTACATCACCGTCCGCCTCTTCGGGAACTTCATTCAGTTCGTTGAACTAGAGGCCGAGGGCAACAACGAGGTACCGCTGACCAAGAAGCAGATTGCGGCTACCGACAAGCTCACCGATTCACTTGGCGATGCCTGGCAAGCGAAATTCATGTAGTTCGACACGTCAGTCGAGGGGGCCACGGAAGGACGAAGCGTTCACCGTGTCTAGGCCGTGGCCCGCGACCGCGCTATACGATGTCGAAACGCGATCCTAAGTCGTCGCCTGAGCGAATCGATCCTTCGTTCACGATTGCGCTCAAGTTCCCTTCACGGCTCGGAGACTGTCCGAAACCTAGGGATACTGGTGTGAATCGAGAATATTGATGGGATGCGAAAATGAAGAAGGCCATCGGAATCGCAGTGACAGCAGCAGCACCTGCCGCTCACGCGGCCGCACCGCTGCCCACTGATACACCCGTGCTGTTCTCGACACTGGCACCTGCCTCGACCGTCACTGTCTCGGCGTACTCCACGTCGATCACGATTCCCGCCGACAGCCCGACCACCTGGTTCACCGATCGCCCCAATCGAAAGGCCGGGATGACCACGGCCAGTCAAATCGCCGTGCGATGGAAGTCATATGGATTCGAGGCGATCGCTCCCAATGCGGCGATCGTCATGCGACAAGGAGACACCGCGTCACAGGTGGTCGTCACTTTGAGTCGTCCGCGCATCGAGGGCCCGGTCGTCACCTTCACGGCCACAGCGCTGTCAAAGGCGAAGGTTCTCGGCATGGCCTCGCGAGGAGTCCCGAAGGCCGGCAACTACGGAGCCACTGAGCTCTTCATCGACGGCACCGCCACGGTCACCACCACCAGGACCTTCTCAGGTGATTGCCGGACGGTCACCGAGGTCACCACGACAACGAACGCCGATGGCACTACGACTCAGACGTCGAGCACCATGACCTACACGCCCTTCGACGATGCGTACCAGGTCTGCACCCACCTTCGCCTGGGTGGCAAGACGGTCAACGTCTAGGGGTGGCCGTCTGCGTCTAGAGGCGAGATCTCACTCTGGGCGCCCCTGCTGAAACTTCGGGTTATCCTGTCAGTACATCCATGGGGGGGTCTCTTCGGCCTTCAGAGGAGGCTGAGGTGCGTCGACTGCTCTCCTTGCTGTGCTCTGTGGCAGTTGCCTTCTTCGGCCTCGTCTTCATCGCCCCACAGGCGCACGCATACGGCGGAAACCTCAATTGCACGGTTGGCCAGCCCATCAGCACGGCCTGCGGAGCGAACTTCTTTGGTATCGGTGGATCAAACAGCTCTTTCCAACTCGGTGGCACCAACGTGTACTACAACCCGCGTAGCCTGCCGGACGGAGTGAGCTTCGACGCCGGGCGCACGTATGACTATGGCAACAGGGCCTGGTACTACGTTCCCACCCTTACCGGGACGATCACCGGCACAGTCGGCACCACCTACAGCTTTGGCTTCTACAGCGGCGACTGCTACTACACATGCGCCCTGCTTGGCATCTACAACCTCACCGTTGTCGCGGCGACACCTGCGGTGACCAGTTCAAGTACAGCAAGCGGAACCATCGGTTCGGCATTTCCGACCTACACGATCACGGCAACGAACTCGCCTACGAGCTACAACGCCACGGGACTTCCCTCCGGTCTTTCGGTTAACACGGCGAACGGCCAGATCACGGGCACGCCTTCAGCAGTAGGCACGTCAACGGTGACTATCAGTGCCACGAATTCACTCGGAACCGGTACGAAGACGCTCACGATCTCCATTTCTCGAGCCACTCCCGTCATCACATGGGGCACACCTGCGTCTATTCCCTATGGAACGGCGTTGAGCGCGACGCAGCTCAATGCCACCGCCGCCGTTGGCGGCACCACAGTGCCAGGTACTTTCACCTACTCGCGGCCCATCGGCACAGTTCTGTCCGTTGGCACCACAACGATGACCGTCGGGTTCGTGCCCACTGACACGGGCAGCTACAACTCCGTCGCATCGACGTCGGTCAACCAGGTCGTGACCGCGCTTGCCGCTCGCACTCCCACGTTTGGAACGGTGACCTCTACTGTGGGTGGTTTCAGTGTTGCCGTTACGAATCATGACGCGGCCTTTTCCTGGGGAATCAGTGCGACATCCGGCTCGGCAAGTATTGATTCGGCGACGGGAATACTCACGGTCACGGGACTGGCCACCGGTGCGACATCCACGCTCACGGTGACCACCAGTCGCACGGGGTACGCCGGCGGCACGGCGACAGTAAGCGGCAGTGCCATTGCGGCTCCGGTGATCACCAGTGCGTCCACGGCAAGCGGCTCGGTCAGCACGGCACTCAGCACGTACACGATCACGGCTACGAACTCGCCGACGAGTTTCAGCGCCACGGGCCTGCCCTCGGGGCTGTCGTTCGATACATCGACCGGGCAGATCACGGGAACGCCAACGGCATTTGGGACGTCGGTGGTCTCCATCAGCGCCACTAATGCGGTCGCCACGGCAACGAGCTCACTCACGATCTCCATCGCTCGCGGCACGCCGGTGATCACCTGGAGTACTCCCGCAGCCCTCACCTACGGCGCAGCGCTCGGATCCGATCAGCTCAATGCCACGGCGACCGTCGGTGGAACCGCAATCCCGGGAATATTCACCTATTCGCATGCGCATGGCACGGTTCTAGGTGTCGGAAGCACGACCCTCTCGGTCGGATTCGTTCCCACGGACACGACGAACTACAACTCCGTACCCTCCACGACTGTCAGTCAGTCGGTGATCGTCGCTCCCCAGTTGATCACCTGGAACTCAGTGCTCTCGATACTCACGACGACTAACCCGGCGACCATTCCCACGGCCGTCACCGATGGCTCCGGCACGATCTCCTACTCCGTCTCTCGTGTCGGTGACGCCGGATGCTCAGTTGCCACCCCATCGCAGCCCATCGTGTCCTTCATCGGCGTTGGTGACTGCGAGGTCACGGCCAACGCATCCGCCACGTCGAATCACTCCGCTGCCAGCGCCCTACTCCTCCTCACCGTCAGCCTTCCTCCGCCACCGCTTCCCGATCCGGTGTTCCAGGAGTTCGGCAAGCCCACTGTCGGCTCATGCGCGGCACTCGCTCCTGCGAGCCTCAACTGGGGCGGGGTCTCGCACGGCGGCTGGGGAGAGTCGTGGTCGCAATGGATGCACGATGGAAAGGGCGGGGCAGTGTGCTCGCGGACTCTGGTCTACAGCCGCGAGCGCGAAGCCTGGTTCGTGGCCTAGGCACATCGCTCATCGGAGCTCACCTCGCTGTAACAAGGAATTCTCCTCGACGGACAAGCCCGAGTGGTTCTCCGCTTTCAGGGGAGCGTGAACTGCTGTGATGCGTCAGCGGAAATGACAAGGGCCCCCTGGATCACCGGGGCCCTGTGTTGTCCGCGAGGAAGGAGCCATTCGCGGACGGGGGGCAATAATCATGATTCACTTAAGTTCACACCTCACGGAATTGGAGTCAGGCATGCGAATCTCTCGCGCCCTCACGCTGACAGCCGCAGCCGTAGCCGTAGCAACCGGACTCACGTTGACTGCAGCGCCTGCGCACGCCGCTTCGCTCTCACCGGCAACGGTTGCCGACGCCTACTCGGTAATGCTCAACCCGACGCAGGCGAAACTCGTTGGCATCGGCAACCAACGGGCCTCGAACTTCGGGGTATCAAGTTCAACCATGGGAACGCCCGACGCACCTTGGCTATGTGATCTCACGGGTGATGCCGAGATCAAGGGCAAGGCCGCCGAAAATCTCGTGTCTTCCGAGGTGCTCAGCCTCAGCAGCAAAAACGTCTTCATGATCGCGCAGGAGATCCACTGGTACGCGAACGAGAAGCAGGCGAAGAAGGCCTACGACGGACTCGTGTTGAAGATCAAGAGCTGCGAAGGCCAGCACACACCTGCCTGCTCCGGGCAGGAAGGGTCAGACGTAACCATCACGACGAAGCTCACCAATGGAACGAAGAAGGCCAAGGATGGCGACGCGTTCTTGTGGGTCAACTCCGAGACGATCCTCAGTGACCCGGCCACGAACTTCGCCGACCACGAATACACGACCGTTCGCCTATTCGGGAACTTCATTCAGATTGTGGAACTGGAGACGGACGGCAACAACGTGCAGCCGTTGACCAAGAAGCAGATTGCGGCTACCGACCTGCTCACTGATTCACTCGGCGATGCCTGGCAGGCGAAATTCATGTAGTCCGACACGCAAGTCGAGGGGGCCGGGATCTTGAATTCGGGTGCCTGAGGACATCGCCATCGCAGAGGACGACGACTACATCTACCTGCGCGTCCCGCTCGAGGATTAGCACCAGCGTTGGCGCCGAAACGTCAGCAGCCCGTACCCCTCATCGAGGAGTGCGGGCTGCTTCGTGTTGCACGGAGAAATGACGAAGGCTCCGGGATCGCCGGGGCCCTGCTGCCAAAATCGGTCCAGGCTCACGTTTTATGATGTTGACACGGCACTGAAGTTCTTGGGAAGTTGTTGAAAAAGTTGTGCATTAACGCGATAGTTGCTGCGCATTGGACTTGTGCCCTGTCTGCGGACACGTGAGGGCCGGATGAAGGAGTCAAGTGTCCACTACTAAGGGCGCCCTCGTGCTCTCGTTTTCTCTCGTGGTCGCATTAGTCGGCATTGTGATCGCCACTCCGGCGCACGCATCAAGTTTGCTCTTCTCGAACACAACCACCGCCGATGGACTCGGCAACAATGGCGTCCGTGGGGTGCAGGCAGTTGGCAGCAGCGTGTACGCCGCCACCAACGGTGGCCTGAGCATCTCCACCGACGGAGGCGCGACCTTCACCAACAGAACAACCATCGATGGACTCGGCAACAATGGCGTCCGCGGGGTGCAGGCAGTTGGCACCACCGTATACGCCGCCACCACCGGTGGCCTGAGCATCTCCACCGACGGAGGCGCGACCTTCACCAACAGAACTACCGCCAATGGACTCGTCAACAACACTGTCAACGGGGTGTTCGCAGTTGGCAGCAGCGTGTACGCCGCCACCTCTGGTGGCCTGAGCATCACCACCGACGGAGGCGCGAGCTTCACCAACTACACCACCACCGATGGACTCGGCAACAACATCGTCTACGGGATGTACGTAGTTGGCAGCACCGCATACGCCGCCACCGCTGGTGGGTTGAGCATCAGCGGCGCTATTGGCCCAGCCACAGATGACCAATCATCCGGCCCTCCGCCCATATTGCAGCAGTTTGGTAAGCCGGCATCAGGCACCTGCAACGACGCCGCTTCTCTTTCGCTCAACTGGTCCGGTGTGCCAGGCAATGGCTGGGTGGAGTCTTGGGCCCAGTGGCCGAACAGTGGCAACGGTGGTTTCGTGTGCACCCGCACACTCATCTACAGCACCACGCAAGCGAAGTGGATTGTCGGCTAGATCCAGTTCACCGGTGCGACCAGCGAAACGTCAGCAGCCCGTACCCCTCATCGAGGAGTGCGGGCTGCTTCGTGTTGCACGGGGAAATGACGAAGGCCCCGGGATCGCCGGGGCCCTGTCTTGTGCGCGAGGGGGGAGTTGAACCCCCACACCCTTTCGAGTACACGGACCTGAACCGTGCGCGTCTGCCTATTCCGCCACTCGCGCTTGCCTGTTGTCTCCAAGGCCCGTGAAGGCTACCACCCAGGGAAATGGCTCCGCCAATGCCGATCTGGTCAGGAGACGTTGACTCGCCGGAACACCACGGCGAGCACGATGAGACCCACGGGAAGCCAGGTCGAGATGGGGTAGGAGAAGAGCGATACAACCCCGATCAGCAGGAAGAAGCCCGCGTAGACCCATGCCTTGAGCTGACCTCGCTCATCGGCGGGATTGCTGTCGTCCAAAAGGGCTGGACGCCGGCGAGCGTGACGGCCGATCAAGCCACCCACTGCACTGATCGCCGCCAGGGTGCCCCAATAGAAGAGACCAACGCCCGCCTGATCGCTCACCACATCGGCGCTGCCGAAGACCAGTGAGACGCCGTACATCGTGGTGGGCCAAGGGAGCAGGGCAATGAGAAGCAGCCAGACCAGGTTGAGCCAGAAGACAGTCGAGTCGTAGCCCCGCATGTGATTGAGGATCCGGTTATGGGCCAGCCACATGACGCCCACGATCAAGAAGGTGAAGCAGAACGAGCCGATCTGGCCACCGTTATCGGTGATGACCGTCCACACGCTCTCACTCGAAGAATCCCGGCGAATCCCCACAATGGAGAGCACGTTGACCGTCATCGCGACCGCCACGATGGCGTCGCTCATGTTGATCAGACGATCGAAGGCACGACCCGTGCTGATTCCGGCCTTGACGTCGACCTGCTTCTGCTCGCGCTCGCTCAACGCCTCGGATTCCATGTCCGAGTTCTAGCAGCCTGAGCAAGTAGCGGCAATCACCGCGGACTGCGGCTTTCCTGCGGTGCGGGAGAGTGATGGCCACGCCTTCGCGGGTTAGCATCGAGGCTCAGGGATTCACGCTTATATGGGTGCATCTCCCGCTCGGTCAGATACGTCGTCACTCGGAGGCATGGTGGGCCTGCTGGAACGGTTCGAGGATTCCCTCGACCGCATCGTCAACGGGGCCTTTGCGCGCGCATTCAAGGCTGAGGTTCAGCCGGTCGAGATCGCCTCGGCGCTGCAGCGAGAGATCGATGATCGAGCCGCGGTTGTCGACCGCGATCGCACCGTGATCCCGAACGTGTTCATCATCGAGCTCTCTGATCATGACTACAAGCGACTGTCCGTGTTCAAGGACGCCCTGCAGGTCGAGCTCTCCACGCTCGTCACCGATTACGGCCGCGAGCAGCGCTACACCCTGCTCGGCCCCGTTTCAGTCACCCTCGGCGCCGATGACGAGCTCGACACTGGCATCTTCCGCGTGCGAAGCGAGGCACGGGCCGAGGTCAGTGCAGCAGTGAGTGGCTCCTCAGCCGAGGCGGCCGGTGATACGCATCCGCGCCTGGTCATCGGTGGCACGGCATACCCACTGGTGCGTGCTGTCACGCGCATCGGTCGCGGCAGCGACTCAGACATCCGCATCGATGACCCTGGCGCATCGCGTAATCACTGCGAGATCGTCATGGGTGATCCCGTTGTCGTCCGCGATCTCAAGTCGACTAACGGCACCATGGCGGGCGGCGAGAAAATCACTGAGATGGCGCTTGTCGATGGCACTGCGATTTCCATCGGATCGACAACGCTGGTCTACCGGAACGGCTGATCGTGTCCGAGCTCGCGCTCACCCTCATCCGCCTCGGCTTCCTCGCGCTGCTGTGGGCATTCGTGCTGATCACCGTGTTTGTCCTGCGCCGTGATCTCAAGCAGCCCGCTGATGCACGACCCATGGCCACCCGCTCGTCTCGGGGAGCAAAGCTGCCGAAGGCACCTCGCGCCGAGAAGGTGAAGGCGCCCAGGGCCTCGAAGGTCAAGGGCACCAAACTGGTAGTTACCGAAGGCCCGCTCGCCGGCACAGTGGTTCCGCTTGATGGTGCGCAGGTCACCATCGGTCGTGCACCTGATTCGACGATCGTGATCGACGATGACTACGCCTCAAGTCGTCATGCACGCGTGTACTCCTCTGAGGGCACCTGGGTAGTCGAGGATCTCGGCTCCACCAATGGCACCTGGATCGAGCGCACGCGCATCACCACGCCCACGGTTCTCCCGGTCGGCGCACCGTTGCGTGTTGGCCGCACAACCTTGCAACTGCAGAAGTAGCTGCCATGACACTTCAGTTGCGTTACGCCGCCAAGAGCGATGTTGGCCTGGTGCGCCAGGGCAATGAAGATTCTGGCTACGCCGGTCCACGTTTGCTGATGGTGGCCGATGGCATGGGTGGGCATGCAGCCGGTGAACTCGCATCAGCGACCGCAGTTGCCATCGTCGCCGATCTCGATGTGCACCCCCCGTCAGATGCTGAGGTGCTCTCCGAGCTGTCAACATCCATCGAAGACGCTGGTGATTCGATCGGTGCCACGATCGACAGTGACCCCGAACTTGCCGGAATGGGCACCACCGTGACAGGCGTCTTCTGGCTAGACGGACGCCTGGCGATCGTGCACGTCGGTGACTCCCGCGCTTACCTGCTGCGCGATGGCGAGCTGCTTCAACTCACTCATGATCACACCTATGTGCAGACCCTTGTCGATGCAGGGCGCATCACCGAGGACGAAGCTGCGATACACCCGCGCCGTTCACTGCTCATGCGCGCACTCGATGGCGTCAATCCTGTTGAGGCTGATCTCTCCATTCGTGAGGCTCGCGTGGGCGATCGGTTGTTGCTGTGCACTGATGGCCTCTCCGGTGTGATGAGCGCCGAAGAGATTCAGGCGCGGCTGCGCGATGGTGATCCCACCGGTGCTGTGACCCGACTGGTCGACTTCGCGCTCGAGCGCGGAGCGCCCGACAACGTGACAGTCGTGGTTGCCGACGTGATCGAGGTTGCGGACTCCGAGGCAACTACAGCCGTCACCGCTGCTGCTCGAGTTGTTGTCGGCGCCGCGGGCGAACCACGCGTGCGCTTTCGACTGCCGCATGTGCGTTTCCCGGATGATGCGCAGCCTGACCCGGATCGCCCCGACGCTCCGCCGCCCGTCGAAGGTGGACCTCCCACGGCTGAGCAGCCGCTGATCGACTCAGCACTGATCGTGCCTGCCGCCGAGACTGCTCGGCGAACAGCAGCGCGTGATGCGGTCGATGCCGAGGTCTCACGCATCAAGCGGCGCCGCCGGGTGATCGTGTGGTCAATCGTCGTCGTTCTGATCCTGGCGATCGCTGGCGCTCTCATCGCCACACGTGCCTGGATCAACACCCAGTGGTACGTGGCAGTCAATGGCAGCGCGGGCACCGGCAGTATCGCGATCTACAACGGCGTGCCTGGTTCACTCCTCGGCGTCAATCTCGCGTCGCTCGATACCGAATCGACAGTGACCGTGGGCGAACTTCCGCTCTTCGACCAAGAACTCGTGAGCAAGGGCATCCCCGCCGCCAGCCAGGCAGATGCCCAGCGCATCGTCACCGAGCTTGCCGCGCGCGCCACGGCCTGCAAGGCGATCTTCCCGCCCGCGGGTTGTCCAGGAGCCACCACGTGAGCATTCCTGCCTTCAGGCAGCCCACGCGTCGCGGAGTTGAGCTTCTCCTGCTCGTGTTCGCGTGGCTCATCGGTGTGCTGGGCGTGCTGCAGATCGGCTGGGCTACCGGCGAGGGCACTCCGTCGCGGTTGTGGATCACCATCGCCGTAGTGGGAGCCCTCGCTCTCGCTATGCACATCACCGTCCGGTTTACCGCTCCGTACGCCGACCCGATCATGCTGCCGATCACCACACTGCTGACGATTCTCGGCCTCGTGATGATCTATCGCATTGACGTCTCGGCAGCGCAACGTGCGATTCGCAATGACGCGCCTCTGCCGACGCCTGACGTGTATGCGCAGTTGACCTGGTTCGCGATTGCCGTGGTGCTGTTCATTGCCGTGCTGGTGCTCGTGCGTGATCATCGGCGCCTGCAGCGCTATACCTATACCTTCGGCCTGATCGGCATCGTGCTGCTCGTGCTGCCATTAGCGCCGGTGATCGGAACCACGGTTAACGGCGCCACCTTGTGGGTGCGCATGTTCGGCCTGTCATTCCAGCCCGGTGAGCTCGCGAAGATCTTGCTGACAATCTTCTTCGCTGGGTACCTCGTCGTGAAGCGTGACTCACTCGCGCTCGTGCGCTCAAAGTTCCTCGGCCTTGGATTTCCGCGCCCGAAGGATCTCGGCCCTTTGCTCATCGCGTGGCTCATCTCGCTCGCGGTTCTCGTCTTCGAGAACGATCTGGGCACGTCAATGCTGTTCTTCGGCCTGTTCGTCTCAATGCTCTACATCGCTACCCAGCGTCGCTCGTGGCTGGTGCTCGGCGCTGGTCTTTTTGTCATCGGCGCCGCTCTGTCGTACATGTTCTTCGGGCACGTGCGATTGCGCGTGCAGATCTGGCTCGACCCGTGGGCGTATGCGCAGGACTCCGGCTACCAGATCGTGCAGAGCCTGTTCGGCTTCGCCAATGGCGGCCTGCTCGGTGCGGGCCTCGGCCAGGGTTTCCCGAATCTGGTGCCCTTTGCCAATACCGACTTCATCGTCGCCGCCCTAGGCGAGGAGATCGGCCTGACCGGCCTGATCGCAATGCTGCTGATGTACGGAATCCTGATTGAGCGCGGCCTGCGCACTGCGATCTCGGTGCGCGACTCCTTCGGCAAGCTACTGGCTGCGGGTCTGTCGATCACCTTGGCGCTGCAACTGTTCGTGATCGTCGGCGGTGTTACCAAACTGATCCCGCTGACTGGCCTGACGACACCATTCCTCTCGTACGGTGGCTCGTCGCTGATTGCGAACTTCATCATCATCGGCCTGCTACTGCGCATCAGTGATCGCGCCCGTCGACCTGACGTCGACGGCCCCTCGGTCGATGAGGCACTCACCCAAGTGGTGAGAAGGCCGTGAATCGTCAGATTCGTCGCATCGGATTCGTCCTCGCAATCATGCTCGTCGCACTGATCGTCAATCTGACGATCATTCAGGTGTTCATGGCTCGCGACTATCGCGATCGGCCGGGTAATCAACGCATCCTGCTTGCCGAATACGACCGCGAGCGGGGGCCGATCCTGGTGGGTAACGAGCCGGCTGCCCGGTCTGTCGAAACAGGCAACACGCTTCGATACCAGCGCGAGTACAGCAACGGACCATTGTTCGCGCCGGTCACCGGCTTCTACTCACTGGTGTACGGGGCGACCGGCCTCGAGCGCACCGAGAACAACATCCTCAACGGCAAGAGCGACCTGTTCTTCGTCGACCGTGTCCAGCAGTTGTTCGCCGGCCGACAGCGAACCGGCGGGGCCGTCACCACAACGATTAATGCGGCGGCGCAGGAAGCGGCATTCAAGGGACTCGGCAACAAGGTCGGTGCAGTCGTCGCCATCGAGCCGGCCACTGGTCGCATCCTGGCCTCGGTTCAGTCGCCTTCCTTTGATCCGAACAAGCTCACGGACCACGACCCAGCTTCAATCCGCGAGTACTACGAGGCCTTGCGCGATGACCCCACCAAGCCACTTCTCAATCGTCCGATCGTGGCACTCAACCCGCCTGGTTCCACTTTCAAGCTCGTGACCACCGCGGCGGCACTTGCCTCGGGTCAGTACACGCCTGACTCGATCCTGCCCGGCCCTCGCGCGTACACGCTGCCGAATACCTCGACCCAGCTGCGCAACTGGAACGGCAAGTCCTGCGGCCCCAATGATCAGGTAACCCTGCGCGATGCACTCGCGCTGTCGTGCAACACCGCCTTCGCGTGGCTCGGGGTTCAGCTTGGCGACGATGCACTTCGCGCACAGTCGCAGAAGATGGGCTTTGACACCGCATTCGACATCCCGCTGCGCGCAGCACGCTCGCTGTATCCCGAGAACCCCGACGTGCCGCAGACGGCGCTGACCGCCATCGGCCAGTACGACGTGCGCGCGACAGCCATGCAGATGGCCATGGTCGCCGCCGCCATCGGCAACGGAGGGGTCACGATGAAGCCCTATCTCGTTCAGGAGGTGCGCGGCCCAGATCTCGCGATCCTCAAGACCACTCAGCCGGAGGTATTCGCAACAGCGATGACTGCCGCCGATGCGGCTACCGAGACGGAGATGATGGTCAACGTTGTCGAGAACGGCACCGGCTCCAATGCCCAGATCCCGGGTGTGCGAGTGGCCGGTAAGACCGGTACCGCCCAGACGGGCAACGATCGCCCCTCTGTCGCCTGGTTCGTCTCCTTCGCGCCGGCCAAAGATCCGAAGGTTGCCGTGGCGGTCATGATCGAGGATGCCGGCGTCGCGGAGATCAGCGGCAATGCCCTGGCCGCCCCGATTGCCAAGAGTGTCATGAAGGCCGTTCTGCGCTGACCCGCGCCTGACCTGAGAGCATGGAGACATGACAGTGAACGACGGTTCGACGCAGCGCATGCTCGGCGATCGCTATGAAATCGGCGAGGTCATCGGTCGAGGTGGCATGGCTGAGGTCCATGAGGGACGCGACCTGCGCCTGGGCCGTCGCGTGGCCGTCAAGATCCTGCGCCCTGACCTCGCCCGCGACCCCTCGTTCCAGGCACGCTTTCGCCGTGAGGCTCAGTCGGCGGCAGCCCTCAATCACCCGAACATCGTCGCGGTCTACGACACCGGTGAGGATGTTCTGGCCGGCGAGGGCGCCGATGCGATCGTCGTGCCGTACATCGTCATGGAGTATGTCGATGGCATGACCTTGCGCCAGCTTCTGGCAAGCGGTCGTCGCCTGCTACCCGAGCGCGCCCTCGAGATCACAGGCGGGGTTCTTGCCGCACTCGACTACGCGCATCGTCATGGCATCGTCCACCGCGATATCAAGCCGGCGAACGTAATGCTCACACGCACCGGCGATGTGAAAGTGATGGACTTCGGCATCGCACGTGCGCTCAATGACGTTAGCAACACGATGACGGCAACCTCAGCAGTCATGGGTACCGCTCAGTACCTCTCGCCTGAGCAGGCACGAGGCGAGGTTGTCGATGCGCGCTCTGATCTCTATTCCGTTGGCGTGCTGCTCTTCGAGTTGCTCACTGGCCGACCGCCGTTTACCGGTGACTCACCTGTTTCGATTGCTTACCAGCACGTCAGCGAGATGCCGACCCCGCCGTCGCAGGTCGATAGCGGCGTCAGCCCCGAGATCGACGCGGTTGTCCTGCACTCGCTGTCGAAGCGCGCTGATGATCGCTACCAGACCGCTGCCGAGTTCCGCACTGATGTTGATCGCGCGGTCGCAGGCTCTCCGGTCACAGCCGCAGTGCCGATGGTCGTCGGTGAGCACACACAGCAGATGCCCGCTGTTGCGGCCGCAGGTCTCGACTATCGCGGTGAGTACCGCGATGACTACCGACGCCCCGCCCGCAAGCCGCGACGTGCCGGTTTCTGGATCATCTCCATCGTGGCGATCATCCTGGCGATCGTGGGCGCACTCGTGATCGGTCGCTTCGTGCTCGGCAGCTCGAATCTCTCCCGCGTCGCGGTGCCCAACCTTGACGGCCTCACCATCGAGCAGGCGGCTTCCACCCTTGCCGACGCCAATCTTCAGCTGGGTGCGCAGACACCCGAGCTCTCCGATCGCCCCGATGGCACGGTAATCGCGCAGCAACCTGCTGCCGGTGAGCAGATCGAGCAGAACCAGACCGTCAACGTCACGGTGAGCAGTGGCAAGGAGCAGGCCACGGTGCCGCAACTGATCGCACTCACCTCACCGGAGTCGGCGCGAATAGCGCTCACTGATGCCGGGCTCAAACTCGGCATCGTTTCGCAGAAGGCATCCGATCAGCCATCGGGTTATGTACTCGAGCAGTCGCCGTCGGAGGGCACCCAGGTCGATGCCGGCACGATGGTAAACATCACGGTCTCCTCCGGTCTGGTGCAGGTACCGCCGGTCACCGGACTCAGCGAGGCACAGGCGCGCAGTGACCTGGCTCAGGCCGGTTTCGAGGCGCAGGTGGTCGAGCAGAATGACCCATCGATTACCGAGGGAACAGTTCTTGCTCAGTCGCCGAAGGCCGGCAGTGATCTCGCGCGTGGGTCGACGGTGACCATCACGGTGGCGATCACGATTCCCGAGCCAGAGCCCGAGCCTTCTATCGGCCCGACCGATACGCCTGTTGCCCCGCCTGTCGAGATCCCGTAAGGGATTCGCTAGGAGCCGACCACTGGTGCGAGGCCAATGCTCTTCGAGAGTGCCTTGTCGTCTCCGCATTCGGTGAGCCAGTTCGCGAGCATGTGATGCCCACCCTCGGTGAGTACTGACTCCGGGTGGAATTGCACGCCCTCGACGGCGAGCTCCCGATGGCGGATACCCATGATGACGCCCGACTCTGTAGCGCCGGTGACCATCAGTGAATCCGGCATTGTCGACGGATCGATCGCGAGTGAGTGATAGCGCGTAGCAGTGAAGGGCTCGCGCAGACCGGCCATCACGCCGATCTCCTGGTGGAACACCTCGGAGGTCTTGCCATGCAGCAGCTCTGGAGCGCGGGTAACCGTGGCTCCGTAGGCGGTGGCAATGGCCTGGTGTCCGAGGCAGACGCCGAAGATCGGCACCTTGCCGGCGCAGGTCTTGACAATGTCAATGCAAACACCGGCCTCTTCCGGAGTGCCAGGGCCAGGCGAGAGCAGGATGCCGTCGTACTCGAGGGCCTCATCGGTTGTGACCTCGTCATTGCGCTTCACGGTGACCTCGGCGCCGAGTTGCGCGAGGTACTGAACCAGGTTGAATACGAACGAGTCGTAGTTATCAACCACCAGGATGCGGGCCACCCCCGTATTGTGTCCCTTGAACATTCACCACTGTGCAGGAGGATCCACGTGCCGGAGTCCAAGGGTCGCAAGCGCGAGGTCTACACGCCGCAGCAGTCCATGGGTGAGCGCAAGGTTGCCAAGCTGGGATCACCGCGCTGGCTGGCTCCCACGATGGTGGCCTGTTTCCTCGTCGGCCTGATCTACATCGTGCTGTTCTACTTGGCCGGCCCGAATATCCCGATCATGCGTGATCTCAGTGCCCTGGTGAACGTGGGCATCGGCTTCGCATTCATCATCGTCGGGTTCGTTCTCTCGACGAAGTGGCACTAGTTATCCACAGTCTTTCCCCAGTTGGGGATGAATAACACCCGTGTAAGTCAGGCCGACAGGCCAGGGGATACCACCGGCGTGATCATGTCCATGATCTGCGCAGTGCGCACCATCGTGATGATTGCCAGCGCCACGAGCACAGCAATGATGCCGAATACCTGAGCAGGTACCCGAATCCTGGCCGGCGGCAGGACGAAGATCGCCGCCACCGCGGCTCCGACCACCAGGCCACCGATGTGGGCTTTCCAGTCAACTCCCGGTGCAAGAAATCCGATAGCAAAGTTCACTGCGAGCAGGATCAGCACCTGGGTGATGTCGTAACGCAGTTTCCTTCCGGCCACCACAAGGGCGCCCATCAAGCCGAAGATCGCGCCACTTGCGCCGACGGAGACAGTCATGACATCGGAGAAGGCGTACGAGCACACCGCGCCACCGAGCGCGGCCATCAGGTAGAGCACGAGGTACCGCGAATGCCCCAGCAGACGTTCGAGTGACGGCCCGAGTGCGTAGAGGACGTACATGTTGAAAGCGATATGCAGCCAGCCACCGTGCAGGAAGGCGCTAGTGATCAATCGCCACCACTCGTTTTCGATGGCGATGCTCGGAGGGAACATTCCCCACTGCGTGGCGGTTTCGTCAATCCCCGAGACGAGCATGAGCAAGAACGCAAAGACGTTTATGCCGATGAGCACGTAGGTGACTGTCGGCTTCTCGGCAACCGGTGCACCGACCGGAGTCTTGATTCGTGGCACTGCCGCAGCAGCACCGTGCACGCACTCGGGGCACTGGAATCCCACCGAGGCATTGATCATGCAGTCAGGGCAGATCGGGCGCGCACAACGTGTGCACTTCACATAACTGACCCGATCAGGATGACGGAAGCAGACAGGCGCAGGTGCCGGAGCACCTGCGCCTGTCATTGCGTCTGTCATTGGGGTGAAGTACTAGGAGCGATCGATGGTCACCGAGTTGATGACCACGTTCTCCTTCGGACGATCCTGGGCGCCCACCGGAACAGCCGCGATCGCATCGACGACGTCGCGCGAGGACTGATCGGCAACCTCGCCGAAGATGGTGTGCTTGAAGTTGAGCCAGGGGGTGGCCGCAACGGTGACGAAGAACTGAGAGCCGTTGGTGTTCGGGCCGGCATTGGCCATGGCGAGCAGGTAGGGCTTGTCGAAGACGAGCTCGGGGTGAGCCTCATCCTCGAAGCGGTAGCCCGGGCCGCCGGTGCCGGTGCCCAGGGGGTCGCCGCCTTGAATCATGAAGCCAGAGATCACGCGGTGGAAGATCGTGCCGTCGTACAGCGGCGCAGAACTCTTCGCGTTGAGCTTCGGATTGGTCCACTCCTTCGTGCCCTCAGCGAGCTCGGTGAAGTTGCGGACAGTCTTGGGAGCGTGATCAGGGAACAGGTTCACCTTGATATCGCCCATGTTGGTATGCAGAGTCGCAGTCAGTGTCATGACGCAATCCTGTCATGCCCTGGCTGATCCGCAGCCACGGGTCTACAACCCGTGAGCGGCCACGACCTCGTCGATGCGCACCTTCTGGTGAGGCTGCAGCGGCTGATCGGGCAGGGTCGAGACGCCACCCAGAGGATCCTCGACCCCGCTCAGCACGCCCGACATCTGCTCGAGCACGGCCATGCCGCAGTAAGGCACGTAGAACGGTGAGTAGCCGCCCTCGTGGGTCATCATGATGCGGCCCTCGCAGAGTTCTTCGGCTGCTTCCATCAGCACCGCGGTCATCTCGCGGTAGCCGTGCGAGGTCACGATCATTCGGCCGAGCTGGTCGTAGACGCTGGCATCGAAGCCCGAGGCCACGACGATGATCTGCGGCTTGAATCGACGCAGTGCCGGCACCACGACTCGCTTCATGACCTCGACGTACGCGCCATCGCCTGATCCGGCAGGCATCGGGACGTTGATGGCGAAGCCCTCTCCGGCGCCCTCGCCCTTCTCGGCGATGCTGCCGCTGTCACGCGGGTAAAGATCGTCCTGATGAATCGAGATGGTGAGCACGCTCGGATCGTTGTAGAAGATCGACTGCGTTCCGTTTCCGTGGTGGACGTCCCAGTCGACAACGGCAACTCGCTCGATCCCGCGGTTGGCCTGCGCGTGAGCAATCGCGATAGAGGCGTTCGAGAAGATGCAAAAACCCATGCCGTTTCCGCGGCGCGCGTGGTGTCCCGGCGGACGAATCAACGCGTATGCGTTGGTGACCGTGCCATCGAGTACTGCATCAATGGCGGCGATGGCTCCACCGGCCGATAGCGCCGCGATCTCGTAACCACCATGACCGAAAGGTGACTCGCCATCACCGGCATCGCCACCCTTGACGTTCAGACTCTGCTTTTTGATGTCCTCGAGGTGCTCCTTCGTATGAATGCGAAGGATTTCTTCCTCGGTCGCGGGTCGTGCCTCGATGCGGGTAAGGCTCTTGGCGAGACCGGACACCTCAACCAGGGCTGCGAAGCGCTGCTTGCTCTCCGGTGACTCCACATGCGTGTACGGCTGCACGAGACCACCGGCGACCATCAGACCCGCGTACGTGCCGGTGTCATGCCAGCCGTAGAGCTCGTTCCAGACGAAACCTGTTGCCATTACTACTCCCCGCAGTCACGCCTGGTCTAAGTCCAGGACTTCTCTTCCTGATTCCAGGCGCCACCAGGCAGCGAGCCCGGCTTCTGGAAAGCATCAAGCACGTTCTTCATCACCTGAGAGACATTGTTCTCGAAGCCAAAGCATGGGAGGGCACTCATCCAGGCGATAGAGCCGGTCGAGAACACTGCGCCATCATTGGCAGCGGTGAAGTACGTCATGTCGGCGCGTACGGTATCGCTCTGCGTGCCGAGCGTTCCCGGGTGGTTGAACAAGATGTCCTCGACCACGCCCGCGTAGTTGTCGCTCCAGCTGGTCGACGAGGCGAGCAGCTTCGTGTGCGGCGGAGTACCGAGTTCAAGGTCGTAACGCTCGGTCTCCAGACCTGCAGCGCCACCGAGTGCCAGGCCGAAGTCACCGAAGACATCGCCCTCGACTCCGTTGAAGATCCAGGCAACCGACTTGTGGTAGCTGTCAGGCATGCGCTTGTAGGGATGGCACTCGTCGAAGCCCTGGGTAGTGAAACCGACGCCCGTCAGTTTCTGCGGCGGGCGGGCCCGGTTACGCCAGATGCCACCGCGCTCCGCGCTGGTCTGGTGGTAGTACTCGCCCGGCTCTGCCTGCCAGGCGCGCATGCCGGCTTCACCCTTGCGAACCTCCATGAACTCCGGTTCGCCCTCGCGGAAGGAACTCACCCAGTAGAAGCCGTTGCCACCCAGGTACATCAGGCGACCGCCGCCGGCGATGTAGTCCTCGAGATCGTTCAGGCCCTGCTCGCTCCAGTACTCGGGATGAGATCCGGTGAGCACTACCGAGTAGTCCTTGAGCAGATCAGGATTCGCCGCGAGATCGTGATCGGTCGCGACGTCGTAGTTGTAGTTCTTGTTCTCCAGCCAGGCGATGACCGACAGATCGCGCGGGAACTGCCACGTGGTGCCAATTGCGGAGCTGCGCCACTTCGGGCGAATGTTCAGGATCGGACGCTTCCACGAGGTGTAGCAGACTCCTGCGCCGTCAGCCCAGTGATCATAAGTCGAGCGGCCGTACTTCGGGTCCTGGTAGTAGTCGGCTTCCTTCTCGCTCAGTACTGCCGCGTGCGCGAGGATTGCCTGACCCACCGGTACGTGGTGCACGATCATCTCGTTGGCATAGGCCAGGTAAGAATTGGTCGGCATCAGATAGAGGATCGTCGCCGTAGCCTTCGCTGGACGGATCCAGAACGGGATGTGATCCTCAACCTCGCCGATGGTGACTCGCGCTGCGTATGCGCCACTGCGCGTGCCCGCCGGGATGGTCCAGCTAAAGGTGGTGTCCCACCCGCAGTCCATCACTGCATCGTCATGGAAGGCAATGCCGCCGTACTCGCGCGGGGCAACGCGCCAGTCATCATGCTTGCCCGACCAGTTGTAGCCCGTCATCGCGCGAACCGGGCGCTGGAGGCCCAGGCCATGCAGACCGTTCGGACCCTGATCGCGCACGACATCGTCGATGCCGTCGGCGCCGTAGCCATAAGTCGTATCCCAGAACACAAGTGGATCGGCGATTACGCCGCCGTTGTCAGCGAGAGCCTTCATCTCGTCGAGCGAGAGTGCGCGGCCGACAATGCCACTGCGATCGATCTTGCCGTTGTACTTGAAGTCGCGGAAGGTACCGCGAATGGCCGCCGAGTTGGTCGCGGATCCCCAGAGGAAGGGGCTGCTTGCCACCGTGGGGGTGATGCGCAGCTTCTGCTCCACGGTTGACGTGTGGTCGAAGGGAGCGACCCGACCCAGGCGACCGTTGTAGGGGTTCACCACGGCCTGCTGATGCAGCACCGTCTTCCCCGACTTCGCGTCGAAGCTCACCGCGACGAAGTACCAGGTGTGATGCACCAACGGGATCTCCGAGGAAATCTCGTCAGAGTCCTTGCCGTTGGCCACCCAGAAGGCCAGGCGGCTATGCGCATCGATGCCCAAGGCGTAGCCCGCGTTCTCGGGAAGCGAGTAACGGCCCAGGAGTACCTGACGGCCACTGGCGGGCATGGTCGGGAAAATGAAGGAGTACATCGTGAACGAATCAGTGAGACCAAGCAGGTTCCGCGGATCCTCGACAAGCACGGCATTGCCGTCGTCGACGAACTGCTTGGTCACCGCATGCGAACCGGCGAGCGCGGAGGGAATGACCTCCTCGATGAAACCAGGGCCCTCGGGGTGCTCGTCGCCATGGATCAGGCGCACGACCTCGACCTGCGCCTGCAGGGCGTTGTCGACGGTGACCTGGAAATTGACGGTATCGCCAGGCGCATAACTCACCTTGTCGGTGTATCCGGTGATGGAGATCGTGGCCATCGTTACTCAGCTCCCGTCATGATGCATTCAGATCGTTGATTCGCCGCATAAACACGGCGTGATAGGCCTCATCAAGGGACCCATAGGTCTTGTCGTCGACAATGCGCGGCGGAACACCAGGGATGCCGCTGAGCGCAACGACGCGGTAGCTCTGGAACGGCACCTCGGTGTACACCGCGTATTTGTCGGAGATTGGCGCCTTGCGGAAGTAGTTGAGAATGCGCTCAAGGTGATCGGAGTGCTGGCCCAGCGGCGAGCGGCGATGCTCCTCGATGATTTCCGGGTTGATCCAGCTGCGAAGCTTGCTGCGCAGCTCGCGCTCGAAGGTGCGACCCGCGATAAGTGACTTATCGTGAATATCCGGTGCCTGCTGAGGGAGATACTCCGCGTACTTCGTCGTCTGGGCCGCGCGATGCAGTGCCTGGCGACGCGTGCGGATCTCACGCATCTGCTCCTTCAAGCCGAAGATGCCATTGCGCGTGTAGAGCACCGAGAGCAGGGCGAGTACGCCAGCGAGCACGATGCGCCAAGGTCCCCAATCGGTGAACCACTGGGTGATGCCGACGACGATCACGGTTCCGATAACCGCACCCTCAGCGCGGCCTAGACCACCGATAACGATCATCGCAAGCATCAGCAGCAGGAGATCGAGGCTGAAGATCTGCAGTGACGTGCCACCGATGTAGGTCGAGTAGAAGGCGCCAAGTGCGCCGAGCACGCCCGAGGCGACCATGAACACGATCATGCGTGCGCGCTGCCAGTCGATGCCGATGGCCGACGCGAAAGACTCGTCCTCCTTGGAAGTCGACGCCGTCTTCAGGAGGAGGCCGATGCGACCGCCGTTAACCCAGCGGAAGACCGCGAGTGCCAAGAGCAGTGCCACGAACGTCGTGAGGAAGGCGAGGGTCTGGCCCAGGCGCGTGGTCAGCATGTCGGAGGGAACGATGCGCCCAGCCCCGAACAGTGCGCCGTTGAACTTGCCACCCAGTGCTTCGTTCTGGGTCACGAAGTTCCGGCAAAACTCGGAGAGACCAAGGGTCAGCAGTGCGTAGTAGAGACCGTCTAGTCGACGGGCAGGCAAGCTGATGAGGAAGCCCATGGCGATGCCAAGCACCAGGCCGATGAGCAGCATCAGTGGCCAGGGAAGGCCGAAGGTGATCGAGAGATACGCGGCTCCGTACGAACCCACACCAACGGTCGCCAAGGTTGCGAACGACTGCAGGCCGGCGGTGCCCATGATGAGGGTCCACATGACGTTAATGGCCGCGTAGATGCAGATGATGCCGAAAAGCGAGAAGAAGCGCTCGGAGCCCACCGCCGTCGGGATCGCAACAATCAGGAAGAGGCCAAAGACCCAGAACAACGGCTTCTTGTCAGTGAGAACTACTTCGCGCTTGAGGGTCTTCGGGTTGAACTGCCCGGAAAGCTTGAGAACTGACCGCTTGCTACCGAAGTAACGACGACGGTGCAGCACTCGGTCAGGGCGAGCCGGCCAGGCGGGCCGCCACGAACGGCGACCGACCAGGTTCTTGTTCTTCGCAGTGCTCGCTGACTTACTCACGGACATCCTCCAGAAGGCCACCAAGCCCGCGCGGGCGGAAGACGAGGATCAGCACGACGATGCCGAAGAGGACGAACGGCACGAATGACTGCGCTAGGTAGCGGGCTGTCAGGGCCTCCGCCAGACCGACAAGACCCGCGGCAATGACGGTGCCGGGGATCGAGCCGAGGCCACCGGCGAGCGAGATGATCAGGCCGACGGTCAGGGGCTGTACGCCTGAGGTCGGGCTGACGAAGAAGGTCTGCGCAAGCATCACCGAGGCAAGACCGGTGAGCGCACCAGAGATAGCGAGCACGCGCATTCCCGTCACTCGCACGGAAACGCCGACAACTGCAGCGCCGAGCGGGTTCATCATCATCGCGCGCATCTGAAGACCGGCGCGGCTGCTGCGCATCCACATGATCACGGCAGTGAGCATCAGCGTTGCCACGATGATGGCACCGAGTTGACCGTAGGACACTCCGCCAGAGCCGATCTCAATACGCCCGGTGCCGAAGATGGGAGGCAGCGGCTTGCTCTGCGGTCCGAAGAAGATCAGCCACAACTGGGTGCCGATGAGACTGATGGCCAGGGTCGCAATAAGGCCACGCGTGCGGAAGTTCGCGCGATCCTGCAGTGGCAGGAAGGCTATGGAGCCAACGAACAGGCCGGCGATCGCCGAACCGGCCATGCCTGATACGAGCAGGCCGATGGACATCACGGGGCCTTCGCTGATGCCGAGGTTCGTGAGGGTCTGAGCGTACAAGTACGCGGCGTAACCGCCCGCGGTGAAGATGAAGCCCTGCGCAAGATTGAGCATGCCGATGCTCGCCCAGGTGAACGAGATACCGATAGCAACAAGGCCATACATCGAGGCCAGCACTGCTGCGCTGATGATGAGTTCGATCATCAGTGCATTCCTCCTGCTGAGGGAGGAACATCGCCAAGTGCCTCGCCAACATCGAGCTTGATCTCGCCTGCATGCATACCGAGCATGCGATCGACGCGACCCTCAAGCAGCGGCAGATTCTGCTCAGCAATGATCATCGCGCCCTCGCCGATGTCGATCTCGCACAAAGCAGCAACAAGGCCCATCGAGATCTTTGGCGCCAGGCCGAGTGACGGCTCGTCAACCAGGTAGAGCTTGGAGTCCGACATCAGCGCGCGGCCGACCGAGACCATGCGACGCTCGCCGCCCGACAGCGTGCCGGCTGTCTGCTTGAGCAAGTTGCCCAGAGGGGGGAAGACATTGATGACGCTGTCACGCCGACGCTTGCGAGAACGCCACGAAGCACTCGTGTATGCTCCGCTGTCGAGGTTGTCCTTGACCGAGAGCCCCGGGAAGATCGCGTCGCCCTGAGGTGCGAGAGCGATACCGCTGCGCACGATGCCCGGTGTCTTGCGACCGACACCGTGGGTGCGACGTCCGCCGATCTCCTTGCCCTCGAAGATGATCGAGCCATCCTGCCAACCGGTGAGACCCACGATCGTGCTGAGCAAGGTGGTCTTGCCGTGACCGTTCAGGCCGACCAGGCCCAGACGCTCACCGGGCTCGACGGTGAGATCGAGATCATGAAGTACCCGCATCGGGCCGTAGCCGGCAGAGATACCGGTGAGCTTGAGAATCGACATCAGCTGATCACCAGGTTCCCCTCGAGATCAGCATTGATCGGAACGTCGAAGTACGCAGCACGCACCTCGGGAGACGTGAACACTGTCTCGGGCGGGCCCTCGGCAATGATGTGACCGACGTCGAGGACGAGAACCTTTGACGCGACCATGGCGAGAAGCTCGAGACGATGCTCGATCAGCAGCACGGCCACGCCGTATTCCTGCGAGAGCTTGCGCACGACGAGATCGATCTCGTCGATCTCTGAGCCGGTCAGGCCGGAGGCAGGTTCGTCGAGCAGGACGATCTTGGGGTCACGCAGTAGGAGGCAGGCAAGCATGAGCTTGCGCCGTTCCAGAGTTTCGAGAAGTGCAGTGGGCGAATCCAGTGGAGTGCGCATGCGCACAAATTCGGCGGCCCATTCGATTGTGAGTCGCGCGGGATAGGGCTTGTAGGCCTTGCGCGCGGCCTTCAGAGTTTCGGCAACCGTGAGTGATGCCGGCACGATCGGTCGCTGGTAACTGCGCACCAGGCCGAGCTCAACGCGCTTGCGCATCGGGAGCTTGCGAATTGACGTGCCGTTAAGGAGCACGTCGCCGCCGTGGTTGAGCTGACGGCCAGAGAGAACTTCGAAAAGGCTGGTCTTGCCGGCCCCATTGGGGCCGGCAAGACCGACAACCTCTGCCTTGCTCACATCAAGTGACACACCTTCGAGAATTTGACGTCCGCCTAGTTCAAGCGTGATGTCGGTGCAGGAAAGAAGTGTCATGTGTTGAAGTGTCCTACTACATCCAGGGCTGGGCGACGAAGTCTGCTTCGTTGTCGCCCGCAGGTGAGATCGTGGTGTGCTTGCCACCTTGCACCTGGTAGAAGTAGTGGGTCACGCCTGCTGCGGGATCGCTGACCTGGTCGGGGTAGACCGGAGTCACACCGTTGGTGAAGTCCAGGAAGCCAGTGACACCGTTGGTCGGATTCGCGGCGATGAACTCGTTCACTGCCTTGAAGTCGGCCGGATCAACGTTCTTCCATGCATTGGCAAGGACGTTCACCATGTCGTAGCACCATGCCGGGTACACCATGCCCATCGTGACGTCGTCGACGCCGTACGCGGTCTGGTAGGCGGAGCGGAAGGCCTTGTCCTCGGCCGAGGTGTTGCCCGTGCCGATAACGGTGCCCCACACGTAGCCCTCGGCTGCCGGGCCTGCGATCTGCAGGTACTCGGGCTGCGACGGACCGTACTGCAGGTACACCAGTGCGCCCTTGACGGGATCAGCGGCGAACTGCTGCGAGAACGAGGCCAGCTCTGCACCGATCCAGTGATCAACCATGATCACGCCGGGATCGGATGCCTTGAGCTTGGAGATGACCGGTGCCCAGTCCTTGGTACCTGCGGTGATGTCGATGACCTCACCGAGGGTCCACTTGCCGCCGGATGCCTCGATCGCTGCGATGGTGGCATCAGCGATGTTCTTGTTGTATGCCGTATCACCGCGGATGATGTCGACCTTGTTGTTCTTCGGGGTCCACTTACCCGCGTCGGCGATCTCGGTCAAGAACAGCGGAAGACCGGTGCCGTAGTAGGTCTCAGCCGGGTCGGAGAAGTAGTTGCCGTACTTCGCCGGATCTGCCGCACGCATCTTCTGCGCATCGATGTTGGTGTCACCGCTCATGTACGGAGCACCGTAGGCGGCAGCTGCGTCAAGTGCGGGCGGCGGGATGATGACGAAGGGGCTGAGCAGAGCGCTCACGCTATCCCCGGTCAGCTTCTGGAAGCCGGCGGTGATGCCCTCGGGCGACAGGATGTCAATGTCGGTGACATTGAGTGCGAGCGGACGGCCATTGACGCCGCCTGCAGCGTTGACCTGTTCGACGGCGAGTTCCGCGCCATTGAGGCAGTCCTTATGGTCGGCAATGCCTGCCGGGCCGGACTGTGCGATCGCAGCGCCGATGACGATCGGCTCACCGCTGGCGGCAGCGGCGGATGCCGGGGCTGAGCCTTCGGGTGCTGCGGATGATTCGGACGAGCTTGAGCTGCCACCACACGCCGCAAGAAGAATTGCGGTCGTGGCGATGACACCTGCTGATGCAATCAGACGACGGTTCACTGAGCCTCCACAAAAGGGACAAAAGCGCACGATGGCGCAGGGTGAGCCAAGGTTCGTCCTCATCTAGGCCAATGACCATACGTAGAAATACGCATTTTGCTGGATTTTTTTATATCCGTTCGGTCACGAATGATCGATTCGCGGGGATTTCCCTGCGGACCTCTCGCTGGCGCTGCCACCATTTCTCCGTGACCACCGTGACCGTTGCCGATGCCATGAGCACCGTTGCTGCGGTGGGTGCCATTACCTCTGATTCCGGGAGTGTCAACGATCGGGCTTCGGCCATCCTGGAGGAATTGCGCAAGTTAGTGCCGTTTGAGGCCGCGGAGATCGTCTCCATCAACCCGATCACCTCGGAATCTGTGCAAATCGCCTCGCAGGGGTACACGCAGCGAGTCCTCGACGACCTGCACAGCCCGCAATTCCACGACATCATGGACGCCCTACGGCTCCCGGATACCGGAAAGCCCGTGCGAATGCGCGATCTTCCCGGCGATCCCCTTGATAACTGGGCGGTCGCCGATGTTCTCTACCCGGCGGGCTATGCCGAGGGCATGACCATGTGCCTGCGCACCCCCGATGGACGCTTCACCGGGGTCATCAACCTGTCGACCCTCAGCACCGAACACCCCAGCGACATCGCGCGCGATGCGATTGCTCACCTGTGCGCGACCCTCGGCAATCTCGTTGATCCCATGCAGTCAGGCAAGTGGATCTCGATGCTGCTCGGAGCCGGCAGCATGGCTATCGGCCTCGATTCCACCGGCGAGACGGTGAGCATCCCCGGTCTCGCCGGTCACAAACTTCTACAAAGCGGAACTGATCTCGTGCAGGTGGCACAGAAGTCAGCCGTACATAACTCGTGGGGCTCGTTCGTGTGGCCCGACGAGGAGGACTGGTTCCGGGTACGAGTGGTTCCCTGCAAGGGCGAGCAGTCAATTAGCACTGTGGTCAGCCTCGACGCCATCGACATCGGCCCGCTCACCCGCCGCGAGCTCGAGGTTCTCACCCTTGCGGCAGAAGGCCTCTCCAATGGCGAGATCAGCGAGGCCCTGGTGATCAGTGCGCGCACCGTGACCACGCACGTCGAGCACATCCTGGACAAGCTTGACGCGCCGAATCGGGCCGCCGCCGCGTCGTACGCCCTGCGCGAGGGCTACATCCTCGGCAAGGTCGACCGTCACGACCGCTAGGCACGAAGTACCCAGAAAGCAGAAAGACCGCCCGAGGGCGGTCTTTCCTTTGTGGAGCTTAGGAGACTCGAACTCCTGACATCTGCCTTGCAAAGGCAGCGCTCTACCAACTGAGCTAAAGCCCCGGGTGTGGAGACCTACTAACGCAGATCAGGCTCGATGGTCGCTTCCGACCACAGATCCTGCTCTGCCTTGTTCGACGTGATTTGGCGGTACACGACATAGCCGATGCCAGCCAACAGGACGATAAGCAGCAGTTTCTTCACGTGGGCCCAGGAGGACTTGAACCTCCGACCTCTTCCTTATCAGGGAAGCGCTCTAACCAGGCTGAGCTATGGGCCCGAACGGGGTCAAACAATACCCAGTGCCCCATGGGGGCGTCCAACTGACCTCTTCCAGGAGCCAGGGCGGGTGTGCGCGCCCTCGAATCCCTAGTAATCGTCACTCAGGACGACTTCAATTCCTCCGGTCAGCCCGACCGACAGGTTGTACATCACCGCGAACAGGCCGGCGAAGATCGAGATGAGGACGATCTCGACGGAGGCGATAACCACCGAGGCGCCGATCACCGTGGGAAAGCTCAGCAGGCCCACGAGGTCGAGGGTGTTCGCTGAATTGCCGATCACGTCATTGACGTTACGGGTCAAGGTGTCGAAGACGCCAATGGAGTTCAACAGCAGCCACAGCACTGTGACCGCCACAACAAGCACGATGCCGATGGCCACGGCGAGCATGAATGCCGCCTTGGTGATGGACCAGGCATTGACGTGGGTGACGTACAGCCGTGCTCGCCGGGGAGTGCGGGCTGTGTCGCTCACGTCTTACTCCTCGTTCTCGTTCGCGGGTGCGCCCTCAGAGACCTCATCCGCTGAGGCCTCAGCATCGGTCACTGTGGTCTCCCCCTCGACTATTCCGGTGTCGTCAGACTCATCATCGTCGTCAGATTCGCCGCCACGGGCGACCGCCACGACTGCATCGCCCTCAGAGAGGTTCATGAACTTCACGCCCATGGTGTCGCGGCCCGAGGGGCGAATGCCCTCGACGCTGGAGCGGATCACGACACCATTGGAGGCGATGGCGAATACCTGATCGGTTGCCTCGCAGATGAGGGCACCGACGAGTGATCCGCGCTCCTCGACCAGACGCATGGCCCGAACGCCGAGGATGCCTCGACCCTTCGGTGCCCACTCGCCCACCGCGGTGCGCTTGGCGAAGCCTCCATCGGTGATCGTCACCACGAAGGTGTCATCACGCACGACGTCCATGGCCAGCAGTGCATCGCCATCGCGGAAGCGCATGCCAATCACGCCACCGGTTGCGCGACCCATGGGGCGCAGAGTGTCGTCGTCGGCCACGAACCTGGCCGACATGCCCTTGCGAGAGAACAGCATCAGGTTGTCGCTGGCGGACACGAGTTTCGCGGAGATCAGCTCGTCTTCGTCAGCAAGGTTGATCGCGATGATGCCGCCCTGACGATTGGTGTCGTACTCGCCGAGCTTGGTCTTCTTGACCATGCCCCGTCGGGTGGCCAGCACCAAGAAGTCAGCATCCTCGTAGTTCGGGATAGCCAACACCGAGGCGATGGTCTCGTCGCTTTGGAAAGCGAGGAGATTCGCGACGTGCTGACCACGCGCATCGCGGCCGGCCTCGGGAAGCTGGTAGCCCTTTGCCCGATACACGCGACCCTTGTTCGTGAAGAACAGGAGCCAGTGATGTGTAGTCGTAACGAACATGTGCTCGACGACGTCGTCCTGGCGAAGGGCCGCACCCTTGACACCCTTGCCACCGCGCTTTTGCGCACGGTAGAGCTCGGACTTCGTGCGCTTGGCGTAGCCACCGGAGGTGATCGTGACGACGATGTCGTCGACGGCGATGAGCTCCTCGTCGGTGACATCTCCATCCCAGGCAATGATTTGAGAGCGACGCTCGTCGCCAAACTTTTCGGTGATCTCGGTGAGCTCATCCGACACAATCGTGCGCTGACGCAGCTCGCTCGCGAGGATGTCATTGAAGTCGGCGATCTTGGTCATCAGATCGTCGTATTCATCCATGATCTTCTGGCGCTCGAGGGCGGCCAGACGACGCAGCTGCATGTCGAGAATTGCCGTGGCCTGCAGCTCATCGAGCTCGAGCAGAGCCATGAGCCCCGAGCGGGCATCCTCAACAGTGGCCGATGCGCGAATGAGTGCGATGACTTCGTCGAGGGCGTCGAGTGCCTTGAGGTAACCGCGCAGAATGTGAGCGCGCTCCTCGGCCTTGCGCAGGCGGTAACGCGTGCGCCGCTGGATGACCTCGATCTGGTGGGTGATCCAGTGGCGCACGAATTGCTCGAGGGTGAGCGTGCGCGGCACGCCATCAACGATCGCGAGCATGTTGCAGCCGAAGTTGTCCTGTAGCTGAGTGTGCTTATAGAGCTGATTGAGAACGACCTGGGCAACAGCGTCGCGCTTAAGCTCGATGATCAGGCGCATTCCGGTGCGAGATGACGAATCATCACGAACGTCAGCAATGCCGGTGAGCTTGCCCTCGCCGACGAGTTCAGCGATGCGCAGCAGCAGGTTGTCGGGGTTGACCTGGTACGGCAGTTCAGTGACAACCAGCAGTTGTCGTCCGCGTGAATCTTCCTCGACGGTCACGACTGCACGCATCGTCACGGAGCCGCGGCCCGTGCGCTGGGCATCCTCGATGCCCTTGCGCCCGACGATCAGTGCGCCAGTCGGGAAATCCGGGCCCTTGATGAGTTCCATGAGTGCCGCGAGGCGCTCCTCGCGCTCGGCCTCAGGGTTCGCGAGTACCCACTGAGCGCCCGCGGCCACCTCGCGCAGGTTATGCGGCGGGATGTTCGTGGCCATGCCGACAGCAATGCCGGAACTGCCGTTGACGAGCAGGTTCGGGAAGCGGCTGGGCAGAACCAGCGGCTCTTGGGTGCGACCGTCGTAATTGGGGCCGAAGTCGACGGTCTCCTCGTCGATATCGCGCACCATCTCCATGGCCAGCGGTGCCATGCGGCACTCGGTGTAGCGCTGCGCAGCAGCGGGATCATTACCGGGTGAGCCGAAGTTGCCCTGGCCCTGCACCAGCGGGTAACGCAATGACCACGGCTGTGCGAGGCGCACAAGGGCGTCGTAAATCGCGCTGTCACCGTGCGGGTGGTAATTGCCCATGACGTCACCGACCACGCGGGCCGACTTCGAGAAGTTGCGATCGGGGCGGTAGCCGCCGTCATACATCGCGTAAAGCACACGACGATGCACGGGCTTGAGGCCGTCGCGAACGTCAGGCAGTGCGCGCGAGACGATCACCGACATCGAGTAGTCGAGATACGACCGCTGCATCTCGGTCTGCAAGTCAACGGCCTCGATGCGCCCGTGAACACCTGGGTGCTCCTCGGTACCTGAGCCGATGGTGTCGAGCTTGTTGTCGTCAGACATCAATTTCTCCGTAAGCCGAGCTTAGATATCGAGGAAGCGCACGTCGCGTGCGTTCTGCTGGATGAAGTTGCGGCGGGACTCGACGTCTTCGCCCATGAGCACGCTGAACATCTCATCAGCCTGCGCGGCGTCATCAAGGGTGACCTGCAGCAGCACGCGGCGCTGGGGATCCATTGTGGTTTCCCAGAGTTCGTCAGCGTTCATCTCGCCGAGACCCTTGTAGCGCTGCACAGCCTCTTCCTTCGGAAGGCGGCGACCTGCAGCCGCACCGGCCTCGATCACTGCGTCTCGCTCGCGATCGGAGTAGACGTAGTCAGGAGCCTCACGTGACCACTTGATCTTGTACAGCGGTGGTTGGGCGAGGAAGACAAATCCCTGCTCGACAAGTGGGCGCATGAAACGGAACAACAGTGTGAGCAACAGCGTGCGAATGTGTTGGCCGTCGACATCGGCATCGGCCATCAGCACGATCTTGTGATAGCGAAGACGGTTTATATCGAATTCATCCTGCACGCCGGTGCCGAAGGCGGACACGAGTGCCTGAACCTCGGTGTTCGCCAGCACCTTGTCGATGCGGGCCTTCTCGACGTTGAGGATCTTGCCGCGGATCGGGAGAATTGCCTGACGCTTCGGGTCACGGCCTTGACGGGCCGAACCTCCGGCCGAGTCACCCTCGACGATGAAGACTTCGCAGTCCTCGGGTTCACGGCTTGAGCAGTCGATCAGCTTGCCGGGCATACCGGCACCGCCGAGAAGACCCTTGCGGTTTCGAGCGAGATCGCGTGCCTTGCGTGCTGCCATACGCGCGCTTGCTGCGTTAACCGACTTGCGTGCGATCTCTTTGCCCTCAGCGGGGTTTTTCTCGAACCACTCACCCAAGCCCTCGTTGACGACCTTCTGCACGAAGGCCTTCATCTCGGTGTTGCCGAGCTTGGTCTTGGTTTGGCCCTCGAACTGCGGGTCCATCAGCTTCACGCTGATGATGGCGGTGAGGCCCTCGCGAACGTCGTCGCCTGAGAGGTTGGCTTCCTTCTCCTTGAGAATGTTCCACTCCCGAGCAAACTTGTTGACCAGCGTGGTGAGAGCTGCACGGAAACCTTCCTCGTGCGTACCGCCCTCAGTGGTGTTGATCGTGTTCGCGAAGGTGTACACCGACTCGGAGTACGTGGTGTTCCACTGCATCGCGACCTCGGCACTCATTCGGCGATCGTCGGCCTCGGACTCCATGTAGATGATGGTGGGATTCGCGACACCCTTGCTGGCATTGATGTGTGCGACGAAGTCGGCGATGCCGCCCTCGTAGTGGTAGCGCACACTACGCACGGACTCGATTTCTTCAGTGCTATCAATGTCGTCGCTGACGATCGGTGCGCGCTCATCGATGAGTTGAAGTGCCAGACCCTTGTTGAGGAAGGCCATCTCCTGGAAGCGGCGTGACAATGTCGTGAAGTCGTAGACAGTGGTTTCGAAGATGTCGGCGTCTGCCCAGAAGGTGATGGTCGTGCCGGTGTGATCGGAGGTACCGCTCTTCTCGAGCTTGGCCTGCGGGACGCCGTGCTTGTAGCTCTGGCGGTAGATCGCCTGGTCGCGCTTTACCTCGACATCGAGACGAGTGGAGAGCGCGTTGACGACGGATACACCGACGCCGTGCAGACCGCCGGACACCGAGTAGCCGCTACCGCCGAACTTTCCGCCGGCGTGCAGGACAGTGAGCACGACCTCAACGGCCGGCTTCTTCTCGATCGGATGCTCATCGACCGGGATACCGCGACCGTTGTCGACCACACGAACGCCGCCGTCAGCAAGGAGGGTTACGACGATGTCGGTGGCGTAGCCGGCCATGGCCTCATCGACCGAGTTGTCGACGACCTCGTAGACCAGGTGGTGCAATCCGCGCTCACCCGTGGAGCCGATGTACATGCCCGGGCGCTTGCGAACGGCGTCGAGGCCTTCGAGAACGGTAATCGCGCTGGCGTCGTACGACACTGGGGCGAGCCTCCTTGGTCGGGTCACGGGGACCTGCGTGCACGGCTGCCCGACCATCGCGATTCCGGTGGAACAAGTCGTCAGGAATCGGGCAGCTCGGGCACTTCGGGGAAGGTGTCCAGTCTACCTGGTTTTCAGGTAATTCCCCTCGCGCCACGGGCCTGTGCATGACCCAACGGGATTTACCCCCCCATTCACGTGGTGGTGTATTGACTGCTCATGTTTGGGGCGACAGGGGCCCGTGATGCCTCGCTCAGCCGTATGTGTCGCGCGGGCCGCGACCAGGAACTGAACGGGGGCCTGACTTCCATGAGGGGGCGGTCGGACCCTTGACGGTTACCTTCGTGACCACTCCGACCCCGATGGCCTGGTCGATCGCCGTGCGCACCGTAGCCATGAGGAGGCGCACCTGGGTCGCCCAGGAGGTGGATTCGGCCCGCAGGACGAGTACCCCTTCCTCAAAGGACTCCGGCTGCACGTGGTCAGCGAGCTCTGGGCCCACGATCTCAGCCCAGCGGGTGGTCAAACTGGCGGCCGAGGCATCAGCGGTCCAGCCGCGGTCCCGAATAAGGCGATCAACCGCCGAGCCGAGGAGTTCTGGATCTCTGCCGGCGCCCCTGGTTGTGGCTGGGCTTTGCTTCTTTCGGGGGGCCGTGGCCTTCTTACCCGAAGAGGCCGCTCGATTGAGGGCGCGGGCGGCCGCATCGCTATCGGGTGTTTCAGCCATGGCTTACCGCTCCCTTCGTTACCTCAATACGAGTGCCGGCTAATTCGGCAGGGACATCCTCGGCTACCGCGGCCGTGATGAATGCCTGCTGCGCCGTGCTTACATGCGTGGCCAAGTGTGCGCGGCGCTGTGAGTCCAACTCGGCAAAGACATCATCGAGGATCAAGATCGGTGAATCACCGTCAGCAGTAAGGAGATCAAAGGCGCCGAGCCGCAACGAGAGAGCAAGGGACCAGGACTCCCCGTGTGAGACATAACCCTTGGCCGGGAAGTCACCGAGATGAAGCGAGATGTCGTCGCGATGCGGCCCCACGAGTGTCACGCCACGATCTAGTTCGTCCTTGCGACGATCCGCTATGGCGGAAAGAAGTTGAGCGGACCACTGCTCTCGATCCGTGGAGCGTTCAGCACCATCACCCAGGGATGACTGATACATCGCACTGAGCACCATGTCGGTGTCACTGCCGGAGACCATGGCGTACTGATGCTGCGCAAGCGGCATCACTTCGTTGAGAAGTGAGATGCGTGCGGCTACCAACTCACCGCCGTACAGCGCGAGCTGCTCATCCCACACTTCAAGGGTCTGCACGATTGCGTCTACCCCGGCCTTGCGGGCAACACTGGCTGATTTGAGTAGCGCGTTTCGCTGCTTCAGCACTCGGTCATAGTCAGCCCGAGTACCAGCGAGGCGCGGAGTACGTTGCACGAGCAACTCATCGAGAAACCGGCGGCGCGCACTGGGGTCTCCTTTGACAAGTTCAAGATCCTCCGGGGCGAACACGACGGCACGAACTACGCCGAGAATATCTCGGGTGCGCGGCACCGGTGACTTGTTGATGCGCGCCTTGTTCGCCTTTCCCGGAGTGATGGCAATCTCGAGAAGAACGTCGCGGTCGTCAGAAGAAACACTTGCACGAATGAAGCCGCGGTCGCTGCCTTGTCGCACGAGCGGAAGGTCGCTGGCCACGCGGTGACTACTCAGCGTCGCCAGATAGCCAATGGCTTCAACGATGTTGGTCTTGCCCTGGCCATTACTTCCGACGAAGGCAGTGATGCCCTGGCCGAACGGGCAATCGAGCTGCTCATACGAACGGATATCAGTCAGGCTTAGCGACTGAATCCACACGCAGATCAGCCAGTGAGGCGAACGGGCATGAGCAGGTAGCGATAGTCGTCGACAGCTGATGCGGCACTGTTGTCAGCACCAGTGAGAACTGCCGGGCGGGTGGCCTGGGTGAATGAGAAAGTTGTGGTGGCAGAGTCAACAGCGCTGAGTCCGTCGAGAAGGTACGTGGGGTTGAAGGCGATCTCCAGACCATCACCGTCAACACGGCACTCGACAACCTCGTTGGCCTGTGCATCTTCGCCGGCACCCGCACGGAGTACAACTTCGGAGCCATCGAACGCGAGGCGAACGGGAGTGTTGCGCTCGGCTACGAGTGCCACTCGCTTAACTGCATCGGCAAGGGCTGAGGTGTCCACTGACGCGACGGTTGCGGCTTCGCTCGGCAACAGTGTGCGGTACTTGGGGAACTCACCATCAAGAAGACGCGTGGTGGTGCGTCGGCCGGAACCCTCAAAACCGATGAGGCCCTCACCTGAACCGCCGGCGCTCAGTGCGATGGTCACGAGATCAGTCGTGGCCAATGATTTGGCAGTGTCGGCAAGTGTTTTTGCAGGGATAAGTGCATTAACGGAGATTGATGAACTCTTCGGATTCCAACTGAACTCACGTACAGCCAACCGATAACGATCGGTTGCGGCTAGAACGATGTTGCCGCCCTCGATTTCCATCCGAATACCGGTAAGTGTTGGCAAAGTGTCATCGCGGCCAGCGGCAATCGCTACCTGCGCGACAGCCGCGGCAAAGAGCGCGGCTTCAATATCACCTGATGAGTCAGGCATGGCTGGAAGTGACGGGTAGTCCTCAACGGGCAAAGTGGGAAGAGTGAAAGAGGAGCGACCACACGTGATGACTACACGGGTTCCCTCATTCGACAATTGAACCGGTGCACCAGGCAGGGACCTAGTGATGTCGGCGAGTAGTCGACCTGACACCAAACTTGTTCCCGGTGTTTGAACGTCGGCGGCAATAGTGACTCGTGAGGAAACCTCATAGTCGAAGCTACTCAGGGTTACTGAGTCTTCGTTCGCCTCGAGCACTAGACCGGCAAGTACGGGCATCGAGGGTCGGGTGGGCAGGGTGCGTGCAGCCCAGGACACCGCATCAGCGAGCACATCGCGCTCAACCCGAAACTTCACGACTTTCCTCCCGTGATCAACAAGGGAGTCAGTGTGTCAGGAGAATGGGCTACTCCACCAGCGGGGGCCACAATCCACACAGTGACAGCAGAGTGGTGTTCTTTAACTCTTCTGACTAGATAAGTAGTCATCGTCATAGGTGTTGTGGATTGTGTGGATAACCGTCATTTTTCCTGATCACGAGGGGTGTAGGCCTGTGTGGCCTGTGTGGAGGGAGATGGTCTTATCTGTTGATGACTGTGGGGGAATCGATGAATCAGTGGCGGTGTCCACCGGAGGACCGCTCATTGTGCACAGGTAGGGATAAAAATCCCTGAGGGAGTATTTTTTTATCCACAGGGTTTCCACTACTGGGGATACTGACATCGCCTGGGATGATTGGGATAGATGTGACACCAGGATTCCCTAGTAGTTTTCTCGGTTACCCACAGGGTTATCAACAGAAGTTATCCACAACTGTGTGTACAGGTGGGGACAGGAGTGACGAATGGTTACACAGAGCGCGGCTGTGACTTTATTCGGCTAGTCAGATCAGTCACCTGGTTGAACAAGCTGCGTCGTTCAGCCATGAGTTGGCGAATCTTTCGATCTGCGTGCATGACGGTCGTGTGATCGCGACCCCCGAAGGCCTGACCAATCTTGGGCAAGCTGAGATCAGTGAGCTCCCGGCAGAGGTACATAGCGATCTGACGCGCGGTGACCAACACACGCGAGCGACTTGAGCCGCACAACTCCTCGACAGTGACACCGAAGTACGAGGCGGCAGCCGCCATGATCTGAGCGGCCGTGATCTCCGGGCCACTCTCGGATGGGAAGAGGTCCTTCAGAACGATCTCGGTGATGGCAAGGTCGACCGGTTGCCGATTAAGTGAGGCGAATGCGGTGACACGAATGAGTGCGCCCTCAAGCTCACGGATATTGCTGGAGATCTTGGAGGCAATGAACTCGAGCACCTCGGGTGGCGCTACCAGTCGCTCCTGGACACTCTTCTTGCGAAGAATAGCGATACGAGTCTCGAGGTCAGGTGGCTGAACGTCGGTGATCAGGCCCCACTCGAAACGCGAGCGCATACGATCCTCAAAATCCTGCAACTGCTTCGGCGGGAGATCAGAGGTGACGACGATCTGCTTGTTCGCGTTGTGAAGAGTATTGAAGGTATGGAAAAACTCTTCCTGTGTCTGGACTTTTCCGCTCAGGAACTGAATATCGTCGACGAGGAGAACATCAACATCGCGGTATCGGCGCTGGAAGACAGCGGCCTTATCGTCACGAATCGAGTTAATGAATTCGTTCGTGAATTCCTCAGAGCTGACGTAACGAACACGCGTGCCCTTGTAGAGCGTGCGGGTGTAGTGACCAATGGCGTGCAGGAGGTGTGTCTTACCGAGGCCTGAGCCGCCGTAGATGAAAAGTGGGTTGTATGCGCGTGCCGGCTGTTCCGCCACGGCGACAGCAGCCGCATGGGCGAATCGGTTACTCGAGCCGATGACGAATGTGTCGAAGGTGTACTTGGCGTTCAGCCGACCGTCTTCGAGGCGAGTGCCAGGTGATCCCGTGCCTGGGCGCGAATCCTCATTCCGGCCCTCGGATGCCAGGTCGGCTGTGTCGTCGGTGTCGTCGGCATACGTGGCGTCGGCCACCTCATCTGTCGCCTCTTCGTCAATGGCGGGTGCAATGGTGGGGTCGACGGTGACGGCTAGCCGGATCTCGCGTCCAAGGGTCTGTGACAGAGCTTGTACGACGACCGGGCGAAGGCGAGCCTCAAGAACGTCCTTGGTGAACTCATTCGGAGCAGCGACAAGTGCGGTGTCCTCCACGAGGCCAAGGGGCCGAGTCAACGCGACGAAGGCACGTTGCTGGGGTGTGAGGATGCCATCGGACAGGTTGGAAATGACCTCTGTCCACACACTGGCGAGTGGGTTGTCGTCCACCTAGTACCTTTCCCACGACTGCATTCCCAGTTCATCCACAAGGTTTTCCACAGATGTGGACCCCGCGTAAAGCGCCCTGTGGACATTAGTCATCACTTCGCGAGGTGACAAGTCATCCGACCACATTTCTGGGGACACTCAGCGAGAGGTAACGGCTCATTTGACCACCGATGGGTTTTGTCCGTAGGCTCACCGCACAAAATATGTTCTTCCCCGTCTGACTTTGCACATCTCGTAGGAGCCCCACAATGAAGCGCACCTTCCAGCCCAACGTCCGTCGCCGGGCCAAGACCCACGGCTTCCGACTGCGGATGCGTACGCGCGCCGGCCGGGCCATCCTCGCCTCGCGCCGTTCCAAGGGCCGCACCCGCCTGTCTGCCTAAGACATGCTGCCGGCGGCTCATCGGCTGCGGGTTTCGGGTGACTTCACCCTTGTTCAGCGTCGGGGTACTCGAATCGCCCGTCCCACTCTCATCCTGAGCGCCTTGTCGCGTCCTGATCTGCCCACCCGTGTTGGCTTTTCCGTGGGCAAATCAGTCGGAAACTCAGTCATTCGTCACTCATTGAGCCGAAAACTGCGACATCTTGCTCGTCGGCATCTCACAGACCTGCCACCTGGCACTCAGATCGTTGTGCGAGCTCTTCCGGCAGCAGGTCAGGCTGACTCCGCACTGCTGGGTACTGATCTTGCTGAGGCTCTACAGGAGCTCACCCGACGGGGAATCAGGTCATGACGACACTGGGGAGATACGTGCTGTGGGTGTGGGACCACACCCTGGGCTTTCCCCTGACCTGGGCACTGATCGCGCTCGTGGGGCTTTACCGCGTCACGATCTCTCCGCTCCTCGGGCCGACCTGTAGGTACCACCCCAGCTGCTCCGCATACGCCCTCGGGTCATTGAGGCAGCATGGGTCTCTGAAAGGATCAGCCCTGGTGGGTTACCGCTTGCTCCGCTGCAATCCATGGAGCGGCGGCGGTGTTGACCCTGTGCCGTCACGCGAGCGCTGGCGACCCGACATACTTCCTGATGGACGTCCGCGCGTGCCCATGGTTTCGAGTTAAGGATCACCTGATTCATGTTCATTTTTGATTGGTTGAAGACCGGCGTTAGCTGGGTCCTGGTGCAGTTCCATCAGTTCTTCAGCAACTTCATGGATCCGGCCAGTGGCTGGACCTGGACCTTGTCCATCGTCGGGCTCGTGATCGTTATTCGAATCCTGTTGATTCCGCTGTTCGTTAAGCAGATTAAGTCACAGCGCAATCTCCAATTGATTCAGCCACAGATCAAGGAGATTCAAAAGAAGTACAAGGGCGACAAGGAAAAGCAGTCGCAAGAAATGATGAAGATCTACAAGGAGACGGGCACCAACCCGTTGGCGTCGTGCCTACCAATCCTGTTGCAGGCGCCCATTTTCTTTGCACTCTTCAGTGTTCTCCAGAGCATCGCGATGTACAACGCGAACGATTCCACCTATACAGCGCAGGGTGTTTTTCTGTGGGACCAGTACAAGGATCTTCTGCCGCTCGCGCATAGTGCGGAGATCTTCGGCGTACCTCTATACGCGACATTCATGGACGCCGGACAAACGCCGAATGTTATGGCCACGCGTTCACTTGCGATTGTCTTGATCATCGCGATGACTGTTACGACTTTCCTCACCCAGCGCCAGCTCATCGTCAAGAACAGTGCGCCTGACAATCCGATGGTCAAGCAGCAGAAGATCATGCTGTACGTCTTCCCGCTGGTCTTTGCTATCGGTGGCATCAACTTCCCGATCGGCGTGCTCATCTACTGGTTCACGACAAACCTGTGGACTATGGGCCAGCAGTTCTACGTGATCCGTAACAATCCGCAGCCAGGCACCCCGGCTCATGACGCGAAGATGGCGCGCCAGGCAGCGAAGACGGCCAGCAAGGCCGGCATCCCCGAACTCACCACCGATGAGACTCCGGACCCGACCCCGCGGGTTCAGCCCAAGAAGACATCGCGCAGTAAGCGCAAGGGCACGACTTCCTGAACGGAGAACGACCATGAGCACCGAAGAGACCACCGAGGCCCTGACCGGCGCAGCGCTGCTTGATCGTGAGGGCGATGTAGCGGCTGATTACCTCGAGGCACTGCTGGATATCGCTGACCTTGATGGCGATATTGATATCGATGTCGAAGGCAACCGCGCCATGGTGTCAGTCGTTGAGGCGAATTCAGGTGATTTGCGGCATTTGGTAGGAGATGATGGAGAGGTTCTGGATGCACTTCAGGAACTCACCCGACTTGCTGCTGCGCGCGAGACGGGCGAGCGCTCACGCTTGATGCTTGACGTCGCCGGTCACCGTGCTGCTCGCCGCGCCGCCCTTGAGGAGATCGCCAAGGAGGCTATTGCCGAAGCCCAGCGCACGTCGGCCCCGGTTTCCCTTGATCCCATGACCCCTTTCGAGCGCAAGGTCGTGCACGACACTGTCGCCGCCGCGGGCCTGGTCAGTGAGTCTGCCGGCGAGGAGCCCGCTCGCCGGGTCGTTATTCGCGTCAGCTAGATCGCGACGTTTCACGTGAAACATTCGCCAGCCCTGCCCGACTGGCTTCTTCCCACCGAGTCTGAGTTGTCGGCTTATGTCGATCTCCTCAGCACGACCGGCGTTGAGCATGGGCTCATTGGCCCCCGTGAAGTCCCCCGCCTGTGGGAACGCCATGTTCTCAACTGCGCCGTTGTGGCTGACCCAGCGATTGGTTTAGTGCCGATCCATGCTCGGGTCGCCGACGTCGGATCAGGCGCCGGCCTGCCCGGGCTCGTCTGGGGTATCGCACGACCCGATATCCACGTCGTGCTGATCGAGCCCCTGCTGCGCCGGGCCACCTTCCTTATCCAAGCTGTGGACGACCTGGGCCTTACCGGTCGGGTCACCGTGCTACGCGGTCGAGCTGAAGAAACACCCTCCTTCCCCGACTGGGTATCCGTCGATGTCGTCACTGCTCGGGCCGTTGCCCCATTGGAGAAACTGCTGGGCTGGACGGTCCCGCTTTTGGTGAAGGGCGGACGATTAGCCCTACTGAAGGGAAGCAGCGCTGGCGAGGAGATCACGGCCGCAGCACCAGCAGCGTTTTCCATGGGTGTGCGTGACCTGGGGATAACCACCTGTGGCTCCCCCTGGGTTGATCCGGAGACCACTGTGGTGACGGGTACCCGAGGTACGGCACAATGAGCGGCGTGACAACGACCCCAGAACCCGCCGGCCTTGGCTGGCCGGAGACCTATCTGGAGCAGCAGGACCCAGCCGTTTCACGTGAAACATCGGCTGAGCCCGCCGGCCTTGGCTGGCCCGAATGACCCGCATTGTCACCGTGGCCAACCAAAAGGGTGGTGTCGGCAAGACCACGACCACGGTCAATATGGCCGCCGCCCTGGCTCAAAGCGGTGCCAAGGTCCTGGTCATCGACCTTGATCCACAGGGAAATGCGTCCACGGCCCTGGGGGTCGATCACCACGAGGGCGTACCAAGCATCTATGAAGTGCTCTCCGGGGAGCGCACCTTGGCTGAGATTGTTCAGCCCTGCCCGGATATCCCCAATCTGATGACCGCACCGGCCACGATTGACCTGGCCGGCGCTGAGATCGAGTTGGTATCCCAGGTGGCCCGCGAGTACCGCCTCAACCGAGCTGTCGAGGCCCACCTCGAGCATGTCGTGCGCACGACGGGGGAGCCGCTCGACTATGTCTTCCTGGACTGTCCGCCGTCACTTGGCCTGCTGACCTTAAATGGCCTGGTCGCCGCACGTGAGGTGCTGCTGCCGATTCAGTGCGAGTACTACGCCTTGGAGGGTCTCTCCCAACTACTGCGCACCGTCGAGATGGTGACCACTCATCTGAACCCGAAACTTCAGGTGAGTGCGATCTTGCTGACCATGTACGACGGACGCACGCGCCTGGCCTCTCAGGTGGCCGATGAGGTACGCACCCATTTCGGCACAAAGGTGCTCGAGACGGTGATTCCCCGCAATGTGCGGATTTCTGAGGCACCCTCCTATGCCCAAACAGTTCTCACTTACGACCCCTCATCCCCGGGTGCACTGACATATCAAGAGGCAGCGGCACAGTTTGCTGCCATTAATCCACAGAACAATCCACAGACATAACAGCATAAATACGGACAATAACCCCATAATTGTCCCCAGGAGTGGAGGTTATCCCCATGGCACAAGCAGCTGCCAAGCGCGGATTGGGTAAGGGTCTGGGCGCCCTCATCCCTTCAACCCCTGAAGCACAGGAGGCTCAGGTCACCGATGGCTCCGATTCAGCGCCCGCAATCGTCCCGGGTGCGGTCTACGCCGAACTTCCCATCGGTTCCATCGAACCGAACCCCCGCCAGCCCCGCACTGTTTTTGACTCGGAGGCCCTGGCCGAACTCGTGCACTCGATCCGCGAGATCGGACTCCTGCAGCCGGTCGTGGTGCGCGAAGTCGACAACCACTACGAACTCATTGCGGGCGAGCGACGACTGCGCGCATCCAAGGAAGCCGGCCTGACGCACATCCCGGCGATCATTCGTGCAACCGATGATGACGATCTTCTGCGCGACGCACTTCTCGAGAACCTGCACCGCTCGAATCTAAACGCACTCGAAGAAGCGGCCGCGTACTCGCAATTGCTGGCCGACTTCGGTTGTACCCAAGAGGAGCTGGCGCAGCGCATCGGCAGATCACGGCCGCAAGTGACTAACACCCTTCGCCTCTTGAAGCTTCCGCCTGACGTTCAGCGACGCGTTGCGGCTGGTGTGCTGAGTGCCGGACACGCACGCGCACTACTTTCACTAGATGCTGCCGACGCAATGAACGCGCTCGCTCAGCGCATCGTCAACGAAGGTCTGAGCGTTCGCAATGTCGAGGAGATTATTCTTCTCAGTCAGGGAAAATCGAAAAAGAAGAGCAGTAGCAACAAGAAATCGCGTTCTGACTCACTTCAGGATCTTGTCGAAGAAGTTCAGGAACGCATGGGTGATGCGCTCGACACTCGCGTGACTATTTCCGGACTACCACGTTCCAATTCACGCGGAACCATCGTCATCGAAGCAGCAGATGCGGAAGACCTCCGCCGTATAGCCGATGCAATAGCTGGTCCTGCACAGCGTCTGTGACGCTAGTGGCTAGGAGTTGCGGGCGATGGCGTGCAGCACGAGATCGCGGGTGAGCTCCCCAAGACCAATGCTGGCTTCTGACAGTGCCTGCGGGAACAATGAGGTCTCGGTCATTCCGGGCGCGACGTTCAACTCGAGGAACCACGGCGTGCCGGATGCATCGACGATGAGGTCAGTGCGCGACCAGTCGCGAAGGCCCAGGCCCGAATGCGCCTCAAGTGCAACGGCAGCGACAGCCTCGGCGATATCGGATTCAAGACGCGCGGGAACAAAGAACTCCGTGGTACCGGCGGTGTACCGAGCGTTGTAGTCATAGATACCTGCCGGGGGAACGATTTCCACGGGCGGCAAGGCGATCGGGCCGTCGGCGGTGTCGTAGACACAGACCGAGATCTCAGTTCCCTCGATGAAATGCTCCATCAGGGCCACCTCGCCATAGGCGAAGGCACCCACCATGGCGGAGGGGAACTCCGCGGCGGCGCGTACAACCGAGGCACCAAGTGCCGAGCCACCCTTAGTGGGCTTGACGATCAAGGGAAGGCCGATGCGCGCGATCACCGCATTGAGCACCGGCTGGGCGCCTAGCTCGCGGAAGGTGGAATGGGGAAGGGCTACAGCCACCGGAGTGTTGATTCCGAGCCCCGCGAGCAGGCTCTTGGCAATCGGCTTGTCGAAGGCCAGTCGGCAGGCATCACCCATAGAACCCACGAAGGGAATTCCGAGGGATTCGAGTACATCGCGCAGGGAGCCATCCTCACCGGCGGCTCCATGCAACAGCGGGATCACGCAGGCAGGCGGATCAGTCCTGAACCCATCGAGCAAGGCGGAGTCGACGTCGGCTTCGGACACCTCGAACTCAGGCGCGGCAACGCGAAGTGCCTCGGCGACCCGACGACCCGAGCGCAGGGAGACGTCGCGTTCAGCAGACAGACCCCCGGCAAGTACGACGACGCGAGTGCTCACGTGTTTCCTTTCGAGCGATCAGAGGATGTTGGGAGCGGGGTTAACTGAGCCCTCGGAGTCAAGCAGCACAGCACCGGTGCCGAAGGTCTGCGCGATCTCGAGCTCAGACTCGATCACGCCCGCGAGACGACGCACGCCCTCGCGGATGCGATCGGGATCGGGGTAGCAGTACGACAGGCGAAGGTTCTGCCGACCTTGGCCGTCAACATAAAAACCGGTACCCGGAACGTAGGCAACAAGTGCCGCAACGGCCCGCGGCAGCATCGCCTTGGCGTCAAGGCTCTCGGGCAGGGTGATCCAGGAATAGAAGCCACCGGCCGGCACTGTCCAGGTGATGTCGGATGGGAACAGCGAGGTCATCGAGTCGAGGAGTGCGTCGCGTCGCTCGCGGTACAGATCTCGGAAGGTACTGATTTGCTGGCGCCACGGCTGAGTGGCGAGGTACTCGGAGACTGTCAACTGCGAGTAGTTCGACGGGCAGAGAACAGCAGATTCCGCTGCCAACACTAGCTTTTCGCGCACCCCGTGCGGAGCCACGGCCCAGCCGACGCGCAGCCCGGAGGCGATTGTCTTCGAGAAGGAGCCGAGGTAGATGACACCGTCGGCGTCATCAGCGCGGATCGCGCGCGGCGGCTCACCGTCGAAGCCAAGCAGCCCGTACGGGTCGTCCTCGAGCAGCAGGATTCCTTCGCGCTGCGCAATGCGCAGGATTTCAGCACGGCGCTGCGGCCCCTGGGTGACGCCAGCGGGATTATGGAACGAAGGGATCGTGTAGATCATCTTGATGCGACGCCCCGATGCGCGCACGTCACAAATTGCTTCCTCTAGAGCCGCGGGCGACAGGCCTTCATCATCCATCGCAACATGCACAACGCCGCACTCGTAGGCACGGAACACACCGAGGGCACCGACATAGGAGGGCGCCTCGACGAGCACCACATCGCCCGGATCGCAGAACACGCGAGTGACGAGATCAAGCGCCATCTGCGAACCAGTCGTGACGATGATGTCGTCAGGATGGGCGGTGACCTTGACTTCTTCCATCACCTCAAGAATCTGTTCACGCAAGGTGACATCGCCCTGGCCCGAGCCGTACTGCAGGGCCGTGGCGCCGCGTTCGCGGATCAACTTCGCAACAGTGTCGGCCATCAGATCCATCGACAGGGCTTGCACAAAGGGCATGCCACCGGCGAGGGAAACCACCTCGGGGCGAGAGGCAACGGCGAAGAGTGCCCGGATCTCCGAGGCGGTCATGCCCTGGGTGCGCTCCGCGTAGGAATCAACCCACGGATCTAGACGACTGCCGCTCATAGCGGTCAACGATAGATGCTCACGAAAATGACTGGCCACCGGGCGCTAACCGCGCGAGGATGGTCACATGCGAAAAGTCATCTTCTGGGGAGTCGTGCTGCTCGGCCTTGGCGTGGTGGCCGGCTTCGTCGGCCGACTCGTCTGGCCCAATGACGAATCGAGCTGGAAAGAGCTCGAAGGCTCAGCTGAATAATCAGCCGGGAGAACAGAAGGCCGTCAGCGCCCTCGCAATGCCCTCCGAGGCGGCGTCAATGAATGAAGCGTCAGCATGGCGGGCTGCATCGCCGGGATTAGTGGCGTAACCGAGATCAATGCGCACGGCAGGCATGCGAGTCATGCGCAGGAGATCCCAGGTGCGCGGATGTGACCGGCAATCGAGCAATGTGGTCTGTGCTGTCAGTTCGTCTTGGAGTCGCTCCGCCAGTGCGCGCCCGCCGGTGGAGTGCACGCCGCCATCTGGGTCACCGAAGTAGAAGGTTGCGAGCCCGTTCGGACGATCACTCGGGGCGCTGTCGACATGAATGGCGATCACGAGATCGGCCTGCACTCGGTTGGCGAAGTCCGCGCGATCATGTTCATTCTTCAGTGCTGACGCCACCGTTCCGTGAGTCAGGAGCACCTGAGTTCCGAGTGCCGCAAGACGCCCTTCGACCCGCACAGCAACGGCATGGCATAGCGCACCTGACGGTTCGGCGCCCGGATCAATGACAATCACCTTGTCGGCAATGCCGCTACGCAAATCACTGAGGGAAACGTGCTCGCGCAAAGTTGCAGAGTTACCGCCACTTACAGCACGCACCAGTCGCTCGAAGGCACGGAAGGTGTCAGGCCCGCAGATGCCATCGGGATTCACGCCACAGCCGCGCTGGAACTCGCGTAATGCCGAGTCGGTGTTCCGCCCGAACATGCCATCGGCGCGGCCGGAGTCGAAGCCGAGCTGATTCAGGCGGCGCTGTAATTCGGCAACGTCATCGCCACGCATCAAGGTGCCGGGCACGAATTGCAGTACCCGATCACCGAGCTGCCAGCGTGCCTCGTCAAGGCGGCGGAAAGTGTCGGGCCCGACAATGCCGTCAGCGCTCAGGCCACGCTCTTGCTGGAAAGTGCGAACTGCGACATCGCAGTCGTCATCGAACACATCACTGTGATCGGTGTCGCTAAGGAGTCCCAGGTGCGCAAGCCGTGCGCGCACCTCCGCGACGGCCGCCCCGGTAGACCCAAGGCGGAGCAGCACTACAGGTACGGAGCGAGATCCGCGAGGAGTGCAGCCTTCGGCTTGGCGCCGATGATCGACTTCACGATCTGGCCGCCCTGGAAGATGTGCAGGGTCGGGATGCTCGTGATGCCGTAGGAGGCCGGGGTTGCCGGGTTCTCGTCGACATTCATCTTCGCGATGGTGATGCCGTCATTCTCGGCAGCGATCTCGTCGAGAATCGGGGCGACCATCTTGCACGGACCGCACCACTCAGCCCAGAAGTCGACGACAACCGGCTTCGTGCTCATCAGGACGTCATCGGCGAAGCTCGCGTCGGTGACCTTCTTGGTTGCTCCCATGGCTTTCTCCTTCTGTGTGGACTCGAGGGTACGGGTGAAACGGCGGGAAATGCATATTTCAGCGGAGTGCGCTATTCGGTTGCGGCGAGGAAGCGCTCGGCGTCCAGAGCCGCCGCGCAGCCAGAGCCCGCTGCGGTGATCGCCTGGCGGTAGGAGTGGTCGATGAGGTCGCCGCAGGCGAAGACACCCTCGAGGTTGGTCAAGGAGGTGCGCTCCTTGACCAGCACGTAGCCCTCGGTATCGATATCGATCTGGCCCTTGACGAGTTCAGAGCGCGGATCGTGGCCGATGGCAATGAACAGGCCCGTTGCGGGCAGCTCGCGCCGTTCGCCGGTCACGGTGTCCTCGAGCACGAGAGCCGAGACCTTCTGATCACCGAGAATGTCTACGACCTGCGAGTTCCACGCAAACTTCATCTTCTCGTTTGCAAGTGCGCGCTCCTGCATGATCTTGCTGCCGCGCAGCTCGCCGCGACGATGTACGAGGGTCACCGACTTTGCAAAGCGAGTGAGGAAGGTGGCTTCCTCGAGTGCGGAGTCACCGCCACCGACAACTGCGATGTCCTGGTCACGGAAGAAGAAGCCATCGCAAGTTGCGCACCACGAGACACCACGACCGGAGAGGCGCTTCTCGTTCTCGAGGCCGAGCTCGCGGTAGCCGGAGCCCATCGCGAGGATCACGGCGCGCGCCTGGTGCGTGTTGCCGGAGCCGTCGGTGACTGTCTTGATCGGGCCGCTGAGATCGACAGTGACGATGTCATCGGTAACGATCTCAGCTCCGAAGCGCACCGCCTGCGCACGCATGTTCTCCATGAGTGCCGGGCCCATGATGCCCTCAGTGAAGCCGGGGAAGTTCTCGACCTCGGTGGTGTTCATGAGCGCACCGCCTGCGGTGACCGAGCCCTCGAAAAGCAGCGGTGCCAGCTGGGCACGCGCCGCGTAGACGCCGGCCGTGTAACCGGCGGGGCCTGAGCCGATGATGATGACGTTGCGGATCTCGCTCACGGAATTCCTTAGTTCGCCTTCGGGCACGGATCAGTACTTCGAATCCGTAGTCGGTAGAACGATTCTAGGGCGTCGGCTATTCCGAGCCGACGACGACGCCAAGGAGTGCGTGCCGAGAGCCGGCTACCACTCGACGGCAACCGCGAACGGCTCGGAGCCTTCGGCGTTCATCACCGGCGTGCAGCCAGGATCCACGATCCAGACGGCGAGATCACCCTTGGGAGTGGCCACCAGGGCTGATGGCGTGATCATCGACGGCATCTGCTGATCCCAGGTCGAGACGACAATGAGCCCCGCCGGCTGCCCGGCGAAACTGCCGCGATCGACAACGAGAGCGCGTCCCTCGGGAGTGCCGGCGAGGGTCTGAACACAGCTTCGGAGACTGCCCATATCGGACATGAAGTCCTGGCCGGCCATCGGAGTAATGGGTGATGCCGGCATCGCGTCGATATCGCTGGCCTTGGTGACCTTGAGGGTGTCGCGGAAAAGCGAGGTGATCTGCGAGCCGAGGGAGGTCGCGGAGTACTCAGTTCCGCTGGCCAGTAGCCGTGAGGTCGGCATCGGGGCGCCGGATTTCATGACGGCGGAGTCGGCTGCGGCGATCTCACTACCAACGATTTCACTTCCGGCCATCTCACTTCCAGCCACGGGCGCGGGGGCCTGTGAAGTATTCGAGACGAGCAGACCGCCGACCACGACCACGGCGGCTGCGGCCGCGACGCCGGCGACCCAACGGCCGCGATTCGCACCGGATTCGGCACGTCGGCGCCGGGAGTCAAGAGGAACCACGACTCGCTCGGCTTCGAGGGCGTTCTCCAGTTGCGCCCAGACCTCAGGCGGCATCGGCACGGCGGGAGTGTCAGCTAGTGACTCGGTGCTCTCGCGAAGGAGATCAGTGACCCAGGCGTTATCGGCGTCGTCGTTGGATGCGTCGCTGGATGCATAGTCGGATGCATCGTGCAGGTGATCAGCCATCTGTGTCGTTCCCTCCCTTCGGGTGCCGGTCCGTCTCATGCGGTTCAGATTGGGCGGAGTGCGAGGTTTGCCCAGGCGGCGCCAGGGGTAGGACGCCTGACTGTGAGTCCGGGTTCCGCATATAGGAAAGTCGTTTAGCCAACTTTGCTCGCCCGCGTGAGCAGCGGCTCTTCACCGTGCCGGCGGGGCAGCCGAGCATCAGGGCAGCCTGGTCGACCGACCAGCCCTCGATATCGACAAGGGCCACGGCCTCACGCTGATCCTCGGGTAGTTCAGCCAGGGCGGCTGCGATATCAAGCTGGAGTTCGCGCCGGCCGATGTGGTCTTCAGGGTCGGGCAGGGCAATTCCGGTCTCTTCCTCAACCGGCAGGGGCACAGTCGGGCGAGTGCTGCGCCTGCGCATTCGATCCAGGCTGGCGTTGACCACGATCCGGTGCAGCCAGGTGGTCACCTGGGAGTCGCCGCGAAACTGCGAAGCCCGGCGGTACGCCGAGATCAGGGCGTCCTGCAGGGCATCTGCAGCATCCTCGGGATCACTGGTGGTCTTCAGCGCCACCGCCCACAGGCGATCTCGATGCCGTCGAACGATCTCGGTGAAGGCGTCTGGGTGTCCGGCGACATGAGCGGCCAGGAGCTCGCTGTCGCTGGCGGAGTCGAGGATGAGCACCTCGTGGTCGCTGGACACCGTCACAATCTAGAGGTCTTAGGAACGGAAGGTGACTTCCTTGAGGCCGCCTTGGTAACCGGATCCGGAGGCGGGCAGATTCGTGAACCACACGAGCACGTATCGCCCGGTCACCGGCCGGGGGGAGCGAATCTCGATCTGCTCGCCCGCCCCGTCGACGCTGGCCACGGCTGACCACAGCGCAGGATCGGGCTGGATGTCATTGGAGACACGGATCTGCGCACTCGTGCCCACTCCATCGAAACTCAGCATCGCGGATTGAATCGGTCTCGGTTCGCCCAGGTCGAAGACAATGCCGACGCCACCCTTGCCGTCAAGATCAGGGGTTCGATACTTGGCGGTCTGCCAGCCAGTCTCCGGATTCGCGTCAATGGCATTGACGGCCTCGTCATCGTTCTCCTTGCCCCGTCGCTTATCGGGGCGGCCATTGGAGTTGTCATCGCCGAATGGGTCGTAGCTACGCACGCTGGCAATCGGCCAGATCTGACCGGTCGGCGCCGAGATCGTGGTTGGCGCAATCGACTCGGTGAGAATTCCGGTATCGATCGTGAGGGATTCCTGAGTCGCCGCCGAGCCGCCGAATGACAGCAGCCTGAGTCCGACGAAGCCGAGCGTGATGACAACGACGATGGCTGCGAGTACCGCCACGATGGGCTGCCAGATCCGACGTTGCCGCTGCACGGCACTGGTGCCGGGTGCGATCGGAGTTACCTGACCGCGTGCATTGCCCAAAATGGAAGCGAAGCCGTCAATGTCGGTCACATTTAGCAGGCCGCGGGGGCGCTGCACTGACTGCACCGATCGCGCGATGACATCGTCAATTGATCTCGGGACGCTGGCGCGAACGCGTGACGGTGTGAGCACATGCGCACCCGCGCGTGGTGCTGGCTCGATGTTGTCGAGCGGTGGCCCCGGCCAGGTACCCGTCACCAACAGGTACAAGAGCGAGCCGCAGCCGTCGACATCGGCAGCCTGCTTACTGACACTGGGATCGAGAACTCCCCACAGGGCCGCATCGGTGGCAAGCCCGCGCACGCGAACCTCTCCCGCATCGGTGACGAAGACGGAGGTGGGCCGCAGTCGCCCGTGGCTGACGTGTGTGGCCAAACCTGCGGAGACGCCACGCGCGACCTCGGTGATCAGCTCAACTGCTTCATCAGCCTTGACCGGACCGTCGGCAATGAGGTCGACCAGCGAACGTCCGGTTGCCCACTCGCTGATGACCGCGACATAGTCGTGTCCGTCGTGACTGGTCTGGAAGATATCGAGAACGCGAACTAAGCGACGATCCTCGATGCGCGCAGCTGCTTGGGCGGCACCAAGGAAGGCGGCAGCTCGCGTATCGGAGGCATCGAGCAATCGAAGTGAGACCAGCCGATCGAGAACTGAGTCGTGCGCTCGCCATGTAGTGACTGCGCGATCGTCGACACCCGGTTCGAGTTGCTCCAGCAACTCGTAGCGGCCGATAAACAGACCTTTCATCGCCGAATCTTCTGACGCACGAGTGACATGGCCTGGCCAACCTCGGGTACGCGAAGAATCCAAGCGCACAGAAGGTAGACCGCGAGTCCGAGGAGGGAGATGAGCACGACTTCTTGGAGAACACCGAGTTTTGTTTGCTCGTAGATCTTCGTACCGCGTTCGAAGACGAATGCAAAGGTGGCGAACATTGCCCCGAGCGATACGAGTCCGGCGCTGATGAGCTTGACCAAGGTGACGATTGTGCGCCTGGTGTCGAGCCCGCCAAGGCGCCGGCCAAGAATGATCCAGGAAACGATGAAGGCGATCCAGTAAGCGATGCCGTAGGACAGTGCGAGTGAGCCAACCTGGAAACCGCCGGCGCGAGAGGCGTTGAAGAGCGGCACGGCAATCGCGAGAAGCACCACGTTGAATCCGACCGTGATCCAAAACGGTGTTTTCGTATCTTCAAGTGCGTAGTAGCCACGAAGCATCACGTAGAACAAGGTGAAGGGCAGCAGGCCGATCATGAACACCGAGACGATCGCGCCCATGATCCCCGCCTGCTCTGGCGTCGCAGCGCCGTAGCCGAACAGCAGGATGGCCACGCCGGTGCCGACACACATCAAGATTGCGGCAATGGGCACGATGAGTGCGGCGACGAGTCGCATGGTGGCGCCCACGTCATTACCGACCCTGCGAAGATTTCCGTCGTGGGCCACTCGGCTCAGTGCTGGCAGCATGGCCGTCACGATCGACACCGTGATGACACTGTGCGGAAGCATGAAGACAAGATGCGCCTTCTGATACGTGGTGAGGCCTGCAGCGACAAGACCGGCAGCGGCAGCGTCGACATTTGCCTTTGCAGCCAATCGAGTGATCACGATGTAGGCCGCCTGGTTCACGAACACCAGGCCGATCGTCCAGAGAGCGAGTGTTCCGGTCTTGCCGAGTCCTGAGCCCTTCCAGTCGAACCGCGGCTTCCACCTGTAGCCGGAGCGAATGAGAACCGGAATCAGGATCAAGGCCTGGACGATGACACCGAGGGTCGTGCCGATGCCGAGGATCAGCACCTGTTGCGTGGTGAGTACTCCATCGGACGCCGCTGAAGTGCCGGCGACTGCGATGAAGAGAAGGAAGGTGCTTATTGCCACGATGTTGTTGGCAATCGGAGCGAACATGGGTGCTCCGAAGCGACCTCGGGCGTTCAGAACCTGACTGAGCATCGTGTAGATGCCGTAGAAGAGCACCTGCGGAAGACACAGTCGAGCGAATGCCACAGCGAGGTCGTATTCGTTCGCGGGGTAGTTGTCAGGCGTGTAGAGATCGACGATCAGTGGTGCGCACAGCACGGCGAGGATCGAGAACACCAGCAGGATCGATCCCACGAGAGTGATCAGTCGATCTGCATAGGCGCGGCCATCGTCGGCGTCCTCCTTCATCCTTCGCACTAGCTGTGGAACGAATACTGCATTAAGGGCGCCGCCGATCACCAGGATGTAGATGACCGTGGGCAGCGAGTTGCCGAGCGAGAACGCGTCAGAGACTAGGAAGAAGCCGAGGGCTGCGGTTGCGGCTATGTCGCGGAAGACGCCAGTGACACGAGAGACGACAGTGCCGGCCGCCATCACAGCACTGGGCTTCATCAGCGAGCGTGCTGATGCCGGATTACTCACGTGGACATGCTTCCCGATGCTGGGGACTTTCGTGTGGCATGAGCCTTGCGAATGCGCCGTGTCACTCCGACCACGACGAACACTGCGAGCGCGATGAATGCCACGAGAACAACCCAGCCGGCGACACGTGCATAGGCAGCCGAAGCCAAGGTGACAGTGGCCGGCAGGGCCAGGCGCTTTCCGGTCTCGGAGGTGACGCGGACTCCGGCGTTCAGGGGGCCGTCGCCGATGATGCGTGCCTCGATCTCCACGCTGGTGCGCATGCCGGGATCGACGATGACGCCTTGGAGCGGATCGGAGTCCAGTCGCGATTTCGGGTACCCGACCAATTCGATGGTCACGGTCACCGGCGTGTTACTCGTGTTCTCGACAGTGATCGGAACTCCGCCGGAGTCACCCGAGAACGTGATGCGGCCGCTCGAGAGCACGGTGACCGGGTAAACGGCGCGAGCGGTGCTGGCTGCCTGAGCCGGTGCGGCGACGACGACCATGAGGGCCACTGCTGCCAGCAGTGCGCGAAGCAGGCGCATCAGTACTCGAGCAGCAGATCGGGAACGAGTGCGAGCAGCTTGCGCTCATCGGCGTAGCGCAGGCGCGAGCTAACCTCGTTCAAGGGAACCCAGGCAACTTCGACGACCTCGACGTCGGCATCGGAGAGCTCGCCGCCTTCGGCCTCCATCAGGAAGTGATGGACGGTCTTGTGGACCTTGTGGTTGTCGGCCATGAACCAGAAGTCGATCGTGCCGAGCGGGGCCAGAACCTTGCCGCTGATGCCGGTTTCCTCGTGCACCTCGCGCACGGCGGCATCTTCTGCCGTCTCGCCCACTTCGAGGTGGCCCTTGGGCAAGGACCAGATCAGGCGCCCGCGGCGATCACGGCGGGCGATCAGCGCCGCCATGGGGCTGCCGGTGCGATCGAGGATCAGGCCCCCGGCGGAGGTCTCCTCTACCGTCCGGGTGCTGGCCATGATTCGAGGATAACTGCCCAGGGCCGCCCCGCCCCGTGGCTCCGGGCGCGCCTCGATGCATTCGCCACGCATTGGCCCGCGTGGCCTGGTGCTGGCTACGCTGCACGGCGTGTCATCGATGAAGGCAGCCGAGACGGCGCTGGCCCCCCTGATGGGCCTGCTCACCCGTCTGGGTGAGCGATTTAGCGAGGCCGGATACGAGATCGCCCTGGTCGGCGGCCCCGTGCGCGATGCCCTGCTGGGCCGCAGTCTGATCAAGGGCCACCTGCCCGCTGAGCACGAGCAGATCGACCTTGATTTCACGACCAGTGCCCGCCCCGAGCAGATTCTGGAACTCTTGGAGGGCTGGGCCGACACCACGTGGGATGTCGGCATCCGCTTCGGCACCGTTGGCGCGCGAGTCCTAGGCCGCGAGTGCGAGATCACCACCTACCGCTCTGAGACCTATGACCCGGAGTCACGCAAGCCTGACATCGAGTTTGGCGACTCATTGGACGGTGATCTTGGCCGACGCGATTTCACCGTCAATGCGATGGCACTGCGGCTGCCGACCATGGAATTCGTCGATCTATTCGGCGGCCTTGCCGATCTTGACGCGCAGGTGCTGCGCACGCCTGGCTTGCCTGAGATGTCGTTCAGTGATGATCCGCTGCGCATGATGCGTGCTGCGCGCTTTGCCTCGCAGCTGGGTTTCGAGGTTGCGCCCGAGGTTTTAGTCGCGATGACGCAGATGTGCGATCGCATCGCCATCGTGAGTGCCGAGCGCACTCGCGAGGAGTTTATGAAGATCGTGATGTCACCTGATCCGCGCACCGGTCTCACGCTGCTGGTTGACACCGGTCTGGCTGCGCACGTGTTGCCCGAGCTGCCCTTGCTTCGGCTGGCGGAAGACGAGCATCACCGTCACAAGGATGTTTACGAGCACACGCTGATCGTGCTCGAGCAGGCGATTGATCTCGAGACCTCTCATGAGCCGGTGTCCGGTCCTGATCCGGTTCTACGCCTTGCCGCATTGCTGCATGACATCGGCAAGCCGCGCACGCGCAAGTTTGAGGGCGATGGTCGCGTCTCTTTCCACCATCACGAAGTAGTAGGTGGACGCATGACGAAGAAGCGAATGAAGGAGATGCGCTTCTCCAACGACATGATTGATGATGTCTCTACCCTGGTGGAGCTTCATCTTCGCTTCCACGGGTACGGCACGGGCGAGTGGACCGACAGCGCAGTGCGTCGGTACGTGCGCGATGCGGGCCCCCTGCTCACTCGATTGCACAAGCTCACTCGTGCTGACTCCACCACGCGCAATAAGCGCCGTGCCGACGCCCTGCAGCGTGCGTACGACTCGCTGGAGAGTCGCATTGCAGTACTGGCAGCCGATGAGGAGCTCGCCTCGATTCGTCCTGATCTCGATGGTGCAGCGATTATGCGAATTCTCGACATCCCACCGGGTCCCGTGGTGGGCGAGGCCTATGACTTCCTGCTGAACCTGCGACTTGATCGTGGGCCCTTGAGCGAGGAGATGGCGACGGAGGCGTTGAAGTCATGGTGGGCGGCAAGGCCGGCCACGGAGTAAGTGTGTGGGCGGCTCGGGCGGCCACGGAGTAAGTGTGTGGGCGGCTCGGGCGGCCACGGAGTAAGTGTGTGGGCGGCTCGGGCGGCCACGGAGTAAGTGTGTGGGCGGCGAGGCCGACCACGGCGTAAGCGTGTGGGCGGCGAGGGATCAGCAGTAAGTTCGAACTATGGATCCGCTCGTACTGCCCACTGATGTTCGTCGTTCCACTCTCGCCGACCGACAGGCCGCCGGCGTTGCCGCGCGCACCACCAGGCCGCGCACCTCATTAGCTACGTGGGTTACTCCTGAGGGTCGTCGAGACCCGGTTGATCAGCTGGCCGATCAAGAGGTAACGCGACTGCAGGCATTGCTCCCCCTGCGTCATGAGCGCATGTCTGTCAGTCCCTTCACCTTCTATCGCGGCTCCGCGGCCGTTATGGCAGCTGATCTCGGGTCAATGCCCAACACCGGGCTCGTTGTGCAGTTGTGCGGTGATGCCCATCTGTCGAACTTCGGTCTTTTCGCAGGGCAGGATCGTTCCGTTGTCTTTGACGTCAACGACTTCGACGAGACGAACCCTGGCCCATTCGAGTGGGACGTCATGCGTCTGGCGGCGAGTTTCATGCTTGCCGCACAGGACAACGCCTTCACTGATCAAGAAGCTGATGACATTGCACGGCTTGCGGCTTCGTCGTATCGCACGGCAATGGCGGAGTACGCGGGCATGTCAGATCTCGTGATCTGGTACGACCGCATCAGCACGGAGAGCCTTGAGCAGTGGGCTGTTCAGGTGGGTGGTGAGAGGGGAACCAAGCAACTCAATAAGGCGATCGGCAAGGCCCAGTCGCGCGATGGATGGTCGGCGATCGCCAAAATGACCGAGGTAGTCGACGGAAACCGTCAGTTCCTTGATCAGCCTCCGGTTCTGGTGCGTATCAATGATGGCGATGACCTGCACCCGTGGCTCGACATGCTGGTCGACAAGTACCGCTTGGAGTTGCAAAACGATCGTCGCGAGCTCATCCGCCGTTACCGAGTGGTTGATTTCGGTCACAAGGTCGTGGGCGTCGGCAGTGTTGGCCTACGCGCATTCGTGCTGTTGCTGCAGGGTCGTGACGAGAATGATCTGCTGGTGCTTCAGGCGAAGGAGGCTGTGCAGAGCGTGCTTGAGCCGTATACGCAGTCATGTGTCTACGAACACCAAGGCGAGCGCGTCGTTGAAGGCCAGCGGCTTATGCAGGCGGCATCTGATGCTTTCCTGGGCTGGGTGCAGGCTCCGAATGGCCGGCAGTTCTATGTACGCCAGTTGCGCGACATGAAGTGGTCGCCTGACATCGCGAAGCTTCCCATGGCACAGCTGTCGGCCTATGCATCGCTGTGCGGTCGGACGCTCGCGCATGGGCACGCACGATCGGGTGATCCGGTTGCTATTGCGGCCTATTTGGGTCAGAGCGCCAAGTTCGACAACGCCATGAGCTCATTCGCTCGGGCTTACTCGTCGCAGGTGGCCAGTGATTTCGCTGAATACTCAGCGGCGATTGCCGATGGACGCGTGGTGACAGGTGAGGCGGATTTCAGTGGCGATCGCATCATTGACCGCCGCCAGAATATCGACGACTAGTCGATGATCACCACGATCTCATCAACCTCAACGGCCTCCTTGGTTGAGCCGATCAGTACCTGAATGCCGGCGAAGAGACCGGCGGTCAGCAGCACCGTCCAGATCACGTGCCAGGTCGAAAGCACATCGCCGGTCACCAGGATGATCACGCCGATGGCGACGGCGAGGGTGCGCCACAGATCAGCGCGCTCGGCCATTGAACGCGCGATTGCGCTGGAAGGAATCTCAGCACCGAGTTGCTCGAGGCCGCCTGCTAGCCAGCGACGTGCCTTCACGGCGGTCTTGACTCCGGAGCCAAGCCAGCCGGCGACGGCAATCGCGATACCGAGCACGATCATCGCCTGGATGCCGAGAATCAGGTACTTAAAGAAGGTGTCCCAGAATTCCTGAGAGGCGGGTGCGAAGATCGTGCCCGCGAGCTGGTCGGTGAAGATTGTCTGTGCGTAGTCGAGTCCGAACTTGGTGACGCCTGTCATCACGATCAGCGCGATGCCGGTGGCGAGCACCATGCGGCCCTTGCGACGAGCGAGCCAGATAGCAAGGGCAAAGAGTGCCGCGAGCAGGAGCGGGAACCAGGCAAGCACGGGTGAGCTCAGGGAGTAAATGGTGCGGAGCTGAGCGAGGGCCGGCGAACTGAAAAGAACGACCTGCTTGTCGATCTCGGGGACCGGGATGTTTGCCGCAACGCTGATTCCATTGTCGACAAGGTTTTGCTGCACTGCCCTGATCAGCGGCGAGATATCAAGAACCACCTCGTCACCTTGCAGTGAGACCGGGCCGCCTTCCTTGCCTTCCAGGATCAGCAGGACACTCTTCTGCACTGCGGTGTTCACCGTGATCCAAATCTTCTCGAAGGCATCCGAGGCGACGAAGGACGAGACTGCTTGGCCGATCAAGCCATTGATTCCCGCTGAGATCGGACCGCTCAACTTCTCGAGAATGGTCGGGTTCTCGACGATGTTGCCAAGCAGGCCACCCACGAGCTCTTCGGTGTTGATCTGCGAAGTGAGGGCGTTAGTGACCGCCTCGGAGATCGACTCCTGAACTGCCGGGTCTGAGGCGAGGGGTCCGACCGTCTCCAGGTAGCGCGAGGTGTCGATCACGGTGCGATGGCCCCAGTGGCCGATCAGGGCAACCGGAGTCAGGAGCAGGGCGATGAGGAAGATGAGCAGAGCGGCGACTGAACGCACGCCGATCTTCCGCTGCTTGGTGGCCACTGCTGTACTCATTGGATTCCCATCCGCCCGTATCGATGTCTAACGGGGCGAGCCTACGGCCCGACTCCCCCTGAATGCCACGACCCGAAGAACTCACCCTGGCTTTGAGGACAGAAACGGCCTCCACCGTGGGGGTGAAGGCCGTTTCCGAAGGGAAGAACTAGCTCTCGATCGTTCCTGCAATGAAGTCCTCGACTGCCTGCTTGGCCTGGCTGTCGTTGTACTGCACGGGCGGTGACTTCATGAAGTAACTAGAAGCCGACAGGATCGGGCCACCGATGCCGCGATCCTTGGCGATCTTGGCTGCGCGCACCGCATCGATGATGACGCCGGCGCTGTTGGGCGAATCCCACACCTCGAGCTTGTACTCAAGGCTCAGCGGCACGTCGCCGAACGCACGGCCTTCGAGGCGCACGAAGGCCCACTTGCGATCATCGAGCCAGGCGATGTAATCCGACGGGCCGATGTGCACATTGCGCTCGCCGAGATCATGTGACAACTGTGAGGTCACCGACTGGGTCTTGGAGATCTTCTTCGACTCAAGGCGATCGCGCTCGAGCATGTTTTTGAAGTCCATGTTGCCGCCGACATTGAGCTGGTACGTGCGATCCAAGATCACGCCGCGGTCCTCAAAGAGCTTGGCGAGCACGCGGTGGGTGATGGTGGCACCGACCTGGCTCTTGATGTCGTCCCCCACGATCGGCAGGCCGGCATCCTCGAACTTCTTGGCCCACGCAGGAGTGCCGGCGATGAACACGGGAAGGGCGTTCACGAATCCGCAGCCTGCATCAATGGCGCACTGCGCATAGAACCTCGCGGCATCCTCCGAGCCGACGGGCAGGTAGCACACGACGATGTCGACCTGTGCTTCCTTGAGCGCCGCGACGACATCAACTGCGGGGGCATCGGATTCAGTGATGGTTTCGCGGTAGTACTTGCCCAGGCCATCGAGTGTCACGCCGCGTTGCACGGTGATGCCCGTCTGCGGCACGTCGCAGATCTTGATGGTGTTGTTCTCTGATGCGCCGATGGCATCTGCGAGATCGAGGCCGACCTTCTTGACATCGACGTCGAATGCGGCGACGAACTTCACGTCGCGGACGTGGTACTCGCCAAATTGCACGTGCATGAGACCGGGGACTGCTGCTGACGGGTCAGCGTCCTTGTAGTACTCGACACCTTGGACGAGCGAGGAGGCGCAGTTGCCTACGCCGACGATCGCTACGCGAACTGAGGCCATGGGGGAATGCCTTTCATGTGGGGATAGATGGTGCGCGGTTGCGCGTGTTACTCGCTACCGACCAATTGGCCGGCAGTGGGAAGTTCTTGGGTGTCACCGGTCTGCTCAAGGTGAATGAGCTCAGTCAGCCACGCGACCTCGCGCTCAGTGCCGTCGAGGCCATGCTGTTGAAGCTGCAAGGTGTAGGTGTCCATGCGTTCGCGACCGAGTCGGATCGCGTCGCGCATCGACTGCATGCGCTCTTCGAGTCGCGAGCGACGACCTTGGAGAATTCGCAGACGCACGCGTGCCTCGGTCTTGGCGAAGAAGGCCAGATGGGCCGCGAAACCTTCGTCCTCCCAGGCCTCGGGCCCGGGCTGGGCGACCCACTCGCCGAACGCCGCTCGGCCAGCCGAGGTCAGGGCATAGACAACGCGGGCTCGCTTGGCGGCCAGTGGTGGCGCAGCCGACCCGAGCGCCGGGGTGGTGTCGACGTTCTCGATCAGGTCGCGCTCCTCAAGGCGGCGCAAGGCCGGGTAGAGAGAGCCGAAGGACAGGGCGCGGAAGGTGCCCAGCACGGCGGTCAGTCGCTTGCGTAGTTCGTAGCCATGGAGGGGGCCGTCAGCGAGCATGCCGAGGACGGCAAACTCGAGGACATCTGCCCGGCGTGCCATGGATACCCCTTCAGGTCTATGTAAGTCAGCAGGACGATATATCGAAAAAGCATAAAAACAAAGTTCGCCGCACTCCGTAAGGACACGTAGGCTGTTTTCATGGCCGAGCCACGGGGACGCACCGCATTGCGGGGCTCCATCCCCAGGGGCACTCGCGGAACCGCAAAGCCGCGGCCGGAGCTCGCCGAACCGGAGGTCGTCCGCGACCCCACTGCCCCGCGTCGAGTGGTCGACCACGTTCTTGCTCGCCAACGAGCCCTATATTCCCTGTTCAACGGGGGTGCACTGAGCTCGGAGTTCTGCGATGCCGACCCGTATCTGCTCAAGGCGGCCAAAAATCACGGCGAACCGGCCCCCGGCCCTTGCCCGGTCTGCAAGAGCTCCGACTTCGTCCACGTCACGTATGTCTATGGCGATGAACTCGGCCCCTACTCCGGACGAATCCGGGCAACCGACGAACTTGCGCCGATGGCGACGAAGTTCGGCTCCTTCAACGTGTACGTGGTCGAGGTCTGCGGGCGCTGCTCGTGGAACTTCTTGATCACCACATACGTCCTAGGTGACGGCGTGCCGCGCAAGGCCCTGCCCACGCCACGTGATCTCCTTGACTAGCTGATCTAGTCAGTCACTTCCCCATTGCCAGAAGTACAGAGGATGCCCGTGAGCCAGCAGAAGCCGGCGAAGAAGAAGGCAAGCTCGCGCCCCGCGCGCAAGCGCCACTGGATCCGCAACACGATCCTGGTCGTAGGTGGCGTCATCTTCGTAGGCATCGTGGCATTCATCGGCGTCATCTTCCTGACACCGGTACCCACGCCGAATGAGCTATCGACCAGCCAGGCCACGATCGTCTACTGGAATGACGGAACAACAGAACTCGGACGCCTCGGTGACTCGACTCGGCGCAGCGTCACGCTCAGCGATATCCCCAATATGACTCAGAAGGCGGTGCTTGCCGCCGAGGATCGCACGTTCTACGAGCATGGCGGAATCTCACCTCTGGGCATTGGCCGCGCAATATTCAACAACCTCACCGGTGGAACAACACAGGGAGGATCGACAATCACCCAGCAGTACGCGAAGAACGCCTTTCTCACTCAAGAGCGCGCAATTTCGCGCAAGCTCAAGGAAGCAGTGCTCGCGTTCAAGCTCGAGACTGTCGTGTCGAAGGACAAGATCCTCGAGGACTACCTCAACACCATCTACTTCGGTCGCGGTGCGTACGGCATCGATGCGGCTGCTCGCGCCTATTTCAACGTGCCCGCATCGCAACTGACGCTGACGCAAAGTGCCACGCTCGCTGCAATCATCAAGTCGCCCGGCGGATTAGCGCCTGAGGACAACGTCTCGGGTCTAAAAGCCAGATGGACATATGTGCTCGACGGAATGGTGCAACAGGGCTGGATCACCGATGCAGAGGCGAGCAATGCCGTGTTCCCGGAGATCACCAAGGTCAAGGCCACCAACCGACTCGGTGGGCAAACGGGCTTCTTGCTCAACGCTGTTACCGATGAATTGCGCACCATCGGCTTCTCCGACGCTGAGATCCAAAGCGGAGGCCTCCGCATTACCTCAACATTTGGCCAAGTTGCCCAGAAGGCCGCAATCAAGGCGGTGCGAAAGGCCGGTCCGCAGTCGAATACTGAAGGCCTTCGCATCGGGCTGGCTGCAGTGCAGCCCGGTACCGGTGAGGTCATCGCCATGTACGGCGGTCGCGATTACATCCAGGATCAGATCAATAACGCGACACAGCAGTTCGCGCAGGCGGGCTCAACATTCAAGCCGTTCGCCCTGGCAGCCGCAGCAGATCAGCAAGTATCCCTGGCGTCGACCTACGACGGATCCTCACCGCAGACGATCAAGGGTTACACGCTCACAAACTACGGCGACAAGTCCTACGGCTACATCAACCTGCTCACGGCAACAGAGAACAGCGTGAACACTGCCTACGTCAATCTCGAGGATCAGATCGGCGTTGACGCCGTCGCTGATGCCGCTCTGCGTGCGGGCATCCCGGAGGACACTCCGGGCTTGAACCTTGACAATCTTGATCTCACCTTCGTTCTTGGGACGGCATCACCGTCGGGTCTAGATGTCGCGAATTCCTACGCAACCTTTGCCGCCAGTGGCATCCGCGCAACGCCCACGTTCGTGAAAAAGGTCGTGGGCAGCAATGGCGGCGTTCTCTACGAGTACTCCCCTGATCTCACGTCGCAGTTCACCGCGGATACCGCCAACACGGTCTCCTACGCGCTCGCGAAGGTCGTCACGAACGGAACGGCATTCGCGGCCATGGCGCTCGATCGTCCGGCGGCAGCGAAGACAGGAACGACGGACGGAAACAAGAGTGCCTGGTTCGCGGGCTACACCCCGCAGCTCTCCACGGCTGTGCTGATGGCCAAGGAGATCGACGGTGTTCCCGTCTCGCTCTCGGGCACCGGCGGTCTCGGGACGGTCACCGGCGGCTCCTTCCCGGCAGCGATCTGGACAGCCTTCATGAAGGCAGCCCTCGAGGGCATGCCCGTCGCCGAGTTCCCCGCACCCCCTGAGGGTGTGGAGGTTGCCCAGATCTGCCCCGAGGTCATGCCACTCGACGGCTCCGACATCCCCGTGGGCTGCCCGACTCCGGCGGCCATCGAATTCGAGCCGTCGGCGATCCCCTCCGACATTGCCTCAAGTGATCCGTTGCCGGTCGACAGCGCACCGGCGGCTCCCGTTGATCCTGAAGCGACCCCTGTACCCGTTGCCCCACCGACCGTGACGCCCACGCCCACACCACCGGGAATCGACGGGGCGCCGGCGCCACGATGACTTTCGGGCAAGCCGCATCCCCCATGGCCCATCGACCATGATGAGCACGTGAGCAGTTCCGTCTCCCCGATCGTGCATCCCAGTGATGAGGATCCCGTTGCCATCGGCGGTTCAGAAGCGCTGGGTGGGCCAATGGGCAGATTCGCGCGGAACGCCGGTTGGTGGCTGCCTGTTCGGGTCCTGATCGTCATCACGGCGATCACTTACGCCCTTGGCTATGTGCTCGACTATTCGTGCCGAGCTACCGGTTGGGCGGCGCCTGAGCGTTACGAGCACCTGTGCTACTCCGATATCCCACCGCTGTACTCGTTACGCGGATTCGCCGACGGCTACCTTCCGTATCTGCAGACTCCGCCCGGTGGTCAGCCGCTCGAGTATCCGGTGCTCACCGGAATCTTCATGCAGATCTCTGCAGTGATCACAAACATCATCACGAATGTTGCAACATCGCTCGACACAGCTCGCACTTTCTTCGATGTCAACGTGCTGCTGCTGTTCATCCCGCTCGTCATCACCGTGATCGCAACCTCAATGACGGTGCGCCGGCGTCCGTGGGACGCACTCATGGTGGCTGCAGCACCGACGATGATCCTTGCTGCGACGATCAACTGGGATTTGCTTCCGCTCGCCTTCACCGGCGTTGCCTTCGTGCTCTGGTCGCGCAAGCATGAGTTCTCCGCAGGCCTGCTGCTCGGCCTAGCGATCGCCGCGAAGTTCTATCCACTGATCTTCCTTGCGGGATTCCTGCTACTGACAATTCGCACGGGGACGTGGAAGACATTCGGCAAGCTGTTGGTGGGTAGTGCGATTGCTTGGCTTGTGGTGAACGTCCCGTTCATCATCGGAAACTTCGATGGCTGGTCGTACTTTTATACCTTCAGCAAGACACGAGGCGAGGACTTCGGCTCCCCGTGGTTCGCGATAACCCAATGGGGCATCCCGGGTATTCCCGCTGACTCGCTGAACAACGTGGCAACCGGTGCATTCGTGATTCTTGCTGCGGCTGTCGCAGTGCTCGTGCTTGCGGCGAAGCGTCGTCCGCGCCTGCCGCAGGTGCTCTTCTTGCTCATTGCAGCGTTTGTGCTCACCAACAAGGTGTACTCGCCGCAGTACGTGCTGTGGCTGATCCCGCTCGCGGTTCTGGCGCGACCGAAGTGGCGCGACTTCCTCATCTGGCAAGTGGGCGAGCTCATCTACTTCGCCGCGATCTGGTGGTTCTTGGTCGGCTACGGAGTCGAGGACACCAAGGGCTTAACCCCTCAGCTCTACGCGACAGCCGTATTCATCCACATCGCGGCCACGATCTACTTCGCGATCATGGTGATCCGCGACATCGTGAAACCCGAACACGATCCGATCCGTACAGATGGATTCGCCGAGGATACGGATGATCCTGCGGGCGGCGTGTACGACAACGCGCCCGATGTATTCGTGCTGCGCCGTTCTAGCTAAGGCCGATAACCGCATCAAAGTGCGAAGTTGTGAACCGCACATCGGCTGTGAGTTGATCACCGACGGTAGGGATTACCGCACCACGCGGCAGCCAGATCATCGACACCTGAGCGTGCGGTGCCTCAGCGAACCAGCGCTGCTTTCCATCACACGTGAAAGGCGACATCGCTCGTCCGGCGGCATCGAGTGCTCCGGTTCCTGCCGTGAGAACTCGCTGGCGCATCGACGCGGCCGGTGACGGCGCGCTGAGACCGATGCCATGCGAGGTTCCCCCGGAGACCACGACCAAGGTGCCATCGCGCGGGCCGCTGCGCTGGCGGTAGCCCACATGCGTTCCGTTGGGCAGTGGGTGCACCGCGAGCACGGTGCCGCTTGCCTTCAGTGAGCTGCGGTCGAGCCAGAGCCGTGTGCCGATGCGAGGGCGCACAGACAATGTGCTGCAGGAGCGAACGACGGCACCGAGTTCTGAGTCATCGAGATGCGAGACCCACAGGCACGCAGCTTCGGGGCCACCGATGTGCTCGAGCTCGGCAGCCCAGCTGCCCGCCCAGCGCAGGGTCTCGCGCACGCGAGCCGTGCTCGACTCAACTCCTCGCGGATTGATCTCATCAGCCGGCTGAGCGATCGGAAGGTGCAGGGAAAGCCCGCGAAGCAGGATGCGCCCCTCGGTGAGCGCGGCGCGCACGCGAGAGTCAGCGAGTGCGGCGAGAAGCTCGTCGTGCGTAAAGCCGAAACGCTGCATGGATGTGCGGCCTTCGAGAATCACGCGAACGGGGCCCGGGCCCTCGGCCAGGGCGAGCAGAGCCTCGCTCGAGGAGATCGTGCGAATCACGCGGTGGCCGCGATCAGCCAGGAAGTGCCAGGCATCTGCCGCGGCCTGGTCGCGTACCTCAAAGGGCTGCAGCACGATGATCTCGCCGGAGTATGAGTCGAGCATTTCGCCGAGTTCGAAGACGGTGCCGACTGCAATAGTGCCGAGATCGAGGTTCGATGCTTCTTCGGCCAGAGCGCGCTGACCGAGGCCGTAGCCACTGCCCTTGATCACCGGAACGGTCTCGCCGGCCCCGGTCGCGCTCACGGCAGTGACGACAGATGCCTGATGCGCGCGCCAGCGATCGGCGTCAATGCTCAGCGTGAACGACATCAGGTCTCCTAGCGACGTGACTGGTAGGCCTTGAAGGCGCGGGCCCACACCGGACGCAGCGTGCGATCCCACTCTCCCACGTACTCCTGTGCGAAACCGCCTGTGCCGACCTTGAACTGCACCAAGCCATACAGGTGATTGGCCGGATTGAGGGTGTCGGAGATCCCGCGCAGGTCGTAGATGCTGCAGCCGGCGGCATGGGCGTCACTGATCATCCGCCACTGCAGGGCATTCGACGGGCGCACGTCACGATCGGCCGTGGTCGAGGCACCGTAGGAGTACCAGGAGTGCTCGCCCACGATCACCATTAGCGTTGCTGCGGCCACCTGACCATCGTGGCGCGCGATGTAGAGGCGGAGGCGATCAGGATCAATGCCGTTGAGCTCCGTCCACATCCGCTGGAAGTAGGCGAGGCCTCGCGGGGTGAAATGATCGCGCTTCGCTGTCTCGACGTACACCTCATGGAATGCCGCAAGATCGTCAAAGTCACCGCGAGTGACCTCGACACCCGCCTTCTCGGCCTTGCGGATGTTCCGCCGCCACAGCTGATTGAAGCCGGCAAACAGATCGTCGAGACTTCGGTTCGCGAGATCAATCTGGAACACATAGCGAGGCTGCACATCGCCGAAGCCTGCACCATCTGAGATCTCTTGAACCCAGTCGGTCGCGCGCAAGGCGTCGACTGCGGTTGCTGCAGCAGCCGAATGCCAGTTAGCGGGGATCTCACCGATGCGACCGGGAACGCCAGGCTCACCTGCACGCGCCATGACCTCTTTGACCGTGTCGGCCTGCCAGCGGCGAATGGCCACGGGCGGACCCATCTTGATCTGGAATGCGCCCTCGGCCTTGCAGTGGGCCACGAGAGGCTCAAGCCATTCGCGAAGCGGCACATTCGGCAGTCGCTCGCGCAGCCAGTCGATATCGGGGCCTTCGGGCAGGTACGCGAGTGAGCGCGACTTGAGCTTCGGAATGGGTCGGTAGAGCACCAGCCCTGCACCAACAAGAGTCGAGCCCTGGAACCAGCCGATCGACTGCGGGCGCCAGCCCGCCTTCGCCTTTCCCCACTCCGGCAACTGCAGGAAGGAGACTGAAGGTCGGGTGGCAATCCAGGCGCGGTGCTGATCGGCGCTGATGGCGCGCACGGTCAATGTCATGGGGCAACCGCGAGCTCGACGACAACGGGCGCGTGATCGGATGCGCCCTTGCCCTTGCGTTCCTCGCGATCGATCCAGCAATCCGTGATCGCTGCATCGAAGGGCTCGTTCGCGTAGACGAGATCGATGCGCATACCCCAGCCGCGACCGAATGCGGCCTGGCGGTAATCCCAGAAGGTGTACGGCTCACCTTTGAGCGCACGCGGCATGTGATCAACGAGACCTATCGACTGCAGGTTGGTCAGTGCCGTGCGCTCCGCTGGGGTGACGTGCGTGGAGTTCTCGAACTTCGCGATGTCCCAGACGTCGGCATCAGTCGGCGCGACATTGAAGTCGCCGATGATCGCGAGCGGAAGTGCGGGTGACGCCTTCATCTCTGCATCGACAGTGGCTTGCAGTGCTGCGAACCACTCGAGCTTGTACGCGTAGTGATCGTGATCGGGCTCGCGGCCGTTGGGAACGTAGACGCTCCACACCCGGACGCCATTGCAGGTTGCGCCAATCGCACGCGGTTCGAGTGCGCCTTCGTACTCCGGCTGGTCAGTAAGACCGATGGTGACGTCGGCAAGACCGACCTTGCTCAGCAGTGCCACGCCATTCCAGCGACCGGTGCCCCAGGTCGCGACCTCATAGCCGAGGGCCTGAATCTCCATCAGTGGGAAAGCGGCGTCAGTGCACTTGAGTTCCTGAAGGGCCAACACATCAGGCTGGTGCAGTTCTAGCCACGCGAGCACTCGCTCGAGACGGGCGCCAATCGAGTTGACGTTCCAGGTGACGATCCGCACGTGACCAGACTATCGGCGAAGGACTGCGCGCTAGGCGACCGCGAGGCCGACCTCTGTGCATGCCTCGATCATCCGCTGATCGCGCGTGACGACGAGATCAGCGCGCATGATCAGGGCGGTGGCGACATGAATGGCGTCGAGGGTTCCGAGATGCCGGCCGGGGATCTCACCGGCAACCTCGAGAGTGAAGTCATCTATCGCAATGAGGTCGACGTCTTCGAGCACCTTGGCGACGGCTTCGTCGAGATCCTCCTGAGCGGCCTCGGGAGGTAAGTTCCGATCGATGCCGCGAGTGACCTCGACTAAGGCCAGTTTGGAACTGAGTAAGAAATCGCCGCCGAGGGTCATTCGCTCGAGTACGCGGCTGCAGGTTTCGCTGTCAGGCTCTTCGCGATAACGCTTGAGCAGAACGCTCGAGTCGCAGTAGATGCGCCGATTCATCGATCCCCGCGCATCTCGCGGATCATCTCGGTGCTGTCCATGCTCCCTGGGGGCGGAGTGAAGCGTTCGGAGCGTGGGATGTGCCGATAAGGCCGCTTCGCCGGTGTCACGAGGTGGCGAACCTCCGGTGGGTAATGGCGTAGCTTGAAATCGCGAACGTAGAGCTCAATCGCCTCACGGATCGCCTCCTGCTGGGACTTCCCCAGCTCAGAAGCCACCCGACGAAGTTGCTCGGCGAGCTCTTCGCTCATGCGTACATTCACAGCCATGTCGAAACGGTACCGCTTTCGGTACCACATAGTCGAGAGTGTCGTCATCCGCTCACCCTGGAACCCAAGGCCTCAAGGGGGCAGGCCCTGGCGCGGACCTGGGGATACAGGCGCGGGGTGTGGAGGAGCGGATTTCCCCTGCCCCCCGTGGGGCGGGTAACGTTGCTCACCTGCCAACTGGTCCGAGTGGTTTTCGGTCCGACCGGCAGAACGCAGAAACCCTCCTGTCACGGAAATGCCGTGACCGATTTAGTCCGAAGGAGGTGGGTTGTCTATGCGTCACTACGAAGTCCTGATCATCCTTGATCCTGATCTCGAAGAGAAGA
>JBILOY010000059.1:0-30117 GCA_044374195.1 Candidatus Nanopelagicales bacterium
ACGACGCCGTCCACGGGATTGGCCCGGATCATCTCCTCAATGGACATCGCCGCAAGGTTGCGCCAGAGCATGGCCGTCGGCCGTACCTGCGTCTCTCCCAGCGACATGACAGGAAGACGCAGTGGTATCCCTCCGGCCTCCCAAATGCCCCGAGCGACGAAGTCGCCCACCTGGGTCAGGTGCGCGTTGCACGGGGTGAGGTCCGACGCTGTGTCGGCGATCGCGATGTGCGGTCGACCGTCGAATGCATGCTCGGGCAGGCCCCGACGCATCCACGCCCGATGGATGTAGCCGTCGCGACTCTCGCCGCCGTACCACTGCGAACTTCGGTTCACTCGCGTCATCTTCACTCCCAGTCTTCAAACGGCCGCCGAACCTCCCCACCCCCGAAAGCGCTTTTCGAGGGTTTGCCGGTGAGCCCGGTCAGCGCTTGCTTGCTCTATTGACCATCGGCGCCAGTAGAGGTTGACGGGCCAAGGCCAAGGCAGCCTTCCTCACCTTCGGCTTCGACATCATGCGTTGCCGCAGCGGCGCTTTCGTGACAACGCTGACACCCTTTCGTGAACCCGGGCGCCAGCCGCCGGCCGTCTCGTCGACCAGCACAGCACGGGCCGCGTTGTAGCCAGGCGCACCCATCACGCCTCCTCCAGGGTGGGTACCCGCACCACAGAGGTAGAGGCCCGAGATCGGGGAACGGTATGACTCGTAGCCCGGTACCGGTCGACTGGAGTAGAGCTGCCCCAAGGTCATGGCGCCGTGGAAGATGTTGCCCCCCGGTAGGGCGTACTCCCGCTCCAGATCAAGCGGAGTGATCGTGTGCGTCCCGATGATTCGCTCCTTGATTCCGGGCGAGTAATCAGAAAGAACGTTAATCACCTTGGCCGTGAACTCGTCGCGGTAGTCGTCCCAGGTGCCGTGCTCCAGCTCGAAGGGGAGCTGCTGGATGCCCGTGCTGAGCAGGTGCTTCCCAGCAGGCGCCAACGAATCGTCGCTGGTCGTCTGGATGATGAACTCGATCGGGAAGTCGTCCGGCACTCGTCCGTGCGCCTGTGCATCGCCGATCCTCTGGAAGTTCTCCACCTCTGCACCCAGCAACGTGAGCCCTCGATGCTGAGGTCCCATACCCGGCGGACATCCAATGAAGTCCGGCAGGCTGTCGAGGGCGAGAAACACACGAGCCATCGAACCTCGGTTGTCGTACTGCGTAATCTGCCGGACGTACTCGTCGGGCAAATCTTGTCGGTCCACGAGCGACAGGAATGTTCGTCGTGGATCCGCATTGGACAGCACCACCGGGGCACTCAGTTCCTCACCGCTTTCGAGCACAACACCGCCGACGCGACCACGGTCGACGATGATCGACGACACCGGTGAATTGGTGCGCACCACCGCTCCGCGAGCCGTGGCCCGTGCGGCCAGTGACTCGGCGATTGCACCCATGCCGCCGCGCGGGAAGGCGAACTGGCCCATATGCCCGTTGAACTCGCCCGTGGCATGGTGGCCGTATACGTAGGACCATCCGGGTGTGCGAGGTCCGCCCCACACGCTCACGATCGCCAGGAAGGTAAACAGGCCCTTGACGATGTCGGTGCTGAAATACCGTTCGAGGAGATCGAGCACGCTGAGCGTGAAGAACTCGTTGAAGAGATCTCCCTCACCCGATTCGTAGAAGGCCTCCATCACCTCGTGCACGGACGGGGGTGATGGCGTGAGGAGCCACTGTCCCGTGATGGCCGCGAAGCGCTCAAGCCGAAGTCCGAACGCCACGAGGGCGTCAGCGTCCGCGCCGGCGACTTCCTGCATCTCTCTCAGCGTCCGGCCGAGATCGTTGTACAGGAACAGGTGCCGGCCGTCGCGAAGGATGCTCGCCGACCCCATCTCAGTCTGATATAGGTCGAGACCGAACTGGTTCAGGCCGAGATCCCGAAGGATTTGCGGATGGAGCAGACCCGAAACATATGAAAGAGCGGATGCCCTGAAGCCCGGGATCACCTCCTCGGTCACCGTCGCACCGCCTACCCGGCCACGGCGTTCGACAACTGCCACCCGCTTGCCGGCGTCACTGAGGTAGTTCGCGGCGATCAGGCCGTTATGTCCTGATCCCACGACGATGGCATCGAATTGCGAAGTCATCGGCATCTCAGTAGCACTTCGAGAGCAGTCCGCCATCTACGACCATGTAAGACGCGTTGACGTACGAGGACTCGTCGGAGGCGAGGAAGAGGACCATCTGGGCAACCTCGCGCGGATGCCCGATCTTCTTCGCGGGATATGCCGCACCCATGTCGATCTTTGCCTGTTCCGGATTCCCGGTGGCTTCCCAGTACTTGATGATCATGGGTGTCTCCATGTCACCGGGACATACGCAGTTGCAGCGGATTCCGTCGATCGCATAGGCCGCGCCTACCGCTCGGGTGAGACCGAGCACACCGTGCTTGGTCGCGGTGTAGGCAGGCAGGAACGGGTCACCCACGAGCGAGAGCGCGGATGCGGTGTTGACGATTGCCCCACCGCCCGTTTGCTGCATTGCCAGGACCGCGTGCTTGCTACCCCAGAAGACCGCCTTCAGGTTGACAGTGTTGATGGCATCCCATTCCTCGTTGGAGGTTTCAAGGATCGTCTTCTCCACCTGAATTCCGGCGTTGTTGTGGATGAAGTCGAACCCATTCCACTCGCGGCGGACACGTGCGATGGCCGCAATGATGTCATCTTCCTTGGACACGTCGCACTGCTGGAAAAAGGCCGTTCCCCCCGCATCGCGAATCTCCTGAGCGGCTCGCTCGCCCGCACTGGTGTCGATGTCACAGAGCAGGACGGCTGCCCCCTCCTCAGCCATGAGCTTCGCCGACTCGTAGCCGAGTCCTGATGCCGCTCCAGTTACGAGTCCGGTCTTGTTCTTCATACGCATGATGCATTCACTCCTGTCGTTGAAATGTGTGTGTCGTCCGTGTGGTGGATCAGATCGCCGTCGTTCCGCCGTCAAGAGCCAGGCAGGCACCTGTCGCGAAAGTTGCAGAGGCCAGGAAGAGGACCGCCTCGGCGACCTCATCTGCTGTGGCCCAGCGCTTAAGGGGGACGCGGTTGATCGCTTCGATGCGTACGGCTTCCGGATCAGGGAACCAGGCCAGTTCCGACTCCATCATCGGAGTGTCGATAGGTCCTGGGCAGACCGCATTGACTCTGATTCCGCGGGGAGCAAGCTCCGCGGCCATCGCCTTGGTGAGCCCGATGATCCCTGCCTTCGAAGCGCAGTAGTCGATGAAGAGTCCCATTCCGATCGTGGAGAGTTCGGAACCTAGGTTGATGATGCATCCCTCCTTCATGCGGAGAGCTGCCTCACGAGCGACGTAGAACGAGCCCGACAAATTGACGCCGATCGTGGTCTGCCACTTACGCGCGTCCTGATCCTCGAGCGGCGCAGGTCCGTCAACTCCTGCCGCGTTGACGACGAGATCAATGTCGCCGAGGGCGTCGAAAGCTGCCGCAACGGCGACGGCCACTGCGTCCGGGTCCGAGACGTCGGCGGGCAACGCAACAGCGCGATCGCCGAGCTCCGCGACGAGTTCATCCAGCAGCTCTGCTCGTCGCGCAATCAACGCGACAGAGCCCCCCTGCCGATGGACCATTCGGGCGGTCGCGAGACCAACACCCGACGATGCTCCAGTGATCAGAGCCCTTGCTGCCATGTTTCCTCCATTCGAAGCCCGTAGTGGGCAGTTACTTGAGATTCCTTGCAGTGCCTGGTGCGCGGCGTCTTGTGCCGGACGTGGCGTAGGGATCGACCTGTCGCTCGATCACAGATGTAGCGATGACGATGAGGATGACGCTGAGCGCGCCGATGATGGTGACGATTGCGTTGATCTCCGGCGTGAATCCGAATCGCGTTTGCGCCCAGATGTAGAGCGGGAAGGTCGGCTGGGTCCCGGCGAGGAAGAAGGTGACGATCACTTCGTCGAAGGACAGGGTGAAGGTGAGCAGGCAGGCGGCTACGACCGTGCTCCGGATCTGCGGGAAGACCACGTGACAGAACGTTCGCCAACGCGTAGCACCAAGATCCATGGACGCCTGGACGAGAGAAGGATCAAGTCGTCTCAATCGCGTCAGGACAACCAGCACCACGACTGGCAGCGTGAAGGTCAACTGGCCCAGAACGATCGTCCACATGCCGAGTGAAAGGCCGGCGTAACGGAACGTGATGGCCAGCGAGAGACCCAAAACCATTCCGGGGACAATCGCGGGTATCACGACCGCCGCAGTAAGCACGGTTGATGCCCTCCTGCTGCGGGAGTGGAGGACAACCGCGAACAAGGTGCCGAGAACGGCCGAGATTGTGACAACGAGGCTCGAGACAGTCAGCCCGAAGGTCAAGGATGAGAGCAGCTGGTTGTTCTCAGAGATTCCGGTGAACCAGTGCAGGGTGAATCCTGACCATGGCAGGGCCTGCACCGTGGAGTCGTTCAGCGCAAACACCGCGATGGTCAGCAGCGGCGCATACAGGAACAGATAGGCAAGGAGGAATGCACCCCAGCCGGCAACTGCCCGCACGCGAGCTATCGGGGTGGGGGCCGTCGAGACGCTACTCAAGGATCCCCTCCGATCGAGAGGCCCGGGCGACTGCTGCGAGCAGGGCACCTGTTGCGACAAGAAGCACGATCGACATGGCGGCCCCAAGTGGCCAGTTGTTCGCCAGTCCGAACTGGTTGACGATGAGGGAACCGAACATCGTGCCCTGGAGACCACCCACCATCGCCGGAGTGAGGTAGTCGCCTACGCAGATCAAGAAGGCGAGGGCAAAGCCGATCCCTACTCCTTGACGGGATAACGGCCACACCACTGTGCGGAATGAACGCCCTGGGGTTGCTCCAGAGTCAGAGCTGGCCTCGAGCAGCGACGTGGGTATCCGCTCGAGCGCGCTGTAGGCGGCGACGAAAGCAAAGGGTATCGAGACGTATGTGAGGGTCAGGAAGACCGAGAAGCGCGAGTACAGCATGAATGACAATGGCTCGTCGATGAGTCCGACTGCGAGAAAGGTGGAGTTGATAACACCACCGTCACCGAGCAGGAGTTTCCACGAGTACACGCGCACGAGGTAGCTGATCCAGAGCGGAACGATGACGAGGAGCACGGCCAGCATCCGCCACCTCGTCAGTCGCCGGACCACAAACCAAGCCATGGCGTACGCGATTGCCGTGGCCAGGAGGGCAGCACCGATGGCGGTCAGTAACGTGCGGCCAAGGATCCCCATCGTCACATCACTCGTCAGGACATTGACATAGTTCGACATGGTGAACTCGCGGCTGAGGACACCTTCCTTCGTGGACCAGAAGCTGTACACCAGCATGAGGATGTTGGGAATCAACACCAGAAGAGTGATCCACAGCATGACCGGGGTGAGTACCAGCCACTGCCGCGCCCGTGAGGGGAATCCGACCGCGCTAGCCATTGACACGCACGACATCCAAGGGACTGAAGGACACCGTTGCTGGTTGGCCAACGTGGCACTGGAACCCGACGTGGGCTGGAACCTTCGCAATCAAGTCGAGACCGGAGGCGGATAGAACCACCTCGGAGCTGTCCCCGAGGAACACGATGTCGGTGATCACCCCGTCGGCACGGATCTCGCCTGAGTCGGGCCCAAGCTGCGTAGCTTCCGGACGGAGGGAGAAGTAGCAGGGCCCGATCGGAGTGGAATCCGGAACGGCGAAAGTCAGCTCACCCCAGTGCCCCACCAGGCCGCTGTCGAGTCTGACAACCTCACCTGGCGCGATGTTGGCCTTGCCGATGAATCCCGCGACGAAGGGAGTCGCCGGGGCGTAGTAGATGTCACGTGGTGTGCCGACCTGCTCGATGCGACCCGCGGACATCACCGCTAGACGGTCGGACATCGAGAGGGCTTCTCCTTGATCATGGGTGACGTAGACGAACGTGATTCCCACTTCTCTCTGGAGCTGCTTGAGCACCGTCTGCATCTGCTGGCGAAGCTGAAGATCGAGCGCCCCGAGCGGCTCATCAAGGAGGAGGACGCGGGGCCGACCGATCAGGGCGCGCGCGAGGGCGACACGCTGACGTTGGCCGCCAGACAGTTGTTGAGGAAGACGCTCTTCGAACCCGACCATGCTGACGAGGTCTAATGCTTCCGCGACTCTCGGGGCGATCTGCGCCTTCGGTACTCGCCGCATCTTGAGGGGATAAGCCACATTCTCGGCGACAGTCATGTGCGGGAAGAGCGCGTAGTTCTGGAAGACGGTGTTGATGTCCCGCTGGTAGGCGGGGACTCCCACCATGCTCGTGCCGTCGAGAGAGATCACCCCACTGTCCGGCTGCTCGAACCCGGCGATCAGGCGCAGGCATGTTGTCTTGCCCGACCCGCTCGGTCCGAGGAGGGAGAAGAACTCCCCGCCTCGGACCGAGAGATCTATGTCATTCAGGGCATTGATAGGCGCGCCCTTGTAACGCTTCGAGACCTGCTCGAAGCTGACGACGACATCAGTCCCTCCGTGGTCCCCGCCCGACACTCGAGACGGGGACCACGGATCGGCCGAAGAATTCACTCTAGAAGCCGGCCTTGAACTCGTTCCAGAGTGCAACTCGCTCGTCCATGCGATTTGGCGCGACCATGGGCTTCATCGCCTCCCAGAAATTGGGATCCTGGAGATTGACAATCTCGCTCTTCGCCAAAACGTCCTTCGGGACTGACTCTGCAGCCACGTCGTACGAGATGATTCCGGCGCTGCCCGTCTGGGCAATGAAGTTGTCCTGCCATGGGACATCAAGGGTGTGATTGATGAAGTCGTACACCTCCTGGCGGTTTGCCCCCTTCATCATCATCGAAGAGTCGATCCAGAAAGGAGTGCCCTCAGTGGGGAATCCGTAGGCGAACTTGTCACCACCCTCGTTCAACTGGTTCACGACGGCGATGTTCTGGCAGTAGCCGACCACAGCGTCGCCGGAGGCGAAGAGGTTCGCCTGATCGTTGAAGCCTGCCGACAGGGTCTTGACCTGCGGTCGAAGGCTCTCGAGACCTGACTTGACCGTAGCGAAACCCGCGTCATCGAGCAGGTATGGGTCGTTGAGGCCCTGACCAAGTGCAACCATGGGGATGCCCAGATACGAGTCATCCGGGATGGATACCTTGCCGGCGTACTGCGGATCCCAGAGCACTTTCCAGGAGGTCGGGGCGGTGGGGAACGCCTCCTTGGACCAGCACAGAGGCAGGGTTCCCCAGTTATAGGGAAGGCCGTAGAGCTGTCCCTCCACTGTCAGTGCCGGCTCCCACGGGAGTCCGGGCGAGATGTTGGCCACGTTGGCCACCTTCGAGGGGTCCAGGGCCTGAAGCATTCCCGCCTTGTAGTAGCGGTCAACGTTGCCGAGGTCGAAGTAGACGAGGTCGATCTGTCCCTGAGACGACTGCGCCTTTGCGAACATCTCGTCCACGGACCCGGCCGTGATCTGGTTGACGGTGACACCGGTCTTTGTCGCGTATTCGTCCAGCATTTTCTGGTCGTGGTAGCCCTCCCACGTCAAGATCGTGACCGAGCCCTTGTCCGCCTCAAGTGCGCTCACGCCGCCAGATGCCGTGTCAGATGCGGCTCCGGTATCGCTTCCGCTGCCTCCGCAGCCGACGAGCAAAAGGGCGCTGGCCGAAAGCGCGGCCAGGCCTGAGACGACAGTAGCCCTTGCCTTCGTGCGTTTTGCGTCAATCATGGGTACCTCCCCTTCGTTACTTGAACCTTCTAGTAATCGAACTATAGGAGCGGGTCACGCGAAGGTCAATGCCCAAAGCCTGAATCTTTGAGTTGTGCGAAAGACCGTCGATTCCGTTCCTATTCCTATCAATAAAGCCTTATTCTCATGAGATTTTTCGATGCATAAGCCAGCTGAGGGATTCGCCGGTTGTGGGCGCACGCTTCTTGCCAAGGTGGGGACGGCGCCCTACAGTGCACGTATTGATCGTTCTAGAGAGGTTCCATGAATCCCACCACGACCCGTTCCGATCTCGTCTCCAGATTCGCGGCCGTCATCCCCGGCGGAGTGAACTCGAATGTGCGCCTTGAAGTCGCCGACGTCATCTTCGCGAAGGGCGAAGGCCCGCGCCTGTGGGACGTAGATGGAAACGAATACCTTGATTACGTGCTGGGTCAAGGGCCTGCATTTCTGGGGCACGCGAATCCGCGCATGACATCCGCTGTTGCCTCAACCATCGAGCAGGGAATCACGTACGGTGCTCAATCGATGGTCGAACTGACGGCTGCCGAGCGGATCATTCAGACACTCGGCTGGGCTGAGATGGTGCGTATCGGCATGACGTCGACCGAGACTGTGCAGGCAGCTCTTCGGGTGTCTCGCGCGGCAACCGGACGGCCGCTGTTTCTCCGATTCCGCGGGCAGTATCACGGCTGGCTGGACAACGTGCTCGCCTCTCCCCTGGAGCCCTGGCCGTCGCCGGCCAGCCCGGGCCAGGTCCCTGAGGCGCTGGAGGAGAGCATCACCATCGAGTGGAATGACCTAGCGGCTGCCCAGCAGGCTTTCGAAGAGAATCCCGATCGCATCGCGGCCATCATCACCGAACCCGTGATGCTCAACGCCGGATCCATCCTGCCGGAGCCGGGGTTTCTTGAGGGATTGCGCGAACTCGCCACTCGTCAGGGCGCCGTCCTGATCTTCGATGAGACCATCACGGGCTTTCGAATCGACAGACGGGGGGCGGTGGGAGTATTCAACGTGGTTCCCGACCTGGCCATCTACGGGAAAGCAGTGGCCGGAGGATTCCCGGCTTCTGTGCTGGCGGGTCGATCCGATCTCATGAGCCTGTTTGCGAATGGCGTGAATCACTCCGGAACCTTCAACGCAAACGTGTTGTCGTGCGCCGCAATTGCTGAAGCGATGGCAATCATGGAGGACGGCACGGTTCACGATCGGGTCATGAAGACTGGCAACGAACTGATGGCGGGGATCCGCAGCCTGCTTGAGGAGCTGGGCATCCAGATGCAGGTACGCGGACTACCGGCCGCCTTCCATCTCTCATTCGACAACAATGAGCCCGTGCGCTGCTACCAGGACCTCTTAAGGGCTGATTCGGCTCGCTACCGAAGGTTCGCGGCAACATCAGCGCGTGACGCCGGGCTGTGGCTGGCCTCACGAGGTATCTGCTACGTCTCGGCATCACATGACGAGGCGACCACTGCGGAGACCTTGAATCGACTACGCGCTGCCCTCATGAACTTTCAGCAGGCGGAGAGCCTCTGAAAGCCTGAGGGTGCCTCACTAGGATCACGAGTGAAAACGGCTTCAGAATGTGAGGGCTCATGACGCGCAAGGCGGGGGACGTCGGTCGTCGCGCGACAATGAGAGACGTTGCCAAGCGCGCGGGGGTCTCCCTGCAGACCGTCTCCAACTACGTCAATGGTCGACTCGATCAGATGGGTGACGAGACGCGCGAACGCGTTGCTTGGGCAATGGAGTCACTCGACTACCGGACAAACATGGCCGCTGCCTCCCTGCGGTCACAGCGATCCCACACACTCTCGGTCCTCGTTCTCGACGAACACTCTGCCTTCCTGGCAGATCCCCTCACGCACCGACTCATTGCGGGAGTAGGAGATGTCGCCCGCGAATTCGGGTATGGAGTCCTCATCGAACTCGGACAGGGATCTGAGGGACCCAAGGCGCTACTGGAGTCACTCAAGGACGGTCGCGCAGACGGCGCAGTCATCCAGCTCTACGGACCGCGGAACATCAGAAAGCGCTGCGCGATCGAGGCAAGTGAGCTGGGGGTCCCGGTCGTGATCATCGATGACACTGCGCTCCCGACGGGCACACTCTCCGTTCGGGCGAGCCAGGAGTCGGCCGCTGCCGATCTGACCCGGCTCCTCGTGAGCCAAGGTCGCGACCGAATCGCGTTCATCGGCGATGCGGTGACCTGGGCAGGCATCGAGCAACGGCTGTCGGGCTACAAGTCCGCGCTGCGGAAGCTCGGAGTCCCGTACGAGAAATCCCTCGTGAGGTTAGAGGCTGATGACCATGTCGTCGACGGCGAGCGCATCGCCGAGCAGCTCCTGAGCGCGCCGAACCCTCCCTCGGCGATCATGTGCTCGAGCGATCTCATTGCCGCGGGTGCTCTCCGAGCAGCCCGCGTGATGGGCATTCGAGTGCCGCAGGACCTTGCGATCACGGGTTTCGACGATTCACCATTCGCCAAGTCCCTGGATCCGGCGCTCACCACCGTCAGCGTCCCCGCCTATGAGATGGGCCGTGCTGCCGCCGATCTCCTGATTCGCGCCATTGCAGGGCGAGTGATTGAGCAACGACAGGTTGTTCTCCCCACGACGCTGATGCGTCGTGACTCCGCCTGAGTGAATTGCCCAGTACCCACGGCCGGCGCTTCCCGAACTGCCCGGGTGGGCAGATGAACGCCCAAAAATAGTACGTCATACTGGTCAGACCAGTAATATGTAGCGAACCTGTTGGCTGCAGGAATCGGACTTTCTTCGTACATGGAGGGATTGTGGACACGGTCGGGCGACGGATTCTCATCACCGGGGGTGCCGGTGACATCGGCGCCGTGGCCGCCCGATCACTCGCTGACGCGGGGGCACACGTTGCCGTGAACGACGTTCTTTCCCCAGTCGATGCACAGGCCAAAATCGCCGATCCGCGAGTCGCGTACATCGAAGCCGATAGCTCGACTGCCAGTGGTGTCGCGAACCTCACTGAGGCGACGGCGAGTGTTCTCGGTACGCCAACTGACGTGGTCCTCATGGCAGCGGTGGTGCACCCGGGCGGGCTCCTCGAGCAGACTCTCGAAGACATCGAGGCGACGATGCGCGTGAACGTGACCGCAGCACTTCTCACCGCGCAGGCCTTCGCCCGCCAGTGGGTCGATTCGGGAGTCACGGGGAACTTGGTGTTCGTGAGTTCTTGGGTGCAGGACGTTCCATGGCCCGGCATCGCCCCCTATGCAGCGAGTAAGGCGGCACTTCGTTCGGTGGCGCGGTCGTTCGCACGCGAGTTCGCAGCCCATGGCATCCGTGCGAACATCTTGGCTCCCGGGATCGTGGGCACCGGAATGGCCAAGAAGCAGTGGGACACGGAACCGGACTATCGACGACGAGCTGCCCGCGCCATTCCCCTCGGTTCGCTTCAAACCCCCCAGTCCGTGGCCGATGCCTTGCTGTTCCTGTGCTCACCAATGTCGTCGTACATGACCGGGTCGACCCTGCTGATCGACGGCGGCGCGAGCCTGTACCCCATGGACCCCGAGGAGGTGCCCGATGGACAGTCCGATTAATAGTCCACGGCCATGGACTCGCGACTCACTTGCCGATCACATCGAGTCCGAGGTCGTTCCGGAGGTGGTGCGCAACGGTCACTCCCTGCCGTCGGAACGCAGCCTCTCCGAGCAGCTCGGCGTATCGCGCTCACTTGTGAGAGAAGTCCTCAGAGGATTGGAGCAAAGAGGTCTGCTGGACATCCTGCCGGGCAAGGGTGCTTACCCTCGTCTGCCCAGCACCGACGATGCCGCTCGGATCATCCGAAGGACATGTGTCGCAGATGGTGTGGGGGTCGACGACCTCATCGAGGCACGCATCGCCTTAGAGGAACGGGCAGCCTTGCTCGCAGCCCGGCGCTGCACACCGGAAACGGTGACAGCCCTTTTGCTCGCTCTCGTCGATCGTGAGAGCAGCAGGGATTTCGTCACCCAAGCGGCGGTGACTGTCGCTTTCCACGGACTCCTTGTGCGGTGTACCACGAACCCCGTGCTCATCGCACTTCACTCATCACTGTGCGCGTCCACTTTCGAGTCGATGATTCGCGCTCGACTCTCGCAAGACCTCAGCATGCGTATCGGCTACGCGGCAAGTGGTGTCGTGGATGCGCTCGCAGCACAGGATGAGCAGCGCACAGCCGAAGCACTTCTGAGACTTCTCGAGTTGGAGCGCGAGTGGACGAACGGCACCACCAGTCGTCCCGAGTCGTTAGTGGCCGCTGCCCTGCATCGCGCCATGGATGTCTCCACATCCGTAGAGGATTTCGTGACAGCAGCAATGATCAAGTACTCGCCAAGCCGAGTAACCAGAAAGGTCGCGACCGCATGAAAATCGAAAGCATCGAGACGATCTGGCACCAGGACTTTCCGAATGTCCTCTTCGTCCTCGTGCACAGCGACGGACTTGTCGGCCTAGGTGAGACCTACTACCACGCGGAGGCGGTGGCTTCCTACATACACTCTGTCGCTGCGCCACTCTTAGTTGGGCAGGATGCGACCCGCATTTCCGCGATCAACAAATCGCTCGAGGGCTATGTCGGTTACTCGGGCAGCGGAGTGGAGACGCGGGCCCGATCCGCAATCGACATCGCCCTGTGGGACCTCGCAGGAAAGCGAGCCGGTCTCCCCCTGCACGACCTCATGGGCGGCCGGGCTCGTGACTCCATCGATCTATACAACACCTGCGCCGGCACTCAGTACATGAGGAGAAATGGACAGGCCACTCGCAACTACGGCAGGGGCGTGGATGGACGTTGGGAAGATCTCGACCGGTTCATGACGGACGCCGGGGAGCTCGCGGAGGAACTTCTCTCGGAGGGAATTCGCGGGATGAAGATCTGGCCATTTGACGCGTACGCAGAGATGTCGAACGGGATGCATCTTTCGGCTGAGCAGATGCGCGCTGGACTCGAACCGATCCGCAAGATTCGTGAAGCGGTGGGCGACCAGATGAATGTGATGATCGAGTTGCATGGCCTCTGGTCGCCCGCGACAGCGTCATCCATCATCAGATCGCTTGAGCCGTACGCCCCTTACTGGGTCGAGGACCCAGTTCGTACGGATCTGATCGGCGCGCTTGCGGAGGTTCATACAACTGCCTCAACCACGGGGACCTTGATTGCCGTAGGCGAGACTGTGGCCGGTGGAACAGGGTTCATGCACTTGCTTTCCCAACCTTCGTTGGATGTCGTCACGCTCGATCTGTCCTGGTGCGGTGGCATCACCCACGCCACTCGTATCGCTGCGCTGGCAGAGTTGCACGGGCGTGCGATTGCTCCGCACGACTGCACCGGTCCTGTAGCTCTCACCGCAGCCACTCACCTATCCGTAGCCGCTCCGAATGCACTCGTGCAGGAAACGGTTCGCGCCACAATGCGAACCTGGTACCAGGACTTCGTCACCGTGCTACCGCTGATCACCGAAGGAAAGATCCGTCCACCGGAAGGTCCCGGCCTCGGAACCGAACTGCAGCCCGACGTCCGCACACGTCATGGAGTGTGCGCGCGCACGTCGGCCGGGTAGCGGGCCTAGGGCTGAGCCGACTGCCTAGAGACGGCCAGTCGTTGACGACGGGCAGGTAACAACAGCCGTTCTACGGCCACTGAGGTTTCGTCAGGCGCGCTCTTGCCGCATCAATAACGTCATCGACATCACCGAGGTGCGGATCGATGCCGCGGCCATGCTGAGCCACGAAACTCCGCAACCGGTCAAGCCACGCAAGACACCATGCGACATCGTCACAGCGGGCAACGCCGGCACCATTGATCAGCACTCGCACGGGGCTGGTGTGGGCATAGGCAACCTCACCCATCGACAGAAGGTCGGGCTGGCCGAGCACCTCCGCTGTGACGACATCCGATTCGGAGAACTCCAGTTCGGTCTGCGCGATCCATCCGTCAGTGGCTTCACCCGCACCCACTCGCCATTTGTCGACAGGCTGTGAGCCGCGGAAAACACGGACTAGACATGGTCCGTCCGTCCAGACACGCACTGTTGCCGTGCTCCGCGTCGCTCCGGGTGCATCCAGAACTCCGCCCGGCCCGAGTCCATCCACGTCAAGTTCCAGCCATGGACCATTCGTGCCCATCGTCCGGCCAGACGTGATGGCCTCCTGCAGTGAAGCCAAAGTGATATCCGAACCAGTCTGCGCATACATGCGCACCCAGCCCGGAGGGTTCGAGAACACCCCGCATAGACGCCGCGACAACATAGTGTCACTGCCTGCACTCACCGCGACGCGCAACCCGGCGCCGACCATACGTCGATACAGGACACCGGCGGCGCGCGGATCCTCGTTTGAGAGCACGTCGAGGCTCTCAGACAACCCCAGCGCAGAGTCCACGATCGCGAATCTCGCCGAGGGACCAGTCGGACCTTGGTCACCCATGACAAGCTCAAGCACGTCCGGGTCGACATCCGCATCCACTTCGATTACCTGCCCGGTCACCGGGTGGCAGTAGCCCACAGTCGCCCCGTGCGCTTGGTACTCGGCAGCAGCAGTCCCGTTCAAGGGCCAGTCGACGGGATGTGCCGAGTCGGCATGGCCGGTCTGGTACGCCCCGATGTCACGGCTCGATCCGGTGACATGGAAGTGCCCGAAGAGGTCATTGCGGTATTCGATCCCCATGTGCGTGACATCGCCCGATGCATTCGGCAGAGGCTGGTCAAGTACTGCCCGAAATACCTCTACGTCATGAATATGGCTGGTCAGCTGATTAGCAGCCACCAGATTCATGAAGTCCAGGGCTTCCGCGCGCTGCATCTCCATGGCTTCTTCGGGTGAGACGGCGTACTCGCCACCGTAATTGGCGTGTACATGGAGGTCTGCAGAGAACCAGCCCGCGGCGCGGGGATCGATGCGTCGTTCCAACAAAACATCGATCTCGATTTCCTCGAGGATTTCGAGTTCAGTCTCGAATGGCACGAACTCGATGCCGCGGGCTGCGCGCACGGTGAATCGGCCCGGGATCACGGCGAGCTCCGCTTCACCTGCGTGGAAGTAACCCTGCAGTCGCGAGTCCCACTTGCGCATTGCGCCTTCGGGGAACTGGGCACGGCCCTCGGAGTCGAGCACGCTCCAGCGGGTCTCGTGATCGGCCCGCAGGCGCAGTCGGGCACCGCCGATACGGCGAATCAGCGGCGGTGACTCATGCGTCGAACTATCGATGAGGATCGTTGTCGTGAGCGAGTCCGGACCAATGGACGCTTCCATGAATGCTCGACCGCCCGGTTGGAGGTACCCCTCCTCACCGCCGACGAAGACGGTGCGTCCGAGTCCCTCGCAGGTCACCAGGATCGGAACGTCCGCTGTCGCACCGTCAGCGACGACCAGACTGCTGGCCGTCCATTCCGGGATGCCGTCCGTGATGGTCAGTTGCGCCAGGCCAGGGATCTGCGCCGGATCCACCATGGCAAGCAGTGCGTCAGCAACTTCATTGAGGGTCGGCCCGCGGCCTCCGCGCAGGGCTTCCCAGAGGTCGCCGACGCAATCGGCATTGGCGAAGTGCCACGGACGGCCGACCATGGCGCTGCCCCACGCATCAGCACCGGTTCGGTCTGCCCGCATGAACCGCTCACGCGCCGTAGCCACCATTTCCCTGACCGCAGCGGGGTAATCGCGTGACCCGTCTTCACAGCACATGAGGATCTTCCTTTCGCCGCAATGCCAGACCTGCACGTGCTGCGTGGTCTCGGGTCACCGTGAAGTCTCGCTTTCCGAGGTTGAGATGTTGAGCGGCCTATCGCGCTTTGGCTGCGAGCCACTCCAAAGCGACGGCCACGTGATGTGAATCCCCGCCTTCATGGCCGGCCCAGTAGTACTCGCGCACCTCCTTGGGGCCTGCCCACGCGTTGTATGCCGCGTAACAGGTCGACGGCGGACAGATGTTGTCCATCATGGCGATCTCGAACAGTGCAGGCGTTGTCGCGAGGCCCGCCATCACCGTGCCATCAAGATAGGACAGCGTTCGCTCCACACGCTCGGTCTCGTAGGGGCGAGCGCGCAGGTAATTCTTTATCTCGCTATACGGCTCGGAGTCGGTAATCGATGCGGCGCGGAGAACGTCACACCAGAAGGGGACACCCACCAGGGCGCCGATGAGTCCCTCGCTGAGTGCTGCCGCGGCGATGGTGATGCCGCCTCCCTGGCTGCCACCGCCCACAGCGACCCGCGATGCATCCACGCCAGGCAAGACTCGAGCGGTGTCTACGGCACGGGCCGCATCAATAAACACTCGCGCGTAGTAATGCTCCTGCGGATCGGTGATCCCGCGGGTGAGAAACCCGGGCACCTGCGGATTGCCGCTCGCGCCGAGATCGTCGGTATCCGACCAGCCCTGGCCGCGGGTGTCCATCACGAGCGTGGCCCACCCGGCCGCAGGCCACAGGGTCCATTCATGGTGGAGACTGCGACCTCCTCCGTATCCGATGAACTGGACCAGGCACGGAAGCTCGTCCTCGGCGTCCTTCGGCCGTAGGAACCAGCCTCGCACGCGATGCCCGTCCGAGCCGCTGAACTCGATATCCCTCACGTCAACCATTGACAGTTGAGTATCGATGGGCGTGAGCACGGGATCCTTTGCTAGCGCGCGTGCTGCGTCGAGTCGCGAAGTCCAGAACTCGCGCACATCCGACGCGGGTACGACCTGGGAACGGTAATCGCGAAGATCCTCAATCGGTAGATCAAGCCACGCCATGAAACACTCCCTTCGCCTGCGCCGGCAACACATGCGACCGGCGATATCTACGCTGCTATTTGCCACTTCCCGCGAAGAGTCCACTCACGATGTACTTCTGCGCGTACAGGAAGATCACCATGACGGGCAGGGCGGTCAGGACAGCGCCTGCTGCAAAAGCACCCCAATTATCGTTTCTGAAAGACATCATCCCGTAGAGGCCAACTGCCGCGGTCTGCATGTCTGAATCGCTCAGGATGACCGAGGCGATGACAAATTCCCCAGAAGTAGCAACAAAGACCAGCATTCCCACGATGACGAGGATCGGTCCCACCAACCGAAGGATGATGGTGAAGAAGATCCGCGCATGCCCCGCTCCGTCGAGTTTTGCCGCTTCGTCAATCTCACGGGGGATTGTGTTGAAGTAGCCGTACATGAGATACGTGTTGACTCCGAGGGCGCCACCCAAATACACGACGATAAGGCCGAGAAGCGAGTTGAGGCCGAGAGCGGGAACAGCGTTGCCAATGGCCGCCAACATCAAGAAGATGGCCACCACCCCAAGGAATTGGGGGAACATCTGCGTGATCACGAGGGTGCCTAGGCCAAACCGCCGACCCGTGAAACGAAGTCGGGAGAACGCGTACGCAGCCAGCGCGCAGAGCATGACCGAGGCAACCGCGGTAACGCTGGCAACGAGGATCGTGTTGAGCCACCAGCGCAGGAAGGGTCGCCCCGGGTCGGTCAACAAATCCACGTAGTTCTGAAGAGAGAATGCCCTGAACAATTCATTGGATCCGGTCAGCGTTCCGGATGGATTGAGCGAAGCAGAGAGAATGTAGAGCAAGGGGAACAACGCAACGACACATGTGATGAGTCCGACCGCGTGGCGCCAGCCCACGGTGCTCAGCCACCGTGAGAACGAAGGGCGCCGCGGCTTGATAACAATCGATTCTTGAGTCGGTCCGCTTCGCGCGACCGCCTCAAGCCCTTGTAGCTCGATGCTCTCCATCAGTAAACATTCTCCTGGGATTTGGTTCGGCGGAAGAGAACAATGGAGATAGTGACGACGATCAAGAAGATCAGCATCGAGAATGCGCTGGCCAGCCCGTAGTCCTTCGAATCACCTTGGAACGCGAGCTTGTACACGACTGTGATGAGGATGTCGGTCGACCCCGCACCGATGGGCGATGCAGGGTTCGCAGGCCCGCCGCCAGTTAGCATGAAGATCGTGGTGAAGTCATTGAAACTAAATGCAAAGGCGGCAATCAACAAAGGACTTACCGCCACGAGCAGCAGCGGCAATTTGATGTGCCGGAATAGTTGCCACACTGAAACGCCATCAACCTGAGCCGCTTGGAGGACATCCTCAGGGATGGACTGCAGGGCTCCGGTAGACACGAGGAAGAAGTAGGGAGCTCCGAACCACACACTGACGAGGATCACAGTCGCTCGTGCGAGCCACTCGTCCTGGAGCCATGGAATCTGGGCACCCCCGAGCAGCACCTCGTTGATGAATCCGTATTGCTGATTTAGCAGGCCCGACCAAATGAGGCCCGTGAGGAAAACGGGGAAGGCATAAGGAAGGATCATGACGAGTCGATAGACGCGCCTGCCCCTAACCCTCTTGTCGTTAAAGACGAGGGCAAGGATGGTTCCGACGGAGAATGACAGGAAGACCGACATCAGCGCAAAGACGAACGTCCAGAGGATGACTCCGATGATGTCGGTCTGCCCGCCGGCACCCACGGCGGTGGCGTAGTTCTGCAACCCCACGAACGTCTTCCACCCCGGTTGAAGGGTGTCGCCATCCGCGGACTCGAAGTTTCCTTCCCCGTTGTCCGCATACTCGGTACCCGTGACGACGTCGCGCATGGTGTCCGTCTCCGGCGAATACACCATGGTGCTTGTGAAGGTATAGGCATTTAATCCGTTGACGGTCTTGAGATAACCTTCGCCGGCGGACGATCCCAGCGGTACTTGAAGACTGGTGACGGACTCCTGCTGACGCAGAAGGTCACCCAGGGTCAGCGTTCTGTAGCCGGGGACACTCTTTGCCTGACTGCCAGCAAAGACAGCATCCGGGGCCGGGGCCAAAGGCGTTGCCGCGGACCCAAGCAGGGCTTGCCCGTCAGGTGAAGTGGCGAGCAGATAGAGCTCGTTGTTCTTCTCCAGAACCGTGACCGGGTAGGCCTGCGACCCGGGCACCCGAGCTACAGAGTTCGCCTGAATGGCTTCGACCGCGGCAGGCTTTTCAATGTTGTGCCCTGAGCCGTAGTTCGTGAAAGACACGAACACCGAGAAGCAGATCACGAAAACCTGAAAGACTAAAAGGAAGATCAAGCCCGGAATGATGTACTTGGCCGGCAGGTTGCCAGCACGGAAGTACACGATGTTGATGACGACAAGTGCGATAGCGACCGCGCCTGCGATGACGGTCTGGTCGTTCGCAACGAATTTGAGGACTAGGTAGACGCCAAGTGCGTCAACAAGGGCCATCAGGGCAACCTTGACGACGAAGGCCCACCCACGTGCGGGTGACTCGGGGACAACCCTGGGCCGCGACCCTGGTCTGTCGAGAATCAGCGCCTTTCGCGTCATCAATACTCGATTCGTTTCAGGTGTGAGGGCTCGCGAAAAGGTGAAACGGGGGGCCGCCACATACGGCCCCCCGGTCACCCAACGTACTTACATCTTGGCGATATCGGCCCGAATCTTCTCGGCCATTGCCTTCCAGAGCTTCACCGGATTGCCATCACCACGCTGGATCAGGACTTCGGTCTCGCCCCAGGGACCCCACACCTTGTCCATGGCTGGGATGGGCGGGGTCTGAACACCCGAAGCCCCGACCTCGCCGAAGGCCTTCATGTACGGGTCGTCCGACACTGCCTCGAACGCCGCAGTGAGAGCCGGCGGATTCTGTGCACCCTTCCAGATCTCCACCTGAGTGTCAGTCTTGGTCATGAAGTCTGTCAGGAAGAGCTGGGCTGCGAGCGGATTCGCCGCCTGTGACGATCCATAGACGGCGTAGTTCCCGACGAACGGTGCTGCCACTTCACCGCCAGCGGTCGGGATAGCGTCAATCGAGAAATTCACGCCCGACTCCTTGATGCCGCCGAGATCCCACGGGCCCGTGACGAGGAATGGGCACTGGCCATCCTTGAATTGCTGGAGGGCGATGTCGAGCGTCATGTCAGGGTTGAGCGCGCCTGAGGCACCGGCTTTGCCGAGCCAGGTCGCGAACGCTTGCCCCGCCGCATCGTCGATGATTAATTGGCTGCCATCGTAGTTGCCGTTTGCATCCTGAGCGAAGATGCTCGCGCCAAATGAGGTCATGAAGGGCATCAGGAGGTAGGCGTTACCACCCTTGGGGTCTTGCCCAATGCAGAAGGCGGACTTCGCCTTGCCTTCCTTCACGAGTGCGTTTCCGGCCTTGATCATCTCGTCGAAGGTCGCGGGCGCCGTGGGAGCGAGATCGACATTGCGGTAGAGCGCAATGTTCTCCACCGTGAAGGGCACGCCGTAAATCTGCCCATCCTGCGTCATGGCCGCGATAGCGCCGGCGTCAAACCCGGAAGCGAGGTCGCCGAGCTCCACGGGCGCCACCACGCCGTTAGACACGAGGTTGTACGTCGCCGCGGGAGCGATAAGCAGGTCGGGACCTTCACCCGCCGGAACAGCCGAGATGAACTGGTTTGTCATCTCGTAGAAGTCCTTGGTCACGAACTTCACCGTGACGCCATTCGCATCAGCCCAGGGCTTGACGACGGGCTCGAAGATCTTGACGTAGTAGTCCTCAGTCCAGATGGTGAGGTCACCCGATGCCTGCGGAGCCTCCGAAGCGGGAGCCGCCTCCGAAGCGGGAGCCGAAGGCGCCGCCGAAGCAGACGCGTTTCCGGTGGATGAAGAGCCGCCGCAACCCGCCAGGATCAGGGCTGCTGATGCAGCGATCGTTCCGGCGCCGATGAGTCGGCGCGTTCGCAAAAGGGCCATGCGTCTACCTTTCTTGGGCCCCGACCTGAGACCGGGGATAGTGGTGGGCTGTTCACTTAATATCGTATGTATTACGTATTGCGTCAAGCACTTTGTGGAACGGTCAAGTAACGATGGGGTAACGGCTCAAAGGGCGGCTCCCTCGTCATTGCCCACCGCGTAATGCGGCAGCAGGATGCCGGCCGAGTCTGCGGGCAGTTCCACCCAGTTGTCGTGAGCCGGCACCCAGCCCGCGGCGTCGATCAGATGGAGGGCGAGCCGCTCCGTGCTCCCATCGATGGCGACCTTCAGACGCACCGGCTCCGCCGTGTGGTTTGCCACGGCAATGCCAGGGTGAGAGCCATCACGGGGGGCGAACACCGCGAACGGATAGTGCTTCTCCCCTGTCGAGGTATGCACTGACGCGCCGAGTTCGTCGCGGTACTCCCCGTCCCAGAACCAGCGGCGCCAGGTGGTGCGCAACTCATCCATCGACCTGCCGTATCCGGTCGTCAGGGGGAAGTCCTCGAGTCGACCCTGGAAGTTGTACGGCTCGTAACTGAGGATGTAGCGGCGGACGAGCGCTTGACCGATCAGGTTGCGGTCGTCGAACCCGACACTGGCCACCGCCAGCTGCGCGTGGGGGTTCATGAAGCGTGTCAGCGGGATGTGATCCACCTCGAAGCTTCGATGGTACGAGAGTTGGTAGACCCCGAACTGCTGGTCGTAGATCGCCTCACCTGCAAAGAGGAAGTCCGGGTTGACCTCGAGGGCATACGACGCAAAGGCTTCAATGAGCGCGTCATCGAAGTCGAACGCCGTGTGTGCAGGACGATGACCGTGCGCTGAATCGAAACAGAGCAACGCCCTCCCGTGGTGGAGGCACTCATCAAAGAGCATCCCATCGGCGCCGAGGTCAACGATCGCTCGGGCGTCCAACTCGCACAGCACCCGGTAGCGCTCGCTTGCAAAGCACATCGGAACGAGTTGCCGCGTGCTGACACCGAGCATCTGCGAAACGGTGTTGTACCTGTACCCAGGGTGATCGTAAGTGTCGCCGTAGGGATCGCGGATCGCGTCACGGAACAATTCATTGCGATAGAGATCGCTGCTCCGATCCGCCCACGTGAACTTGGCGAAGAGCACGATCTTGACTCCGAGCCGCTGACATTCGGCTATCGCGGTCTTGAGCGCCTCGTACCCGCCGAGCCGGGGATCCGGTGTGTGGTTGGGGTTGTTGCGATCCTGACCGCCTTCGTTCCAGCCGACCAACTGGATGGTGCCGACGCCGTGCCGGGCGCAACTGCGCGCAACCTCAGGGAGTTGATCGAAGGGGAGCCGCAACTCATCCTCGGGCGAATTCACCTGCAGTTGCAGCCAGGCCGTGGGTCCGGCAGCCCACGCGGGGGGCACCGCCGGTGCCGTCCAGGTAGAGCGCCGCTCGCGATAGATGCTGGCCCCCGCCTGCCAGCCGCCGGTGAATGCCGCCAGGGCGATCGATGGCAGCGTGCACGAGGTTCCCGCCGGAACGTAAGGCAGGTGTGCGACGTCGATCCGGATGCAGGTCGGCTCGGGCGCGGACATGTCACGATCCGGCACGCGCAGGTGCATGGAGTCCGACCAGCCAGGCCGCAGTTCCAGAATCCATCCGACGATCTCATGGGACGGCTGGTCCACCCCGATGTACAAGCCGCGTTCGCCGTCCTCAACAAGGATGAACGGGGTGTACGGCGCCGTGGCGCTCTGCTCCATCGGATCGTTGATGTACGCGGGTCGATCAACACCGAAGTACGGGAGGGAGTCCAGGAAACGCGGGCGGAATGGGCGGCGGCGGCCGTCGGCGTATCCCGCCATGAAGCTGTGGAGCGGGCGGTCAGTCGAAGCCTGCTGAACGTCCCCGACGCGCGGGAATCTCGCGTCCTCGACTACCAGCTCGGAGCGGTTGTCGATGGTGAGGGAGAAGACCAGACGATCCCCCTCTGCGGACACTGTCATGCGGACCGTGATGTCGTGCTCCCCGCCATGCTCGGAGCGGACCCGGGCCCATTCCGCTGAAGCAGAGGTCCCATCGGCTGCAACCTCCCAGACGGGCGGCTGTTGATCCCTGGAGTCGACGGTGTTGTTTCTGCGACCGTCGAGTGGCACCAACAAGGAGAAGCCGAGGCCCAGCCCCTCCCCTTCGAGAATCGGCCACGCGCCATCCGCTGTCACGAGACGCACTAACGACCCGTCGCGAGAAGCGAAGGTCGCCTGCAGGCTGCCACTGGAAAGAGAGAACTCGTCTGTCACGACCGCTGTTCTCCGATGGTCGAAGCGATACGCAGGAAGACGGCCGCAGACCAGCTATAACCGCGATCGCGAAGTGGACGACCGCTTGTCGCTTCGTAGTTTTCCGCGAAGCCGCCTGTTTGAGCCATTGCCGCGAAGCCGCGGCCGAGGGCTTCAGCTCGCGCGAGATCCCGGCATGCCGCGAGGCCGTCGAGGACCAGATACGTGGTCGGTGCCCAAATGGGACCTCGCCAGTAGCCATCGCTTTCGTGAAGCGGGCTGCCCGGACCCTCACTGGCGACACCGTGGGGAGTGATGACGGCATCGACTCCAGCCAGGAGTGCGGTGCGCACGGTTTCGGGAAGACGCTCACCGAGGATGAGTGGCAGGTAGAAGACCTGACTGAACGGGTTGTGGGCAACCGCACCGTCTCCGCCGCGACGAACAACGAAATGCGTGTCTGCCCAGAGGCCATCGATTAACGCACGTAATTGCTGATCCGCGCGACTGCGCCAGGTCGCGGATTCCTCGGAACGACCTATCAGTGCCGCGATGTCGGACAGGACATCCATCTGGACCACAAGGAAGGCAGCCAAGTCCGGCGAAGCTACAGGGAATCCGATCTCATCGAATGCCGCAGAGTTGTCCTGACCGCTGTCGCAGCCGTGGAAGTACTCCGCTAACCCGTCGCAGTCGTCATCGCGATACGTGAGCCACCAATTCGTCCATGCAGCCAGATGTGGATAGACCTCTTCGAGACCACCTGCTGGCACTGCCCCTGCGGACATGAGCTGCCGAAGGGTCCACCCGTGCACCGGTGGCTTACAGAAACCCCAGATGCACCCATAGTCGGAGATGATGTCGGCCAGCATTCCGTCGAGCGACTGGCGATCGAAGAACAGCATGAACTGATCCCAAGCGAGGTCGGGGTCGCCCTGCGCAAGCCCGAGGGCAACGAAGCAGTGGTCCCACGACCACACGGCGTGCATCCAGTTCTTCGACATGAGGACTGCCGGTCGCCTGAGGTTGTCGCGCGCCGCAACCGTGTTTGCCCACAGGAGCGAGATAGCTGCATCGCGTGTCGGTTGCAGATCTGAGGTAACAGTCGGAAATGCGGACGCCCACGATTCCAAGTCTGCCGCCGACTCGGTCATCGCCGCATCGAAAGATGCCCAGGTCAGAGGTGGACGATATCCAGTTCGGTACTGCGTGATTGCGACTTCCGCCCACCCTTCGGCATTCGGTACCAGGTCGATGACCTTTCGGTCTTCGGTGTCACCCGAACCAGTTCGCACTCTGGGGGCATCGACTACCAAGAGTCCGTCGAGACAGCTCATCGCATAGTGCGCGTCCTCACCCATCTGCAAGCGCCAGGTCGAGTTGTCGACTGGGAAGGCGAGAGCCGCGTCCATCGGGTCAATCACGCTCTGCACGAATCGAAGGCCAGAAGAATTCGCGCGAAAACGCATGGTGTCTGGGCCATCCCAAGTGATCTCAACCTCGCCGCCTCCGGCGGCCAATCGCAAGAACGTGGGTCTGGCTTCGATGACGGTCAGTGGAGTCGGCTCCCCGTCACACAGACCAACGATGCGGAATACGCCGTTCCACCGCCAGAGCCGATAGCCGCTGACATCGCACAGGTACAGGCCGGGGTCGATCGGGTGGTCGCGGCCAGGATGATCACGGGACTCCGTGTTCATGGACAGTGACATGTACGAGCCACGTCGGCTCCAGGGAACGGCTTCGAGATCGATCGGACGCTCTCGAAACGCGCTGCTGTCGATCACAAGCCCAGCCGCAGCCGGTAGTAGGCGGCATCCCAGCGAAGCCGGTCGCGAATGCCCATAACCGTCGAGTCCGCACCGATCAGGACCAACTCGACTCCGGCCATGTCGGCGAAGTGACGCAGAGTTTCGGTCGATACGGCAGATGTCAGCACCGTGTGGTGCGGACCTCCGGCGTACAGCCAACTCTCGGTGGCCACCTGGAAGTTCGGACGTGGCTCCCACACGGCGTGTGCGACCGGAAGCTTGGGCAAAGGCTCGTCAGGGGGCACAAGATCGATCTCATTGGCCACCAGTCGAAATCGCTCGCCGAGGTCGGACATGCCGATGACGACCGCCGGTCCGGGTGACGCACTGAAGACGAGTCGAGGAGGATCCTCGCGGCCCCCGATCGACAGTGGATGGACCTCAAGACGCGGTGTGCTTGCTGCGATGGACGGGCACACTTCGAGCATGTGCGCGCCGAGAACTCGCGGTGTTCCCGGACCCAAGTGGTAGGTGTAGTCCTCCATGAAGGACGTGCCTCCTGGTAGCCCCTCGCCCATCACCTTTACCAGTCGAAGCAACACTGCGGACTTCCAGTCACCCTCTCCACCGAAGCCGTAACCCTCGGCCATCAGGCGCTGCACGGCAACGCCTGGTAGTTGGCGCAGGCCGCCGAGATCCTCGAAGTTCGTAGTGAACGCACCGAAACCGCCCTCTTCGAGCAAAGTCCGAAGCGCAACCTCGATTCGTGCGCCGTATCGAACGGCTTCGTGGCGATCGCCGCCCGGCAGCAGGTCGGGCGTCATGACGTAGAGCTCTTGGTAGGCGTTCACGACGTCATCGACAGCCGCCTCGCTCGCGGCAGTGACTGCGTCAGACAGTGAGGTAACCCCGTAGGTGTTCACCGAGACGCCGAACCGGATCTGGGCCTCGACCTTGTCGCCTTCGGTGACCGCGACGTCGCGCATGTTGTCGCCAAACCTGGCCACCTTGAGGTGTTGCGCTTCGTTCCAGCCGATCGCCGCCCTGGCCCAGGAGGCGATGCGCGTCGCGACCTCGGGGTCACTCGAGTGGCCTGCAACGGTCGCCCGATCAAGGCGCATACGAGTCTCAATGAAGCCGAACTCCCGGTCGCCATGGGCTGCCTGGTTCAGGTTCATGTAGTCCATGTCGATGGTCGACCATGGAAGCTCACGGGCAGCCTGCGTGTGCAGGTGCAGCATCGGCTTTGTCAGTGCGGACAGCCCACCAATCCAGGCCTTCGCCGGGGAGAAGGTGTGCATCCACGCGATGACACCAATGCAGTTCTCATTCGACGACGCATCCATACACGCGGACCGAATGGCGTCAGCGCCAGCGAGTACCGGCTTCCACACGAGTTTGGCCGGCAGTGCGCCGGACGCCTCAAGCGCAGCGACCACCTCTCGCGACTGCTCCGCGACCTGATCCAGAACCTCCGGACCGTAGAGGGTCTGACTTCCGGTCAGGAACCAGATCTCCGGTGTGCGCTGTCTCATCGAGCTTCCCCTTGTCCATAGTCGTTCTGGTAGCGGGCATACAACGCATCGATGTCATCGGAACTCAGGGGTGCTACTGATCCAAGTTGCCGAGCCAGGTGCACCGTGCGGGCTACGTCTTCGCACATCACCGCAGCTTTAACTGCAGCTGACGCATTCGGCCCGATGGTGAAGACGCCATGACCGCGCATCAGAACCGCCGGTGATCGATGACCCCGCAGGGTCTGCACGACACCCTCACCGATGGCATCGTCACCGATCCTGGCGAATGGCCCGATCGGAACCTCGCCGCCGAATTCGTCGGCCATTGCAGTGAGCACGCAGGGAATCGGTTCTCCGATCGCGGCCCATGCGGTGGCGTAGGGGGAATGGGTGTGGACCACACCTCCTACGTCAGGCATGTGTCGGTAGATGTAGGCGTGCGCCGCGGTATCGCTGGACGGACGCAGTGATCCATCAACAACAACACCGTTGAGATCACAGACGACCATCGACTCGGCGGTGAGGTCTGCGTACCTCACGCCACTGGGCTTGATCACGAAAAGTTCAAGCCCTGGAACCCGGCCAGAGATGTTGCCGCCTGTCCAGGAGACGAGTCCGTGAGCAGGCAACTCGTCATGGAGTTGGGCGACCTTCCGTCGAACCTCAAGGACCTGCTCTCGCTGGTCAGAAGTCATCGAGTGCACCGGCCATCACCTCCCGTCGCAGCGTCGCAAGACGCCGCATCACTTCATTACCGCCGCGACCGAACCAGTCGTGCAAGCTGACGTACTCGGAATAAAGAAGTGAGTAAGCCGCGTGGCGCCCTGCATCGGGCTCAATGGCGCCGGGCTCGAGCCTGCCCATCGCTGCCGACGCCGTGGTGACATCGGGATACGCGCCAGCGGCCACGGCCGCATGAATTGCCGAGCCGAGCGCAGGCCCCTGGCCCGATGCCACGCATCGAATGGGCATCCCCAGTACGTCGGCATACACCTGCATCAGCCAGCGATTGCGCGTGAGCCCGCCGGCGGCGACGAACTCGTGGATCGGAACACCAGCATTACGGAAGGTCTCCACGATCATTCGAGTTCCGAAAGCAGTGGACTCCACCAGCGCCCGGTAGATGTCTTCTGGCGGAGTAGACAGGGTCAGGCCCAAGATGAGCCCAGACAAGTCGTGGTTCACGAGCACGGAGCGGTTACCGCTCATCCAGTCCAACGCGATGAGGCCGTGTCCTCCGACCGGAGTGCGGTCAGAGGCCCGTCCGAGGTAATCGTGGATGCCGAGGTTCTCTGCCGCCGCCGCCGAATGCACGTCGGATGGAACGAGATTCTCGACGAACCAGCCGAAGATGTCGCCCACACCGGACTGCCCGGCCTCATATCCCCACAGGCCGGCCACGATGCCGCCGTCTACCACGCCACACATGCCAGGCACTTCGACAAGCTGATCGCCATTGACAACATGGCAGGTGGATGTGCCCATGATGGCGACGAGCCGCCCCGGTCTGACGGCGTCGGCGGCAGCCGCAGTGACATGCGCATCGACGTTCCCGACCGCCACCGGGATGCCTTCAGGAAGACCTGTCCATTGCGCTGCGCGTGCCGAGAGGCCCCCCGCCACGGAGCCGAGTGATCCCATGGGGCCTGCCAGCTTGTGCTTGGCGAAATCAGCAAACTCCCCGTTCAGGGCAGCCAGGAACTCTCTACTGGGATACCTGCCATCCTGGAAGATCCCCTTGTACCCAGCAGTGCACGGATTGCGGACCAGCGAGCCACACAACTCCCAGACAATCCAATCCGCCGCCTCGACCCACAGGTCGGTGGCGCGATAGACGTCGGGATCTTCGTCGAGGATTTGAAGAGCCTTCGCGAATTCCCATTCCGCGGAGATTGCGCCCCCGTAGCGGGCTAGCCACGGCTCGCCCCACTCCCGAGCTAGGGCATTGATGCGGTCAGCCTGGGCCTGGGCCGCGTGATGCTTCCACAGTTTCGGCCACGAATGCGGACGGTCAGCCAGGCCAGGCACCTCGCACAGGGGTACACCTTCGGTGGTCACCGGGAGGACAGTGCATGCGGTGAAATCCGTGGCGATGCCCACGACATCGCTGAGCGCAACGCCACTCGCCTGAAGTGCCTCGGGCACCGCATGTTTCACAACGGCGCGCCAGTCTTCAGGGGCCTGGAGGGCCCAGCCGGGGCCGAGGGGACGGCCGTTCGGGAGGGAGGCATCCATAACGCCGCGAGAATAGGTATGCACCGCACTGGCGATCTCCGTGCCGTCGTCAACGTTCACGACGACAGCACGACCCGAGAGCGTGCCGAAATCGATTCCGACGGCAACACTCCCCACAGGCCCGCTCCCTACCCTCTGACCAGCACAAATGTTAGCGATAACATTCGTGATGATAGGGCAAGCAACCCGCAGATGTCTACGGTTTTGCCCGTGGAGGTCCGTCCCTCAGAGCCGTGGCTTCCGCAAGCCTGAGTGCATGAGTCCTCATCCCCTACTCTGGGTTCACTCTCCATACAGATAGGCGAAGGTGCTCAGTGGCAGGACAGCGCAAGCAAGCGACGCTTGCCGACGTGGCGAGGCTTGCTGAAGTTTCCGCAATGACGGTCTCGCGCGTGATCAACGACCCCGCGACCGTGACTGAAGAGACGCAGGATCGCGTACGTCAGGCAATGATCCAGCTGAGTTACCGCCCGAATTCGATGGCTCGCGGTCTCGCGCGCGGCAGATCGAACACCATCGGCGTCGTCACCTTCGACACGGGCCAATACGGTCCAGGTTCCACCCTGCTCGCCATCGAAAGAGCAGCCAGACTTCGGGGCTATGGCGTGACTTTGGCTGTGGCCGAAAGCCCGGATCGTGTTGCCGTTCGCGAGGCGGTGCTGTCGTTGTCAGACCGACTCGTGGACGGACTCGTCGTCATCGCGCCCTTCGTCGAGACCTTCGGTGCGCTACTTGATCTCGGGCGCGACATTCCATTAGTGGTTGCAGAGGCAGGGCATCCAGCGGAGGCAGCTGTCGTGGGAATCGACCAGGTTTTCGGTGCGAGGTTGGCAACCCAGCACCTCCTTGGCCTCGGCCACCAGACCGTTCATCACATCGCAGGGCCGGCCGATTGGATTGAATCCGGGCTTCGCAAGACGGGGTGGCGTGAGGCGCTCAGTAGCGCCGGCCGAGCCGCCCCGCCCTGTATGACCGGAGACTGGACTCCCGCATCGGGCTTCGCCGCAGGCCTGCAGCTTGCTGACGACCCTTCCGTCACAGCAATCTTCGTGGCCAATGACCAGATGGCTCTCGGCACCTTGTCCGCACTGCACCAACGTGGCCGAAGGGTCCCGGACGACATCAGTGTCGTCGGGTTCGATGACACCCCCGAGTCCGCGTATTACCTCCCGGGGCTCACCACGATCCGTCAGGATTTCTCAGCCATGGGCGAGGCGGCCGTGGATACCCTCGACCGACTCGTGACAGCGGAGGGACCTGTCACCCCCTCGGTGACGCTTGTGTCGCCGACTCTCGTGCAACGAAGCAGCACAGGCCCTTCGCCACATTTCGGTGACGATAAGAAATGATTGCGCTAACATTTCTGAGTTGGCGTGCCGCTTGTGGCCCGCAGTGGATGCCTTGACCCCAGAAAGGTGACTCTCATGGCCTTCTCAGTACGGCCCACCGGCATCACCCTGCACCTGCCGGCCGAGACCATTCACGTTGACGCGTGGGGCGACGGAACCATCCGAGTTCGAGCCTTCGTCGACGGGGAGCCGGTTCCTCTTGAGGAGGGTCTAGTCGTCCATGAACCCAGCGCCGCCGAGATCAACCTTTCCGCAGATGGCTCAACCGCAAGCGTGACCACTGGCACTTTGACCGCCGAAATCGAGCACTACGGTCGCCTGTCCTTCCACGGCCCCGACGGGGTCTTGATGGAGGAATCCTGGTTCGATTTCAGAGAGCCTCCGCTTCGCGCCCATCGTTACTACTCACGTAACCCCGATGGCAGTCACGGCGTTGAATTGACTTTGCGCTCTTTCGACGACGAGAGGCTGTATGGCCTGGGCCAGCATTCCCTGGGCCGCTTGGATCTCAAGGGCAGCGTTATCGACTTACTGCAGCGCAATAGCCAGATCGCCGTACCTGTGGTGGTGTCCTCACGCGGCTAC
>JBILOY010000048.1:0-4643 GCA_044374195.1 Candidatus Nanopelagicales bacterium
CACGAGGCTTACCTCGTCAACAGTGCGCGCTGGGGAGGTGCCTTTGCTGAGACCCGGTCTACGTTGGACGCACTCAAGGCCCAGGGGCTGACTCTCGGGCTCGTGACATCCAAGTCCAGAGATCGAGTCAACTCCGACATGGACCGCTTCGACATGCATGGCCTGTTCTCTGTGATCGTCTCGGGGGACACTTCCGCAGAGCGTAAGCCGCATCCGGGGCCAGTCCTGGACGCGATACGCGCACTGGAGTTAGACCCCGCCTCTGTCGTGATGGTGGGTGACGGTCCGCAGGATGTGGCAGCCGGTCGTGGGGCGGGCGCAGCCACGGTCGCTTGCACTTATGGCTTCCACGGACGGGAGGAGTGTGAGACGGAGAACCCCGACTTCACCATCGACGCGATCGAGGAGCTCCTGCCGTTGATCGCCACGCTCATGGCAGGGCGCAACAGAGCATGAGCGAGCCGGACGAGGGCACCAGCACGCTGCTGCTGCTCATCCGGCATGCCGAGCAGCGGACCCTGCGCGAGATAGACGCTCCGTTGAGCGACCGGGGCTTGATGCAGGCAGAACGACTGGGGGAGCGGCTGGCCGAACTCCCCATCTCCAGCATCGTCACGAGCCCACTGGCGCGAGCCCGTGACACGGCGGCACCGTTGGCGCGCGCAACCGGCATCACCCCGACGATCCACGAAGGCCTTGAAGAGGTCAGACTTCCCGCAGATTATCTGCGCCACACATTCAGCAACACTTCAGCGAGCGGGATGGAGCCGGATGTCGACAACTACGTGTCGACGACGATGGCGAGCATTGCCCTCTCTCAGAAGTTCACATGGGGCAGATCGGGAATGGGTGAGACGAGTGTCGAGCTGCGGGCACGCCTCACCTCGACGATCGACCGCATCGTCGAGGAGGCCGGTCATGGGGTCGTCGCATGTGTCTCGCACGGAGGGGCGATCAATGCTGCCCTGGCGACCTGGATCGGGATCGAGAAGGACATGTGGTTCGCACCCTGGCACACCGGCGTCACCGGAATCCTCGTTAGTGGCGGAACGCGAACTCTGCTGTTCGTGAACGATGCCACTCATCTGACCCGCGACGAGGACATCCTCAACGTCGTCACGTCCTCATTGAGATTGGAATAGCGATGACTACACACAAGAGAGTGGCGCTGGTGACCGGCGGCAGCCGCGGCATCGGGCGTGCCATCTGCCTTGCCCTTGCAGACATGGGCATAGACGTCGCCATCAGTTACCTAAAGGACTCCGAAGCCGCCGCGATGACGGTACACGACATCACCTCACGAGGGGTCCAGGCGATTGCCGTCCAAGGTGGCGTCGAGGACCCCGATCATGTGCAAGACCTCGTTGAGCAGGTGGTGCAGCGGTTTGGAGGAATCGACATCCTCGTGCACGCTGCCGGAAACGCTAGCCGCGGCAATCTGGTGGCAGACACAGATCCGGCTGAGCTCCCGCGACTAATGAACGTGCACGCCTTCGCGGCTCATTCCCTAGCGAGGAGCGTCCTGCCGTCGATGCGCTCCCGGGGTGGCGGAGACATCGTGCTGATCAGCAGCATCATCTCCGACGGTCCGCGCCCCGGAGCGGCGCCCTACGTGATGGCCAAGGCGGCGCTCGATGCCTTCGGCTACACGCTGGCCATGGAGGAGCGAGTCAACGGAATCAGGGTGAACCTGATCGCGCCGGGGCTAGTCGCCACCCGTATGGGGGATCGACTCATTCAGGCAACTCAGGGCCGTCAGAGTGCGAGCGATCTCGACGCGATAGCGCCATTCGGGCGAGTGTGCCGTCCGGAAGACGTGGCTGCGTGCGCCGCTTTCCTCGTCAGCGAAGGAGGCGGGTACATCACCGGACAACGGATTGCTGTTGACGGTGGCGAGTCCTGGGGATGGTGGGGCCCGGACCCGACGAAGCGTTCCCAGTGATGGTGTCCACCGCACTACCAACAAATGAGGAGAGTTGATGAACACCGATGAATCCCCGATCCTCGAGACGCGGATCGGCGAGCACCTGCTCGTGTTGACGATCAATCGATTCCACCGCCGCAACTCTTTCGACTACGCCACGGCAATGGCCCTCGAGCGGGCGCTTGACCGATTCGACGACGACTCGACCCTGTATGTCGCGATACTCACCGGTGCTGGCGGCGTGTTCAGTGCTGGCATGGACTTGATCGCAGCGAAGGAGGGGGAACTCCCCATAACAGAGAAGCGCGGCGGCTTCGGCATCATGGAGCAGTCGCCGCGGAAGCCCATCATCGCGGCAATCGAGGGTCACGCGCTTGCCGGCGGACTCGAACTCGCCCTGTGCTGCGATCTAATCGTTGCTTCGAGCGACGCCAAGATGGGGTTGCCGGAAGTGAGCTGGGCGCTGATCGCGTCCGGGGGAGCCTTGTTCAGGCTGCCCCGGCGGATTCCCTATCACGTCGCGATGGAACTGGCCCTGACCGCCCGGCCTCGGCCCGCGACGGAGTTCCACCGCCTCGGCCTCGTCAACCGGATTTGCGAACCCGGAGGCGCACTCGAGGCGGCCACGGACCTCGCCAGCGAGGTTCTGCGGAACGGTCCCCTGGCCATCGAGGCAACGGCTCAGATTATGCGCCGATCATTTGACATGAGCGAGGCGGAGGCTTGGGCGTTTCAGGTGCCGTTTACAGAGCAGATCCTTGCATCGGCAGATCGGATCGAGGGGCTTACGGCGTTTGCCGAGAAGCGCGTGCCGGTGTGGGATGCCACATGAACATCAATGGCGCGGACAGCGCCGGAAGTGAGTGACGCTATGCAGGCATACATCGTAGAAGCGGTTCGCACGCCGGTCGGTAAGAGGAACGGCGGTCTAGCAGATGTCCACCCGGCAGACCTCGCCGCCCACATCATGACAGCTGCCGTTCAGCGGGCCGATGTGGATCCCGGCGCGGTCGAGGATGTCATATTCGGCTGCATCGATCAGATCGGTTCGCAGGCCGGTGATATTGCCCGCACCGCCTGGCTGGCCGCGGGACTGCCCGAGCACGTACCCGGCGTCACGATCGATCGACAGTGCGGTTCCTCCCAGCAGGCGGTGCACTTTGCCGCTCAAGCGGTCATGAGTGGAGCGATGGATCTCGTGCTCGCCGGTGGTGTCCAGCACATGACCTCGATCCCGATCGCCTCAAGCATGACGGCGGCTCAGCAGTACGGGATCCCTGATCCCTATTCGGGCTCGGCCGGTTGGGTCGCTCGTTATGGCCGCGAGGAGGTGAGTCAGTTCCGAGGGGCGGAGATGATCTGCGATCGCTGGGCAATCGAACGAGACTCCCTGGAGATCTACGCCATGGAGTCCCACAGGCGAGCACTGGCCGCCCAGGCCGAGGGGCGGTTCGATCGCGAGCTCGCCCCCCTCGCGGGGATCGAGTGGGATGAAGGTCCGCGTGAGCCCAACCTCGAAAAGATCCGTTCGCTGCAGGCGCTGACGGCTGGCGGTCGAGTCACCGCAGCAGTGGCCAGCCAGATATCAGACGGGGCGGCCGCCGTTCTCGTTGCCAGCGAGAGGGCAGTGAAGGAGCACGGGCTAACTCCGCGGGCGAGAATTGTGCACATGTCGGTTCGGGGCGGAGACCCCATCATCATGCTGACGGCGCCCATCGAGGCCACGCGTCATGCCTTGGCGCGGGCCGGAATGGAGATCGGCGAGATCGACCTCGTGGAGATCAACGAAGCCTTCGCCCCGGTGGTGCTGGCGTGGGCCGCCGAACTAAAGCCGGATATGGACCGGGTGAACGTCAACGGGGGAGCCATCGCGCTGGGGCACCCACTCGGCGCATCTGGGGCTCGGCTGATGACAACGCTGCTGCACGAGTTGGAGCGGACCGGAAGGCGGTTCGGGATGCAGACCATGTGTGAAGGTGGCGGTCAAGCTAACGTAACAATTATAGAAAGGCTCGGCTGATGCTGCAGACCCGATTCACCAAGATGATGGGGATCGAACACCCCATCATGTGTGGTGGCATGGCGGCCGTCGGGACGGCGGACCTCATCGCGCCGGTGGCCAATTCGGGCGCACTCGGGTGCCTGACGGCACTGACCCAACCCAGCCCCGAGGCTCTGTCTAGGGAAATCGCTCGGTGCCGCGAAATGACTGACCGACCGTTCGCTGTGAATCTGACGATCCTGCCGACCATCACTCCCGTTCCTTATGACGAGTACATGGCTGCGATCATCGAAAGCGGTGTGAAGATCGTCGAAACGGCGGGGAACAACCCTGAGCCATACCTGCCCACACTCAAGGCCGCCGGTGTGAAGGTCATCCACAAGACCGTTTCCGTCCGACACGCACTGAAGGCTCAGTCCATCGGCGTCGACGTCGTGAGCATTGACGGATTCGAGTGCGCTGGTCACCCTGGTGAAGACGACGTGCCAGGGCTGATCCTGATCCCTGCGGCCGTGCGGCAACTAACCATCCCGGTGATAGCAAGCGGCGGTTTTGCCAACGGTGCTGGGTTGGTTGCGGCGCTCGCTCTTGGTGCCGAAGGCATCAACATGGGAACCCGGTTTGTCGCCACGCGCGAGGCGCCCGTGCATCCTCATGTCAAGCAGCAGATTGTCGACAACGACGAGCGGTCCACACTGATCGTGTTCCGCACATTCC
>JBILOY010000051.1:0-4091 GCA_044374195.1 Candidatus Nanopelagicales bacterium
CTGATGGAGCGGCATTGGCCTCCGGGGCGCGGGGCCGCGCGGCGGTTCTGAGCGACGGTAACATGGAGGGCGGACTGTGGTGGGCCGGCCAGGCGCAGGGGCTCATTCACGACATCCCCACCGTGGCGGAGCTTATCGACCGCATCAGTGACGAGGCGCTCCGCATCATTCGAGAGCGATTGCCGAGCCTCGTCAAGACTGCGTAGCCAAGAGGCGACCACCAACGAAGGCAGACAAGGAAAGGACCGACGATGGATCTCGAGGGCACATGCGCCATTGTTACCGGAGGGGCGTCGGGGCTCGGCGCAGCTACGGTCACGCGACTCATGGGTGCGGGAGCCCGGGTGTTCGCTCTTGATCTGCCCGGCGTCGCGGTGGAGAAGCCATCCGGCGCAGGAGATCACGTGAGATTCGTCGACGTCGACGTGACGGACCCGGCTCAGATTCGGAGCGCGCTCGATCTGGTTGCCGCGAGCGGTCGTCCCCTGCGATCGGTCATCAACTGCGCCGGCATCGGGCCATCGATCCGGATCCTTGGGCGCAAGGGAGTTCATGACCTCGACGTATACGCGTCCGTGGTTGGGGTCAATCTGATCGGCACCTTCAACGTCTTGGCGCTTGCGTCGGAGTTGATGGCGCAGACCCCGGAAATGAAGGACGGCGCTCGCGGGGTGATCATCAACACGGCCTCGGTTGCGGCATTCGACGGGCAGGTGGGGCAGGCCGCATACGCTAGTTCGAAGGGCGGAATTGTTAGCCTCACTCTCCCTGCCGCCCGAGACCTGGCCCAGTACGGCATCCGGGTGTGCACAGTCGCGCCAGGCATCATGGACACGCCCTTGCTAGCCACGCTTCCCGAGGAAGTGCGCGCTTCCCTTGCGGCAGGTGTCCCGTTCCCGCGGAGATTGGGCACCCCTGAGGAATACGCCGATCTTGTCTTGGCCATCATTCGCAACGACTATCTGAACGGAGAAACGATCCGGATGGACGGGGCGCTCAGGATGGCACCACGATGACGGGGAGCAAGCCATGAACCCCGAGGCCCCTGCCGTGCTGGAGACCATCCTCAAAGAGAGGTTCAGCTGCCGCGGATTCCTCGAGGATCCAGTTCCGCGCGAAGTGCTGATGCGTATCTTCGAGCTAGGACAATGGACGCCATCATGGTGCAACACACAACCGTGGAACGTGGTCGTCTGCGAAGGACCGGCCACCGCAGCCTTTGCAGAGGCACTCTCGGCCCATGCGACCCAGGCGGCGATGGATCCTGATCTGCCGATGCCCCAGCAGTACGAAGGTATCCATGGTGATCGACGGCGTGAGGCGGGTTGGGCTCTCTACCACGCCGTTGGTGTGGTGCGCGGTGATCGGACTTCGGGCGAACGGCAGGCTCTGCGCAACTATGAGTTCTTTGGCGCTCCCATCGTTACCGTGATCACGGCGCCGAAGAGTCTCGGGGTGTACGCGGCAGTGGATTGCGGACTCTACGTGCAGACTCTCTTGCTTGCTGCCACGGCACTGGGCGTGGCATCGATCGCGCAGGCCTCACTTGCCAATTTCTCTCCCTTCGTGCGGAGCTATCTCGGAATACCCGAGGACCGCATGGTTGTGTGCGGGATTTCCTTCGGCTACGCGGATCCTCAGCATCCGGCCAATTCATTCCGCACGACCCGCGAGTCAATCGAGGCCGCAGTGACGTGGGGTCCGGACCCGAGCTGAGCACTACGAAAGGATGAGATATGGACTTTGAACTCTCGACCGCGCATCAGAGACGGCTGCGCGGATGTGGGACTTCATGCGGGAAAATGTCTTCCCGTCTGAGCGTGTGTACGCGGCCTTTCTTGTCGAGCATGGTCCACACGCGCACCCTCCTGTACTCGAGGGCCTAAAGGCTTCGGCGAAGCGCCGGGGACTGTGGAATCTCTTCCTGCCTGAATGGTCGGGCCTGACGAACCTCGAGTACGCAACGATTGCTGAGATCTCGGGCTGGTCGCCAGTGATCGCTCCGGAAGCCATCAACTGCCAGGCGCCAGACACAGGGAATATGGAGATTCTCAATCTCTTCGGCACTCCAGCACAGAAGGAGGAGTGGCTCGGGCCGATCCGCGACGGCGAGATTCGTTCTGCCTTCGCAATGTCGGAGCCCGACGTGGCGAGTTCCGACGCCACCAATGTAACGCTGTCAATCGTCCGTGACGGCAATGACTACGTGATAAATGGGCGCAAGTGGTGGATCAGTGGGACGGCTGACGAGCGGTGCCGGGTAATGATTGTTATGGGAAAGACCGATCCCGAAGCTGTTACACATCGGCAACAGTCGATGATTCTGGTGCCCGTTGACACTCCCGGGGTCACGATCGAAAGGAATATGCCCATCTTCGGATTCCAAGATCAGCATGGGCACTCGGAGATCGTTTTTCGGAACGTTCGTGTCGCCGCCGGCAATCTTCTCGGGAGTGAAGGTGACGGCTTCGCTATTGCGCAAGCAAGACTCGGGCCGGGACGGGTCCATCACGCCATGCGTGCACTCGGCATGGCCGAACGAGCGCTGGCGCTCATGGTCGATCGAGCCAAGTCCAGGGTGGCCTTCGGTAAGCACCTGTCGGAGCAGGGGGTGGTCCAAGATCTCATCGCCCAGTCGCGAATCGAGATCGAGCAGACCCGTCTGCTCGTGCTCAAGACGGCATGGATGATCGATCGAATCGGTGCCAAGGGAGCTCGCACCGAGATTGCAGCGATCAAGGTGGCAGCCCCGCAGGTGGCCGCCGCGGTCATCGACCGCGCCATAGAGGTCCACGGAGCCGCGGGGCTGGGTGATGACACGCCACTCGCCTATTTCTACGCCTGGGCGCGTGCTCTCCGCGTGGTGGATGGTCCTGATGCCGTTCACCGCCGCAGCATTGCGAGGGAAGAGTTGAAGCGGCAGCCTCCCTACGTCGGATGAAAGGGGTGCCCGACCGGCTGATCTGGCTGCTTGTGCCAGGCGTCAGACAAACTTCATCAGCGCCGTAATGTCTAAGGCCGTCGTTCGTCGCGCGTTCATTCGCTCGGCAGTGCTGCGGCCGTCGTCGGATCGCTGGTTTCGACCGCGTATGCGGCAGTCGGCGACACGTGGGTGCAGCAGATCGGCACGTATGACCACCTGGTCTCAACGCGGATCGCAAGGCCGGTGGCCACGTGGCCTCCTGCGTTGCAGGGTCTGACGTTCAGTTATCCGTGCAGCGCACCGCGGGCGTGCAGGTCAGCGGTGCGTTCCGGTAATTCGTGGTGCGCCCGGAGGGACTCGAACCCCCAACCGACTGGGTAGAAACCAGTAGCTCTATCCGTTGAGCTACGGGCGCGTGAGTGCTAATTGTGTCGCACGGGCCGCGTCGCCGTCACTCAGGTTCGGCGTGATCAGGCTGGTCGTACGTCGGTGTGAAGGAAGTCATCACCCTTGAACAGCAGCGGCTCGCCGGTGGCCTTGGCGAGCGCGTAGGAGAAGCAGTCACCGAAGTTAAGCCCGGCCGGATGGCCGCTGCCCCGACCGAAGTCGCGGTAAGCCTCCCGGGCAATGAACGCCTGCTCGGCAGTCACGGGCTCGATCGTGATTTCGGCGAGCGAGAGGAAGTCGTCGAACTTCCGCGATCGGATCGGATCCTGTCGGCCGTCAATCACGATTCCGGCCTCCAGGTAGGAGGCTGCCGACATGCGTACATACGACTGCGCCGCGATGGACTCCTCCAGCGCTTCGAATTCAGGCTCATGTCGCAGTATGGCGATGATGGCTGAGGTGTCGATGATCATCGGGGAAGCCCGGCCTCGTCGTACAGATCGGCATTGATCTCCCACAGGCTCGGTCCATCCTGCTCGCGTTCCAACTCCGCGAAGCTGGAGGAGATGGCACGCATCCGAGTGAGTTTCTCGGCCGTCACGGCCTCTGCGCGCCGACGTGCCAGCGCCTCGCGAAGGGAGATGACGACTGCTTCGGTCATGCTGGTGTGCTCGAGTGCGGCGAACTCGCGCGCCAGTTCGTGAGCCTCGTCGCTCTTGATATTCATGGACATAGCCCCATCTTCTACCAAGGTAGATCTCTTGTCTACCAGGGTAGAAGA
>JBILOY010000028.1:0-20352 GCA_044374195.1 Candidatus Nanopelagicales bacterium
GCCAGCCATGCACCGTCCGTCCTCATCACGGGTATTCACACCGCCGTCGGCGAGGCCGTCGGCTACGAGTTCATCCGCAATGGCTGGTTCGTGATGGGTGCTGACGAAGTGGCGCACACCTCGCACTTCAGCCGGGCCCAGATCCGCACCGAGATCGGCAACCTGGAGTCATATCGCACGATGATCGAACTGGCTGCGGCTCGTGGCAATGGGCTCGACTGCGTGGTCAACTGCGATCGAGTGCCGATCTGCGAGCCCGCCGGTGTCGATTTCATCCGTGCCGCTGCCGAGCCGTTCATCAGCGACATGAGCGGCTCGATCGTGAACCTGCTCGGTATCGAGGAGATTCGCTCGCACAGCTTGACCGAGATCACCGAAGTCACCACCGCGCTTGCGGCCATGGAGCCTCGTGTTCGCATCAACACGGTCGCGCCGTACCTGACAATCGGGGCACATGGCTCACGGCTGCCTTACGCGGGCACTGACGCCGACGCATTCCTCGAGCATCTGAACGCCGAGGAGCGCGCGACACGCGAGCCACTGAGCATCTACGAGATTGCCGAGACCGTGTACTTCTTCGTCGCGAACCCCGAGCGACTGACCGGTGTCACCTTCAGCGCCGATGACTCGTTGCCCATTCGGGCCTGAGTCAGGGGCGTCAGCCCTAGCTCATCGGGTAGGGGTGAAATCCGAACATTGACGCGATGCTGCCGAGGTCGGTTCCCTGCTTCGGCGTGATGACCTGCCATGAGTTCTGCATGGCTATCTGATTCAGGGCCTTGTCCGGGTGAACGGCAACCGGGTTGCCCATCATCGCCAGTAGTGGCAGGTCGTTGACCGAATCGCTGAAAGCCCACGAGCCATCGAGATCTGTGTCGGTGCTCTCGAGAAGTGAACGCACGCGTGCAGCCTTCTCCGCGCCATGGGCAATCGGCTGGGCCAGCCGGCCTGTGTAGATGCCGTTGACCGTCTCGGACACCGTGCCGAGCGCACCGGTAGCACCCAGTGATCTCGCGATTGAATCCGCCAGCTCCTGCGGACTCGCCGTGGCAATGTAGGTCGGAATGCCGAGCTTCACGAAATGCGTGAGTCGGTCGACCACGTCCGTGACGTAGTACCGGGGAAGACGTGTGGCGACGAAGTCATCGGCGAGGCCAATCAGATCCTGTTGCTGCCTGCCCTCGACCATTCCGAGCACCCGTGAGGCGACGTCCGCAGGCATGCCATCGCGCTCGGAACGGTTGCGCACGTAGGTGAATTCGGCGCGCGCGTAACGCACGACCGTGCGCGGCCCGATGAAGCGCCGGCGCACCATCTCCTTGCCGAAATGGAAGAGCGAGGATCCCTCGACAAGCGTGTTGTCGAGATCGAACACCGCAGCGATGGCCATGACTAGAGGCTAATTCCCCAGAGAGCACCGAAATCGCCGAGAACACGCTCGGCGCCCAATGTTACCTGGAGGTTAAACGACACTTCATATTCGCGTGTCCGAAATCTTGTCGTGGTTCGGCCCAATGATCACATGCGAATCGCCATCGCTGCCGAGTCGTTCCTGCCCCGCTCCAACGGGGTAGTGAACTCTGTCGTCCAGGTGTCTCGTCACCTGAGGCATCGCGGTCACGAATGCCTCATCATCGCTCCTGACAGTTACCCCGCCGATGAGTTTGAGGGTGTGCCGGTACACCGAGTCCGTTCCGTCGAGATTCCCGGCGTTCATGACGTTGATGTCGTGATCTCCTCAGCCCAGGCGATGCGTGAGGTCATGGTCGACTTTGGTGCGACGAGCCTGCACCTTGCTTCACCCTTCGTACTCGGCTGGCAGGCGCTCTCCGGTGCGCAGCTGGCGGGCGTGCCCGTGATCTCCGCCTACCAGACCCATATCGCTGGATTCGCGCATCATTACGGCCTCTCGCCACTGGCCTTTCTCGCGGATTCCGTTGTTCGCCGGATTCACCGCAATTCAGATCTGAATCTGGCTCCCTCACGCGACTCCGCTGACTACCTACGCGGGTTGGGAGTCTCGCGGGTGGCGATGTGGGGAAGGGGTGTTGACCTGACCCAGTTCGATCCCGCGCATCGCAGTGCATCGCTGCGCGAGTCGTGGGGAGCCGATGGCCGCAAGGTGGTGGGCTTCGTGGGCCGCCTCGCGCCCGAGAAGAACGTGCACATGCTTCGCGAACTGGCCGATGATCCCAGCATCTCGGTGGTAATCGTCGGCGATGGTCCAAGCCGAGTCTCGCTGCACCAGTCGATGCCCGATGCGCACTTCACCGGTCGGCTCTCCGGCCACGAGCTTGCCACGACGATGGCCAGCATGGACGTCTTGGTGGCACCGGGCGAGCTCGAGACCTTCTGCCAGGTCGTTCAGGAGGCCATGGCTTCCGGCGTTCCGGTCGTCGCCCCGGAGATCGGCGGCCCCCGCGACCTGATCGAGCACGAGTCGACCGGCTTGCTCTATCGACCGGGGAAGAGAGCGGAGATGCTCGATCACGTATCAAGGCTGGTCCGCGATGAGCTGCTCCACGCGCGCATCTCGCGTGCCGGACACTCCTGGGTGCAGGGCCGCACGTGGGCGGCACTAGGCGATCAGGTGATCGATCACCACCACCGCGTGGCATTCGGCGACATCACGCGAGTGGCGGCCTGACATGGCCACCATCGCCCATCTCGCGAATCTGTACGGGCCGCGTAGCGGCGGCCTGCGTACTTCGATGAACGAGCTGGCTCGGCAGTATGCCCTCGCCGGACACGAGGTGCACCTGATCGTGCCGAGCCGCGAGTCTGAGGTGCTGGTCGACGGTCGGGTCACCACCCATCACCTGAAGTCACCGGTGTTACCGGGGTCAGGCGGATACCGCGTGATGCTCGGGCGCCGCCGAATCAGGACGTTGCTCGAGGAGATCTCGCCCGATGCGGTGGAGATCTCCGACAGATTCACGCTCCTGCATGCCGCCGACTGGGCTCGCGAGCGTGGCATCTCGTCCGCGGTGATTGCGCATGAGCGGCTCGATGGAGTGATGAAGGCCTTCGCCCCTTGGCTCCCGCGCACCATGCTGGCCGACCGCATCAATCGTGCAGCAGCTCGGCGCGCTGACTCCATTGTGTGCACGACGGATTTTGCGGGCGAGGAGTTCGGCCGGATCAAGGTGCCGGTCAGAAAGATCCCGCTGGGCGTCGATCTGGTGCAATTCCACCCCGGTAGGCGCTCCGACTTCTGGCACGCGCAATTCGGCTGCGCCGTGGTCTTGCTCCTGTGCAGTCGGCTGTCGAAGGAGAAGGAACCTGGTTTCGCGATCGATGTGCTCCGCGAGTGCAGGCGTCGCGGAATCGATGCGCACCTGGTGATCGCCGGTGACGGTCCGATGGCTGCGGCTATCCAGCGGCAGTCCGCCGATCTGCCCGTCACGATGCTCGGTTTTGTTTCCTCACGAAGTGAACTTGCCCGTTTCCTGGCAAGTGCCGATGTCATTTTGGCACCTGGGCCGATCGAAACATTCGGACTCGCTGCCCTCGAAGCGTTGGCGAGCGGAACGCCGGCCATCGTGAATAAGTCTTCGGCACTCCCGGAGATCATCGGTTTGTCTGCGGGCCGCGCACTGCCACTCGATGCAGGCGCGTGGGCCTCGTCGATTGACCTGATCACCGCTGATCATGACGGTTTTCGTGCGGTTGCGCGCACGCGGGCGGAGAGGTTTACCTGGCAGGCGAGCGCCCGGCGAATGCTCGCCATGCATGGACTGAAGTTCCGCGAACTGGAATCGCAGGCGGCCTGATGCGAGTCGTCGCCGTCGGGGACAGCATCGCCTACGGCGTAGGCGATCACCCGACGACAGCCGGCGCTATTGCGTGGTCGGGCCGACTTGCTCGACTAGCCGGCTCTGAGGATCACCGAATTTTCGGCTACCCCGGTGCTGTTCTTCGCGACCTGCGGACGCATCAGCTTCCTGCTGCGCGAATGGTCAAGCCCGACCTGATCTTGATGAGCATTGGCGGTAATGACGCGGTGCGCACCGGATTCGACGCGGATGCACTGCGCACTGGCCTGGTTGAATGCCTCGATGACACCCTCGGTGACGGCACGCGCGTGGCCCTGGCGACCTTGCCCGATTTCTCAGTGGGCTGCAGACTGCCGCGCAAGATGCGCGAGAGCCTGCATCGTCGAATCCAACGGGTGAACGCGGTGCTCGCCGAGGTGGCCGATCGCCCCGGCGTGACCCTCGTCGACCGATGGGCGGATCCCGTTGCGCATCAGTCCGAATACCTCCACGCCGATCGAGTCCACCCCTCGCCGCTGGGCTACCAGCGACTGGCCGAGCGGACCTTGAGCAGTTTGGGCATCGCTGCCAACGGGACGCGGATGACTACCCAGATGGTCGACTGCAGGCAGCGGCTGTGGCTGCTTACCAGCGGCGTGCCGTGGGCCATCCGCCGGTCGTCGAGCCTGCTGCCGGGAATTTTGGCGATGGCTCGCGATGAGTTGCGGAGTCCGGACTTGTCGTGGGTCGGTTAGGCGCTTGCTGCAGCGAGGGCTGCTGCGGGCGCCGCTGCACTGATGATCTCGAATTCGCGATCGCCATGTGCGTTCGAGACGAACCACGCCTCGTATGCCGACGGCGGCAGCCAGACCCCGTTCTGCAGCATCGAATGGAAGAACGCACCGAAGGCCTTGGTGTTCTGAGTCTTCGCCTCGTCGTAGGTATGAACGGTCTCGTTCGTGAAGAACCAGCTGAATAGATTGCCTGCGTGCTGCGGCGAATTCGGCACGCCAGCAGCGTTCAGTGCATCGGTGATGATCGCTTGCACCTGATCGGCCGTGTTGTTGAGGCGCACGTAGACGTCGTCGGTGCAGTGCTGAAGCGTGACGAGGCCTGCAGTGGTCGCCGTGGGGTTTCCGCTCAGTGTGCCTGCTTGGTAGACCGGGCCCGCAGGGGCAAGGAGATCCATGATCTCGGCGCTACCGGCGACTGCCGCCAACGGCATTCCGCCTCCGATGACCTTGCCGAAGGTGAACAGATCAGGGGCCCAGTCCTCGGACTTGCCCTCGATGCCCCACCACCCGTCGCGGGAGACGCGGAAGCCCGTCATCACTTCATCGAGGATCATGACTGCGCCGTGCTTGGTGGTGAGATCGCGAATCGCCTTGTTGAACCCGGCGGGGGGCGGAACGACTCCCATATTCGCCGGGATCGCCTCGGTGATGACTGCGGCGATGTGATCGCCGTGCTCAGCAAAAAGTGCCTCGAGCGCAGCGATGTTCCCGTAGTCGAGGGTGAGGGTGTCTTTCGCGGTGCCCTCGGTCACGCCGGGGGAATCGGGGAGGCCGAGTGTCGCGACGCCTGAGCCTGCGGCGACGAGCATGGAGTCGGCGTGGCCGTGGTAACACCCGGCGAACTTCACGATGACATCGCGACCGCTCTTCGCGCGAGCAAGGCGCAGCGCGGTCATGACTGCTTCGGTACCGGAGTTGGTGAAGCGCACTCGATCAACAGCGCCAACCCGACGGACGATCTCCTCGGCAAGCTCGACCTCGGGCGGGCACGGGGCGCCGAACGAGAATGAGTCGGCGATGGCACTCTGCGTGGCCGCGACCACTGCCGGATGCGCATGTCCAAGGATGGCTGGGCCCCAGGCACCGACGAGATCAACGTACTGCTTGCCCTCGACATCGGTGATGATCGCGCCATGGGCACTCGCCACGTAAGGCGGAGTACCGCCGACTGAGCGGAAGGCACGCACCGGCGAACTGACACCGCCGGGGATTACCTGCTGGGCACGTGCGAACCAGGCTGCCGAGCTATCGGTCACAGTGTTTCCCTTTGTCGTTACTTGATGAGCCGGGCAACCTCGGTTGCCCAGTAGGTGCAGATCACACTGGCGCCTGCGCGCTTCACGCTCATGTGAGCCTCGAGAATTGCGCGCTCACGATCGATCATGCCCGCGGCGGCTGCTGCTTCGATCATCGAGTACTCACCGGAGACGATGTAGGCCGCGACAGGAACGTCGACGGCATCAGCGGTGCGCGCCAAGATGTCGAGGTAGGGGAGTGCCGGCTTCACCATCACGATGTCGGCGCCCTCGGCGATATCAAGGCGCACCTCGCGAAGTGACTCAATGCCATTGGCAGGATCTTGCTGGTAGGTCTTGCGATCCCCCTGCAGGGCTGACTCGACGGCGTCGCGGAAGGGGCCATAGAACGCGGAGGCGTACTTGGCTGCGTACGCCAAGATCGCGGTGTCGACATGACCGGCATCATCGAGTGCCTCACGCACGGCGCCGACCTGGCCGTCCATCATTCCGCTCAGGCCAAGGATGTCGCTGCCGGCCTCGGCAAGGGTGATGCCCATCTGCTGGTAGACCGCGAGCGTGGCGTCGTTGTCGACGTTGCCCTGTGCATCGAGCACGCCGCAGTGACCGTGTGAAGTGAATTCGTCGAGGCAGAGATCGGCGATCACGGGGAGTGAGTCGCCGGTGGCCTGCTTCGTCCAGCGCACGGCCTCGGCGAGGATGCTGTCGTCGGCGATAGCAACATCGCCGCACGCGTCGCGTTCCTGTGGAACACCGAAGAGCATGATGCCGCCGACGCCTGCCTCTGCCGCCTCGGTTGCCGCGCGCATGAGGGAATCACGAGAGTGCTGCACGACCCCGGGCATCGAGCCGATGGAGATCGGCTCGGTTGCTCCCTCGCGCACGAACACCGGCAGTACGAGATCGGCGGCCGAGAGTCGGTTCTCCTGCACGAGTCGACGGATCGCAGCGGTGCGGCGCAAGCGGCGGGGACGCTCGACGAGATCGAAGCGATCGACGGGGTTGCTCATGCGCGCAAGTCTAGGTGCCCGAGATAACGGGCCGCTCGGCTCTGGCGTTAGGACAGCAGGTCTCGGAGCAGAACGGCTTCCAGTACTCGGGCACGGAGCCACGAAGGGATTCCTCGACCCGATCGACCAGGGATGAGACGAAACGAGGGTCGATGCCCGGGGTGGAGACGCGTTCGAAGGCCAGGCCCAACTCGGTGGCAGTTTCCAGCGCCTCGTGGTCGAGATCCCAGATCACCTCGACATGATCACTGACGAAACCGATCGGCACGACAACCACGGCGGTTGTTCCGGCACCGGCCGCGTCGCGAATCGCATCGTTGATATCGGGCTCGAGCCACGGCATCGTGGGAGGCCCGCTTCGCGATTGGTAGACCAACGCCCACTCGGGCACCACTCCACCACGCAGGGATTGCACCGTCGCAATGACCTGCTCGATCGCAATTACATGCTGCTGCGGGTAAATGCCGAGGCCTTCGTCGCCCTCACCGCGCAACTCGACTGGGCCGGAGGTCTGGCTCATCGACATCGGGACTGAGTGAGTGGTGAAGAAGATCGCGGTGGAGCTCGGATCAATGCCCTGAGCCGCAAGGCGATCAAGCGCAGAGGCGACGCCTCCGGCGAAAGAGTCGATGAAACCGGGAAGGTCAAAGTAGGAACGGATTTTGCGCACGATGAGGTCGGTCAAGCCCGTGGCTTCGAGGGCCATGCCGATGTCCTCGCGATACTGGCGGCAGCCGGAGTAAGACGAGTAAGCGCTGGTGGCCAGTGCGAGTACCTCTCGATGCCCGTCAGCATGCAGTTGCTGCAGCGCACCGTCGAAGAACGGCTCCGAGTTGCGATTGCCCCAGTAGACGGGCAGGTCGATGTTCCGGCGCGCCAGCTCAGCCTCGAGCGCAGCGATCAACTCTCGGTTCTGCGCGTTGATCGGGCTAACGCCACCGAGGGCGAGGTAGTGATGCGAGACCTCTTCGAGGCGCTCTCGCGGAACTCCGCGGCCAGCGGTCACTCGCTCGAGGAAGGGCATGACCTCATCGGGCCCCTCGGGGCCACCGAAGGAGGAAAAGAGAAGGGCCGTGTAAGTCATCGCAGGATGTCTACTGCAGTCGCGGCATCGATGAGTCGACCCGTGTAGAACGGAATCTCCTCGCGCACATGACGACGAGCCTGTGAGCTGCGCAGTTGCCGCATCATGTCGACGATCTCATGCAGTTCAGGTGACTCGAGTGCGAGTACCCATTCGTAGTCGCCAAGTGCGAAGGCCGCGACGGTATTCGACTTGATCATCGTGTAGTCGCGTCCCATCATCCCGTGCTCGACGAGCATCGCGCGGCGCTCCTCTTCCGGAATGAGATACCAGTCGTAGGAGCGCACGAACGGGTACATGCAGACCCATTCGCATGGCTCGATGCCAGCCATGAATGCCGGTACGTGACCCTTATTGAACTCGGCCGGGCGGTGGATGCCCATGGTCGAGAATTCGAGCTCCATGCTGTCGGCCAGGCTGGTGAGTCGAATCTCGCGCACGGCGGCCTGAACCTGCTCTGCCGTGGGCGCGTGCAGCCAGATCATGAGATCGGCATCGGCACGCATGGCCGAGACGTCGTAGAAGCCGCGGACGATGACGTCGTCCTTCTCGAGCTTTGCTACGACTGCCGCGAGTTCGGCTGCTGCGCCAGGTGGCGGCGCGATGCCGGTGCGGGCAAAGACAGCCCAGCACGTGTAGCGAATGGTCTCGTTGATCTCACGAGCGGACACCTTAGAGCGTTCATCTGTCGACACGCCCCCAGTCTTTCACTTACTCGGCGTTGACGCCCAACTGGTCGCCGAGGGTGCGTGAATAGGCGATCGAGCCGGCAATGCCATTGCCACCGATGCCGGCGCCGATGATGGCCAGGCCGTCCTGGGCCGCCACGGCCTCCTGCAGGGCCTGGACATTCTGACGGTGCCCAACGCGCTGGTGCACGAGGGAATCGGCCCACCGCGTGACCTTGACGTCGGTCACCTTGGGCAGCTTCACGCCGAGAATGCGCTCGGCATCGCGACGCGCCTGCTCGGGCAGTTCGTCCAGGGACTCTTCGATCACGCCGTTGCGTCCATACGAGAGGCGAATGAGGTGGGTACCCGGCCCGAAGGATTCCTTGATCCAGTCCCACTTCGCGGATGCATGAGTGAGAGCCTTCGCCCGCACGGAGGTCTGATCGGGGTCGACGAGCACGCCTGAGCCGACCGGCGCCTTATCGAGCTTGGCACTGCTCACCACGAGTGAGACAACCGCGACGTCGCCGACGCTGAATTTCTCGAGCGCCGCATTGATGCGATCTTGGCCACGAAGCACGCGACGCGCCGCTGGGGCAGAGAGAGCGAGTACGACATTGTCAGTGCGCAGAGAGACATCAGCGGTCTCGACGATCCAGCCAGTCTTCGACTTGCGTACCGCGGTGACGGTGCGGTTTGACTTCACGCTGACGCCATCGAGGCTTGCGACGAGGGCATTGATCAAGGTCGACATGCCGCCGCGCAGGCCGTTGATCGCAGATCCGGGCGCGCCCGATGCAGAGCGAAAAGAGTCAGCGGCGCCGGCGAGGCTGCCGGTCTCACGGCTGCGTGCGATCAGGCCGGGGATGATCGCCTCGGCCTCGACGAGATCCGGATCCACGGCATGCACGCCGGCGACCACCGGAGTCAGAATGCGTCTCACGACCGCCTCGCCCATCCGCATTCGCACGAGTTCACCCAACGTGATCTCCGGATCGAGATCGGAGGGGAAGTCCCTCGCGTCGAGTTTCTGGGCGGTCTCGATCTCCTTGGCGCTGAGAATCTTCGCCAGAGCGGGATCGTTGAGATCACAGGGGATACCCATCAGGCTGCGCGGTAGCTCGGCAATGCCTGCCTCGGTCCACAGATGCGCGTCGCTGCGCGCAGGTGCGATGACCTGGTCGGTCAGGCCGAGCTCGGCAATCAGTTCAAGGGCCTCCGGGCGTGTGATCGCGAAAGCTTCCGCGCCGATGTCAGTGGTGAATCCGCCCAGCTCTGCGGCGGCAATGGCGCCGCCGAACGTGCGCGCGGACTCGAAAAGGGTGACCTGCATTCCGCGGCGAGCAAGCTCGCGGGCGGCGAGGAGACCCGAGAGCCCGCCTCCGATGACGATGGCATTCACGATGTGCTGTGCACCAATTCCACTATCCGGGTGAGGACATCCGGGTCGGTCTCGGGCGGGACTCCGTGTCCGAGATTGACGACGTGACTCGGTGCGGCTTTGCCGCGCTCGATGACGTCGAGAACATGCGCCGACAGGATCGACCAAGGTGCATCGAGCAAATCGGGATCAATATTTCCCTGCAGTGGCGTCGCGCCACCCAGAAGTGTGTTGGCCAGATCGAGGGGCGTGTGCTGATCGACGCCCATCACGGTCGCGCCCGCATCGCGCATGGCGACGAGAAGATTCTGCGTGCGCGTGCCGAAGTGCACGCGCGGAACCGGCAGATCGCTGACCTGGTCGAGAACCGCAGCCGAGTACGGTCGCGCGTAGGCGACGTACTCATCGGGGGTAAGTGCACCGGCCCAGGAGTCGAAGAGCTGCACCGCACTCGCGCCGGCCATCACCTGGCCGCGCAGGAAGGTGCCGGTAGTGCGAGCAACCCAGGACAGCAGGTCGTTCCACAGGTCGGGATCCTCACGCATCATTGCCTTCGTGTAGGCGTACTCGCGTGATGGTCGTCCCTCGATCAGGTAGGACGCAAGAGTGAAGGGAGCGCCGCAGAATCCGATGAGAGGAGTCGCGCCCAGTTCATCGGTGACGATTCCGATGGCCTCAGCGATCGGAGCGAGGGAGGCCTCATCGAGTTCGGGAAGGGCAGCGAGTTCGGCGCGACTGCGGACTGGAGTTCCCATCACCGGGCCGACTCCGGCAGCGATCTCGACGTCGACCCCGGCGAGCTTGAGGGGAACCACGATGTCACTGAAGAAGATGGCGGCATCGACCTTGTGGCGGCGCACCGGCTGCAGGGTGATCTCTGCCGCCATGTCGGGCCGCAGGCACGAATCCAGCATCGCGACGCCCTCGCGAAGGGCGCGGTACTCCGGCAGCGAGCGCCCAGCCTGGCGCATCATCCAGATCGGGCGGGTGGCAGGCCGCTCTCCTCGGTAAGCCCGAATGAGCGCAGAATCGGCCGTTCCGCGCGCGCTCAGCGGGTGCTGAGCGGGCAGGAGGGTGGCCTGGGTCATATAGACAACCTACCGAACATTCGTCGATGCCCTCGCGGGCGTACGATTCTCCTCATGGTCCTGGTGCTCGTCGGTGCAAGCCATCACGACGCATCCCTGGAGGAGATCGAGCGGCTCAGCCACGCGGGCGATGCCCTCGCCTCGGCCCTGACCGATCACGAGGGGGTCAATGGCGCCCTGGTGCTCTCGACCTGCAATCGCTTCGAGGTCTATCTCGATCTCGATCGTTTTCACGAGGCCATTGATGTCACCACGCGCGAGATCGCTCGGCACGCCGGGGTCGAGCACGCCGAGGTCGTGGAGTGTATGCGCGTGTCCATGGGTACGTCAGTGGCTCAGCACTTGTTCTCCGTTGCCTCGGGCCTGGAGTCGATGGTGGTCGGTGAGGATGAGGTCGCCGGCCAGGTGAAAGCAGCCCTCGCCGCCGCTCAGGTGGCTGCGACCACAAGCCCGACCCTCGAGCGCATGATGCAGCGCGCACTCGCGACATCGAAGGCCGTCACGAACATGACCGGCCTCGGAGCCGCAGGCCGCTCAATCGTGACCGTCGGACTCGATGTCGCAGAGGAGCGTCACGGTGTTCTCGCCGGTCGCTCGGCACTAGTTCTCGGTACCGGCTCCTATGCGCGTGTCGTGACTGCGGCGTTAGCTAAGCGTGGTGTTGAGGAGATCTACGTGTACTCCTCCTCCGGGCGGGCGACCAAGTTCGCGTCGTCTCACGACATCACGGCGATCACCGACGAACAGCTCGGTGAGGCGATCGCAAAAGTCGATCTGGTCGCGGCCTGCAGCGGGGCGCCCCATCACATCATCGATTCAGCCCTGATCGATGCGCGAGGTGCCGCTGACTCTGTCCTCCCTGTCATCGACCTAGCGCTCTCTCCTGACGTGGCCCCCGATGTGCGCCTCCGCGCTGACGTTGATGTCATCGACCTCGAGGTCATCCGCGTCTTCGCGCCTCGTGAACATTCGTCGGCGGTGCTGGAGGCCCAGGAAATCGTTCGCGGTGCAGTCGAGTGCTTCGAGCGCGCCGAGACCGGGCGTGCGGCTGACCCGGCGGTTGTCGCCATGCGTGCCTACGTCAGCAGCATCATCAACGAGGAGATCGAGCGCACGCGTGGTCGTCTGGGTGATGACACCGCCGACGAAGTCGCACGATCCCTTCACCGAGTATCGAATGCACTTCTGCATACCCCGTCAGTTCGTGCCCAAGAGCTCGCACGGACCGGCGACATCGATGACTATCGCCGCGCGATGCACACGTTGTTCGGCATCGACTTCGACACCACGGCCGCGAAGTAGCGCACCGATGCGCCTGGGCACTCGCGCGAGCTTGCTGGCGCGCACTCAGTCAGCAACGGTCGGAGATGCCTGGGCTAAGGCCACGGGCGGCGAGTGGCAGGAAATCCTTATCACCACGGCCGGTGACGACACCAGTGTTCCGCTGAGCCAGCCCGGTCAGCCCGGGGTATTCGTGTCAGCCTTGCGCGCGGCGCTTCTGGCGGGTGAGGTTGATGTCATCGTCCACTCCTACAAGGATCTCCCGAGTGCACCGGCCATCGGTATTCATCTTGCTGCAGTTCCCGAACGCGAGGACGCGCGTGATGCCCTCGTGTCGAAGGGCAACCTGAAGCTCGACCAGCTTCCTGAGGGTGCCGTGCTCGGCACGAGTTCACCGCGACGAGCGCAGCGCATGCTCGCCCTGCGGCCTGATCTGCGTATCGAGCCCATTCGCGGCAACGTCGATACTCGAATTCGCAAGGTGCGCGAGGGTCAGTACGACGCGACCATCTTGGCCATTGCCGGAATGAAGCGCATCGGTCGTGAGAAGGAAGCTGCACAGATCCTCACCGTCGATCAACTGGTTCCCGCCCCGGCACAAGGAGCCCTCGCGATCGAATGCCGCCAAGGGGATCGTGATCTCATGGACCAGCTCAAGGCACTCAACCACAAGCAATCGATGCTGCGGTCAGCGGCGGAGCGCGCTGTTCTCATCGGTGTCGAAGCTGAGTGCACGACGGCCGTGGGCGCCTACGCGGAGATCGACAAGAAGGGCGAACTGACCCTCGTCGCCGAGCTCGCCGATCACCGCGGTGTTGAGTACGAACGACTGAGCGTCAGTGGCATGGTCAAGGACAAAGCCGATGCGCACGCACTCGGTCTCGTTGCCGCAGCAGCCCTGATGGGGCGCTCTTCTGCCGACTTGAATGCCGAGCTGTCGTGACCTTCCCCGTTCTGCTCATCCGCTCGGAGGGCAATGACACCGACGCAGAGAGCCTCACTGCTCTCGGCCTCGACTCCATCGATGATCCATACGTGCGCATTGCCCCGGTAGGCGACTCGACGATGGCCCACATGCTCATCGAGCAATTGCGTGAGCGTGCCGATGAGCAGACCTGGTTCATCACGACCTCGCCGATGACGATTCCGGCCTTGATCGAACTCGTGGGTGAGCAGGTACTGCGCGAAGCGATCTCTGCGGCAGTGTCGCGTGGCGTTCATGCCGCAGCGACAGGTGATCGCACCGCTCGAACCCTTCGCGAGCTCGGCTTCCCTCAGGTGATGGTGCCGATGGTCTCCTCGGCGAAAGCTCTCGTGGAAGAACTCGCTGACCTTCCGCCGGCCCGTGCCATGTTCCCGTGCGGGAACCTGGCCCTCGACACCTTGCCCGACGGTCTTCGACAGCTCGGCTGGCATCTGGCGCAGGTTGTCGTGTACGAGACCTCCACGGTTGCTCAGGAGCCAATGAGCGTCGAGCTCATTCGTCGAAGTGAGCTGTCGGCAATCGTGCTGCGTTCGCCAAGTGCGGCACGTGCGCTCGTTCACTTCGTTGCTGTGCCCGCCGATATCCCGGTGATCTGTGCGGGGAGTACTACCGCAGATGCGGCACGTGAGCTCGGTATTGAGGTGGCGGCCGTCGCCACATCCCCCGGTGCGCCCGATGTTGCCGAGGCGGTCGCGAAGGTGCTCAGCGCGTAGCGAGCACTCGATCGGCGATGATCTCCGCGAGGAGCGGCTCATCGTCCAACACTGAAGTGATCGCTACAGCCTTGCGCCGTTCCCCAGAGGCGTCGCGGGCGTTTCGCTTGGCACGCGGCCGTAGACGTGCGGCAAGGAGCAAGTCTCCAAGTGCGGTAGCACCTTGGTGCCGAAATGATCTGCTTCATCGAGGTGTGGGTAGCCGGAGAAGATGAATGCCCTGATTCCCATCTTCTGGTAGCCCTCGATCTTGGAAAGAACCTGGTCTACCGAACCGACGAGAGCAGCGCCGCAGCCCGGGCGGGCTCGCCCGATTCCCGTCCACATGTGGGGTTCGACATAGCCGAACTGGTCGGCAAGTTCGCGGGCTCTCGACTGGTGAGCGTTGCCCAGGCTGACACCATCTTGGGTGCGTTGGCGGATCAGACGGCCGTATTCGTCATCGAGCTTGCTGACGAGATGCTCAGCGTAATCCTTGGCCTCTGCCTCAGTGTCTCGGACGATCACGTGCACTCGCAGGCCGTAGTCGAGTGTGCGCCCATGAGCATGGGCATGGGCGTTCACGTCCCGCATGCGCTGGGCGAGGATCTCTTCCGGCTCAGGCCACATCAGGTAGACGTCGCACTGCTTTCCGCAGAGCTCAAGTGCATCCGGTGAGTAGCCACCAAAGTAAAGCAGGGGGCCTCCGTTGGTCTGATACGGCTTGGCGGGTTCGGTGGAGAGCCCTGTGAAGTTGTAGATCTCGCCTGTGAAGTCAATCGTGTCTCGCGTCCAGGCCTGGCGTAGGATCTCGACTACTTCGTGACTGCGCTTGTAGCGGAAGGCGGAGGGGGCCTCTTCGCCGGGGAAATCCGAGCTGATGACATTGAGGGTCAGTCGCCCCTTCAGCATGTGGTCGAGAGAGGCAATCGTGCGTGCAAGCATGATCGGATGCAGCTCGCCGCATCGCACGGCAGCAAGGAAGTTGATCCGCTCGGTGAGCGGCGCGCAGGCCGCAACGAAGGTCAGGGTGTCTTGCCCCACGTCATAGGAGGAGGGGCACAGGATGTTGCGAAAACCGTATGACTCCGCGCGCTTGACAATCCTTGAGCCGTTCTCCCAGCTCGACCGAAGCTCGTCATCAGGCACCCCGAGGTACGCGTAGTCACAGGAGCAAATGGGCGCATACCAGGAGACTTCGGCGGCTTCCAGGCCAGACGACGTGATGGGAACGATGGTCATCTGTTGATCCTTCATCGGGAGAAGGGCACGCGCATGAAATCTAACAGGTTCACGTGCCCTGTGGAAGCCTCCACGAGCCTCGTGGAGGCGTCCACAGGGGTCGTGCGCTTGCTCACTTCGTGGCCGTACCGGCGAGCATCCCGGTGATCTGTGCCAGCAGCACCACTGCGGATGCTGCGGAGGCGCGGATTCTCAGCGCGTAGCGAGCACCCGGTCGGCGATGATCTCTGCGAGTAGCGGCTCATCGCCCAGCACTGAAGTAATCGCTCGATCTCCGGCTGCCGCCTTGATGCGATCGGGGAACACCCCGTCGAACAGCAGGAATCGCGCGATGGCGGCCTTGTGCTCGCTGACTGACTCCAGTTGCGTGATTGCAGTGGCGATATCGGGTTGCGCCTGGGACGCATAGGCCACCAGTACGGGGCTGCCGCGTTGAGATGACCATTCATGAGCAAGTGCATCAAAGGCGGCCTGAGCCTCGAGATCACTCGTGCCTGCGGTAGCCAGCACGACAGGTGCATCCGGTGGCAGTTGCGCATCGAGAGAGCCGAGCAGGAGCGAATCTGGGCCGATCGGGTCGGTAATCGTGATCTCACGATTGATTGCAGCGCTCGCCTTCGCGACCTCGGCCGGCACGTCAATCTTCACGTGGTAGGCCCGGCTCAAGAAGACGGGTACGACAGTGATGTCGGAGTGGGCGGCAACAGTCAGTGCGGCTTCTGTGAGCGTTGGCGCAGTGTTGTCGAGGAAGGCGAGGCGAATCTCGTCATCGGGGAGCAGGTCAGCCACTCGACCGGCGAGCGCCGCAGCTCCGATGCCTGCACGCGGATCTGGGCTGCCGTGGCCGAGCAAGATGACCGCGCTCATATGGGCACGGTAGTTCAGGCGTGGGTGGTGAGCACGCTGGCGGTCAGCCAGGTGGGTACGGACACGACATCGCCCACCACGATGATCGCCGGATTCGCGATCTGCTCGGCTGCTGCGATCTCCACGATTGATTCGAGGTTTCCGACGCTCACGCGCTGGTCAGGTGCGTAGGCGCGCTCGATGATCGCGATTGGGGTGCTCGGGGACTTGCCGCCGTCGATGAGTCCGTCGACGAGTGCGGCCAGGCGACCGACCCCCATCAGGACGACGAGAGTGAGGTCAGACTTCGCAGCGAGCTCGAGATCACCGATCTCGTGTCCGCTCATGACGATGAATCCGGTTGTCACTCCGCGATGGGTGACCGGAATGCCCGCCGCCAGCGGGGCGCTGATCGCACTTGTGACACCGGGGATTACCTCTACGGTGACACCGGCCTCGATGCACGCGAGCATCTCCTCGGAGCCACGGCCCAGAACAAATGGGTCACCGCCCTTAAGTCGTGCAACTCGTTTACCAGCGCGTGCTCGATCGATGAGGAGTGCGTTGATCTCCTCTTGCTTGAGGATGTGATGAGTGGGCTGCTTGCCGGCGTCGATCAACTCGACGTCGTCGTCGAGTGAGGCGAGCAGCTCAAGTGGTGCCAGTCGGTCGTAGATCACGACGTCGGCTTTGTTGAGCTCTCGACGACCGCGCACCGTAATGAGATCGGCGTCGCCCGGGCCGCCGCCGATGAGAACGACATGACCGTCGTGAGCGCGGCGAGCCTTCACCGGCAGATCGCCGGAACGAAGCTGCGCCGCAATGCTGCTGCGAAGTGCGACGGAGCGTCTGGGGTCGGCAGAGGTAACTGCGATGGTGACGTCATCGACCGTGGTCGACGCAGGTGTCCAGGCATCGGAGGCCCCGTGGTCGTCGGCGCGAACGCACCACACGCGATTGGCCTGCGCTTCTGCAGCCACTGCGGCGTTGACCTCCGGGTTGTCTGTCGCGGCATGCGCGAGCCAGGCATTCGCGAGATCACCATCGAGATACTCACGTTCCACGATGCGCACCCCATCGCCGAGCTCGCGCATTGCCTCGCTGATCGCAGGTGAGATCACGGTGACGAGTGCGCCGGCCTCGACAAGGCTGCGTGCCCGGCGTGCGGCGACAGCACCGGCGCCGACGACGACCACGTGCTTACCAGCAACGTCGAGGGAGAGCGGGTAGTTGCTCACGTGTGCAGCCCGCACTCGTTCTTGCCCTGACCGGCCCAGCGACCTGCGCGCGGGTCGTCGCCGAAATCAACGCGCTTCGTGCACGGTGCGCAGCCGATCGACGGGTAACCGTCATACATCAGCGGATTCACCGGTACATCGTTTTCCAACGTGTAGCGCAGGAGCTGAGCTTCGCTCCAGTGAAGAATCGGCGCGATCTTGAGCACTCCGCGTGACTCGTCGAACTGCACGACGGGAACAGCTGCGCGGTGAGGCGCTGTCTCGTGACGCATGCCCGTGATCCAGACCTCGTAACCGTCGATGAGGTTCTCCATCGGTTCGACCTTGCGCAGCTTGCAGCACAGGTCAGGGTTGCGCTCCCAGAGATTCGCGCCGTACTCGGCGTCCTGCTCAGTGACGGTCTGCTTGGGGGTGAGGCTGAGGATGTTCAAGCTGGTGCGCGACTGCAGAGCATCGCGGGTATCGATGGTCTCGGGGAAGTGGTAGCCGGTATCGAGGAAGACAACTGGGATCTCGGGCGCGACTTGGTCGATCAGGTAGGCGAGGGCGGTGTTCGCCATTGACTGGGTGAGCACCGCCTTGGTGCCGAAGGTGTTCCAGGTCCAGCGGATGATGTCAGCTGCCTGGGCGCCGGCAAGGTCGACCGCGGCGTAGCGCGCGAGGATGCGAAGTTCCTCGGGCGACCGCCGGATCGCCGTGCCGTGCGTGGCAGTGCTCACTTCAGTGATCCCTCGTCTGCTCGCTGGGTCCACTCGCTGAACGACTCGTCGCCCACACGCTCGGCAGTGAAGTTCGAGGTGACGCGCACGACGTAGTCGGGGAGGTCTTCGGCCGGCAGGCGCAGGCCTTTGACGGTGCGACCGAAGTTCGCGGCCTGTCCGATGCGACCGCCCAGGTGGACTTGGAAGCCCTCAACGTCATTGCCGTCGGCATCAAGTGCGCGAATTCCTTTCAGGCCGATGTCGGCCACCTGAATGCGAGCGCAGGAGTTCGGGCAACCGTTGACGTGAATCGCCAGCGGCTCGGTGAACTCGGGGATGCGCGCCTCGAGTTCGTCGATGAGCACACGGGCGCGGCCCTTGGTCTCGACCATCGCGAGCTTGCAGTACTCGACGCCAGTGCAGGCCATCGTGCCGCGACGGAAGTTGGAGGCATCGCCGACGCGTAGGTCGAGTGCGGCGAGGCCGGCCACGAGTGCATCGACGTTATTGCCGGGCACGTTGAGGACGACGAGCTTTTGATGAGCGGTCAGGTGCACGCGATCAGCGCCGGCTGCCTCGGCGAGGTCAGCCACCGCGTTGAGCTTCGCGCCACTCATGCGGCCGACGATCGGCGCTGCGCCCACATAGAAGAGACCGTTGTTCTGCGGCCACACGCCCACATGGTCGCGCTCGTCGATCGAAGTCGGCGTGGGTGCCGGGCCGTCGAGCAGCGGACGCCCGAGGTACTCGGTCTCGAGAACCTCACGGAACTTCTCTGCTCCCCAGTCGGAGACGAGGAACTTCAGGCGTGCCTTGGTGCGCAGGCGGCGGTAGCCGTAGTCGCGGAAGATGCCGACCACGCCTGCCCACACATCAGGAATCTCCTCGATCGGCACCCAGGCGCCCAGTCGCACCGCGAGGTGCGGATTCGTGGAGAGTCCGCCGCCGACCCACACATCGAAACCGACGCCATGCTCGGGGTGAACAACGCCGAGGAAGGAGATGTCATTGATCTCGTGTGCGACATCCATGCGCGGCGAGCCGCTGACTGCCGACTTGAACTTGCGCGGAAGGTTCGAGAACGCCGGGTCGAGCAGGTACCGCTCGAGGATGGCCTCGATTGCGGGAGTTCCGTCAATGAGCTCATCTGCGGCAACGCCGGCCACGGGGGAGCCGAGGATCACTCGCGGAACGTCGCCGCAGGCCTCAGCTGACGACAGCCCTACAGCCTCGAGTCGGCGCCAGATTTCCGGGACGTCCTCGATAGCAATCCAGTGCAATTGGATGTTCTGGCGATCGGTGATGTCCGCGGTATCGCGGCCGAACTCAACCGAGATGTCGGCGATGGTGCGCAGCTGCTCAAGCGTGAGTCGACCACCGTCAGAGCGCACGCGCAGCATGAAGTAAGAGTCCTCAAGCTCTTCCGGCTCCATCGTGGCTGTCTTGCCGCCGTCGATGCCGGGCTTGCGCTGGGTGTACAGACCCCACCAGCGCATGCGACCGCGCAGGTCAGAGCCGGGGATGGAGTCGAAGCCTTCCTTCGAGTAGATCTCCTCGACCCGAGCACGCACGGTCAGGCCGTCGGCCTCCTGCTTCATCTCCTCATTGGGATTCAGCGGGTCGGTGCCGTCGACAGCCCACTGACCGTTGTTCTTGGCCGGGCGTGCGGTGGTCTCGGTCATGTCATCCCCTGATCGATCTAGCAGTATGGCCAGCCTAATGAGCGGGGTGCGCGGGTTCCAGGGGCGTCTGCGTACCTGCCCAGCGTTCGCAACAGGTATCCACAGGCGGCGTGTGTGTGCACTCTCATCCACAGATGTGACGGAGCACTTTTGCCTGGATGCCGAGGGCTGGAGTCTCGGGGAATCGAAGAATGGCTTCGACCTATCGAGGAGTGACGATGAATGACATCACCATGACCGTTGTCGGCAATGTTGTCCGCGACGTAGAGCTGCGCTTCACCACCGCCGGAGACCCGGTGGCGTCCTTCCGGGTCGCCACAAGCACCCGTCGTTTCGATCGAGCCACCGAGAAGTGGGTTGATGGCGATACCCATTACTTCTCGGTGACCTGCTGGCGCGGGATGGCGCATAACGTCGTTCAATCAGTGGTGAAGGGCATGCCGGTCGTGGTCACCGGTCGACTGCGCAGTCGCGAGGTGCCGCGGCCCTGCGGTGAGCAGGGGCACATCGTCCGCTACCACGACATTGAGGCCATCGCCGTCGGCCCGGATCTCGCCCGCGGCATCGCCACCTTCACCCGGGTCAAGCGTGATGCGGTGGTCGAGAGTGAGGAGCGCCTGATCGCTGATGTGCTGACCTCGGCCGG
>JBILOY010000029.1:0-18183 GCA_044374195.1 Candidatus Nanopelagicales bacterium
ATTTCCGCCGCGCGGCGCCTGATCTACGGGAGTAGGCCACAGTGCGCGAGAGCCATTCGCACGAGCCGACCTTGACCGCCTGACATCTCCAATTCGAAGTCCGGTGACGTGACCTCCAACGGTGACACCCAGACGAGATCCAGGGCATCCTGGGACGGTGAGCAGTCGCCGCCGCACGGGACGATGAAGGCCAATGACACTGCGTGCTGACGCGGGTCGTGAAAGCCGGTGACCTCTGGGTCCGGGAAGTACTCGACCACCGTGAACGGCTGTGGCGATGCAGGTATCTGGGGCAGGGCTACCGAGCCAAGATCCTTCTCGAGATGCCGTACCAGTGCGTCGCGGATGCGCTCGCCATAAAGCACCCGACCAGACACGATGGCGCGCGAGATGCTGCCGTCGGGCATGCCCCGCAGCAGGAGGCCGATCGAGGTGACTTGCCCCTGGGAATCGGTGCGCACGGGCACTGCATCGACGTAGACCATCGGGAGTCGTTCCCGAGCCGACTCAAGATCCTCGTGACTTAGCCACGAACCCCTGGTTTCGAGAATCTCGCTCACTGCTACTCCAGTCCTCGCCTTTGGCGTATGCGTCCATCCTCCCAGCCCGTGCGATCACGAGACAGGCGGCGCGCTGACCAAATCGACAATCTGGCCTAGCCTGTACCCATGGCTCATGACACCCCCGCGCGCGCAGGTTCCACTCGTCCCGATGGAGGCACATATGACGTCACTCGCACCGAAGAGGAGTGGCGCTCTGAATTGACTCCACTTGAGTACCACGTACTCCGCGAGGCCGGCACCGAGGCACCATTCGTCGGCGAGTACACCGACACCAAGGACGTCGGCACCTATGCGTGCCGCGCTTGCGGGGCAACCCTCTTCGAAAGCACGACCAAGTTCGACTCACACTGCGGGTGGCCGAGTTTCTACGCTCCCCTTGCGGGCGATTCAGTTCTTTACCTCAAGGACGCCTCGCTGGGTCGAGTGCGCACCGAGGTGCGTTGCGCCTCGTGCGGAGGTCATCTCGGGCACGTATTCGAGGGCGAGGGGTACGGCACTCCGACAGATCAGCGGTACTGCATCAACTCCATCAGCGTGAAGTTCGCTCCGCAGGGCGAATAGGCACCTGGCGACGGCGCGTCAGTGCCCCTCCAGCCACCTCGCGACGAATAGCCTGCAAAGGTGAGACCCATCGACGCGACGGCCAATGCCTTCACTGACGCCCTGGCCAGCGTTCGATCCGCCTCGATTCGACCTGACTTTGTGATCGAGGAAGGTCCAGCTCCTCAACGACTTGCGCCGCATGCCGTGGCAATCACGGCCGAGATGGCAGATCTTGACGACGATCGCGCCTCTGGGCGTTTCGTCTTGCTTCACGATCCCGATGGCGTCGATGAGTGGGACGGCACCTTCCGCGCGGTGGTATTCGCCCGGGCAGAGCTCGAGCACGATGTCGCCACGGACCCAATGCTCCAAGAAGTCGCCTGGACATGGCTGCTCGACGCCATGGCTGGCGCGGGGGCCGTGGGCACTCACGTAGGAGGCACGATCACCGTGACATCCGGGGCGTCGTTCGGATCGATGTCAGATCGGCCAGCGGAGTCATTCGTCGAAATTCGCGCGTCCTGGACTCCGCTTGAGATCGACGGACTCTCGGTTCCTGAGACCATGGATCGACACGTGCACGCCTGGATTGATGTGATGGCCCAGGCAGCCGGGCTTGCCCCGATGCCCACCGGTATCGCGCATGTAGGCAGTGCCCGTCGCCGCACGCGCGCCTGATGAGCGAGGTCGTCGAGGCTGAAGTTGACACAGTCGAAGAGCCGGATCCCGCGCCCGCTGAGCCGCGCGACGGCGTTCCCGATGTCATCACGACCGCCGCTGCGCTCGCGGCCTATGCAGACGCACTTGCGCGCGGCACCGGCCCACTGGCCGTCGACGCAGAGCGCGCATCGGGCTATCGCTACAGCCAGCGCGCTTACCTGATTCAACTGCGACGCGAAGGAGCAGGCAGCGCCCTCATCGACCCCATCGCAGTCCCAGATCTCAGCCCAATCGCTGAGGCCACGCAGGGCGTTGAGTGGATTTTGCATGCTGCCACTCAAGATTTGCCTTGCCTGGCTGAAGTCGGTCTTGTTCCGTCATCACTTTTTGACACGGAGCTTGCGGGACGCCTACTCGGCCGCGAACGCGTGAATCTCGGCGCACTCGTGCGCAGCGAGATCGGCTACGTACTCGAGAAGGGTCATGGTGCAGCTGACTGGTCCGTGCGACCCCTTCCCGCTAATCAACTGCGATATGCCGTACTCGATGTCGAGTTCTTGATCGAACTGCGTGATTCGCTGCACGCATCGTTGACCGAGAGCGGCAAGTGGGAGTGGGCCGACGAAGAATTCACCTCCCTGCTGAGCTTTCGACCACGTGAGCGTGGCGAGGATGCCTGGCGTAAGACAAGCGGAATCCATGGGGTACGCAAGGCACTCAATCTCGCGGTCGTGCGCGAGCTGTGGCATGAACGCGATCGCGTGGCAACTCGATCCGACATCGCCACCGGTCGAATCCTTCCCGACACTGCGATCGTCGCCGCCGCTAGTGCCCTGCCCAAGAACGTCGATGAGCTCAGCGCCCTCCCGCCATTCAGCGGACGCGGACAGCAACGGCGGCGCACCACGTGGTGGGCTGCTATCGAGCGTGCCTATGCGCTTTCCGATGAGGACCTGCCGGCAACGTCAGTCACTTCGACAGGCCCTCCGCCGCCGCGCGCCTGGGCAGACCGCAACCCGCCGGCATTCGCGCGACTTGAGGCCGCCAAGGCCATCGTCAGCGAGATCAGCGAGTCGCGTGACCTGCCCTCGGAGAACATCGTCAATCCCGAACTCCTGCGCAGGCTGTGCTGGGAGCCACCTGTCGAGATCTCGACAGTCACAATCGAACAGGCCCTGCTGGCGGCCGGAGCCAGGCCTTGGCAATCGGCATTGCTCACCGAATCACTGGTTACGGCATGGACGGCACCTCCCCCGATTCTGTAGGTGTTCGTGGGGTAGGCGTGCTATTTTGTTACTCATCAGTAATAACGGTGAGATGGGTGAGGGATCATGGCGCGCAATATTCGTGAGGTCGTGTTCGTCGATGGGGTTCGAACGCCCTTCGGAAAGGCCGGTGGCGCCTTTGCCGCGGCTCGCGCAGACGACTTGGTCGTCAAGAGCTTTCGAGAGATCCTGCGCCGCAATCCCGCCCTTGACGCAGCCGCGATTGACGATGTCGCGGTGGCCGCGACCACCCAGATCGGCGATCAGGGGCTGACCATTGGCCGTTCGGCAGGCATCCTCGCCGGTCTGCCTTCGTCAGTGCCCGGCTACTCCGTCGACCGCATGTGTGCCGGCGCCATGACGGCAGTGACCACTGTGTCGGCCGGCATCATGGCTGGAGCCCTCGACGTCGCACTCGCCGGCGGAGTCGAGCACATGACACGCCACCCCATGGGTGAGGGCATCGACCCCAACCCGCGCTTCGTCGCCGAGAAGCTCGTCGATACCGATGCCCTTGTCATGGGCAAGACGGCCGAGAACATTCACGACCGGTATCCGCAGATCACCAAGGAGCGCTCTGACCGCTACGCCATGGGATCGCAGCGCAAGACTGCTGCGGCCTACGCAGCCGGACATCTGCAGCCCGACATCGTGCCCGTCGCTGTGCCATCAGGTGATGGCTGGTCGCTTATCAGTGTTGACGAAGGCCCGCGGCCAGAGACCACTCTCCAGGGTCTTGCCAGTTTGAAGACTCCATTTCGCCCCCACGGGCGGGTTACCGCCGGCAATAGTTCCGGTCTGAACGACGGCGCCACCGCGGCGCTCTTGGCCTCAGAGGATAAAGCAGATGAACTCGGCTTGACCAAGAAGATGCGGATGGTCGGATATGCCTTCGCGGGTGTGGCCCCGGAGATCATGGGCGTCGGCCCAGTCCCCAGCACCGAGAAGGCGTTACAGCGCGCGGGCCTGACGATCTCGGACATCGACCTCTTCGAGATTAACGAGGCGTTTGCCGTGCAGGTTCTGGCGTTCACCGACCACTTTGGAATTGACGACGAGGATCCCCGCGTTAATCCGCTCGGTGGCGCCATTGCCGTCGGCCACCCGCTGGCATCGAGCGGCATTCGTCTGATGTCGTACCTCGCGAAGGATTTCGAGATGAACCCGAACGCCCGATACGGCCTCACCACCATGTGTATCGGCTTGGGCATGGGGGGCACCGTGATCTGGGAGAACGTCAACTACGCAGGAGCCAAGTGATGAATGAGTCAGCGCTGCCTTCCACCGAGATGTCCGCCGAGGTCGTCACCCACGCCCGCGTACGAGTATTCGAACTCCCCCTCGGCGCTGGTCGTATGGCCCTGATCACCCTCGACAACGACCTTGACCACACACGCCCAACCACCTTCGGCATGCAGGGGCTGATTGAGCTCAATGCCGCCATTGACCAGGTACAGACGATGAATGACATCGTGGCCGTCGGTCTCACTGGCAAGCCGTTCATCTTCGCGGTGGGCGCTGATCTGTCTGCCACAGCAATGCTCACTACGCGCGAGCAAGCGCTGACCGTGGCACGCGCGGGCCACGACGCCTTCCGCCGCTTGGGCGAGCTTTCCGTGCCGAGCTTCGCGTTCGTCAATGGCGCTGCCATGGGTGGCGGACTTGAGATCGCCCTGCACTGCACCTATCGCACGGTCTCGACAGGTGCAGCAGCCCTGTCGCTGCCTGAGGTGTTCCTCGGAATCATTCCCGGCTGGGGTGGTACGTATCTGCTGCCTAATTTGGTCGGCCCCATCGACGCGCTCGAGGTGATTCTCACCAATGCGCTGACCATGAACAAGCAGATGAAGCCTGCCGACGCCAAGCGCCTGGGCATTGCCGATGCACTTTTCGAGCCGGCCGACTTCCTCGAGCAGTCGATGCTCTGGTCGGCAAAGGTGCTTACCGGCGAGATCACGGTCAAGCGCCAAGAGCCCAATCACGGCATGTGGGACATGATCATCGGTGGCGCCAAGGCCCAACTCGACGCGCGTTTTCACGGGGCTCTCGCCTCGCCGTATCGCGCACTTGATCTTGTTGCCGGAGCAAAGTCGCGCACTCGCGATGAAGGCTTCGCCGCCGAGGATGAAGCACTTGCTGACTTGATCATGAGCGACGCCGTACGGGCATCCTTGTACTCGTTCAACCTCGTTCAGAAGCGCGCCAAGCGCCCCGCTGGAGCACCCGACAAGTCACTGGCGCGACCGGTGACCAAGGTGGGCATCGTCGGTGCCGGCTTGATGGCCAGCCAGCTTGCAATGCTCTTCGCACGACGCCTCGAGGTACCGGTCGTCATGACCGATCTCGATCAAGAGCGGGTCGATAAAGGTGTCTCGTACGTCCACAAGGAGATCGCGACCCTGGTCGAGAAGGGGCGCCTCAGCTCTGACAAGGCGAATCGACTTACTGCCCTGGTCAGCGGTGTCACGGATAAGTCGGCGTTCGCCGATGCAGATTTCGTGATCGAGGCGGTCTTCGAGGATCTCAGCGTGAAGAAGGCGGTATTTGCAGAGCTTGAAGCTATGGTCTCCGACACCTGCATCCTCGCCACGAATACTTCATCACTCTCAGTGACCGCGATGGCCGAAGGCCTGAAGCATCCTGAGCGTGTGGTGGGCTTCCACTTCTTCAACCCGGTTGCCGTCATGCCGCTCCTGGAAATCGCACGCGCGAAGCAGAGTGATGATGCGACCGTGGCTACGGCCTTTGCCGTCGGCAAGTCTCTGAAGAAGTCGTGCGTGCTGGTCCAAGACGCACCGGCATTCGTGGTCAATCGTCTGCTCACTCGATTCCTGGGCGAGATCACCCGAGCCGTCGACGAGGGCACCGACTTCACGGTTGCCGATACAGCCATGCAGCCGCTCGCCTTCCCGATGTCGCCGTTCAACCTGCTCGCTCTTGTCGGTCCGGCCGTGGCCTTCCACGTCTCGGAAACGATGAATGCCGCGTTCCCTGATCGTTTCTACGTGTCAGACAACATGCGCAGGCTCGTCGAGGCAGGCAAGCCTGGTATCTGGAAGAAGACAGGAACGGGTGGCCAGGTCATCGATCCGGAAGTCGAGGCACTCTTCGTTCGTGGCGACAACCCATTGACCGCCGAGCAAGTGCGCGAACGCGCTCTCGACGCTCTCGCCGACGAGGCTCAGCGGATGCTCGACGAGGGTGTTGTTGTAGCGGCTGAAGATATCGACCTCTGCATGATCCTCGGTGCCGGCTGGCCCTTTGCCAACGGTGGCATCACGCCTTACCTCGATCGCACCGGTACATCGGAGCGCGTCAACGGCAAGAGATTCCTCGCACCGGGTATCGCGTCACTGCCGGCATAGCCCAGCGGTGATCGATCACTCAGCCAGCGGCTGCTGACTGGCCTCGCGCACATCGATATCTGCGCGGCCAGCCAGGTTCTCGATGGCGCTGCGCGTGATGTCCTGAGCTGTCAGGCCTGCCTCGATCAGCAAGCGTGCTCGCTTTGCTTGCGGCAGGAAGCCCTGATCGACACCGAAGGTGCGAATCGGGGTGTCGATGCCGAGATCGCCCATGGCCTGCGACATTGCCGACCCGATTCCGCCTTGCCGAATGCCATCTTCGATGACAATCACGAGCGAAGCATCGCGAGCAAGCTCAACGAGCGAGGGGTGCAGGGGCTTAACCCACCGCGGATCCACCACGAGAGCGCCATAGCCCTGCGCCGAAAGTCGCTCGCCCACTTCGACGGCCACCGATGCCATCGCGCCGATGCCCACCACCAGGACTTCACCGTCACCGTGACGGGCCAGCAGGTCGTAGCCCTCGTGACGTTCGATCGCGACGATGTCTGCGCCCACGGCGCCTTTCGGGTAGCGCACGACAGTGGGTGCATCGCTGACCGCAACGGCCTCGCGCAGGAGGGCTCTCAGCGTGGAAGCGTCGCGAGGCGCTGCCACCCGAACACCGGGAATGACGCCCAGCATCGAGAGGTCCCAGATGCCGTTGTGGCTTGCACCGTCATCCCCAGTGATGCCGGCCCGGTCGAGGGCGAAGGTCACCCCGAGTCGATGGAGTGCACAGTCGAAGAGAACCTGGTCGAAGGCGCGGTTCAGGAAGGTCGCGTAGAGCGCAACTACCGGATGCGCTCCGCCCATGGCCAAGCCGGCAGCACTCGTAACCGCGTGCTGCTCGGCGATACCCACGTCATAGGTGCGAGTCGGGAACTGACGAGCGAAGGAATTAAGACCAGTGGGGCCCAGCATGGCTGCAGTGATCGCGACCACATCGGAGCGCTCGGCGCCGATGAGCAACATCTCCTCGCCGAATGTGCTCGTCCAGGTTGGACCGCTGCTGGCGACGGGCTTGCCCGTATCAGGATCGATGATGCCGACCCCGTGGAACTTCTCGGCTTCGTCCTGCTCTGCAGGAGCGTAGCCACGGCCCTTCTGGGTGATGGCGTGCACGATCACCGGACCGGGGAAAGCCTTGGCGCGACGCAGCGCGTGCTCCAGCTCGAGTTCATCGTGCCCATCGACAGGACCGACATACTTCAGACCAAGATCCTCGAACATGCCCTGCGGCGCGACGATGTCCTTGACACCCTTCTTCATGCCATGGAGTGCGCCATAGACAGTGTGACCGAGTATCGGGGTGCGATGCAGGACTCTTTTTCCCCAGGCCATGAAGCGCTCGTAGCCGTGTGTAGTGCGCAGAGTCGAAAGATGGTGTGCAAGACCGCCGATCGTCGGTGAGTATGAGCGGCCATTGTCATTGACGACGATGATCACCTGGCGATCGCTACCGGCGATGTTGTTCAGCGCTTCCCAGGCCATGCCACCGGTCAGTGCACCATCTCCGATGACTGCCACGACGTGATGTGAGCCGAGTAGTCCGCGCTGCTGCCAGGCCTTGGCCAGGCCGTCGGCGTAGGAGATTGAGGTGGACGCATGCGAGTTCTCGACGATGTCGTGGATGCTCTCAGTGCGACTGGGGTAGCCCGACAGCCCGTCTTCTTGGCGAAGGGTGTCGAACTCCCCTGCCCGGCCCGTGACGATCTTGTGAACGTAGGCCTGGTGACCGGTATCCCAGATGATGGCGTCGTCAGGGCTCATGAAAACGCGATGCAGGGCAATGGTGAGCTCGACCACGCCGAGATTCGGCCCCAGATGCCCACCTGTTGCCGACACTTTCTCCACCAAGAAAGAGCGGATCTCGGCGGCAAGTTCGGGCAGCTGCTCCGGGGCAAGCGCGCGTAGATCACGAGGGTCATGAATACCCTCGATCAGGCTTGGACGACCACCATTCGGCACCCCCCGAGTCTAGGCCCCGAGGCCGCCGACCACCTGTTCGACAGCTTCTCGCACCAGGGCCACCTCACGCCTGGTAGCCAGAGCCTGGGCCCCTTGTGCCTCGAGAGCCTGCTGGATCACGGTGAGTTCCGCGGCACTGACATGAGCTCCGAGCTCGGCGCGCGCGTGTCGATACGCCTCGCGTGTCGCCTGCACATCGGCCTCGCAGTGATGCTCGATCAAGAACGCCAGTGCCACCGGATACGCACGCAAGACTGAGGTACGAAGATCGGCGGGGCCTCTATCGAGAAGCCAGCCGATCGCGCGATCGAGGAATTCCGGCGCGACAACAGGCACGAGGTCCTGCGGCCACCCGGCACTCACGATGTTTAGAGCAGCGAACGCAGGACGTACTGCAGGATGCCGCCGTGGCGGTAGTAGTCGGCCTCACCCGGAGTATCAATGCGCACAAGTGCGGTGAACTCACGGGTGCGGCCGTCAGCGGCTACTGCCTCGACTGAGACCTCGCGCGGCGTGGTGCCGGCGTTGAGTTCTTCGATACCGCGAATGGTGAAGACTTCGTCACCCTGAAGACCCAGCGAGTCGGCGTTCTGGCCCGCCTGGAACTGCAGCGGAATGACACCCATGCCGATGAGATTCGAACGGTGGATGCGCTCGTACGACTCGGCGATGACTGCCTTGACGCCCAGCAGTGCGGTTCCCTTGGCGGCCCAGTCACGGCTCGAGCCCGAGCCGTACTCCTTGCCGGCAAGGATTACCAGCGGCGTGCCAGCCTTGGCGTAGTTCTCGGCGGCATCGAAGATCGGGACGATCTCATTGTCGGCGTTCGAGAAGTCGACTGTGAAGCCGCCCTCGACATCGTTGAGCATGAGATTGCGCAGGCGAATATTCGCGAAGGTTCCGCGGATCATCACCTCGTGATTACCGCGACGTGATCCGTACGAATTGAAGTCGGCCTTGTCGACGCCATGAGCTGCGAGGTACTTGCCCGCCGGGCTATCGACCTTGATGTTGCCGGCCGGCGAGATGTGATCGGTCGTGACAGAGTCGCCGAGCTTGGCGAGCACGCGAGCCCCGGCGATATCGGACACTGGCGACGGAGTCTTGCCCATGCCATCGAAGTACGGAGGCTTGCGGACGTAGGTGCTCTGTGGATCCCAGGCGAAGCGATCACCACTGGGGGTCTGCAGTGACTGCCAGCGCGCATCGCCGGCGAAGACATCCTTGTAGCGATTGCTGAACATGTCGGCATCGATGGTGGCATCGATGGTGGACTGCACTTCAGCGGCACTCGGCCAGATATCGGCCAAGAACACGGGCTTGCCCTCGGGATCGAGACCCAGGGGCTCGGTCGCGAGATCGATATCCATGGTCCCGGCGATCGCGTACGCAACTACGAGCGGCGGCGAGGCGAGGTAGTTCATCTTGATGTCGGGGTTGATGCGCCCCTCGAAGTTGCGGTTGCCCGAGAGCACCGAGACCACGGCGAGATCAGCCTCATTGACCGCGGCACTGACCTCGGGGATCAGCGGGCCAGAGTTGCCGATGCAGACGGTGCAGCCGTAGCCCACGACGTTGAAGCCCAGCTTGTCGAGGTAGGGGCTGAGGCCGGCCTTGTCGTAGTAGTCGGTTACGACCTTGGAGCCTGGGCCCAGGGTGGTCTTCACCCACGGCGCGCGAGTGAGGCCACGCTCGACGGCCTTCTTGGCCAGGATGCCTGCGCCCATCATCACCGAGGGGTTAGAGGTGTTGGTGCACGAGGTGATGGCCGCAATCGCCACTGCACCGTTGCGGATGACGACCTTCTCGCCATCAATCGTGGTGGCCGCCGAGGCGCCTGGAGACTTGCTGAACGCAGGCAGCGCCTTCTCGAACGAGACCTTCGACTCGCTCAGGAGCACGCGATCCTGCGGACGCTTCGGGCCCGCCAGCGACGGCACCACGGTCGACAGGTCGAGCTCCATGTACTCGGAGTAGGTGGGCTCATGACCGGCGTCGTGCCACAGGCCCTGCTCCTTGGAGTAGGCCTCGACGAGCGCGATCTGCTCCTCACTACGCCCGGTCAGTCGAAGGTACTCGGTAGTGGCGTCGTCAATCGGGAAGATCGCCGCGGTCGAGCCGTACTCGGGGCTCATGTTGCCGATGGTCGCACGGTCAGCCAGCGGTACTGCGCCAACGCCCTTGCCGTAGAACTCGACGAACTTGCCGACGACGCCATGCTTGCGCAGCATCTCGGTGATGGTGAGCACGAGGTCGGTTGCAGTAGTTCCGGCCGGCAGTTCACCGGAGAGCTTGAAGCCGACGACGCGCGGGATGAGCATCGAGACCGGCTGGCCGAGCATCGCTGCTTCGGCCTCAATGCCGCCGACGCCCCAGCCCAGCACGCCCAGGCCATTGACCATGGTGGTGTGCGAGTCGGTGCCCACGACAGTGTCGGGGTAGGCCTGGCCGCCACGGGCCATGATCACGCGGGCCAGGTTCTCGATATTGACCTGGTGGACGATGCCCGTGCCCGGCGGGACGACCTTGAACTCCTCGAACGCACCCTGTCCCCAGCGCAGGAACTGATAGCGCTCGCGGTTGCGGTCGTACTCGAGAGCCACGTTCAGGCTCTCGGAGTCGGCGCCTCCGAAGTAGTCGGCGATCACGGAGTGGTCAATAACGAGCTCTGCAGGGGCGAGTGGCTCGATCTTGGCGGGATCGCCACCCAGGTCGGTCACGGCTTCGCGCATGGTGGCCAGGTCGACGACGACTGGAACGCCGGTGAAATCCTGCATGACCACGCGGGCCGGGGTGAACTGGATCTCGTCGGTCGGCTCAGCCGAAGGATCCCAGTTACCCAATGACGAGATGGTCTCGCGTGTGACGTTGGCGCCGTCCTCGGTACGCAGCAGGTTCTCCAGCAGCACCTTGTGCGTGAACGGGAGTCGGGCCGAGCCCTCGACAGCGGAGATCCGGAAGATCTCGTACGACCGGGAGCCGACCTGTAGTTCTCCCTTTGAGCTGAAGCTGTCCTTGCTCGCCACTATGAGCCCTCTCGTTGCCGTTAGATCGCTCAGATTATCGGATGTCCATCAATCTCGGCCGTGAGGGTTGCCACGGTCTCGAAGTGATGGGTCATCGGGAAGGCATCCAGGGCCGTGAGCGTGGTGAGTCGGTAGCCGTGCGCTCGGAAGATGGCCAGATCGCGGCCCAGGGCGACCGGATCACAGGCGACGTAGACAACTGTGCGGGGCTGTCGCTCAGCGATCCAGGTGACCACGTACTCCCCAGCACCGCTGCGCGGTGGATCCAGCACCACTCCATCAGGTCGCCCCGGGGCGGTCTCCAACCAGGTGGCCACATCAGCTTCATGGACCGCAACCTGGCGGAAGTCATGCAGATTGCGTCGAGCATCTCGTACCGAGGCCGTATAGGACTCCACCGAGTCCACCCGACCGTCACCGACAGCCTCCGCGAGGTAACGGCTAAATAGTCCGGCACCTGAATACAGGTCCCACCAGTGCTCGCCGGGCTTCGCGCTGGCGCAGGCAAGGTTGACGAGTCGTTCGGCCAGTGCCGGATGAACCTGCCAGAAGCCTTTGGCCGAGATCCGCCACTCATCGCCGTCGACTATTTCGATTATCCGACTCTTGCCCGTTGCCACGTGACCGTCGGCGATCACCGTGACCTCTCCATCGGCGGCCTGTACTGCAGTGATCGAATCTTTGGCCTCGAAAGCGGGCGCATGGGAGATCTCGGGCATTCCGAGAAGGCATTCGTCTGTAGGCACGATCTCGGATGACCGGTGGCGATGCATTCCGGGTCGACCCTGGGAATCGATGCTCCAGCGCACGCGCGAACGCCAGCCCAGCGTACGCTCGTCGAGCGCCTCAACGTCGTAGTGCTCAACCTCGTCGCCAGATAGCCCGCCTTGACGTGTCAGCGCATCACGAAGAACCGTGGTCTTCAGCGCTCGCTGGGCCGCAGGCGCGATATGCAGGAAGTCGCATCCACCACAGCCACCCGGGCCGGCAACTGAGCACTCGACAGGTACCCGTGACGGCGATGGCTCGAGAATCTCGATCGCATCGGCCCGGCTGATCTTCGACGTCACATCAGTGACCTGAGCACGCACCAACTCGCCGGGGATTCCGTGACGCACGAAAAAGGTGCGGCCACCCCAATGCGCGATGAAATGACCGCCGTGCGCGATGGTGCCAATGCGCAGCTCAATGACGTCGCCGCGGCTTACCGGCTCTTTCATCCGTCTCGATCGAGAATGGTCTCACTGGACTCAAGCTGCCACGGCACGCTCGTGACCATCACGCCGGGAGTAATGAGAAGACGCGACTTAAGGCGAAGTGCTGACTGGTTATGCAGGAGCTGCTCCCACCAGTGGCCCACGACATATTCCGGAATGAAGATCGTGACAATGTCATTCGGATTGCCAGATCGCAGTTCCTTGACGTAACTAACGATGGGTCGGGTGATCTCACGGTAAGGAGAGTTGAGCACCTTGAGCGAAACTGGTATCTCACGTCGCTCCCACTCGGCCTCCAGCGCAGCCGTCTCGGCATCATCGACATTGACCGTAATCGCCTCGAGCACAGTGGGCCTGGTGGCTCGCGCATACGCGAGAGCACGCAACGTTGGCTTGTGGAGCTTCGAGACCAGAACGAGGGTGTGCACTCGAGCTGGCAGGACCATCCGCTCGTCATCCGTGGTCGCGAGCTCGCGTCCGACTTTCTCGTAATGACCGTGAATACGCTGCATGATGAAATAAATGATCGGCATGGCCACAACGACCAGCCAGGCACCCTTGGTGAACTTCGTTGCAAGCACGATCACCAGGACCGTGCCCGTCATCGCGAAACCGAATGAGTTCACCATGCGCGAACGAATCATCCGGGCACGTGCGGACTTATCAGTTGTTGACTTTAGGTGACGGGTCCAGTGCCTGGTCATGCCGAGCTGGCTCAGTGTAAATGAGGTGAATACACCGATCACGTAGAGATTGATGAGGTTGCTCGGATTTGCCTGATAGATCACGACCAGCACCACTGCGAGTCCGGCGAGGGTCAGGATTCCGTTACTGAAGGCCAAACGATCCCCACGGGTGTACAGCTGCCTGGGCAAGTAGCCATCCCTGGCAAGAACCGAACCCATGAGCGGAAAGCCGTTGAACGCAGTGTTGGCGGCAAGCACGAGGATCACAGCAGTCGCGATCGAGATGATCAGCACGATGATTCCCGTGCTGTGGAAGACGGCATCGGCCACCTGCACGATGACCGTCTTTTGTTCCTGCCCGGGCGGAAGGCCCACGAGATCCTTCGAGTACTCGGCGTACTTGACACCGGTCTTGAGCGCGATCCACGTGATGCCCACGAACATGGCCATCGAGATGACACCCATCATCAGCAAGGTGTTCGCCGCGTTCTTGCTCTTGGGCTTCTTAAATGCCGGCACGCCGTTTGCGATGGCCTCGATGCCCGTGAGGGCGGTCGTGCCCGACGAAAAGGACTTCGCAAGCAAGAAGATTAGTGCGGCTCCCGCGAAGTTGTTCTCGGCAGTGACTGTCCAGTCAGCACTTTCAGCCATCATGGGATTGCCCACGATGACGTTGAAGATGGCGGTTCCGATCATCACGAAGATCGAACCCACGAAGAAGTAGACCGGGATGGCAAAAAACGAGCCGGACTCCTTCACACCGCGCAGGTTCAGGAGGGTGATGACAACGATGAATCCAACGGCGAACTGCACGTTGTGCTCGCCGACGAACGGAATCGTCGAGCCTAGGTTCTGCACGGCCGCGGAAATCGACACCGCGACGGTTAGCACGTAGTCGATGAGCAGGGCACTCGCGACGAGTACACCCCACTTTGGACCAAGGTTGACACTGACGACCTCGTAGTCGCCTCCGCCGCTCGGGTAGGCGTGAACGTTCTGCCGATATGACGCAACTACCGTGAAGTAGACAATCACGACCATGGCGGCAATCCATGGGCCGTAGGAATACAGCGCTACGCCGCCAAGAGAGAGCGTGAGGAGGATCTCCTGAGTCGCGTATGCATTGGACGACAGTGCGTCGCTAGCGAAGACCGGGAGCGCGATGCGCTTGGGAAGCGCCGTATCGCCGAGTCGGTCACTTCGCAGTGCCCTACCCAGAAACAGGCGTTTGACACCATCGGAGATCGGCACGATCAGATGCTATGCCCGCGGCAGCCGTTCACAGGACACCGGTGGCGTGTAGCGTTCACTCGTGCACATCGTGATCATGGGCTGCGGCCGAGTCGGCTCACTCCTGGCCCATAGCCTCGACGACCTAGGTCATTCTGTGGCAGTTATCGATCAAGAGACCAAGGCGTTCCGACGTCTCGGGTCGCACTTCAAGGGCCTCACCATTACTGGTGTCGGCTTCGACCGCGAGACCCTTGAGGCTGCCGGGATCGAGCGCGCAGATGCCTTCACGGCCGTGTCGAGTGGCGACAACAGCAACATCCTCGGAGCCCGTGTCGCCCGAGAGACCTACGGCGTCGAACGAGTGGTTGCCCGTATCTACGACCCACGCCGTGCTGAGATCTACGAACGCCTCGGCATTCCGACCGTGGCCACCGTGGCCTGGACAGCAGGCCAGATCCTGCGCCGGGTGCTCCCGCTGGGCGCTCAGGAGGAATACCGCGACCCCAGCGGCACGATGTGCCTCGCTGAAGTTCACGTCGGAACAGAATGGATCGGCACGCCGATCACCGACATGGAAGAAGCGACAGGCGCGCGCATCGCGTTCATCACTCGGTATGGCGATGCTGTCCTCCCGCAGGCCTACACGGTCCTTCAAGATGGCGATCTCGTGCACGCGCTCTACGCCCCAGGCAACCGCGAGAGTGTCGAACGAATCTTCGAACACGGACCGGAGGCTTCGTAATGCGGGTTGCAATCGCAGGCGCGGGCAAGGTCGGGCGCGCCATCGCGCGCGAGCTGGTGGGCAATGGCCACGACGTACTCCTCATTGATCGCGACGGCACGCTCGCAGGGCGCGGTGGAGTCGAGGGAACAACCTTCATCACTGCAGATGCCTGCGAGATCTCGGCCCTTGATGAGGCCGGTCTCGCCGATTGCCAGGTGGTCGTCGCTGCCACCGGTGACGACAAGGTCAACCTCGTCATCTCACTGCTCGCGAAGACCGAGTACGGCGTTCCACGCGTCGTCGCTCGCGTTAATCATCCGAAGAACGAGTGGATGTTCGATGAGTCGTGGGGTGTCGATGTAGCTGTCTCGACCCCGCGCATGCTTTCTGCCCTCGTCGAGGAAGCAGTGAGCGTCGGTGACCTCGTCCGGCTCTTCACATTCCGTCAAGGTGATGCAAACCTCGTCGAGATCACGCTCTCGTCGGACTCCCCCGTAGTCGGTCATCGCGTCGGCGATCAGAACTGGCCCCCGGACACTGCACTTGTGGCCATCGTGCGCGGGCCTCGCGTGTTCGCACCATCGGCAGACGACCCCTTGGACACCGGCGACGAACTGCTGTTCGTGGCCTCGCCCGATCAGGAATCAGAACTACAGAGGCTGCTCGGGCACCTCTGACGCCTTGGCCGCGCGCTTGGCCTCCAGGATCGGCGCCAATAGCCGATAGGTGAAGTAGGCGGCGGCAAGGAAGAGCGGCCAGCCCATGACGATCTTCACGATGCCGAGCGCTGTGACCCAGCCGGCCAGGTACATGGGCGCCTGGATGATCACCCGACCGAAGAAGAGAATCACCCACAGCCAGCTCGCGGCCGCGTAGGTGCGTCTAAGAACTGGATCTCGTCTCCACGCCGTTCCCTCGGAAGCCAGGTAGCCCATCGCGACTCCCAGGAGCGGCCAGCGCACCAGAATCGAGATCAAGAAGGCCGAGCCGTAGGCGAGGTTCGTCAATAGACCGGGCAGGAAGAAGTTCTCGGCCTTGCCAGTCCTCCAGGTGAAGATCGCCGATACCGCGAGCCCGATGAGGCCTGCCGCTACCTGTTGCAGGGGCTGACGACGAATCAGTCGCCACACGACAATCAGGATCCCCGCGATGACTGCCGCAATGACGGACGGTTGCAATTCCTGACCGGTGATGATGTAGGCCGTGATGAACACCATGGTCGGCAGACCCGAGTCGATGATTCCGCGCCAGCCACCGATCGCGCGCTCGAGTAGCAGGCTCTCGGCGCGAACATCAGCGGTTGTCTCGTGCTCAGGCTTCGGCTCCATCGACTCAGCGCTCATTAGTCATTCGCCGGCAGAAGCAGATAGCGCGGATTGAAGACTGTCAGGTGCCGATCAGTTGTCGTGATTCGACCGTGAATGATCATTTTGCGGCCTGTCGCGATGCCTTCGATGCGTCGGCGCCCGAGCCACATCACCCGCAGACTTCCGGATCCGTCATAGAGCTCGATCTCGAGCGCGGGCAAAGCCGATCGCGGGCGAATAGTCACCGAGCGCACGGCACCGCTCACGCGAAGCTTGTCCCCAGGCTTGCAGTCGGCAATATGCGCGATCTCGGCGTAGGACAGTTCCTCGAGGAGTTCCTCTGCCTCGAGTTCTTCCTGGTTGCGACCCAGACGAGTGAACCGCTCGCGGAGACCTGTCAACGGATCTCCGTGATCTCAGGGCCACGCTCGAAGGGATCGATCACCGGAACGCTGACAGTTGCCGGTGCCACCGGAGCGTCGGGAAGTCGCATGGGAATCGGTGCGCCCGCTGCCATGGCGCTATGACCGCGTACGACCACGAGTGATCGGACGACGTTCTCGAGACCCGCTGCTGCATTGCCAGGACGCGCCGCCGCGCCTAGGAATACTGCGCGTACGAACCAACGCGGCCCATCGATGCCTGCAAATCGAGCCGGCACTTGATGACCGGACTCGTCATTGACCTGCGCGTGGAGTTCCGGACCAAAAGGACCCTCGACAACCTCAACGAGACCGCCCGAACTGTTCACGCCCGCAAGGATTTCACCGCGCACGACATCCCAGTAGCCACCGGACTTTGGGGCTGCGTAGGGCTGGATCTGCACGGCGCCCTCGAAACCGGCGAAGGTCAGCTGCACGACATTTCCTGATGTCTGATCGACCTGCACCTGGACATCGACACCGGGCATGCCGGTGACGAGAAGACCACCTAGATTGACGCGCTCGACTCCGTCGTTGAAGTCAATCTCGGATTCGTCCCAGGGGCCCTTGCTGCGATCTGTCATGAGGTCATCCTTGCACCTTGGCATGCCCGCCGGTGGACCCGAATCCCCCGCCACCTCGATGGGAGCCAGGAAGCTCGGACACCTCGATCATTTCGGCGGATTCGACCCGCTGGATCACCAACTGGGCTATCCGGTCACCGTGTGCGATGTCGATGTGCTCTCGAGGGTCGTGATTGATCACGATGACCTTGATCTCGCCTCGGTAGCCGGCGTCGATGACACCCGGTGCATTCACAATCCCAAGCCCCGCACGCAGTGCAAGACCACTACGGGGGTGTACGAAAGCAGCGAACCCTGGCGGCAGGGCGATGGCAATGCCCGTGGCGATCAATGCGCGCTCGCCAGGCGCGATGCTGATTGGTTCGGCAGCCCGAAGGTCGAGGCCGGCATCGCCGGGATGCTCGTATGCGGGAAGAGGCAAGCTCTCATCAAGACGGGTGACGAGCACGGGAACTGTCATGGGTTCACGTCCCAGTTCATTCCGGCAGACTCCCCGGCGCGCCAGGCCGGTCCACCATTGGCGCGATCAACTATCGCCTGCTCGACCTGCTCGCGATTGCCGTTCTCTAGGAAGTGCTCGATCGGCACCTGGATGAACAACGCGCTCGCGCGCACCGCCAGCTGTCCGTCCTGAAGGT
>JBILOY010000001.1:0-241978 GCA_044374195.1 Candidatus Nanopelagicales bacterium
CTTGCGACCCTTGATGCCGTCAATACGCGCAATGATGCTCAGTGTTGAGCCCACGGGAACAGGCCGCCGATATTCGGTCTCGAGCCGACCGGTGACGACCGGATAGCCGATAAGCCAGTTGAGTCCGCCAAGGACATCGTCGAAGGCCGTAGCCAAAATGCCGCCATGTGCGAGGCCGGGTGCACCCTGATGGTTTTCGGTCACTGTGAACACGCCGTGCACCGTGAGATCGTCGCCGGCAGTCATCTTCATATGCAAGCCGGTCGGATGATCGTCACCGCACCCGAAGCACCATCGAAAGTGCGAGGGGATCTCCGCGCCCGGAGCGGGCGCATGCCCGGGTCGCTCCGGAATAACGGCGTCATCGGGCACCTGGATCACTCGACGACCCTACTCCAGCTCCCGCAGCGAATGCTCTGCCGTGAGAGGCTGCCTTCATGAGCAGCACGAACATCGTCTTCCGCGAGCGATTGACCCCGCGCGCATTCGTGTTCGTTATCGTCGAAGCATTTGTTGCCATGGTGGCCGTGGCTTATGGGGCCCCTTTCGGGGCACGCGTGGGATGGATCGTCTTCATCGGCGCGTCGATCCTGGCCATCTGGGCCCTGGTGGCCGGTTCGCCCGTGATAGAGGTCACCGCGACTCATCTGCGCGCAGGCGCGGCCTGGATCGAGCGTTCGAAAATCACAGGAGTGACGGCCTTGAACTCGGACGCCTTTCGGCTGGCTCGTGGCCGCGATGCCGATGCTCGGCGCTTCTCGCTGATGCGGTCATGGCATAGCGGCGCGGGGGTGCTCATCACGATTGACGATCCAGACGACCCGCACCCTGCCTGGATCTTGACCACTGCCCGACCCGCTGATCTCGCCGCTGCCCTAGCATGAATACATGAGCGCAGCGGAGATCGAAGCAGCCAAGCCCCAACTTAACCCCGTGGTGCATGTGATCGCGCCGCTGGTCGCCTACGGAGCGACGATGCTCGTGCGCAAGGTGCTGCAGACCGGCTACCGACAGTTGACCGGCAGCGAGGTACCCGATGCCAGAGACCCACAGGTGAGATTCGCGCGCGCACTGGCCTGGACAGTGATCACCGCTTCAACCTCAGCAGTGGTCGAGGTCGCGGTCTATCGATACGCGAATAAGCGCAGCCAGCACCTCGACTAAAGACCGGTCGAAACTCACCGAGCCACAGGTGCAGCAGTCAGGAGCATTCCTTGCACACGGGTCCGGACTTGCTCTCGTGGTCGAGCTGACTGCGATGGTGAACCAGGAAGCACTTTGAGCAGGTGAACTCATCGGCCTGCCGTGGAAGCACCCGCACGGTCAAGCTCTCGTCAGAGAGATCGGCACCGGGCAGCTCGAGATTCTCAGCCAGCTCCGCCTCGTCAACATCGACAGCCGAGGACGCCTTGTCTGCACGCCGAGCCTTGAGCTCCTCGAGGGAATCCTCGGCGAGCTCCTCATCGGTCTTGCGCGGAGCGTCATAGTCGGTTGCCATGGTCAATCCCTTCCTTGCCTGTGTCCCATCACCAACATCGTGGAACCAGGATTTGTTCCTAGTGTCGGCGCGCAGATTGTCCCTCACCTGGCGCCTCAGGCCAACTCGGGGATACCCCCTGCGTGTCGCGGTAGCGTTCAGACATGCCGATCTACGCCCTCGGGGACCTCATCCCTCAGATTGACCCGACCGCCTTCGTCCACCCCGATGCGGTACTCATCGGTGATGTCACGATCGGCCCCGAGTCGAGCGTCTGGCCGAATGCTGTCCTGCGCGGTGACCATGCCCCCATCGTGATCGGTGCCCAGACCTCGATTCAGGACGGCACGGTGATTCATGTCTCTCGCGGAACGCCGACCACAGTGGGCAACCGTTGCGTGGTGGGTCACAACGCGCACCTTGAGGGCTGCACGATCCTCGATCACTGCCTGATCGGTTCCGGATCAGTCGTCCTGCACAACGTGACGGTCGGCCCACACGCGCTGATCGGGGCGTGCGCCATGGTTCCGAACAACAAGGTGATCCCACCGCACGCGAAGGCACTGGGCGTGCCGGTCACCATCACTGAGAACGCCATCGGCGAAGACGACTTCGAGAGTGCTGTTAACGGTTATGTCAGCAATGTTCACCACTACTCAGCGCACATGCGCAGACTCGACTGACCATGCTCGCGCCCTATCGCAACATTCTGCGCATTCACGGCGCAGCCAAATTCTCGGGGATCGGGCTGCTCGCGCGACTCCCCGCTGCGATGGTCATGCTCGCGGTCATCTTGTTCGTCAGCGCGCAAACCGACTCGTTCGCCGTCGCAGGCGCGATGGCTGCTGCCTTCCAGGTCAGCGCCTCGACCGTCACGATCTTCTCCAGCCGCATCTCGGATCGGCTCGGTCAGTCACGCGTGCTCCCCTTGCTGTGCATCATCAATGCCACGTTCATGATCGCGTTCGTCGTCAGCATGCAGCGTGACCTCCCGCTGCTCATCTCGGGATTCTTCATCGCTGTTGCCGGTGCCTTTATGCCGGCCATCGGCTCCATGATCAGGGCTCGTTGGGCGGCCATTGCCGAGGGCACACAGCTGCGGACGGCCTTCGCGATGGAAAGCACGATTGACGAGTTTGACTGGGCGATCGGCCCTTTGCTGACGGCGGCATTAGCTGCTGCAGTGGACCCAGCTGCGCCGCTCATCGCAGCCGCCATTTTCACCGTCGTGTTCGGACTTAGCCTGGCAGCGCTGCGTTCCACGCAGCCAGAGCCGAAAAGGCGTAGCGCGAATCATCGCCACCGTGGCAGCCTGATGCGCGAAGGTCTGCCAATCGTGGTCGTGACATTGGCCGGACTCGGCATCATGTTCGGTGCCTACGAGGTCGCCATTCCCGCATTCGCGCTCGAACAGGGTGCGCCAAACGCGAGTGGACTCATCCTCGCGATCTGGGCACTTGGCTCCATGCTTGGCGGCCTTTGGTTCGGTACCCGCCATTGGAAAGCGGGACTGCCGAAGCAGGCACAGATCGCCATTGGGTTCCTGGCCCTTGCCATGGTGCCGGGCCTGATCGACTACTCAATCGTCGCCAGCTCAGTAGCCGCCTTCCTGGCCGGCATCGCCATCGCCCCCGCGCTGATCACCCAGTTCTCCCTCGCCGAGCGTCTGGTGGAGTCAGATCGCATCACCGAGGGAATCACCTGGGCAATGTCGGGGATCACCCTCGGATTCGCCGCGGGAAGTGCACTCGCGGGTGTCCTGATCGATGCGATCGACGTGCGTGCCGGATTCGCCGTGTCGCTCGCAGGCGCGATCGCTGCGTTTCTTCTCGCGTGGGGCTTCCGAAGGGTCCTGGAGCGTCATGTGCGCCATGGAACCGAACCCGCTGTCTACGCCCCCGGCTGGGATCCGATTCCGGGACCGGTCCCCGGAAGTTTCGACGACTTCGACTCAAAATGACGCGGACTCTGCCGATGTCCCCCACGCAGATCACAAAGCGGTAAGTTGTCAGCCAGCACATCCGCCACTTGAGGAGTCATCCTGCAACCGCTCAGCCCCAAGGAGATCCAGGCCCGCGTTCGCGCCGGGGCCTCTCCGGACGTTGTCGCGGCCGAGATGGGCTGGGATCTCGACAAGGTCGAGCGCTACGCAGGGCCGCCTCTCGCCGAGCGTGCCTACATTGCCGATCGCGCACAGCAGGTTGCTGTACGCGCCGGCGTGAGCCTGGCAGACAGCTCTCAAGCAGTGCTCGATGCCGACGGCGTTGACCGTGCCACTGTCGAATGGGATTCCTGGCGCCGCGAGGATGCCAAGTGGATCGTTACTGTCGCGTACGCCCGTGGCGCAGGCAATGCGCGAGCGAACTGGACCTTCGACAATGCGGGCAGCAACCTGCACCCTCTCGATGAGACTGCGCGCCACCTGATGGGTGTCACTGCGGTCGAGCCGGAGCCCGACGAGATCGACTTCATCACTGACGATGCACAGGTTGCCGTCGTTGACGACGCCGAGATCATCGAAGCGCTGCGATCGTCCCAGTCGCTGAGCCGGCCGCATCTCGTAGCGGTACCCAGCGAACCCAACGAGACCATCACCATCGCACGTGAAGAGATCGTCGAAGTTATTGAAGTTGTTGAGACCGAGTTCATCGTCGAATCGACTGCATCGAACGTGCAGGAGACCCTCGATGTGCCTGCGGTCAAGGCGCCCACGAAGAAGGCTGCCAAGCCCAAGGCAAAGGGGCGCCGCGCAAGTGTTCCGAGCTGGGACGAAATTCTTTTCGGGGCCACCCGAGGAGACGACCAGTAGGTCAGTTTCCGCTGCCTCGCATCACGATCGCGGGGATTCTCATCTCGTCATCGCTAAGCGCTCCGTGCTGACCGACCAGTGCTGAGACCCTCGTGTCGAATGAGCTCGATAGCGCGGTAGTCCCCCGCGAGATCGCTACGAAGTCTCCGATGCGCTCGGCGATATCGGGTTCCACCTCTCCGAGCAGACCGGAGTCAATGAGCTCCTCGCGAGTACGGATGTCAACCTTGCCGGCCAGCCGCTGACGCCAGGCCACGACAACGTCGGAGACCGCGCCCTCACGCACGTACACATGGCGCATTCGCGGCTCGCCAGCTATTCGCACGATGCCCGACGACAGCACCGAATCATCATCGATGCTCACACGCTCGTCGCAGTTCACCATGCCGTGATCCGCTGTCACGATCGCCACAGCGTTTGCCGGCAACGTTTCCGACACTTGCTCCACGAGCCGATCAACCCGACGAAGGTCCGCCTGCCATTGCCGCGATCCCACGCCCTTGGCATGACCGGTGCGATCGAGATCAGGCCAGTACACGTATGTCAGCGTTCGAGTTGAGGACCGCACGAGACGATGGGCATGCTCAACACGCGCAGCGATCGTCTCAGCTGCTTCATAGGTGCCACCGCGAAGAACCGCCCGAGTAAGCCCCGAATCGGAGTACTTGCCCGGGGCCAAGGTCGTCACTTCGACTCCTTCCAGGGCTGCGCTTTCGAAAATCGTGCGCTCCGGCTGCACTGCTACCGGCGTCACGCCGTCATTCCAGTGCAATGGAGTCAAGATCTCTTCAGCTTCCGGTAGCCAAAAGCTCGCGCCCACGAGTCCGTGTGCGCCTGGCAGTAGCCCCGTTCCCAGTGTGCCGAGCCCCGCAGGCGTGGTCGACGGAAACACGGTGGAGATCTCGGTAGCGACATGACGATCCGAAGACAGGCATGGTGCGAGATCTCGATGCGTGATCAGCGAGTTCCAGCCAAGGCCATCGATCAAGATGATGACCGCGTGCTGGGCATCCCCCATGCCGAGGGTGTCGGTGAAACCGGGAATTCCGAGGGACGCCGCTGCTGAAGCCGGAACGTCGGCCAGGCCGCGCACTAGCGCAGGCGTGCTGCGGTGGCGTGCGACAGGGCCGCAGCGAAGGCCAGGGCCTGCTCAACGACCTCTGCACCGTCGGCCACTTCGGACACGCGCAAGGAGAGATCATCGTTGCTGGAGGTTCCGGTGTATCCGTGGTCAGCCTCGCATGAGGGATCGCCACAGGTGGCCGGCTCGAGATCGATGCGGCTGACTGCACCCCACCCAATGGTGAGCACGACCTCGGAAGCTGCACCCCCGGGCTGATGGCGTGCGGGTTCGCCCACGACGCGGGTCACCACGACCGAGTCAACGCGTTCGATGCGCACCGCCTCGGTGGAGGCCGACGCGGTGGGAGTGGGATGTGTCTCGTCAGCGGGGTGCTCATCGGTGTGGCCGACGATCAATCTGGTCGGGGTCAGGGCAAGAACGGTGACGTGCCGACGCAACTCATCGCGCTCAAACGTTGCCTCGTGGTGGACGACATACGCGGCGAGGGACTCTCCGGCCAGCGCAGTGCTCAGGGCGTCCGAGACGAGATCGGGGTAGTACCCGCTGCGCTGGATATCGGTGCGCAGTTGCTCGTCGAGGGTGGCCTGACTCATGGGTCCATCATGGCAGACGCACACCATGCGCCGCGGGCCCCAAGGCTGCCTCATGGCCGTGGGTGTCGGAGCACGGCTGCACGGGGTCGAGCCAGGACAATGAGGGCTCAGTCAACGAAGGGCACCACGTGGCACGGCGCACCGCCAAGGCCTCCCCCGCCGGGGACGGCCGCATCGTCGACATCGACGTCTCCGAGGAAATGCGCAGCTCCTTCCTCGAGTACGCGTACTCGGTCATCTACTCACGCGCTCTCCCCGACGCCCGCGATGGCCTCAAGCCCGTGCAACGACGCATCTTGTTCCAAATGTCGCAGATGGGCTTGCGCCCCGACCGAGGTCATGTCAAGAGTGCACGCGTGGTCGGCGATGTCATGGGCCGCCTGCATCCGCACGGAGACTCCGCCATCTACGACGCCCTCGTGCGTATGGCCCAGCCGTTCTCCCTTCGCCTGCCGATGATCGATGGCCACGGCAACTTCGGTTCGGCTGATGATGGACCGGCAGCAATGCGCTACACCGAAGCCAGACTGGCTCCAGCCGCCCTCGACATGACCACGAGCCTCGATGAGGACGTCGTCGACTTCGTCGCCAACTATGACGGCCGCGAGACCGAGCCCGCCGTCTTGCCGGCTGCCATTCCGAACCTGCTTGTCAATGGCGCATCAGGGATTGCGGTGGGCATGGCCACCAATCTCGTGCCGCACAACCTCGGCGAGGTCGTCGGTGCCGCTCGCCACCTGATCAAGAAGCCCAAGGCGAGCCTCGACGAAGTCATGCGGTTCATCCCGGGCCCTGACCTTCCCGGCGGAGGCGTGATCATCGGCCTCGACGGCATTCGTGATGCCTACGAGTCAGGGCGAGGCATGTTCAAGGTGCGTGCCCGCACACGCATCGAGCAGGTCAGCCCGCGACGCAAGGGCATCGTCGTCACCGAGCTGCCCATGAATGTTGGCCCCGAGCGCATCATCGAGCGCATCAAGGATCTCGTACAGGCCAAGAAACTGCAGGGCATCGCCGACGTCATCGACCTCACCGATGGCGACTCAGGATTAAACCTCGTGATCGAGATCAAGAGCGCCTTCAACCCTGAGGCAGTGCTCGAGCAGCTCTTCAAGCTCACACCAATGGAAGACAGCGTGAACATCAACGCGGTAGCACTCGTGCAGGGCCAGCCTCAGACCCTCGGCCTCCTCGACATGCTGCACGTGTTCCTTGCGCATCGCTTCGAGGTTGTTCTTCGCCGCAGCCGCTTCCGTCGCGCGAAGGCCCAAGATCGCCTGCACATCGTTGAAGGTCTGCTCGTCGCCATCCTCGCTATCGATGAAGTCATTCAACTCATCCGCGAGTCCGATGACGCCACCTCGGCGAAACAGCGTCTCATCGATGTCTTCGATCTCTCCGACACCCAGGCGACTTACATCCTGGACATGCCGCTGCGCCGACTCACGAAGTTCTCGCGCATCGAGCTAGAAAAGGAGGCTGACGGCCTGAGCGGCGACATCGAGGCATTGACCGCGATCATCGATGACGACAACGCCCTACGTACGGTCGTCTCCGATGAACTTGCCGCCGTGGCTAAGGCACATGCCACACCAAGACGCACCTTGTTGATGGAAGGCAGCGTCGCTATCCCCAGTGCCGCAGTGTCGCTTGAGGTTGAGGATGAGCCATGCATCGTGCTGATGTCGAGTACTGGCCTAGTTGCCCGCACCTCTGACACTCAGCTGGCATCCGATCCCGAGGCCACGCGCGCCAAGCACGACGTGATCACCTCTCATGCTCCCGCCACCACCCGCGGGCACATCGGACTGGTCACGAGTGCCGGACGGGTCATTCGGATGTCGGTACTGGATATCCCATCGCTGCCTGCGGTCCACGGCACACCAGCCCTGTCGGCCGGCGCACCACTTGGCGCATTTATCGACCTGCCCAAAGGCGAATCGGTGCTGTGCCTGACTCCCCTTGACTGCGGCATTGCACTGGCGACTCGCTCCGGTGTTATCAAGCGCGTGCAGCCTGATGCACTGTCGAACAAGGACTCCTGGGACGTCATTCGTCTTGACGACAAAGACGCCGTGATCGGCGCGACAGCACTCGACGAGGCAACCGCTGAATCTGCTGAACTCGTAATCATCACCGCCCAGGCACAGCTGCTGCACTTCCCCGCGAGCGCCGTGCGACCCCAAGGTCGCGCTGCGGCAGGCATGGCAGGCATCAAGCTCGGCGCCGGGGACGAAGTGCTCGGCTTCTCGGTCGTCACCGATCCGACTCAGGCCTGCATTGTCACGATCGCGGGCTCCTCGAGTGCACTGCCGGGTACAGACGCGGGCAGCATCAAGGTCACCGCATTTGGTGAGTATCCCGCGAAGGGCCGTGCAACAGCAGGCGTGCGCTGCCACAAGCTGCGCTCGGGCGAAGACTCCCTCATCGGTGCCTGGGCAGTCAGCTCTCCGCCTCGGGCGGCCACAGCGTCAGGTGTCGCTGTCGAGCTTCCGGCGATCGATGATCGCCGCGACGGCACGGGCGTTGCAGGTACCGCACCCATCGCCGGTGTCGGCGGGTCAATCTGATGAGCGCCTGCTCCCTCGACTCACTCGCAGCTCACGAGCCCCTGGCCGGCACCGCGCAGGTGGCGCAGTGCTGGGTGATCATCGAGCAGCCGGGGCCCTGGGGATCACAGGCACTGCTGGAGAGCACCATCGATCCAGTTCTCGGGCAACAGCTCCTTGAACGCGCCGAGGGCACTGGCACCTCGCTGCTCCTCGCCCGACATCCCGATCGCACTGATCGCAACCAGACTGAGCACAACGTGTGGGTGGTGCACACCAGCCCCGGTGACTGCTGGATGCGCCACGGACTCATCCGCGATCTCGCTGAACTCGCCACGTGGGATTACGCGGCCATGGCACAGGGCCAACTGCCGCCCATCGGAACCAAGATTGCCGACCCGACCATGTTCATTTGCACACACAGCGGCCGCGATACCTGTTGTGCCATCCACGGTCGCGCGCTCATCGCGGCCGTGCATCAAGCGCTGCCGGCCGAGACTCGCTCGTCGGTGTGGGAATGCAGTCATCTAGGCGGGCACCGTTTCGCCCCGACAGCGCTCACCATCCCCTCCGGAGCCGTCTGGGGTCGACTGACGCCCGAGCGCGCCCTCGAGATCCACGCGGCTGCCTTTGCCCGTGAACTCACCACGGATTCATACCGCGGGCGGTCAGCGTGGCCGCAGCCCCTGCAAGCGGCTGAGGCGCACGTGCGCAGTTCCATTGACGAACGTGCCGAAAATGCACTCGACGTGTTGTGGGTCATCGATGATCGTGCCGTTCCGGCCCGCCCAGGCGTGCGATTCGAGAATCTGGCTCAGCTGGTGGCCGAAGTGCGCCACAGCGACGGCCGCAGTTGGCGGGTCACGGTGCGTACTCAGGAGATTCCTGAGCGAGCAGAGTCATGTGGCAAGGATCCTGTCACGGGTACCGCATGGGTGCCCGTGGCCATGTCGGAGATAGCGAACTGGCGCTAGGCCTTCGCCGCTGACAGCATGCCGTCGGCGGTGTGAATCGACGTGCGGGCACGGCCTGCTGACTCGCCCAGAGCACGCTCAGCCTTGTCAATCGACCGCCAGCCCTCGGTGTCTACAGTCTCCAGAGCCGCGATGCGTGCATCGAACTCCTCGATCGTTCCGTGCGGGGCTGATGGCAGCAAGTTCGCACTGACATCCTCGATCAGCGATGCAACGGTGCCTACTGCGCACTTCTTGTTCGTTCCGATGATGCCGGTCGGGCCTCTCTTGATCCACCCGGCAACGTATTCGCCTGGCACGGTCACGCCATCGCGCTGTACACGACCCTCAACGCTCGGGATCACGTTCTTCCCGGAGTCGAAGGGCACCTCGTCGAGCGCCGTGCCACGGTAGCCAACGCTGCGTACGACGAAGTCAGCGTCAACCGTGTACATCTCGCCAGTGCCTGAGGCTCCACCGGTGGCATCGAGCGCGGTGCGCTCGACGACTACCTGGCGAACACGATCATCACCTGTCATCTCGACAGGGCGCGCGAAGAAGTGCATGTGGATGCGGCGACGCTTACCTTCGGGGGTACGAGTGGACCACTCGCGCATGACCTCAACATTGCGGGCCGTCGCCTTGTCGGAGGCTGCCTGCTCGAGACTGAACGCGTCTAGCTCCATGACGGCGGGGTCAATGATCACGTCGGCATCTGCGAGCTCACCGAGTTCCTTGAGCTCCTTGGTCGTGAACGTGGCCTGCGCAGGGCCACGACGGCCGAGCACATAGATATCTGTGATTCCGCTCTTGTCGAGGGTGTCGAACACGTGCTGGGGCATGTCGGTGTCATTGAGCTCGGCGACCGTCTTGCCCAGCACTCGCGTGACGTCGACAGCCACGTTGCCGACGCCAACGACCACTGCAGATGTAGCGGTGGGGACGAGCGACTCGAACTCAGCCCGGTCAGCCTCGGGGTGCCCGCAGTACCAAGCAACGAAATCGGTGGCCGCGACACTGCCGGCGAGATCCTCGCCCGGGATACCGAGGCGGCGATCACGGGAGGCTCCGTACGTGAAGATGACCGCATCGAAGTACTCATGCAATTCGGCAACACTGATGTCGGTTCCGACCTCGAGGTTGCCTACGAAGCGAACTCCCGGCTTGTCGAGGATCTTGTCGAGGGTGTCGCGCACCGAACGGATGCTGTGGTGATCCGGTGCGACCCCGTAACGCACCAGGCCAAAGGGCACGGGCAACTTGTCAATGACGTCGATCGTTACGGGAATGTCGGTTTGGCTGACCAGGGCGTCAGCGGCATACATGCCCGACGGGCCTGATCCGATGACAGCAACTCTGAGCGCTCGCGACATTTCGACTCCTCCATGGGGCGTGCTGGTCCCCGAACGATGCCACAGTCCAGGGCGCGCAGGGCCGCATCCACGCCACTGTGACGATGACCACGTACCTGATCTGGAGCCAGATGTTGGCCGCTCCTTGGGATGTCCCCCTAGAGTTCGGCCATGACTGAATTCCCCTCTGAAGCCTTCGCCGACGTCCTGGTCAGCAATGCCGCTCACGAAGCCGGATTCACCTCGAGTGCATTGACCGGAATCGCAGCCAAGGGTCTGGCGATCATCACCTGCATGGATAGCCGAATCGCTCCACTGGCAGTTGTCGGCATGGAGCCCGGAGACGTCAAGATCATTCGAAACGCCGGTGCGCGAGTCACCGACGACGTCCTGCGCACCTTGGTGCTGGCTACCTACCTGCTGAACGTCAATCGCGTGCTCGTGATGCCGCATACCGAGTGCAAGATGGCCAGTGGCACCGAGGCGGCAATTCACGCGGAGATCAAGGAGCGATTCGACGTCGACACCCGCAGCATGGAGTTCCGAACAGTCGACAACCAGGTGGCAGCCCTACAGACTGACCTTGATCGCATTCGCGCATTTCCACTATTGCCGCGAAATCTGCAGGTCGGTGGAGCGATCTACGACGTGCGTACTGGTCGACTGAACATCCATCAGGGCTGAGCAATCTGCCAAATCGGCTAATCGCCGCGCCTATGCGTCAATGCGATCGCGATCAAGGCCCGCGGCGCCATCGACGATGAACTCCTTGCGCGGCGCTACGTCATTGCCCATCAGCAGGTCGAAGACCTCCTCGGCGGCATGGGCATCAGTGACCGAAATGCGGCGCAGCGTTCGGTGCGCGGGATCCATGGTGGTCTCACGGAGCTGGGAGGCATCCATCTCACCGAGGCCCTTGTAACGCTGCACGGGATCCTTGACTCTCTTTCCACGCTTGTCGGCGTCGATCAGCAGGGACTTCATCTCGGCGTCGGAGTAGGTGTAGATCACCTCGTTGGCCTTGCTGCCGGCGTTGATGATCTCCAGGCGGTGCAGCGGCGGCACGGCTGCGAAGACTCGACCCGCGTCAAGCAGCGGACGCATATAGCGGTGGATCAAGGTGAGCAGCAGGCAGCGGATATGGGCGCCATCGACGTCGGCATCGGACATCAGAATGACCTTGCCGTATCGCGCCTGGTCGAGTTCGAATGAACGCCCTGACCCCGCGCCGATCACCTGGATGATCGATGCGCACTCATTGTTCTTGAGCATGTCCGCCAGCGACGACTTCTGGACGTTGAGGATCTTGCCGCGGATCGGCAGCAGCGCCTGGTAGTCAGCGTTGCGGGCCACCTTGGCCGTGCCCAGGGCGCTGTCGCCCTCCACGATGAACAGTTCAGTGCGCTCGACATCATCTGCGCGGCAGTCCACCAGCTTCGCCGGCAAGGCCGACGACTCGAGCGCAGTCTTTCGACGCTGGGTATCGCGGTGGGTGCGGGCGGCGATGCGAGCACGCATGGCATTGGCGGACTTATCGAGCACAGCCTTGGCGGCCGCTTTCTCTCCACGCGGCGGATTTGCGAACCACGCGGCGAGCTCCTTGGCCACGATGTTGCCGACTATTCGCGTTGCGGCTGGCGTGCCGAGGATTTCCTTGGTCTGACCCTCGAACTGCGGTTCGGCCAAGCGGATAGCCACGACGGCCGTGAGGCCTTCGGTGACGTCGTCCTTGGTGATGTTGTCCTCGGTAGCCCGAAGGATCTTGGCCGCACGCAATTGGTCGTTGAATACCTTGACGATGCTGCGTTCGAAGCCCATGACGTGCGTGCCGCCCTTGGGCGTGGCCACGACATTGACGAAGGAGCGAAGGTTGCTGTCGTAGCCGGTATCCCAGCGCAGGGCGATATCAACGCCGAGATCTCGCTGAACCTCCTGCGAGTGCATGTGGCCCTTGTCGTCGAGCACGGGCACCGTCTCGGCAAAGTGGCCCGAGCCCTGAAGTCGAATGACCGAGCACACTGGCTCACCGGTGGAGATCGATTCGACGTACTCGCCGATGCCCCCCTTGTGCTGGAAGGTCTCCTCCAGGACATCGGATGCATCGCGAAAGTCACGCACGGTGATCTTGAGACCAGGCACGAGAAAGGTGCTCTGGATGGCACGGTCACGCAGTTGCTCGCGGTCGTAGGCGGCGTCCTTGGTGAAGGTCTGCTTATCGGCCCACCAGCGCACGCGCGTGCCCGTGCGAGTGCGCGGGCACTTGCCGCCGATCTGGAGGCCGCTCTTCTTGGCGAAATCCGCGTCGGGGCCTTCGGCATCGAAGATGCCGGGCACTCCGCGCTTGAACGACATCAGGTGAATCTTGCCGCCGCGATCGACCTCGACGTCGAGGCGAGCGGAGAGGGCGTTGACCACCGAGGCACCTACGCCATGTAATCCACCCGAGGCGGCGTACGAGCCTCCGCCGAACTTGCCGCCGGCGTGGAGCTTGGTGAGCACGACCTCGACGCCGGTGAGCTTGGTCTTGGGCTCAATGTCGACGGGGATGCCGCGACCGTCATCTGCGACCTCTGCGGAGCCATCGGGATGCAAGGTGATGATGATCGAGGAGCAATGGCCACCTAGAGCCTCATCGACTGCGTTGTCGACGATCTCCCAGAGGCAGTGCATGAGGCCACGGCCGTCATTGGAGCCGATGTACATGCCTGGCCGCTTGCGTACGGCCTCTAAACCCTCGAGGACGGCCAGGTTCTTGGCCGAATAGCCCGCAGGCTCCTGGGGAGCTCGGGTCTTGGGAGTGGCAGCCATGATGCGAACCTATTGCGCGAGGGCCGAAGATCGGCTGACCGACATGGCGGTCCACCATCGAGGTGAACGATTTCACAAAGGAACGAGCGCCCTGCGCTGTGGGCGAACGCGGTCGGCGTGGCGACTCGGGAATAGGCGCACCATGGGAGACTGTTACTCCAGTTAAGAACTGGCCGATTACGGAGGTAGAGCATGACCACGACATTCGCTACTCCTGTCCTGAGCGCTACCGATCGCTGCGATCGCTGCGGCGCACAGGCTTATGTGCGCGTCGTGCTCACCGGCGGTTCTGATCTCATGTTCTGCAGCCATCACTGGAATGCGCACGAAGAGAAGCTGCGCCCGCAGGCGGCCGAGGTTCTCGATGAGACCCACAAGTTGACTGCCGTCGCCCCGGTCGACGAGCGCTAGCCACTTCTTGCCTACGTACGACTTTCTGTCAGTTTCATCTGACGGCCTCATCACGCATATCGATCTTGCCAACCCAGAGCGGCGCAATGCCCTCAATGACGCACTGCTCAATGAACTCATCGAGGCACTGACTGACGCAGCCCGGGTCTCGCGAGTTGTGATCCTCGGAGCTCGCACTTCATCGGGGGTCTGGTGCGCCGGCTTTGACATCACCTCACTCCCGACTGACGGATCAATGCCCGATCCGGCCTCCAGCCCCTTCGATCGAGCCCTCTCGACGGTGCGAGAACTCCCCATCCCCGTGATTGCCGTCGTCGATGGAGGAGCCTGGGGTGGCGGTTGCAATCTGGCCCTGGCCTGCGACCTGGTCGTGGCGACAAGTGAAGCCTCATTCGCCATCACTCCCGCGAAACTTGGAGTGGCTTACGACTCGGCTGGCATCGCCGACTTCTTGGCAGCTCTGCCGGTCAACATCGCCCGCGAGATGTTCTTCACGGGTGAGTCAGTCACAGCTGCCCGACTCGAGCGCCTAGGCGTTGTCAACGCGCTCTGCGACTCCCCCGAAGCCGCCAGCGAAACAGCTCACGCCATGGCGCGCACCATAGCTTCGCGTGCGCCACTGTCCCTGAGGTCAATCAAGGCCGAGATTGCGGCTCAGACCTCACCCGGTGAATCGGATACTGACGCATTGCTTCGGATGCGCAAGCAGGCCTGGGCCAGCGACGACTTCCGTGAAGGTCGAGCCGCGTTCGTCGGTCGTCGCCCAGCGAACTTCCGGGGCGAGTGACCTTCTAGTCGAGGTAGTCGCGCAGGACCTGCGAGCGCGATGGGTGGCGCAGCTTCGACATTGTCTTGCTCTCGATCTGGCGGATGCGCTCACGGGTAACCCCGTAGACCTTGCCAATCTCGTCAAGAGTCTTGGGCTGTCCGTCGGTCAGGCCGAAGCGCATACGCACCACACCGGCCTCGCGATCGCTCAGGGTGTCGAGAACTGACTCGAGTTGCTCCTGCAGCAGTGTGAACGAGACAGCATCGGAGGGAACGATGGCCTCGGAATCCTCGATGAGGTCACCGAACTCACTGTCACCTTCCTCGCCCAGCGGAGTGTGCAAGGAGATCGGCTCGCGACCGTACTTCTGAACTTCGACGACCTTCTCGGGTGTCATATCGAGCTCGCGGGCGAGCTCCTCGGGCGTAGGTTCGCGACCGAGATCCTGCAGCATCTGCCGCTGCACGCGAGCGAGCTTGTTGATGACCTCGACCATGTGCACCGGGATACGGATCGTGCGTGCCTGGTCGGCCATGGCGCGAGTGATGGCCTGGCGGATCCACCAGGTCGCGTAGGTCGAGAACTTGTAGCCCTTGGTGTAGTCGAACTTCTCGACCGCACGGATCAAGCCGAGATTGCCTTCCTGGATGAGATCGAGGAAGAGCATGCCGCGACCGGTGTAGCGCTTGGCCAGCGAGACCACGAGACGAAGGTTCGCCTCAAGGAGGTGGTTCTTGGCACGACGACCATCAAGGGCGATGTACTCGTAATCGCGCAGGAGCTTCTTGTCGATCTTCTTACCCGAGTTCACGAGCTCCTCGGCGAACAGGCCAGCCTCAATGCGCTTGGCCAGCGAGACTTCCTGCTCGGCGTTCAGCAGCGGAACCTTGCCGATCTGCTTCAGGTAATCCTTGACCGGGTCTGCGGTAGCGCCGGCGACGGTCACTGTCTGCACGGGCTCGTCGGTGTCATCGACATCGGAGATGACGAAGCCCTCTTCCTCGGCCTCTGCTGCCGCCGGTGCGGCGACCTCCTCGGCGACCTCGTCGGCTACGGCAGCAAGATCCTCCGCAAGATCAGCTTCGAGCTCGACCACGAGTTCGGCAACGACCTCAAGCTCGGCCTCATCGACATCATCAGCATCGACGACTACTACGCCGTCTTCGGTCTCGAGGACCTCGACCAGCGCATCGCCCTTCGCTGATGCCTTCTTACCCTTTGCGGCGGGGGCGGGTGCCGCCTTCTTCGCTGGCGCAACCGTCTTAGCTGCTGCGGGTGCTGCCTTTTTGGCGGGCGCAACCTTCTTCGCGGGAACGGCCTTCTTCGCTGGCGCAACCTTTTTGACCGGCGCAGTCTTCTTCGCGGGAACGGCCTTCTTGACCGGCGCAGCCTTCTTCGCTGCCGCAACCTTCTTGACCGGCGCAGCCTTCTTCGCGGGAACGGCCTTCTTGACCGGCGCAGCCTTTTTCGCAGGAACAGCCTTCTTCGCTGCAGCGGTCTTCTTGGCAGTTGACTTAGTCGGCACTCTCGCCAGCCCTTTCGCTAAACGGCCACGAAGGAAGCCCGTGTCAAGACTTATGTCTTGGACGGGCCGTGGAATTCACCCATTGTGCCATGGGACCTTCAGGGGACCAACACGGCCCGACCCTCGCCCACCGGCACCTGCACCGCGGCAGACTGCCAGATGCCACCGCCCACCGGGAATGGACCAAGTCCGTCCGTCTCGAACGTGCCTGACCATTGGGCTCTCACGACGGCAACCAGAACGCCCGCCCGGCGGTAGGGGTGCCTAATCGTGCCTGTGGGGTAGGCCGAGCCGGGCTGGTCAGACCGAACAACGGCCCCGTCACCGAAATCCCAGGACCAGCTCACCGAGGGGCGAAGCACCACTGACCGACCGAGGATCTGATGGCTGCTGGGTGCCAGGCCGGCTGGGTGCCCGCTGATGAAATTGACCGGGATCTGGGTCACGACACCTCGAGCGGGCTGGATCCGAGGCTCCAGAGCCGGCACGAGCCGTTCGAACTGGCGACGAACCTCGGTCCTGATGTCAGCAACAGTGACAGGGCCCGAGGGCGGAATGCAGACCAGACCCCTATCCGACCAGGTGGCACCACCGTCGGTCGATAACCGCAGCCGCAGCAGGTAGGCCATCTGGGCGCAGCCGCGAGTGACAGCCAGGCAGGGGCCACCGTCGGCGGAACAGGGGTCACTGAGTGCCCAACGACATCCCGCGCACTCGGCAGCCTCCCGGCGGCTGCCGACGTCGCTGCCCGCGGGCAGTACTAGCCCGCCTGTCCCTGTGTACCGATCACCGCCAGCGCCTACCTCGACCGCCGAGGCAGGTGGTGTCAGACATAGGACGACGCACGAGGTGAGAACCGTGGCAAGCAGTCGTAGGGGAAATCGCATAGCTCGACCGTAAGCACGTCGCAGGGCGACAGGAAGGGCTGAATTGCAGGCTGTGGATTACTCCGGAATGCGCGCGAGTGAATGAGCCACGAAACCAGCTACCTGATCGTCCTCGACGAGGAAGCCATCGTGGCCAAAGAGCGACGTCACAACGTGCAGACCATCGGTGCCCGGGGTGAGCTCGACGATCTCCTCCTGCAGTCGCTTCGGGAAGAGCCGGTCGGAGTCGATGGCCACCACAGTCAGCGGAGCTTTGATGGCACTCAGGGCCTGCGGCACGCCGCCTCGTCCACGTCCGAGATCAAAAAGGCTCATCGCGTCGGTGAGTGCGATGTAGGTGTTCGCGTCGAATCGGCGGGCCAACTTGTCGGCATGATGATCGAGATACGAGGACACCTCGAACCGGCCACCGGAGTAGGGATCCTCACCGGGCTGCGCATTGCGTCCGAAGCGCTCCGCCAACTCAATCTCGCTGCGATAGGTCAGGTGCGCAATCCGCCTGGCGATGCCCATGCCTACGTGCGGGCCCTCTCCGTCAGCGGCGTCATAGAAATCTCCGCCATTGAATCGAGGGTCGGAGCGAATAGCCGACAGTTGCACCTCATGGGTGCCGATCTCGTCAGCGGTCACTGCGGCCGTCGTTCCAAGAACCAGCCCGCTGCGCACGCGTTCTGGGTATCGGACCAGCCACTCCAGAACGCGCATTCCGCCGAGTGAAGGGCCGAGCATGATCGCCCACGTGTCGATGCCGAGTGCATCGGTGAGTCGATGCTCGATGCGCACCATGTCGGAGACCGTGACAACAGGGAATCGACTCCCCCACGGCCTGCCATCCGGCGCCAGGCTTGCCGGCCCGGTCGTGCCCTGACAGCCGCCAATGACATTCGCGCAGACGACGAACCACTGATCGGTGTCGATCGCCTTACCCGAGCCCACGAGGCCGTCCCACCAGCCGGCTGTCTTGTGACCGGGGCCAGCCGGGCCGCACACATGCGAATCACCGGTCAAAGCGTGCGCGACGTACACCGCATTGCTTCCATCGGCATCTAAAGTGCCCCAGGTCTCGTACGCAATGCGCACTGACGGGAACTCAAAGCCGGAGTCAGTGGTGAATGCGCCGGTGTCGAGGAACAGCCTGCTACCCGGCGGATCCCCCTCTCGCCAGGCGGCGCTGGCGGGAGGGAGACCGTCGTAGGTCAGTGGACCGTACTCGTGGCCGGACATGTTGAAAGAACTACGCCTTCGCCGCGGCGAAGCCGAGCTCGATGTCGGCGAGGATGTCGTTGATGTCCTCGATGCCGACAGCCAGTCGCACGAGGCCAGGGGTGACACCGGCGGTGACCTGCTCCTCCGGGGTCAGCTGCGAGTGAGTGGTTGAGGCCGGATGAATGACCAGACTGCGCACGTCACCGATGTTCGCGACGTGGCTGTGCAGCTGCAGGCCTTCGACGAACTTCTGACCCGCCTCGAGTCCGCCGACGATCTCGAAGCTGAGCACGCCGCCGGTGCCCTTGGGTGCGTACTTCTTCGCCCGGTTGTGCCAGGGGCTTGACGCCAGTCCGGCGTAGTTGACCGACACGACCTGCGGGTGTGCCTCGAGGAACTTCGCCACTGCGAGAGCGTTCTCAGTATGACGCTGCACGCGCAGGGAAAGAGTCTCGATGCCCTGTGCGATGAGGAACGCGTTGAACGGTGACGCAGCCGCACCAAGATCGCGAAGCAGCTGAACGCGGGACTTCAGGATGAATGAGAGATTCACGCCGAATGCGCCACCTACGCCAAGGTCTCGCGCGTAGACGAGGCCGTGGTAGCTCGGATCAGGCTGGTTGTAGTTCGGGAAGCGATCGGGGTACTGCGCGTAATCGAAGGTTCCACCGTCGACGATGACGCCGGCGATCGCAGTGCCGTGACCACCGAGGTACTTGGTTGCGGAGTGCACGACGATGTCGGCGCCGAACTCGAGGGGCTTCATCAGGTACGGGGTAGCGACCGTGTTGTCGATAATCAGCGGAACACCGAACTCGTGGGCGACCGTGGCCACACCTTCGATATCGAGAATGTCGTTCTTCGGGTTCGAGATCGACTCTCCGAAGAAGGCCTTCGTGTTCGGCCGAATGGCAGCACGCCACGAGTCGAGATCATCGGGGTTCTCCACGAACGAGACCTCGATGCCGAGCTTCGGCAGCGTGTAGTGGAACAGGTTGTAGGTGCCGCCATAGAGCGAGGGGCTCGAGACGATGTGATCGCCGGATTCTGCGATGTTCAAGATCGCCAGGGTCTCGGCCGCTTGGCCGGAGGCCACGAGCAGAGCCGCGAGACCACCTTCGAGTGCTGCGACGCGATCCTCGACAGCGGCCTGGGTCGGGTTCATGATGCGGGTGTAGATATTGCCCAGTTCCTTCAGCGCGAACAGGTTCGCCGCATGTGCCGTGTCGTTGAAGACGTATGAGGTAGTCATGTAGATCGGCAATGCACGGGCGTTGGTAGTCGCGTCGGGTGCTTGGCCGGCGTGGATCTGGAGAGTGTCGAAAGACCAGGTGTTGCTCATGAGAACTCCTACTGATTCGGGTACGCGACATGCGTACGTCGTTGACTATGCCTTCAGTTGGGCCTTGGCTTTCGCCAGACCCGCGCTTGCCCCCGAAGGGGCCAGGTCTTCTCTCGGAGCACCCCACCGCGGTGGAGGGTTGCCGTCCAGCTAGCCGAGACTTAACGCTGGTACTCGTGACCTGCGGAAAAAGTAGCACAGGGCGAACGGGAGCACACCCTCGAGTTCAGCTGACGTCAAGCACCGACGGGCGAACCTGAGCTCCGCGGCACGCCTCGCGGGTGAGGCCGCGCATCATGTCCCGCCAGCTCGAAGGCGGCAGGCCTGCGTGAATTGACCGACCCAGCAGTTCAGCCAGCGAGTAGTCGCGATCTTCGGCCCATACGCGCTCCAACGCCGCCACCGCCCGAACCCCATCGCCGATCAGCCAACCCAGTAGGCCGGTCACCGTTCCGATGGGGGCGATCATCCCTGCAGGAGCGCCGCGCAGCAATGCAGCTGCTGACTCAAACGCTTGGTGTGGGTCATGGCGACCGGAGTGTGCGATCTCCCACAGCACGGTGTCGCGCACCCGCACATCGCACAGCGCGATCAAGATCTCGGCTTCACGATCTGTGCCGGTCCCTGCACTTTGTGTCAGCGAGTCGAGCACGAGAGCGATGGACTCATCGCGCCAGATATCCCACTCCAGACGTTGGTTGCCGGACTGAGCGCACCTGTCGGCTCGCGCACGGACTGCCTCTCGAACCCGGATGCGATTCTTCGCCTGCCTACCGAGGTCGGGGGCGCAGACCGCGATGACCGCCTCGCGATCAGGGAGGCGGGCGACCCCGGCGAGGGTGAATCGGGCAGCCACCCCCTCGGCGATCCCCGGATCGATCGGGGTGCCCGCGGCCGAGCAGCATTCCGGCTCCTCGCAGAGATAGCTCCACCATTTGTCTTCAGCAAGGAGCAATGCATCACGCACGTGGCAGTCGGTTTCGCCGAGTTGTTCCAGCAAAGCCGCCATCAGCGCACTCGAGTGCAACTCACCATCGCGATCACGCGGGGGGTCACCGACTGCTGGAACGACACAGAGGATCACCTCCGCGCTGAACGATCGATGTGCCATGACTGCATCTGCCCAGTCATCAAGCAGTGCCTCGGTGGGCGGCAGATCCATCCGCATCGTGAGTCGAACCCGACCATCGTGCAACCACATCACGACGAGACTGTCGTGCGGAGTGAATCCGATGATGTACGGAATGCTCGCGGCAATTGAGTCCGGCCCGGCAAGAACAAGATCAGGAAGGTCCATCCGCACACTGTGCGGGCCAATCGAGCATTCGCGATTGAGCGCAGTTCATCTGTGGGCGGCTAGTCACCACTGTGGAAAAAAGGGATCGGCCGTCGAAGGCTTCCCCTCCTGCGACGACCGATCTGACAGAACCTTAAGCGTACCCCGCCAGTGCCTCGACACCGACACGCCGAAACCCAAAACGTGGATTATTTGGTTGTAGCGAACCGCTCCCCGGCCTTTCGGTACCAGCCGATTAGGCAGCCGATGCCGACGATGATCTGCGGAACGTAGGAACTGGCTCGCCAGACGAGATCGGCCGCGGTGGCATCACCTTTCGAGGCGCCGAGACTGACCAAGATGGTGATCATCAGCGCATCGACAGTGCCCAGGCCGCCCGGGGTGATCGGCACCATCAGCATGATCTGACTGATGCCGAAGGCCGCGAAGGCCGCGATCAGCGAGGTTCCCGGCTCATCCCAGCCCTGAACACCTCGCAGAGCTACGTACAGGATCAGGAACTGAGTGAGCGAGACCGCGATCTGAGCACCGGTAATCGCCGCCCAGCGAGCCTTGAGCAGGCCATACATGTCAGTACGGAACTTGGTCAGCGGCGGAACAAGGTCAATAGTGGCCAGGGCCTTGATCTTGCCGCGCAGTGGGTTAATCAGCTTGTTGCCGAGACGCCCCAAGGAACTGGCCAGGCGTTCGGACCGCATGACCATCACGAAGAGCACGATGGACACGATCAAGATGGCCAGGCCAAGCAGGCCGATCGTGGTGTACGAGTTTTCGCCGCCGGCCAAGGTCAAGGCGACAACACCCAGGATCGGGAAACCAAGGCTGATAAAAGTGCTCCAGATGCCCACCGCGGTGATCGCCGCGGTACTCGCTGTGGGCGTTACGCCAAAGCTCGTGAGCATGCCGTACTGCACGGCAAGCCCCACCGCGCCGCCGGCCGGAACGCCATTACTAATAGCGAACGCCGCCTGGTTCACCTGTTCCGAGCGCCAGAACTTAAGGCCCGGGGTCGCCGCCTTGAACGGGAATCCGTAGGCGAGCAAATAGAGCAGCACGGTGACGACCACGAGGATCATCGCGGCCGCGCCCATCGACTGCAGGGAGTTCCAGGCGTCCTGGTAACTGCCGATCTGGGGAATGACCTTCCAGAAGATCAGGACGATAAAGGCGATGCCCACAATTCCCAGAATGATCGACTTCTTGGGGTCGAGCTTGCTCGCGGCTCCACCCCCCGAATCGGGATTCTGACTGGCATCACTTGCTGCGGGCTGATCGGTCATGTGTGGAGCCTGCCACAAATTCCCGAATTCGGGGGGTCCCTGCAAGGCCCAAAACACGGGCGCGGCAGTATTCCCCTATGCGGCTGGATCACATCTCTTACGCGTGCACCTCGGTGGAGTTCGCTGACACTGTTCAGCGAATCGGCTCCGATCTCGGCGCCACCTTTGTTGATGGCGGTCGCCATCCCTCCTTCGGCACTCGAAACTTCGTTCTCCCCCTTGCCGGCGGTTGCTACATCGAGGTTGTCTCAGCACTCGATCACCCCTCCGCCGACAAAGCAGCATTCGGCCGCGCAGTTCAGCAGCGTGCCAATGAAGGCGGCGGATGGATGAGCTGGGTCGTCTCCGTTGATGATGTTGCCGTCGTCGAGAAGCGACTGGGCCGCGAGGCACGCGCCGGTCACCGCATTCGCCCCGATGGCGTGGAACTCACCTGGAAGCAGATTGGCGTCCTCGATGTCATGGAAGACGCGCAGCTACCGTTCTTCGTCGAATGGGGCGGCGATCGCAGCCTGCATCCCTCAAACGGTGCCAGCCAGGTCGCCATTGACCGCATCGAAATGTGCGGCGACTCAGACCGCATCTGTACTTACCTCGGCGAGCCCAGCGACCACCCCCTCGATGAGATCGACGTGGTTTGGGTTTCCGATGACGAGCCCGGTGTGCTGGCGGTAACGTTCACGACGCCCCACGGCCTCGTCCGTATCGACTAACACCCCTGTCACCGGCCTAAGGAGTCGAACGTGAGCCAGAGCGACGGCATCCCCGAGGGCCTCAAGAGCACCGCCGGTGTCATCTGGCGGATCCTCATTATCTTGGCCGGACTGGCCGTGATCGGACTGATCTTCAACCAGATCTTCGCGGTCGTCTTCGCGCTCTTCTTCGCCATGCTGGTCACCGCCTGGACTCAGCCGGTCATGAACCTCTTCCACAAGGTCTTGCCCAAGGTCATCTCGATGATCTTGGCGCTGATCGTGATCATCTCCGCGATCTTGCTGATTCTCTACGTCGTCGTCAGCTCGTCGATCAGCGAGGGACCGAAGTTGGTGGCCTCGATTACCTCTGGCTTCGACGACATCAAGAAGTGGCTGCAAGACGGCCCACTTCAGTTGTCTGACAGTTCACTGGGCAACCTGCTCGACCAGGCCAAGACCGCGGGCGGCAATGTCGCCAAGGGCTTCCTTGGTGACGCTCTCGGAGCACTGGGCTCCGTCGGCACGATCGTCATCGGCGGCTCGGTCTTTCTCTTCGGCGTGATCTTCTTCCTGATGACCCCCAACACCATCTGGAACTGGCTGCTGGGCTGGATCCCCAAGAAGGCCGCCAATCACATCGACACCGCGGGGCACATTGCCTGGGACTCGATCTCCGGCTACACCCGCGGAATCGTCATCGTGGCGCTGTGCGATGCCACCTTGGTCTTCATTGGCTTGCTCGTTCTCCAGGTTCCTCTCGCGCCCGCCCTGGCCGCAGTGGTGTTTATCGGTGCTTTCATCCCCGTGATCGGAGCACCTGTCGCCACCTTCTTTGCCGCGGTGGTTGCACTCGCCGAGCGCGGTCCGATCATTGCGCTCCTGTGCATCGTGCTCACCATCATCGTCGGCTCCTTCGATGGCGACGTACTGCAACCACTCGTGATGGGCAAGGCGGTAAATCTGCACCCCCTCGCCATCATCATCGCCATAGCGGCAGGCTCACTCACCCTGGGCATCGTCGGGGCGCTGATTGCCGTACCGGTTGCAGGAGCCCTCTACGGGGTACTGAAGTACGTGACGAACAAGGACCCAGATAGGCCGTATCAGTCGTACGTCGAGCCAATAGTCACTGACTCCAAATAGCCTCCGGCGCTGTCAGCGGATCGCTGAACAGCCCACCAGATGATCGTCGATCACGCCGATGGCCTGCATGGCCGCGTGCATGGTGGTCGGGCCGATGAACACGAACCCGCGCTTCTTCAGAGCCTTGCTCAGTGCCTTCGAGGCAGGTGACTGCGCAGCGATATCCGACATCGAACGTGGGCGGGGGCACGCCGGATCCACGAACGACCACACCAGGGCATCAAGTGCTCCATCACCCTCATCGTCGTGCCAGTGGGCCAGAGCCCGAGCATTGGTGATGGTCGCGTTGATCTTGGCTCGATTACGCACGATGCCCGCATCGGCCATCAAGCGCTCTCGATCGGCATCGGTGAACGCACCCACCAACTGCAGATCGAAGTTCGCGAATGCCGAACGAAAGTTCTCACGCTTGCGAAGGATCGTGATCCACGACAGCCCCGACTGGAAGGCCTCGAGAGTCAATCGCTCAAACAGTGCACGATCACCGCGAACCGGCTTACCCCATTCGAGGTCGTGATAGACGCGATAGTCGGGCGAACCGGCACCCCACGCGCATCGCGCGCGGCCATCGTCACCGACAACCAGGCTCACGCGGGGTCGTAGAAGCGCAGTTCGGTGGTCTCGCGAAAGAGTGAGTCACCCAGCTCGTTGAAGGCGATGACGTGCTCGGTCAGCATGTGGGCATCCCACTGCTCCCGAGAGGTCCACTTCTCGAGCATGAGCCAGGTGTCGGGGTCAACGTCAGACACCACGAGGTCGTACATCTCGCAGCCATCCTCAGCCAAGGATGCCGTGACGAGCGCGGCAATTTTGGCCTGCACTGCATCGCGAATCTCGGTCTTGGGCTTGATGATCGCTACCAAGTACAACGGCTGCACACCGACTCCTTTCCTGGTGCGCACACGCTAACACTCGCCACGCGCACTACTCAGGGAGCATGCCCTGGTGCGAGTCGCCGCGAAGACTGGCCTCGATCTCGGCGGGCGCCTCGAGACTCCGGGTACTCGCGACACCCATCTCATTGAGCTTTCGGGCCTGGGACATCGCATTACGGTCAAAGCTACCCACGAACTTGTTGTAGCCGTTGACCGCTGACTGCAGGCCGGCGCGCATGTCGGCAAGGTGCTCGACCAGGACGCCCAGCCGCTTGAGCATCTCGGCGCCGGCCAGACGAATCTCCTCGGCATTGTCGTGCATCAGCTTGCGCTCGTAGCCGAAGCCGATGGTGCGCAGCAGCGCCAGCATCGTGGTGGGCGTGGCGATGACAACCCGCTTCTCGAAGGATTTCTCGAGCAACAGGCCATCTGAGTCCAGGGCCGAGGAGAGCAGCGACTCGAAGGGCAAGAACATGACCACGAAATCAGGGCTGACCGCGGAATCGGAGTACCGCTTGCTCGCGAGCTCATTGACACGCGCCATGACGTCACGCGCATGCTTGGTCAAGGACTGCTCGCGGATGAGGTCGTCATCGGTGCCTGCCGCCGCCCAGTACGCATCAAAGGGGAACTTCGCATCGACAAGGACCTCGCCCCCACCCGGGAGCAGGACCGCGATATCGGGTCGGCCCACGGTCTCCCCCGCCCGAGTGTCCTGGCGGCGGTAGTGGACGCCTTCCACGAGCCCGGCGTGGTCGAGAAGCCGCTCAAGCTGCATCTCACCCCACTGCCCACGGGTCTGACCCTTAGTCATGGACGCGACGATCTGGGAGGTTGCTGACGACAACGAGGCGTACTGATCGCGCATCGCGCCGATCTGCTCACGGATGGCGGTCTCGGCTTCCGTGCGGCGCTCACTGGCCTGGGCGGTGGAACGCTGAAGACCATCGAGGCTCTCGCGCACCGGCGCCAGCAGGCCCAGGAGATCGCCGTGCGCCGTAGCCGCAGTGTTCAGCCGAGAGTTCTCAGCTGAGAGCACGGCTATCTGGCCGGAGAGCTCAGCGGTACGGCGCGAGGAGACAAGCCAGGACACGAGGTAGCCCACGGCGGCGGCGAGCACCGCGGTGATGGCGAAAGTCAGCACAGCTCGATTGTGGCAGCGGGGTCAGACATCGCGCCCGCACCGATCAGCGCGAGTCGCTGGACGCCCATCAATGTGCGTCAGCGCGAGTCGCTGGACGCTACCTCGATGACGGCACGACCGGCCTCCAGGCGGGCCACGGGAACCCGGAACGGGCTGGCCGACACGTAGTCAAGCCCCGCTCGATGGAAGAAGTGGATCGACTCCGGGTCGCCGCCATGCTCACCACAGATGCCCATCTTCAACTCGGGCTTGGTCTGCCGGCCTTCCTTGACCGCAATAGTCACCAGGCGTCCAACACCATCGGCATCAATGGTCTCGAAGGGCGAGATCGTAAGAACGCCCTTCTCCAGGTACTGGGCGAAGAAGGCAGCCTCGACATCGTCGCGGCTAAAGCCCCAGGTGGTTTGGGTCAGGTCATTAGTACCGAAGGAGAAGAAGTCGGCTACCTCGGCGATGCGGTGGGCGGTCAAGGCGGCGCGGGGCAGTTCGATCATCGTGCCGATCGGCAGATGAAGCTCGACACCGGTTTCCAGGCTCACCTCAGACAGCACGGTCTCGAGCTCATCGCGCATGAGGATCAGTTCTTGAGCCGAGCCGACAAGCGGGACCATGATCTCGGCCACCGGCGTGCCACCGTCACGCATCCGTGCCACCACGGCCTCGGCAAGAGCCCGCACCTGCAGAGCAAAGAGCCCCGGCACCACAAGACCCAAACGCACTCCGCGCAGGCCAAGCATCGGGTTGGACTCATGGAGTCGATTGACGGCAGCGAGCAGCCGGTCATCGGCCGAGGTGTCACGACCTGCGGCCTGCGCCAAGGCGACGCGCACCATCAGATCAGCGCGGTCGGGCAAGAACTCGTGCAGCGGCGGATCCAGCAGTCGAACCGTGACCGGCAGGGAGTCCATCTCGGTGAGTAGCTCGATGAAGTCGGCTCGCTGCAATGGCATCAAGGCATCGAGTGCCAGCCCTCGCTCGCCGGCGTTGTCCGCCAGGATTACGTGCTCGATCAGTTCGCGACGCTCACCGAGGAACATGTGCTCGGTGCGGCACAGACCAATGCCTTCAGCGCCGAGCTGTCGAGCACGTGCGGCATCTTCAGCAGTATCGGCGTTGGTGCGCACACGAAGGCGTCGGACGCTGTCAGCGTGCGCGAGCAATCGGTCGACGCAGTCGACGATCGCCGCGGAATCCTCATCGAGGCTCGGTAGCACTGCGTTCATACCCTCAAGCAGATAACGCACGACAGGAGACGGTGACACCGGAATCTCACCCAGGAAGACCTCACCCGAGGCACCGTCCAAGGAGATGAAGTCACCCTCGGCAATGGCCAACCGTTGGCCGTCGGCCAGCTTCACGATGGCCGAATGCGAGGACTCATCGACGATCAGCTGATCGGCGCCGCAGACAGCTGGCTTGCCCATGCCGCGAGCGACCACGGCGGCATGACTGGTCTTGCCTCCACGACTGGTGAGAATGCCCACAGCCGCAACCATTCCGGCAAGGTCATCGGGGTTTGTCTCACGGCGCACCAACACCACGGTGCGACCTTCCTCGGCCCAATCGACTGCACGCTGGGGATCGAAGACCACCTGGCCCACCGCCGCGCCCGGTGAGGCAGGAATGCCCTTAGTGAGCAAAACACGCTCGGTGCCCACAGCCAATTGCGGCACCAGAAGCTGGGACAGTTGCTGACCGGAGACACGCATCAGCGCTTCGTCTTCGGTGATCAGTCCTTCGTCGAGGAACTGAGTAGCGATACGAAATGCCGCGCCTGCCGTGCGCTTGCCAACACGGGTCTGCAGGAGCCAGAGCTTGCCGCGCTCTACCGTGAACTCGATATCGCAGAGGTCGCGGTAGTGGGTCTCGAGTCGGCGCATGGTCTGGGCGAGTTGCGTGGCCACAGCTGGATTCACAGTAGCGAGATCCGCAAGTGTCAAGGTATTTCGGATGCCTGCGACGACATCCTCACCCTGAGCATTTTGCAGGTAATCGCCGTAGTGACCGGGCGAGCCGGTGGCGGGGTCACGGGTAAAGGCAACACCAGTACCGGAATCCTCACCGAGATTGCCGAAGACCATCGCGCAGATGTTCACGGCAGTACCGAGATCATTGGGAATGCGCTCGCGGCGACGATAGAGCTTCGCACGGTCGCCATTCCACGATTCGAATACAGCCTTAACCGCCATGTCGAGTTGCTCACGCGGGTGCTGGGGGAATTCGCGGCCAGTGTGCTCGCGCACGACCTTCTTGTAGTGGGCCACGAGTTCTTGCAGAACCTCAGCGCTCAATTCGCTCTCGGAAGCCACGCCCGCCTTCTCGACCGCATGCTCGAGTGCATTGGCGAAGATCGATGGCTCGATATCCATCACCGTGCGACCGAACATTGAGATCAGGCGTCGGTAGGAATCCCAAGCGAATCTCTCGTCACCTGAGATATCGGCCAGGCCCTTCACCGACGCGTCGTTCAGACCGATATTCAAAATCGTGTCCATCATGCCCGGCATCGAGAACACCGCGCCTGAGCGCACAGACACGAGCAACGGGTCATGCAGGTCGCCTAGCCGTCGATCGAGTTCATCCTCGAGTCGGCGCAGTGCTGCGGTGACCTGAACGCGCAGTTCGGGCGGCTCTTCGTCGTGGGTGAGGAACCATCGACATGCATGGGTGGTGATCGTGAAACCCGGAGGCACCGGCAGACCCAGTCGGGTCATCTCTGCGAGGTTGGCGCCCTTGCCGCCCAGAAGATCCTTCTGCTCTCGGCTTCCCTCAGAGAAGTCGTAGACGTACCGGGTATCGGCCATGTGTCCTCCATGCAGCGACGGGTATCGCACGGGGGAAGTCGTGCAAGAAAACGACCGCCCGGATCACGGGTGGTCGAAGTCGTATAGACATCTTGCTGCTGCAAGCGCATGCACTGGGGGTTCGTTCCGAAAAAAGATCGACGTGTCGGGGCCATGACAACGGTGTCATCAGGATTCACGCGCTCCAATGAGAGCCCCGTCGATCAGCCAGCGGCGAAGGGATAGGTCGGCACCCCACGCACGCCCCAGGCCCCGCCGAAGATGTCACCTGCTGTCGGAGAGTGAGCGAGCTCCGCTTCGGTCATCTTGTACTTGGCAGTTGTCACGAGGACATCGCTGCCGAAGGGACCGCCGAAGGCAAGGCTCGTGACATTCGGGGTCGGAAAATGATGGTCTGAGACAAGTGCACCCGACGGATCATGGCGCGTGATCGTTCCGGAACCGAAGTGTGCAACCCATACTCCCCCGTGCTCATCGACGCTCAGCCCGTCGGGAAGACCACTATCGGGGTCGAAGGCACAGAATTCGCGACCGTTGCTGATCTCGCCTACCTCGACATCGAAGTCGAAGACTCGAACCGCATACGTCAGCGAGTCGATGTAATAGAGGAAGCGATCATCTGGGCTCCAGCCGAGTCCGTTGGAAACAGTGACGCCTTCCAGCATCACCGTGGAACGACCATCGCCGTCAATGCGGAACAAATGGCCACGGTTGCTGCGCTCGCCATCACGACTTCCTGTCCATAGACGCCCGCGGGAGTCAACCTTTGCGTCATTGAGCATCAGCACCGGATCGGTCTCCAGAAGACCCCCGAATGCCACCTGCCCAGTGCCATCTGGCCCGCAGAGGATCAGGCCATGCACGGAGACCAACAGCAGCCGACCGCACGATGTCGGCACGACGGCGGAGACGGGCTGGCCGACCGAGAAAGTAACTAGATCGCCGGACCCCGGCTCTAGGCGATGCACGAGCCCCGCGGTGATGTCGACGAAGAGCCAGGTCGAAGTTGAGGAATCCCAGACGGGCCCCTCGGCGATGTGGGCACCGAGTTCGAGAATGCGCTCCATACTGCTGTGACTCGCTACAGGTACGTAACGACGGATTCGAGCGGAAGACGAGCGCTGCGATCGCGGAATGCCTCAGCGCTCGGGTAGCCAATGTTGACCAACACGATCGAGTGAAGCGGGGAGTTCGGGAAGAACTCCTCATCAACCCCTGCATTGTTGAAACCTGCCATCGGACCTGCAGCCAGGCCCATTGCCCGCACAGCCAGGATGAAGTACCCCACCTGGATCGAGGCGTTAAAGCGCGCAAATCCATTGCGGTTCTCGAAGCTCTCATCGAATCCGGGCTTCATGCCAATCGCGCCGGGCGCGAGCAACTCGATGTACTCATGGAAATCAGTGTCGGCGGCGAGGATCGCCGTCGCAGCGGCTTCAGTGATCTTCTGCTGGTTGCCCGACGACGCGAGCGGCAGCAGCCGAGCCTTGGCCTCAGATGAGCGCACGAAGGTCACGCGCAGAGGTCCGCTGTTGATCGCGGTCGGCGCCCAGCGCAGCAGGTGCACGATGCCGGCCAACTGCTCATCGGTCACCGGCTGATCGGTGAATGAGTAGGCGGTGTGGGCGTCGTGGAACAAGGTAGCGGCGCTCTCGGGATCAATGCCCAGAAGGCCAGCGTCGAATTCGGTGCTCAAGATGTCTCCTTCAGATGATTCACGAGTCTCCCACATTCACAAGACTGCTTCCGCATGCGCGAAGGGCCACGGCTTTCGCCGTGGCCCTTCGTGTAGGTACTGACTAGCTGCAGCCGGAGGTGCTGCCGCAGCCTTCGCAGACGTAGCACGAACCTGCTGGGCGCATCTTGATGCCACAGGTCATGCACAGCGGTGCATCAGATGCAGTTCCGGTGATCTGCTCGAGCAGCTCTGCACTGGAGTGGGCCTCCATCGGTGCTGCCTTGGGCGTGACGATCTCGGCCTCGGTTGCTGCATCCTCGACAACAACGTCGAGGTCAGCGGCCGGAGCGATGGCGACGGGTGCTCCGTAGCCAGCCACGGTTGCCGAACGCTCGTCAGCCGTGAAGATGCCGAGCGCCTCGCGCTTGTCGTAGGGCAGGTAATCGAGGGCCAGGCGGCGGAAGATGTAATCCATGATCGACTGCGAGATTCGGATATCCGCATCGTCGGTCATGCCCGCCGGCTCGAAGCGCATGTTGACGAACTTCGAGACGAAGGCCTCCAGCGGCACGCCGTACTGCAGTGCGATGCTGATGGCGATCGAGAAGGCATCCATGACGCCGGCCAGGGTCGAACCCTGCTTGCCCAGCTTCAAGAAGACCTCGCCAAGGGCGCCATCGTCGTAGGCACCTGCGGTCATATAACCCTCTGCACCGGCCACCGAGAAGCTGGTGGTGCGACTCGGGCGCGACTTCGGCAGGCGGCGACGGATCGGCTGGCCCGAAGCGATCGATGCGGCAACCGCCTCGATAACCTCATCGACCTTGGCAGCCTTGCCATCGGAAAGCGGCTGGCCGACCTTGCAGTTGTCGCGGTAGATCGCCAGTGCCTTGATTCCGAGCTTCCAGCCCTGGAAGTAGATCTCGGAAACTTCCGCGACCGTGGCCGACTCCGGCATGTTCACGGTCTTGGAGATCGCACCGGAGATGAATGGCTGAACTGCGGCCATCATGCGCACGTGGCCCATCGGGGTGATGGAGCGAACGCCCATGGCGGTGTCGAAGATCGCGTAGTGCTCAGGCTTGAGGCCCGGTGCGTCGACGACGTGACCGTTCTCGGAGATATATTCGACGATTGCCTCGACGGTCTCCTCGGTGTAACCGGCCTTGCGCAGTGCGCGCGGGATGGTCTGGTTGACGATCTGCATTGAGCCGCCGCCGACGAGCTTCTTGAACTTCACCAGGGAGAAGTCGGGCTCGATACCGGTGGTGTCGCAGTCCATCATGAAGCCGATGGTGCCGGTCGGGGCGAGAACCGAGGCCTGCGCATTACGCCAGCCGTTCTTCTCACCGGTCTTCAGGCACTGCTCCCACGCCTTGTTCGCCAGCTTCTGGACGTCACCGTCAAGGCTGGTGATGGTGCGCACGGTGTCGTTGGCCGCTGCGTGCTTGCGCATGACGCGCTTGTGGCCATCGATATTGCGTGCGTAACCGTCGTACGGGCCAACGACGCCGGCCAGCTCAGCGCTGCGCTTGTAGGCAGAGCCGGTCATCAAGCTGGTGATCGCCGCGGCGAAGGCACGGCCGCCATCGCTGTCGTAGGGAAGACCGGTGGCCATGAGTAGCGCACCGAGGTTCGCGTAGCCGATACCGAGCTGGCGGTAGCGACGAGTGGTGTCGCCAATGGGCTCGGTCGGGAAGTCGGCGAAGGAGATCGAAATGTCCATCGCGGTGATGACGAACTCGACTGCCTTGGCGAAGCGCTCGCCATCGAACGTGTCATCGTCCTTGAGGAAGGTGAGCAGGTTCAGCGAGGCAAGGTTGCAGCTGGAGTTGTCGAGGCTCATGTACTCCGAGCACGGGTTGGACGCATTGATGCGGCCGGTCTCGGGGTTGGTGTGCCAGTCGTTAATGGTGTCGTCGTACTGGATGCCCGGGTCAGCGCAGGCCCATGCCGCCTCGGTCATCTTCGCGAAGAGCTCCTTGGCGTCAACTGTCTCGACCACGCGACCATCGGTACGTGCGGTCAGGCCGAAGGGATCGCCGTTCTCCACAGCGCGCATGAACAGATCGGAGACGCGTACCGAGTTGTTGGCGTTCTGGTACTGAACGGAGGTGATGTCCTTGCCGCCAAGATCCATGTCGAAGCCGGCATCCTTGAGAACGCGAATCTTCTCCTCTTCGCGAACCTTGGTCTCGATGAACTCCTCGATGTCGGGGTGATCGACGTCGAGCACGACCATCTTGGCTGCACGACGGGTGGCGCCACCGCTCTTGATGGTGCCGGCGGATGCGTCAGCACCGCGCATGAAGGAGACCGGGCCGGAGGCGGTGCCGCCGGAGGACTTCAGAAGCTCCTTGCTGGAGCGGATGCGCGAGAGGTTCAGACCTGCGCCCGAGCCACCCTTGAAGATGAAGCCCTCTTCCTTGTACCAGTTGAGGATGGAATCCATCGTGTCGTCAACGGAGAGGATGAAGCAGGCGCTGACCTGCTGCGGGGCGGTGGTGCCAACGTTGAACCACACCGGGGAGTTGAAGCTGAACACCTGGTGCAGCAGCATGTAGGTGAGCTCGTGCTCGAAGATCTCGGCGTCAGCGTCGGTACGGAAGTAGCCGTGCTCCTTGCCAGCCTTCGTGTAGGTGAGCACGACGCGGTCAATGAGCTGCTTGAGGCCCCACTCGCGTGCCTCAGTGCCCACTGCGCCACGGAAGTACTTGGTGGTGACGATGGTGGAAGCGTTGACGCTCCAGAAGTCAGGGAACTCGACACCGCGCTGCTCGAAGACAACGTCGCCGGTCTTCCAGTTGGTCTGGACGACGTCGCGACGCTCCCAGTTCACGCCGTCATAGGGATGCTGACCGGGGGTCGAGTAGAGCCGCTCCATCGTGAGACCCGGCTTGCCAAGGGTGTTGTGAACGAACGCAGCCGGTGCACTTGTGGTTACTGACATGGGTGGTGCCTTTCTTCCTCAGGAGCGGTTACTGGAATGGGAAGTCGCGGTGGGCTCGAGCTTGGTCGGCTCTTGCCCAGTGGGTTCGCCCTCTGCACGCAGCAGGGCTATCTCAGCCTCGAAGTCATCGAGGGTGTCGAATGACCGATAGACGGAGGCAAAGCGCAGATAGGCCACTTCGTCGAGTTCGCGAAGTGGTCCGAGGATGGCCAGGCCAACCTCCATCGCCGGGATCTCGGCGGTGCCGGTGGCGCGGAGGGCGTCTTCGACCTTTTGGGCCAGCAGGGCAAGGTCGTCATCGCTGACAGGTCGGCCTTGGCAGGCCTTGTGGACACCGGAGACAACCTTGGCGCGACTGAAGGGCTCAAGGACGCCGGAGCGCTTGGCGATCAGCATCGAGGCAGTCTCAGCGGTGGTGAAGCGGCGGCCGCAGGCGGCACACTCACGACGCCGGCGAATGGCAGCGCCATCATCGATCGTGCGTGAATCCACGACTCGTGAGTCGTCTTCGCGGCAGAACGGGCATCGCATCTTGTGTACCTCCCTTCCCTTAACTTCACTTCTGTCACATCCGTGGGGCCAGTTCAGGCTTCCTGTGGGTGAATCTGGGGATTCCCTGTGGAAAGCCTGTGACCCAATAACCACAACCTGTGGACGAATCACATGGCTGCAACTACTACATCTAGGGGTAGGAACGTACTGCTAATACCGAAGGAACGCAACACTCATTTTTCGGCGAGTCGCGCGGAGTTTCGCGGCTCTTTAGCCGCCGATCGGGACGATCAGTCGCTGGCCGGCCACGAGCTCGCCACCGTTGAGGCTGTTGAGCTCGACCAGGGTCTGCATCATCGAACGCGGATCCCCGTTGGGCTGCAACGACTTTGCAATGGTCCACAGGGAATCCCCCGCCTGGACGACCACACTGGCGGTCGCCGGGCCGCCTGCGGAGTCCGAGGCGTCAGCCGAAGTTCCTCCTACCGCAATCATCACGAGCAACAAGGTCACCACGGACAACAGGAAGAACACGGCGGCGCGGCCGCGAGCGGTCAGGCGAACCGGCTGGCGGGCCCCTGCCGGGCGAGTCGAGCGCGTTGACTGAGCAGCGCGAACCGGGCGAGCAGTGCGGGGAAGGGTGGTTGCGAGGGCCATCTCAGTTCCTTTCGGGGAAGTTTCGAACGTGTGTTCGATCGAACGCATGTGCGATGTGTAGCACGATTTACGCGACACGTCCAGCCGACATTCGAACATGTGTTTGATTTTTCGAATCAGGCCAACTAACGTTCTGGTCATGGCCGCAGGCTGCCAGCGGGGTCTGACATCGGTTCGGGGCACGATCTCGAATCAGGAAGATCCCCGGCAGCCGGGCGCAGAACCGAGTGAAAGGCAGCCCCATGGCACCGAAGAAGAAGGCCGACGGAACTCCCCTGGCCAGCGTCAGCGAGTTCCCCGACGGCCCCGCTGATGCCAGCGGCCTGACCACCCGCCAGCGGGCCATCCTCGAGATGATCCGCGCCACCGTCGACGAGCGTGGCTATCCGCCGAGCGTGCGCGAGATCGGCGAAGGCGTGGGCCTGACCTCGTCCAGCTCCGTGGCCCATCAGCTCACGACCCTCGAGCGCATGGGTTACTTGCGCCGCGACCCCAATCGCCCCCGCGCTCTCGTAGTCGCTGATGCGCCCGAAGTCACCCCGACAGCGGTCGCACCCGTGGCCGAGGTCCGTGAACTCCACTCCTCGAGCGCATCCGTGAATGTGCCCCTCGTCGGGCGCATTGCTGCCGGCGGTCCGATCCTCGCCGAGGAGATGATCGAAGACGTCTTCGCCCTGCCGCGCGATCTCGTGGGCACCGGTGAACTCTTCATGCTCAAGGTCGTCGGCGATTCCATGGTCGATGCGGCAATCTGCGATGGCGACTGGGTGGTCGTGCGCCAACAGAATTCCTGCGACAACGGCGACATCGTCGCCGCCCTGCTCGATAACGAGGCCACGGTCAAGACCTTCAAGCGGCGCGACGGACATGTCTGGCTGATGCCGCACAATCCGGCCTACGCGCCGATCCTGGGCGACGACGCCACCATCATGGGCAAGGTTGTCACCGTTCTGCGCAAGCTCTAGTCCGCTGCATCCAGTTCGTCGCGCAGGCGGGTCAGTGCGCTGACTACGGTCGGTCGATCTGTCGTGTACCAAAACGGCGGCAGGCTGGCACGCAGCGCGCGCCCATAGGCAGCAGTGGCTAGGCGTGAGTCGAGAACTGCCACGACTCCCCTGTCCTCGGGCCCGCGAATGAGTCGACCAGCACCCTGGGCGAGTAGCAGCCCGGCCTTGGGCACGGCAATCGATCGAAAACCGGAGCCACCGGCTTCGTCGACTGCGCGCTGACGTGCGCTCAGCAGCGGGTCATCGGGGCGAGGAAACGGAATCCGGTCGATCACTACCTGAATGCACGACTCGCCCGGCACATCAACGCCTTGCCATAGCGAGACTGTGCCCAGCAGAGTGCTGGCTTGATCAGCGGTGAACTTGTCGACCAGATTGCCGACCGAATCACCCTTGCGCTGCACGAGCACCGGGAACTTCTTCGAATCGAGTCGTACGCGCAGGTACTCAGCTGCCCGCTCGACGCCACGCCAGCTGGAGAACAGCGCGAGTGTGCGCCCGCCGGCAGCCTCGATCAGCTCAGCGAGCTCATCGAGAGCCTCCATCGCAATACCTTCGCGACCAGGGGCAGGTAGATCCTTGGCGACGTAGAGGATCCCCTGCTTTGCGTGATCGAAGGGCGAACCGACATCCATCGTGACGACGCTGGACTCAGTCAGGCCCAATGAACCCACGAGTGAATCGAATCCCCCACCGACGGTGAGCGTGGCACTCGTCAGCACCACAGGGGTCTTGTTGAACAGCGCCTCGCGCAGCAGGCCGGAGACAGACAAGGGCGCAAGCTTGAGGGTCGGCGCACGATTCTCGCCCGGGTCAAGCCACACGACGTCGTGCACACCAGCAATGAGCAACGAACCTGCGACATCGTGAACATCTTCAAGGGCGCCACGGGCCTGCTGACGTGCGGCCATGGCCGACGGCTCCTTGTCGCGGTCTGCAGCCAGCTCACTCATCGCGTTATTGCAGGCATCTCGCACCATGGTCAGGGCGAGCAGCACGTTCTTCGGCAGCGAGGTCAGCTGAGTCGGGCCGCCGAGGGCGAGTGCTTCCTCGCGCATCGCGTCATCAAGGGTCTCGGAAGCCACCTCAAGGCGCTCGACTGTTTCGGCATCGATCTGCTTACGCACGCGACTGATCGCCTTCTCGACCATCGACACGGTGAGTTCTGACGTGATCGCCGCGGTCGCTCGATCGACCAACTCGTGGCCCTCGTCGATGATGACGGCATCATGCTCCGGGAGCACTGGGATGCCCTCGATCGCGTCAATGGCGAGCATGGCGTGATTGGTGATGACGATGTCGGCCTCTTGCGCTTGCAGGCGACGCTTGACGGTGAAGCACTCCTCGCCAAAAGTGCACTTGCTCTCGCCCACGCACTCGCGTCGACCGACAGAGAAACTGCGCCATACGCGCGGGTCAATCTCATCGGGGTACTCATCGCGATCGCCGGTCTCGGTGCTCTCTGCCCACGCACGCACGGCAACAACCTGATCACCGAGCTCACTGCGCTTGGTGCTGAAAAGTGCCTCGGATTCATCCTCCGGCACTGTGCCATTGAGTTTCTCCAGGCACACGTAGTTGTTGCGACCCTTGAGCACGGCGAAGGTGACCGGGCGCGACATGACGGGCTCGAGGGCCTCGGCCAGACGGGGTAGATCGCGTTCGACCAACTGACGTTGCAGCGCGAGAGTTGCCGTGGCCACCACGACGGTGTTGTTGGTGGTCGCCGCGTGTACGGCCGCCGGCACCAGGTATCCGAACGACTTGCCGGTGCCGGTACCTGCCTGCACGATCACGTGCGAGCCCTCACTGATGGCAGCGGCAACTGCATTGGCCATCTCGTGCTGACCCTCGCGCCGCTGGCCACCCATAGCCTCGACTACGGCATCAAGGGCGTTGTCGACATCACTCATTCGCAGGCCGTGCGCAGCTCGTTGGCCAGCATCTCGGGAACGCGAGCATGCAACCGTGAACCGATCTCGCCATGCTCGACGCTGATGACATCGCCGCTCGCATGAGCACGCGAGATGAGGTCACCTCGCGCATAGGGCACGACAAGATCGATCTCCTGCATCAGGCTCGGCAGGTCTGCTTCGATCGCGAGCAACAGCTCATCGATCCCCTCGCCGGTCATCGCTGAGATCACCACCGAATGAGGCTCGCGGCGCAAAAGGTTGGTCACGACTTCGGGGTCCGCGATATCAGCCTTGTTCAGCACGATGAGTTCGGGTACATGGCCGGCATCAACGTCATTGAGCACAAGGCGCACGGCATTGATCTGGCCCTCGGGATCCTCGTCCGAGGCATCGACCACGTGCACGATCAGATCGGCATCCTTGACCTCTTCCAGGGTCGAGCGGAAGGCCTCGACCAGCTGATGCGGAAGGTGGCGGACGAAACCGACGGTGTCGGCGAGGGTGAAGTCGCGGCCGCTCGGACTCTTCGCCTTTCGGATGGTGGGATCCAAGGTGGCGAAGAGCGAGTTCTCGACCAGCACGCCGGCGCCCGTCAGCCGGTTGAGCAGGCTCGACTTTCCGGCATTCGTATACCCGGCGATCGCCACCGACGGGATGCCTGCGCGATGACGGGAGGCACGCTGAGTAACGCGTGACTTCTCCATCTCCTTCAGCTCGCGCCGAAGTTTCGTCATCTGGTCACGGATACGTCGACGGTCAGTCTCGATCTTGGTCTCACCGGGGCCACGTGTACCTACGCCACCGCTGGCACTGCCGCCCGCGCCACCGCCCTGCCGGGAGAGTGACTCACCCCAGCCACGCAGGCGAGGCAGCAGATACTGCATCTGCGCCAGACTGACCTGCGCCTTGCCTTCGCGGCTACGTGCATGCTGAGCGAAGATGTCGAGAATCAGCCACGTGCGATCGACGACCTTGACCTTAAGGATTGACTCGAGTTGGCGCAGCTGGCCGGGAGACAGCTCGCCATCGCAGATCACGGTGTCAGCACCGGTGGCCTTGACAATCTCACACAACTCGAGCACCTTGCCCGAGCCGAGGTAGGTGGCGGGATCTGGATTATCACGTCGTTGGATCACGCCATCGACAACCTCGGAGCCAGCTGTCTCGGCGAGCAGTGCGAGCTCGCGCAACGAACGCTCAGCATCGAGAACCGTTCCGGAGGTCCAGACACCCGCGAGCACGACCCGCTCGAGCCGAATCTGGCGGTATTCGACCTCGGTGACATCCTCGAGTTCGGTTGACAGGCCCGAGACTCGACGCAAACCAGCTCGAGCCTCGAGCTCGTAACCGCCCGTGCTCTGCTGATCGGTGTCGAAGTCGTCGCTACTCATGTGTCACGTGTATGTGCTCACGGCAGCAGCACGGTGCCGCGGGCCACGAGATCAGCCGGCCCGCGCATGAGCAATTGGCCGGACTCTGTCTCGATGATGGTCAAAGTGCCACCGGTGACGTCAACACGAACGTCGCTACCCCTAGGCGCATCGATCCGGCGAAGGTAGGCGAAAGCCGCAGCGCATGCTCCGGTGCCGCAGCTGAGGGTCTCGCCAACGCCACGCTCGAAGACGCGCATCGCGATGTGGTTCTTGCCGCGAACAACGACGAATTCGACATTCGCACCCTCGTTGAAGATGGATGCAGGAGCGATGCCAGGCGACACCAGGAGGTCCCCGGCATCATCGAGGGATTCGACGAAAGAGACCGCATGCGGGTTCGGGATCATTACGCCCACCGCCGGCAGCTGCCGGCTTCCCACGGTCACCACTGCGGTACCGGGAGGGGTAGTCGGGATACCCATGTCAACGGTGATGCTGAGGTCGGACTCCATGCTCACCGTGCGTATGCCGCCACGCGTGGCGATCATCACCTCGGCATCGGTGATCAGGCCGGTGGCATCGAGATAACGGGCGAAGACCCGAGAACCGTTACCGCACATCTCAGAGAGGCTGCCGTCGGCATTGCGGTAATCCATGAACCACTCGGCCAAGTCAGCCATCGAGGCGACCTCGGGCACGCGGGCAGTGCGCACGACACGAATCACGCCATCAGCACCAAGGCCGAAATGACGATCGCAGAGAAAGCGCACCTGCTCAGGAGAGATCTCGATCTCGCCCTCGAAGTCAGGGATGAGGATGAAGTCATTGCCGGTGCCGTGACCCTTCACGAACCGCAATTCTGGATTCCTCGCCATGCCCTAGAGCCTAGTCGCCGCTCAGCCCCTGATCGACGATGCGACCTCGTACCCGTGGATAACCTCACGCAGCACATTCGGCCACGAATCAGCAGGCTCGTGCGTGCGATTGTGCTCGGCGATCCGCGCTCGCAATGTCGGGTCATAGGCCAGCTGTGCGATCGCGCCCGCCATCGCCCAGTCGTCGGCGCCCACCAGGCCCTCGATGCCGTCAGTGACAAATTGAGTGGTGCCCGCATCAGCGTGGATCACGAGCGGCAGGCCTGCGCACCTGGCTTCAAGTGCCGCCAGACCGAAGGACTCCTTGATCGAGGGCTGAACATAGATGTCGGTACGACTGAAGACATCGAGAATACCGGCGCGATCGAGACGACCTGCGAATCTCACTGCAAGCCCATGACGCCGGGCGAACTTCTCTGCGCGACCGCGTTCGGGCCCATCGCCGATGATCGTCAGCTCAAGTCGAGACGCAGTACCGACCATGCGTTGCGCTGACTGCAGCATCTTCAGCAATGGAATCACTCGCTTGCGCGGAGAAATCCGCATGACACTGGCAATGCGCACGACGTTATCGATCCGAGGTTCCGGGGTGATCGCCCAATCACTGGGGTTGATGCCATTGGGCAGGACGAGCACCGGTGCGCTCGCCGGCGCGACTTTCTCAATGTGCGCTGCCGCGATGCCGCTGACGGCTGAGAGTTGAATCCCCCACTTACTCCAGCCCAGTGCCTTGTCGCTCAGTGCGAAGGCGCGCTCGGCGACCGGACCCCAGATGCAGTGCACCGTGACGAGAGTCGGCAGCCCTGCGTCGCGTGCCGCGCGAATGGCGCCCCAGGCAAACGGCGAGATGACACCCGCATGCACGTGAACAACGTCGACCGGGTCAGCGGCGAGCACTCCGCTCACTTCCCGGTACGTACGCGGGTGAATCGGCAAGCCTGCGGGGATATGCGCGGCCACCCGGTGGACGGTGATGGAGTCGATGATCTCAGTGCCGGCGAAGACATCTCCGGAACCACCGGTGGCGGTGATGATCCGCACGTCATGTCCTGCGGCCACCTGCTGGAGGGCCAGGGCGCGCACCTGCGTCTCGATACCGCCCGTACGGGGCAGGTAGCAGTCACTGACGTGGGCGATCCTCACTCGGGTGACCGTACGCCACAATGGGCACACCATGACATCTCGACCCGCCTCAGACGACCTCGGCAGCACCCGCTCGCGCACCTTGGTCTTTGTCCACGCTCACCCCGATGATGAGGCATTGCTGACCGCCGGCACCATGGCCCGCGCGGTGGCCGAGGGCAACCGGGTCGTGTTGATCGTGGCCACAGACGGCGCAGCCGGCCTCACCAATGCCGAACACGCCGATGACCTCGCAGCCCACCGCCAGGAGGAGCTCAGTCGCTCGGCTCACATCCTTGGAGTCGATCGCCTCATCAATCTCGGCTATGCCGACTCCGGCCTGCATGGCGAGGTGGCCGATGGCTTCGCGCATCAGCCCAAGTTCGCCATCGCCAAGTTGATCGCCGCAATCCTCGATGACGAGGACTGCGACATCCTGATCGGTTACGACCCATCCGGCGGCTACGGACACCCCGACCACGTGCAGGTACACGACGTGGTGCGGGCGGCCTACGTGCTCGCGAAGAAGGCACCGCGTCTTTATGAGGCGACGTTGCCGCGCGAGCCGATCGCCCGCGCCGTACGGATGGCCTCGACCTTGCACCTGACACCCTCGGATTTCGATGCCAGTGAATTCGACGATGCCTGGACCCCGAAGAACCGCATCACGCACCGAGTCAACGTGCGCGAATACATGTCACAGAAAAAGGATGCCCTTCGCGCCCACGCTTCACAGGCCAGCGCCGACGGCACTATTCGCACCCTCGCCGTGCTCACCCGCCTGCCGGGCCCGATCGCAAATCCGATCCTGGGCACCGAGTACTACGTCGAGGTCTCCCAGAGCGAAAGAGCTTCCTCGACCGCAGTAGCCGAGTCGTAGTCAATCCACCGAATTCGGGTATCGCGACGGAACCAGCGCTGCTGGCGGCGTGCGAACCTGCGCGTGGAGAAGATGATCTCTTCGCGGGCCTGCTCCTCGGTGATCTCGCCATCGAGCATCGCCAGCACCTGCGAGTAGCCCAGGGCCCGGGATGCTGTGCGTGCATTGCGCAACCCCCGGGCATCAAGGGCACGAACCTCGTCGACGAATCCTGCGCCGAACATTGCATCAACTCGCTGAGCAATGCGCTCATCGAGTACAGCACGCGGAATCTCCAGACCGACGCGCACCGTGGGATACACGCCCACCGGATCAGGAAACTCAGCGATGAACGGCTCGCCGGTCAACTCGATAACTTCGAGCGCTCGTACGATCCGACGACCATTGGAGGGCAGGATCGCCGCCGCGGCAGCAGGATCAACCTCTGCCAGGCGCTCATGCAGCGCAGCTGAGCCGAGGGCTTCGAGCTCTGCCTCCCATCGTGAGCGCACCTGCTCATCAGTTCCGGGGAAGTTCAGGTCATCGAGCACTGCCGAAACGAAGAGCCCGGATCCGCCCACGACCACAGGCACGCGATCACGAGCGAGCACGTCATCGATAGCCGCACGCGCATCAGTCTGGAACTCCGAGACCGTGACCAGGTGTTCCATCGGCCAGACATCCATCAGATGATGCGGAACTCCCCCGCGCTCTTCTTTAGTCGGTGTCGCAGTGCCGATATCCATGCCGAGATACACCTGCATCGAATCGGTGCTGATGATCTCTCCGCCGATGCGCTGCGCCACGGCAACGGCCAGCGCCGACTTGCCCGAGGCGGTGGGCCCGACAATCGCGAGGACGCGATTCATTCGCCAACGCGAATGGTGGGCAGGCCCAGCATCACGCCGGGGGTGATCACCTCGATCGGTTGATCGGCAAGATCACCGGCACGCGTGCGGCGCACCGACACCATCCGATCGGCGTTCAGGTGATGCGGGGCGGCGTGCGTGATCTCAGCAGTGACCATGTCACCTGGACGAGGCGCGGGCAGAGCCGCGTCGAGTGCCACATGCACGAGTCGGTTGTCAGGTGCGCGACCGGAGATACGTGCAGTTGCGGCGTCCTTCTTGCCTTCGCCCACCGAGATCAGCACCTCGACCTCGCGGCCGACCTGCGCTTGGTTCTCGGCCAGCGTGACCTCGTTCACCGTGTCTAGCAGGCGGTTGTAACGCTCAGTGACGATGGCCTGCGGGATCTGGTCGGGCATCTCAGCGGCCGGAGTACCCGGACGCTTGGAGTACTGGAAGGTGAAGGCCGCAGCAAAGCGAGCCTCGCGCACCACGTGCAGGGTCTGCTCGAAGTCGACCTCAGTCTCGCCTGGGAAACCGACGATGATGTCGGTCGTGATCGCCGCATCGGGCATCGCGGCACGCACCTTCTCGATGATGCCGAGGTAGCGATCTTGGCGATACGAACGACGCATGCGCTGCAGCACCTCATCGGAGCCTGACTGAAGCGGCATGTGCAGACTCGGCATCACATTGGTCGTCTCGGCCATTGCGGCAATGACGTCGTCGGTGAAGTCACGCGGATGCGGGCTCATAAATCGCACGCGCTCCAGGCCATCGATCTCACCGCAGGCTCTCAGCAACTTGCCGAAGGCCTCGCGATCGCCGAACTCCGCACCGTAGGCATTGACGTTTTGACCAAGAAGGGTGATCTCGAGAACGCCCTGATCAACCAGCACCTGGATCTCGTTCAGGATGTCGCCCGGGCGGCGATCCTTCTCCTTGCCGCGCAGCGCGGGCACGATGCAAAACGTGCAGGTGTTATTGCATCCGACGCTGATCGATACCCAGGCCGAGTATGCCGAGTCACGCTTGGAGGGAAGTGCCGACGGGAAGGTCTCGAGCGACTCGAGAATCTCGATCTGAGCTTCGTCGAGTGCACGAGCACGCTCAAGCAGAATCGGCAGGGAACCAATGTTGTGGGTGCCGAAGACGACGTCAACATTGGGGGCCTTGGCAAGAATCGTGCCTTGATCCTTTTGCGCGAGGCAGCCGCCGACCGCGATCTGCATGCCCGGGTTCGCAGCCTTCACCGGGACGAGATGGCTCAGATTCCCATAAAGCTTGTTGTCGGCGTTCTCGCGCACGGCGCAGGTATTGAAGACGACTACGTCGGCCACGACCCCCTCGGCCACCGGCACGTAGCCAGCATCCTCGAGCAACCCCGACAGACGCTCAGAGTCGTGCACGTTCATCTGGCAGCCATAGGTGCGCACCTGGTATGAGCGAGGAGACATACCTACGGGTTCACCCACCACAGAACTGTTGGCAGCAATGGACGTTTTGCCCACCATGCTGTCCTCCTACCAAAGGCTGGTGAAGCCCATTGCCCACCGGTCGCTCGACGATGGAGAGTCTAGGGATGCCGCTCCAGTGTTCCCGAGTCGGCTCGCGATGCCATCCAGGCCTTCTTATGGAACAGCACAAGGATGCAGGCCGCAGCTCCCAACGCATAAAAGAAGCTCTGGACGCCATACGTAAAGATATTTCTCAAGGCTGGATCGTTCATCCAACTGGTCACGGCGCTTGGGAGATTTGACACGGACCAGATTGAGACTGCCATGATCGTGAGAGTCACAGCAGGGCGTCCGATCCGCAGTGTCAAATGCTCAACGTGATTGATCACGGCGATCGCAATGAGAACAGGACCGACGACACTGAGCACTCCATCCATCGTGTTATTTCGCGCGACGCTCTGCTCGATAAAGCTCAGTCCGTAGATCAGCATGCCCAGGCCCAGTGTGAGCAGCTGGAAAAAGGAAGCATGTATTTGGGTGGACGCTTTCCTACTTCGCTCGAGGCGAGTCTCCTTGCGATGGATCACGAAGAATGTACCGATCGCTCCTAGAATCCAGGCAGTGCCCCAACACACATATGCGTACTGAGCCATGGAGCCGCCCTGCAGGGACGGATCGAACACGTACGGAACCCATAACGCAGAGGCTGCGACTATTCCGAGATTAAAGAAGACGAGGGCCGTCAAGCCGAATCTCGTCCGATGTTGATCAAGGTGACTGAGTGTGGCCGCGGCAAGGAAGAGCGTCCCAACGGTCAAGAGAATGAACGCGAGTCTTCCACCTTGGCTTACCGGTGCCAAGAAGAGCATGAATTTGCCAACTGCAATGGAGAGAAAGCCAATCGCACCCAACCCAACCGAGATTCGATTCACGTGGATGGGCTCTGCCTCCCGATCTGCGCGTGACATCCGCAGAGTCCAAGCTACTAACTCGTCAACATCATCGGCCATTTGCATCCTTCGTGATTAAGCACGCCATATTCGTGAAAAGGAAAGGTCTTCGAGTCAATGATTATCCGTGACCCCGCAGTGCCGCGCCCGCACTATAGCCGAATCCCCAATGACTAAAGGCTAGAGAAATCAATCTGAGGCGTCATCTCGCGACGATCACTCCAGATCATGGATGAAGACAGAGCAGTCGCACAGGTGCCTGGTCGCCAACACCTGTGCCAGTTGTGCGCAGGCGTCGGTCGAGCATCAGTCTACGATCGCGCGAGTGGTGCCCCTGAACCATGGAACGCCAGGAAGTACCACGAGCACAAGCAGCGGAATGATCGCCGCGAAGCACAGCACGGAGTAAGAACTCGCGACCACGATGAGGCCGGCCAGGATTCCGCCGAGGGCTCCCGCCACGTTCATCACGAGATCCGACAACCCCTGCACCGAGGGTCGATTCTCCGCCGCGATGGCGTCGGTCACCATGGTCGAGCCCGAGATCAGCGTGAATGACCAGCCCAGGCCGAGCAGGAATAGTCCAAGTCCGAGTTGAATCGTGCCGTGAGGGCCGGCGGTTCCGGCGATGACACAGGAGCCGATCAAGATCGCCGTGCCTGTCAGTGCCATCGGAAGTCGACCGAATCGATCAACGAGAATTCCGACTACCGGTGCGAAGGCGTACATGCCAAGAATGTGAATGCTGATCACCAGACCGATGAGCTGCAAGGTCGCGTGCCCAACATCCATGTGCACCGGAGTCATGACCATCACCATCACCATCACCAGGTGACCAATGGCAATCACGACAATTCCCAGGATTGCCTGTGGAGCTGCACGCAGATGGGCAATGCCGTCTCGCACTCGCGGTTTTGCCCGGGCAATACCGGTTGCAGCCCGACGATGCACCGCTACCAAGTAGGGATCCGGGCGCAAAAACACCATGAGGATCAGGGCGGCAAGGGCCAAGGTGACCGCGGTGATCACGTACGGGCCGGCCAATGGTTCTAGGCCAAGGAATGAGCCGAGCTCTCCTGAGACATTGAGCAGATTCGGACCGAGCACCGCACCGATGGTTCCTGCCCACACCACCCATGACAGGGCGCGTGCTCGTTGATCATCCTCGGCAAGATCGGTGGCTGCGTATCTCGATTGGAAGGTCGCCGCCGATGCGACTCCTACGAGCAGGCAGCCAATGAGAAGCAGCCATAGCGAATGCGCAATCGAGGCAGCGATAACGACGAGTCCGCCCAAAGCTCCGATGCCGAAGCCCAGGGACAACGCCGCACGACGTCCGCGACTCATGGCTACGCGCGCCAGCGGTAATGACAGCAGTGCTGCACCCAGGACTCCGGCGGTCTGCGCGAGCCCTGCAGCGCCCTCAGAGTCAGCCAGGCGAGCGGCCAGCAGCCCGCCGGCTGCAATGGATCCCGCCACGGCTACACCGCTCAGTGCCGACGCACCTGAAAGCACGCGCAGACTGCGCCGTTGAATCTGCGCTGTGTCGGTCTGCGCTATGTCGGCCTGCGTGTCATTCACCATCGCAGGCTACTCGCGCGCGACGCGGGAGTCTCAGCCGGCGCTGCAACAGATAAGTGCCCCTCCTGCACAAGGCAGAAGGGGCACTCACACGTACTAAATACGACTATTGACCGGCCTTGACCGGCAGCACGTCGTCTACTTCATCATCTTCCGACTCTGACTCCACATGAACGACGGGCAAGATCTTGCCCAGCCAGCGCGGCAGCCACCAGTTCGGTCGACCGATGATCGTCATCAGCGAGGGCACGAAGATGAGCCTGATGATGAAGGCATCGATGAGCACTGCGCTGGCCAGTGAGATACCGAACAGCTTGATGGTTGCGTCGGGCGTCGGGATGAAGGCCATGAACACGCTGGCCATAATCAGGGCCGCGATAACGACCACGCGGCCGGAGCCGGCCAGACCACGACGAATCGCTGCCCGGTTGTCATCGGTGCGCTCCCACTCCTCGCGCATGCGCGAGACAAGGAACACCTGATAGTCCATTGATAGGCCGAACAAGATCGCGAACACCATGATCGGCAGGAAGGGCATGATCGGCCCGGTGCCGCTGATTCCGAGCAGGCTGTTGAACCAACCCCACTGGAATACGGCGACGGTGATACCCAACGATGCCGCGAAGCTAAGCAAACTGGTGATGGCTGCCGTCGCAGGAACAATGATGCTGCGGAAGAGCAGCACCAGCGCCAAGAAGCCAAGACCGATCACCACGAGCAAGAAGATCGGCAGGGCGTTCTTCAGCACAGTGGTGAAGTCACTGGTGATCGCCTGAGTGCCGCCCACATAGAGCTTGGCACCGGTAGCCGCCTCGATCTTCGGGTCAACCGTCTCACGAAGCTCGGTCAGCAGGTCAGTAGTCGCTTGATCCTGCGGAGCGCTGCTCGGCACAACACCAATGACAGCGACATCGCCTGTCAGGCCGAACTCTTGCGGGAACACGTCAACGAGCGGGAGCATCGCCACGCTCGGGTTCGTTCCGGCCACACCGGGTGCTGCAGCAAGTTCGGTGACGATGGTCTTGTAGGCCTCGGTGTCGCCGGCCGACGGCAGCTGCGCAACGACAAGGAACGGGCCATTGGAGCCGGGGCCGAAGCCCTCAGCGCGCAGGTCGTAGGCAGTGCGGGAGATGGAACCGACCGGCTTGCCTGAGTCGTCAGAGAAGCCTTGACGCAGCGAGAGGACCGGAATGGCCAAGATGATGACAAAGGCGAGCGATAGCACTGCCCACAGCCACGGGCGACGCTGCAAGAAGGCGCCATAAGCCGCCCAGCGGTGACCATCGACATGGCCCGAGCCGGGCTTCTTGCCCCAGGGCAGGCGAATGGCCAAGGTCTTGGTGCCCAGCAGTGACAGCAGTGCAGGAAGGAACCACAGAGCGGAGAGCATGACCATGAGCACGGTCAGGCCAGCGGCAAGCGAGAGGCCGTTGAAGAAATTGATGCCAAGCACGAACAGACCGAGCAAAGCGATGATCACCGTGCTGCCGGCGAAGAGCACCGCGCGACCTGCGGTATTCACTGCCTCGAGCGCGGCTGCCTTCTTGTCACGGCCGAGCAAGATGGCCGAGCGGAATCGGTTCAGCACGAACAGGCCGTAGTCGATGCCGACGCCGAGGCCGATCATCGCGGCCAGGGTCGGCGCGAAGGTCGCAACGTCCATCAAGCGCGCAAGCAAGGTGACGAGAGTGACGCCCAACGCGACACCCAGACCTGCGACAACAATCGGCAAGCCCGCGGCCACGACGGAACCGAAGGCGATCAGCAAGATGAGAAGTGCGGCGATGATGCCGATGAGTTCACTGCTCGGGGGCTCCTGGCCGGCGAAGTCGAGAACCTGGCCATTGGCACCCACACGCAGCGTTGCCGTGTTCGCAGCCTTGACGTCAGCGATGATCTCCTTTGCGGCTGCCGTCGGCACAGCGGACGGATCACCGCTCGCGAAGGTCACAGTGGCGATGGCAACGCGGCCATCAGGGCTAATGCCCTGCGGAGTCATGCTGGCCTTCAGCGCCGCTTGCTGCTCAGGGGTCAACTTGGCCATCTCGGCCTGCGGCATCGGCTGCGGGGCCGGCGGGCAGGCAGTGCCCAGGCCCTGACCGGTGGGCAGGGTGACGCAGCCAACCGCTGACAGATCAGCGATCTTTTGCAAAGTGGGGGTGATTTCAGCGAGGACGGCCGGATCAACGGCACTTCCGGTGGTCGGCGACCACACGATGGTCGCCCCTGCCTCGTAGGAGCCCGTGTTGGCACCTGAGGATGCGAGCAGGTCGGTTGCCGTCTTCGACTCGGTGTTCGGTAGATCGAAGGAGTCGTTCAGCGTGCCCGCGAAGGTGCTGCCCACTCCGAAGATCGCGATAACAGCAACGAACCAGGCAATGAGGGCAAAGACAGGCCGACGTACGGCCCAACTGGACAACCCGGGCATAGAAAACTCCGCATCAGTGAGGTGATGGGGTAAATTTACCCGTCAATCTGAACATTGTGCAATTCCAGGAGGTCATGCGTGTCGGGATCATCAAGAACCTCCTTGACCACCCCGAAACAGACACCTGGCGGATAGCCACGGCGGGCCAGCATCGAGGTCAACCGTCGGACCCTGGCCTGATGCTCAAGGCGCACGGTGGACGCCAACTTTCGACGAACGAGATCGCCGGCGCGCTCGCGCTCCGCCTCGTCGGTGATCGTGGCAAGGGCGACCTCGGCATCATCGGTGGGAACCCCCTTCTCGCGCAGTTCGCGACGAAGGACGGACCGGGCATTACCGCGAATCGAGTGCCGCGATCGCACCCACATCTCGGCGAACTCAGTGTCGTTGATCAGGCCAACCTCAACATAGCGATCGAGTACCGCGGTGATGACGTTGATCTCAAAACCGCGCTCGAGAAGGCCGTCGCGCAATTGCGCGTAGGTGCGAGGAGCGGCAGCCAGACGGCGCAGCACGATCGTTCGTGCTGCCTGCGCAGGATCAGCCTCTGCCTGCAGATCAGCGAGTGAGCCCGCAGTGGGCTCACTCGCTGATCTGGTTCTCCTGGACATGGGGGCAGTGGTCAGAAGGGATAGCTATGCGTCGATGGGCTTGAGCTCGATCGGTGCATCGACATCGATGTCCTCAGCAACGTCAGCGACCTCGACGGTCTTCGGGACCCCGATACCCAAGAGCTCCTTGAGACGGCGCTCGATATCGCGGGCCAGATCGGGGTTGTCCTTGAGGAAGGTGCGAGCGTTCTCCTTGCCCTGGCCGAGCTGATCGCCCTCGTAGGTGTACCAGGCGCCGGACTTCTTGACGACGCCATTGTCAACACCGAGATCGATCAGTGAACCCTCGCGCGAGATGCCCTCGCCGTAGAGGATGTCGAACTCGGCCTGCTTGAACGGCGGCGCGACCTTGTTCTTGACGACCTTGACGCGGGTGCGGTTGCCCACGGCCTCAGTGCCGCCCTTGAGTGTCTCAATGCGGCGAACGTCGAGGCGAACTGACGCGTAGAACTTCAGTGCCTTGCCACCGGTGGTGGTCTCAGGCGAACCGAACATCACGCCGATCTTGTCGCGCAGCTGGTTGATGAAGATCGCGGTGGTGTTGGTGTTGCTCAACGCACCGGCCATCTTGCGCAGTGCCTGGCTCATCAGACGAGCTTGCAGGCCCATGTGACTATCACCCATCTCGCCCTCGATCTCAGCGCGCGGCACGAGTGCGGCGACCGAGTCAATAACGATGAGGTCGATGGCGCCGGAGCGCACCAGTGTGTCGGCGATCTCCAGTGCCTGCTCACCCGTATCGGGCTGGGCCACGTAGAGGTTGTCGAGATCGACGCCGAGCTTGGAGGCGTAGTCGGGGTCGAGGGCATGCTCAGCATCGATGAATGCCGCGAGGCCGCCGGCAGCTTGGACGTTGGCGATGGCGTGCAGAGCCACAGTGGTCTTGCCCGAGGACTCGGGGCCGTAGATCTCGACAATGCGGCCACGGGGGTAGCCGCCAATACCGAGGGCGAGATCAAGGGCGATGGAGCCGGTCGGGATGACCTCGACGGGCGCGCGGCCGTCTTCGCCGAGGCGCATGACCGAGCCCTTGCCGAAGGCGCGCTCGATCTGGGCGAGTGCGGTCTCGAGGGCCTTCTCGCGGTCATTGGCGGTGCTTGCCATGGTGGCTCCTGTTCGTCGTGATGTCGCGGATGACGTCGTGTCTTCGGAACCTAAACGGACCCTCTGACACTGGTGACCTGCAATTCCCGGCTGGGGATCGCCGGTCACCCGGTCTCACAACCCAGAACCTATATCGAACAGGCGTTCGAATGAAAGCGACACGCCGATATCCGCGTGTCGGGCCCTTTCCATGAGGGCTCGGCTCAGCTCGAATGGGGTCCGTGGTCGAGGTGCTCCCCCACGGCTGCCCGCACAGCGGCATCATCACGGGGCAGCCCTACGGCGGCATAGGCCTCGATCAGGCGCTGGGGATCGTCATTCCAGGCGCCGTACTCGAGAACGGCAGCTCGGCCCGGACCCAGTAGTCGGTTGAGATCATCGGCTGCCTGGATGAGCCAATCGTTGGTCGTGGCGATCACTGCTTCGGCTGAGTCATTGCCGGGCCACCAGCCGCTGCGCGCAGCCTCTGCCGCATCGCGGATATTGAACAGGTAGACGATGCCCGGCATGAGCTTGTTCAAGAACAGCAGGTAATCGAGCAACAGGTCGTAATCGGCGAAATGCCCGGGCTCGTAGCGAACCTCCTTGAACCCCACGACCGTGGTGTCCTTGCCCGGTCGAAGCACGGTCTCAACCACGTGCCGACGCAGATCATCGACCACATCGGTGGGGCTGAGCTTGGCCGAGCCGTACCAGGGGTTATTGGGACGGCCAGAAGTGTGACGATCGGAGGTCTCGGCGATCGACTGCACGTAGTCGTGCAAGCCGCGAAAGGCGTTGTAGTTCTCGCCGCGCACCAAGACCCCGGGCAGTGCGTTCAGCGTGGCCTGGATCGCGGTGCTGCCGGTGCGTCCATAGGTCACCACGGTGAGATACCGCAAGGGCTTTCGGCGCATGAATTGAGCCTAGCCGCCAATGGGCGTGCCCGAGGTGAGCGAATTAGGTCAAGGTTGACGGAACCTCGACGGTGTTGCACACCGCGCGCCAGATCTCCTTGGTATCGATACCCGCATCAATGGCACCTTGGGCACACACGCCAAGATCGGGAAGGACGACATCACGAGCCCATGAATAGGCGTAACTGGGGCCGAGGACTTCTTCCATGCGCTCCCAGAAATCGGTCAGGCGCACGCTCAGACCATGAGTGCGGAAACCGGCACCGTCTCGGCCTCGGCAATATGCGTGCTCACCGAAGACAGGACGTCAGACAGCGGAACCTCGAGCGCATCGCAGATCGCAGCGAGTAGCTCGGATGAAGCTTCCTTCTGGCCGCGCTCGACCTCGGACAGGTAGCCGAGCGATACAGCGGCGGCAGCCGAGACATCACGAAGGGTGCGGCCCTGATCTTGCCGACGACGACGAAGCTCATCGCCGATTACATGACGTAGAACGATCATGATGCCTCCCTTCTTGGTTCTGCTAACTCTAACGCTCGGCAGCGAGTTCGCATTCCCGGCCGCACAAGAACGATGAATTCTTACCTGGGGCTTACGCGGACGGCAGCTGCACAAGCTCGGTGGCCAGGGCGATCGCGGCCGCGGTCGCCCCCAGGCGGATATCTGCTCGGTTACCACTGAGGGCCAAGTGGCGCGTGTGAGTGCGCGAGGTCGTGCGATCGTGCACCCCGATCCAGACACTGCCAGGCTCTTGGCCATCGAGGGGATCTGGCCCGGCCACGCCGGTAGTCGAGATACCGAGGTCGGCATCGAGCACCCGGCACGCGTGTCGGGCGAGCTCAGCGGCCACCTGCTCGCTCACCACATGCTCGAGATCCCTCGCGCTCAGGCCGAGCACGCTGCCCTTGACATCGGTCGCGTAGGCGACGACTCCCCCGCGAAAAACCGCAGAGCAACCGGGCACGTCGGCGATCGATGCCGAGACGAGACCCGCGGTCAAAGACTCGGCTGTGCCGATGGTCAGGCCCCGGCTCACGCATGCCGACACGAGATCAGCCGCTCTCACTGCACAATCCCGTCAGTGGACTCACTGCCTCGCGGAAGACGGCGAAGACGCAGGGCGTGGCGCACGTAATCGAGTCCGGTAACGATCGTGAGCACCACAGCGATACCCATCGCCACCTGCGACAGCGGAATCCACCAGTCGAGCGATGGCACGTCAACCAAGTACATGGTGATCGCGACGGTCTGCGCGAGAGTCTTCGCCTTGCCACCTCTGCTCGCCGGAATCACGCCGTGGCGAATGACCCACACGCGCAGGCCAGTGACCCCAAGCTCACGCACCAAAATCACGACTGTGATCCACCAGGCCAGATCGCCCATGATTGACAGCGAGATGAGCGCGACACCTGTCAACGCCTTGTCCGCAATCGGGTCTGCGATCTTGCCGAAGTTCGTGACCTGACCCCGGCGCCGAGCGATGGCACCATCGAGAAGATCAGTGATGGAGGCGAGTACGAACACGAGCGCCGCAAGATCGCGAAGATTGCCACGGTCACCGTTGTCGGCAAACAACAGGTAGGCCATCAGTGGCACGCACAGCACACGAAATGCAGTCAACGCATTCGGGATGTTCAGGATGCGAGTGTCGCCTACGCGATCACCGGCATGGTCGAGCTGGTTCACGCGCATTCCGCGATGAGATCGACGCCATCGGTGCCGACAACCTCGCAGTCGAGCACATCGCCCACCGCGACCTCGAGATCGCCGATGAACACCAGACTGCCTGCGTCATCAGGGCCTTGATGCCCGGAACGGCCCACGGCAATGCGATCGCCGTCATCATTGACCTCGACTGATTCGACGAGAACGCGCACGCTGGTTCCGATGCGATCCTCGGCACGCTGCAGCATGATCTCCTCGGCCAGAGCAGTGACCTCTTCGACGCGGGAGCGAATGAGGTCATCGTCGATCTTGCCGTCGAGCGTGGCTGCCTCGGTGCCGTCTTCGTCGCTGTAGCCGAAGACACCGACAGCATCCATGCGCGCGCGCTCGATGAAATCCAGGAGCGCGGCAAACTCCTCGTCGGTCTCTCCAGGGAACCCGACGATCACATTGCTGCGGATTCCGGCCTCGGGCGACAGCGTGCGAATCTGGTCGATCAGCGCAAGGAACTCCTCGGTACCGCCGAAGCGACGCATCCGACGCAGAACGGTCGGGCTCGCGTGCTGGAAGGAGAGGTCGAAGTAGGGGGCGACGATCGCAGTCTTCGCGATCGCCGCGAGTAGGCCCGGCCGAACCTCCGCCGGCTGCAGATAAGCCACGCGAATGCGATCAATGCCCTCGACCGCGCCGATTTCACCGAGGAAGGTTTCGAGCAGGCGAATATCGCCGAGATCCTTGCCGTAGGAGGTCGAGTTCTCGCTGACCAGCACTACCTCGCGAACTCCCTCACCGGCGAGCCAGATGATCTCGGCCATGACATCGGCCGGCGGACGCGACACAAATGAACCGCGGAACGACGGGATAGCACAAAAGGAGCAACGGCGATCGCAGCCCGAGGCCAGCTTGACCGGGGCAACAGGGCTGCCGTCGAGACGGCGACGAAGTACGGGCGGAGCCCAGGCGGTGGTGACCTCGGGCATCTGCGCGTGACCGGGAATCGAGGCCGTGGAGGAGTCACGATCAACCGGTGAAATGGGCAGGAGATGACGGCGATCCTTCGGAGCATGCGGCACATGCACGGCGCCGCCGACGATGCTGCGAAGCCGCTCGGCAATATCGGGATAGTCATCGAATCCGAGTACGGCATCAGCCTCGGGAAGTGAATCGGCAAGCTCGGCACCGTAGCGCTCGGAAAGGCAGCCGACCGCGACCACGGTCTGCGGTCCACCCGCAGTGCCCTTCAGATCAGCGGCGGCGAGCACGGCGTCAATGGAGTCCTTCTTCGCCACTTCGACGAAACCGCATGTGTTCACGAGCACCGCACTTGCCTCGGCGGGGTCGTCCACGATGGTCCAGCCGGCGGCGGCCAGACGACCGGCTAACTCCTCGGAATCGACCTCATTGCGGGCACAGCCCAAGGTGACGAGCGCAACGGTGTCAGGGGTACTCACTCCCCCAGCCTACGCAGGGGTACCGAAAGCACTCTCAGTAGTCGATCCCAGGCGACTGAGCGTCGAAGACGTGTGCGATCTCGTCGGGATCCAGACCGATAATCGGGGCCATCATGCGCACCTGCGCCCGGGCGTAGACGGCGCCCCCGCAAAGACTGAAATCATCGCCTTCCATGGCCACGATGATCGAAGCTCGCAGACGCGTAGCTGCGGCTACGTCGGCAATCGACATACCCAACTGCTCACGGGCGGAGCGCAGCTGTGGGCCGACCGTCATCTGACGTTCACCTCGCTCATGTCGACCCGGCATCCGATACCCGCAGGTTAGTCGTGTTCTCGGATGCCGGCACGTCAATTCACGTCCTGAACTCCAGGGACCAAGCCCGACAACGGCCTGAACTAAGGGTCTATTCCTCGCCGCGAATGAGCGCGAGAACCGACGGCAGCTCATCCGGTGCAACCAGCACGTCGCGAGCCTTGGAACCCTCGCTGGGGCCAACGACACCGCGGGACTCCATGAGATCCATAAGACGTCCGGCCTTGGCGAATCCCACGCGCAGCTTGCGCTGGAGCATCGAGGTGGAACCGAACTGGGTCGAGACGACCAGTTCGACCGCCTGGATCAGCACGTCGAGATCGTCGCCGATATCGGCATCGATTTCCTTATTGCTGGTCGGCGCCGCGGTGACCTCGTCGATGAACTGGGTCTCCATCTGGGTCTTCGCATGAGCCACGACCGCGCGGATCTCATTCTCGGAGACGAAGGCACCCTGGATGCGCAGCGACTTGTTCGCGCCCATCGGCAAGAACAGGCCATCACCTTGACCGACGAGTTTCTCAGCACCCGCCTGATCGAGGATGACGCGACTGTCGGCGAGACTCGAGGTTGCGAACGCGAGCCGGCTGGGAACATTTGCCTTGATCAGACCGGTGACGACGTCGACGCTCGGGCGCTGAGTGGCAAGCACCAGGTGGATGCCGGCTGCGCGTGCGAGCTGGGTGATGCGCACGATTGAATCCTCGACATCACGCGGAGCGACCATCATGAGATCGGCGAGCTCGTCGACGATGACGAGAAGGTACGGGTAGGGCTCAAGCACTCGCTCACTGCCCGGCAGCGGAGCAATCTTGCCCGAGCGCACGGCCTTATTGAAGTCGTCGATGTGACGGAAGCCGAAGTGGGCGAGATCGTCGTATCGACGATCCATTTCCTTGACGACCCAGGCGAGTGCGTCCGCGGCCTTCTTCGGGTTCGTGATGATCGGGGTGATCAGGTGCGGAACCCCTTCGTACGCTGTCAGTTCGACGCGCTTGGGGTCGACCAGGATCATGCGCACCTCCTGCGGAGTAGCACGCATCAGGATCGAGGTAATCAACGAGTTGATGCAGCTGGACTTGCCTGCGCCGGTTGCGCCTGCCACGAGAATGTGGGGCATCTTCGCGAGGTTGGCGACGATGAAGCCGCCCTCGACATCCTTGCCCAGCGCTACGACCATCGGATGCTGCTCCGAGACGGCCGCCTTGCTGCGCAAGACGTCACCTAGGGCCACGAGTTCGCGGTCGGCGTTCGGGATCTCGATGCCAATGGCCTTCTTGCCCGGGATCGGACTGAGGATTCGCACATCAGCGCTGGCCACGGCGTATGCGATGTTCTTGCTCAGCGCCGTGACGCGCTCCACCTTCACACTCGGGCCGAGCTCGATCTCGTAGCGCGTGACTGTCGGTCCGCGCATGAAGCCGGTGACTGTCGCATCGATGCCGAACTGTTCCAACACCTCGGTGAGCGCGGTGACGACCTGGTCATTGACTTTCGTCGCGGTCTTGTGCGCCGGGCCTTGCTTCAACATTGACATGTCAGGCAGCGTGAAGACGACGTTGCCAGACAGCGGCAGTTGCGTGGGCTTGGGGGCGGGAGTAGCCGAGGGCTTGGCGATCTCCACCGTGGCGTGACGTGCGCTGTGACCTTCGATGGCCACGGTGTGCGCGGTATCTACGGCGGGCTCTGCGGGCGTGACTCCGACCATCAAGATCGCTGCGGGGCGTTCTTCGTCCTCTTCCGCAAGCGGGGTGATGAAGGGCTCATCCCCGGCGAGTTCTCCGAGAGTTGCCGCGATGTCCTCATCGCCGTCAAACTCCTCTATGCTCTCGCGCCCGCCGCCTCCACCACTGCCATGGCGCAGCCAGGTGAAGAGCGCGGAGCCGCCCTCGCGTAGGGAGGCGAAGGAGGTACCCGTGAGAACGAGCAGGCCGAAGGCGAGCAGCACAAGCAGAAGCAGGCCGGTGACGATCGGCCCAATCGCCGACGAGAGCGGCGCCGTGGCGATCCAGCCGATGACTCCGCCGGCACTGTCCATCGCGAAGGCGCCATCACTCGGGGTTGGGATTCCGCAGATCACGTGCCACAGGCCCAACACGGCGATCAACGTCATCGTTCCGCCGATGATGCGCCGACCAGTGGTCGCGCGATCATCGGGATGACGCAAGATGCGCCAGGCCAGCGCAATGAGAATGATCGGAACTGTCCAGTCCAGGGCCCCGAGGAAGGCACCGGCCAGCAGCGGGAGCCAGGAGACGAACCAGGTGTCGAAACCGAGCCAGATCGTGGCGATGGCAGCGGCGGCCAGCACGAGAAGCGCGAGACCGAATCCGTCGCGGTGTAGCTCAGGATCAGTGTCGTTGTCACGACGACGGATAGCGCGAGTGGCGTTGCCGGTCATGCGTGCGGTGCCCACCCAGGCAGCGCTCAGTCCGCGGCCGGCGCCGTGCAGGGCACGAACCAACAGGCCCGGGCCCGTGGCAGGCCTACGCGCCGGGGACTTCTTCTTCGCGGTCGGCCGCTTGGCCGATCCCCCACGGGAGGACGCCTTTCGTGCGGGCGCGGACTTATGGTCGCTGGGGGAAGATCCGCGGGCTGACTTTCGGGCAGGCGCGGACGTGCGGGAAGCCATAACCGCAGCCTAGGGGCGATGCCCCATCAGTCACGGTAGTCACACGCGCAACATCGGGCGTGTCGTCAGGTGGGGCAGACCTACGCCACTCCCTTATAGAGGCGCCGCTCCGGGGCTCACGTCCACTCGCCCCTTCGGCGCGGTGGACGCTCACTGCTCGCTACGCCTCAATGACCACCGGAACGATCATCGGCCTGCGCCGATGCTTCGTGCTGACCCACCTACCCACCTCGCGGCGGACTCGCTGCTGCAGGTCATGGGGGTCGTTCTGGCCTTCGCGAAGGGCGGATTCGAGGATCTCGCGGACCTTCTCGAGTATCGGCTCGAACTCGTGATCGGCCAAGCCGAGCCCGCGGGCATGGATCTCTGGGCCGGCTACGACCTTGGAGTCGACCATGTCGACCGCGGCGAAGATGGAGATGAAGCCCTCCTCGCCCAGCACGCGGCGGTCCTTGAGCAAGGTCTCGGTGACATCACCGACGCTGGAGCCATCGACATAGACGAACCCGACCGGGTGGTAGCCCACTGTGCGGGCCACGCCGTCGACGAGATCGACTACGACACCGTCGTCGGCCAAGATCACGTGCTGATTGTCGATGCCCACGCTGTTGGCAATCGCGGCATTCGCGCGCAAGTGACGCCATTCGCCGTGAACGGGGAATGCGTAGCGCGGCTTGACGATGTTGTAGACGTAGCGCAGCTCGCCGGCAGAGGCATGCCCTGACACGTGCACGAGCGCATTGCCCTTGTGCACGATCGTGGCGCCGAGCTTGGTCAGGCCATTGATCACTCGGTTGACCGAGTTCTCGTTGCCGGGGATGAGCGACGAGGCCAGCACGATGGTGTCGTTCGGGCCGACGCTGATCGGGTGGTCGCGATTGGCAATGCGCGACAGCACGGCCATCGGCTCACCCTGAGAGCCGGTGCAGATCAGCACCGCTTGGTCATCGGGAAGGTTCGTGAGCTCATCGCTGCCGATCAGCGTGCTGCCCGGGACGTTCAGGTAGCCGAGATCGCGCGCAACACCCATATTGCGCACCATCGAACGGCCGACGAAGGCGACCTTGCGCCCGTGCAGAACCGCAACGTCGATGATCTGCTGCACGCGATGCACATGCGAGGCGAAGGACGCCACGATGATGCGACCCTCGGCACGCAGGAAAACCGAGTCGAGTACGGGGATGATTTCGCGCTCACTGGGCACGAAGCCCGGAACCTCGGCGTTGGTGCTGTCGATCATGAGGATGTCGACACCTTCATCGCCTAAGCGCGCGAAGCCGTTGAGGTCAGTGATGCGCGAGTCGAGCGGTACCTGATCCATCTTGAAGTCGCCGGTGTGCAACACAGTGCCGGCGGGCGTGCGAATCGCGAGAGCGAGCGCATCGGGGATGGAGTGATTGACCGCGAGGAACTCGACATTGAACTGGCCGAGCTGAAGACGTTCGCCTTCCTTCACGATCGTGGTGTCGCCCTTGATTCGATGCTCGCGCAGCTTGGCCTCGAGCAACGCCAGCGTGAGTTGCGAGCCGTAGATCGGGATACCCGGAGCATTGCGCAGCAGATAGGGCACAGCACCGATGTGATCCTCATGGCCGTGGGTGAGCACCACGGCCACGACATCATCGAGGCGATCAGCGATCGGGGTGAAGTCAGGCAGGATCAGATCGATACCCGGCTGGGAATCCTCAGGGAACAGCACGCCGCAGTCGACGATGAGCAGCTTGCCCGCGAATTCGAAGACGGTCATATTGCGACCGATCTCGCCGAGACCACCCAGCGCGAACATGCGCAGGCCACCGTCAGGTAACGCCGGGGGCGTCGGAAGCTCGTTGTGGATCATGCGGTAAATCCGCTGACCTGGCCCGCGGCCAGGTCTGCGCGCAACTGCGCCTTCTGCGCATCGGTTGCATCGACGAGCGGCAGGCGCACCGGACCACTGGGAAGGCCCTGCATCGCAAGCGCAGCCTTCGTCAAGATCACGCCCTGCGTGCGGAACACACCGGTGTACACCGGAAGCAATGCGGCGTTAATCTCACGTGCGGCCTCGATGTCACCGGAAGCGTAGGCAACGGCCATGGCTTTGAGTCGATCTCCGACGAGGTGACCGACGACGGAGATCATTCCCGCACCGCCGATCGCGAGCATCGGAAGATTGAGGATGTCATCGCCGCAGTACCAGGCGAGATCAGTGCGCGCCATGCCCCATTGCGCTGAGTCGAGATCGCCCTTCGCATCCTTGTTCGCGACGATGCGCGGATGCTCAGCAATGCGCACGATGGTCTCGGTCTCGATGGCAGTACCGGTTCGCTTGGGAATGTCGTAGGTGAGCATCGGAAGATCAGTGGCATCGGCAATCGCATGGAAGTGGGCGATGATGCCCTCCTGCGGCGGCCGGTTGTAATACGGCGTGACAGCCATGACTCCATGCGCGCCGGCTGCCGCTGCCGACTTCGCGACCGCAACTGAATGCGCCGTGTCATTGGTGCCGACACCGGCCAGGACGGTCGCGCGATCGCCGACCGCCTCGAGTACCGCCTTGAGGACCGCGAGGTCCTCGGCATCAGTCTTTGTGGCTGATTCGCCAGTGGTGCCGTTGATGACCAGGCCGTCGTGGGCCAGGTTGTCGACGAGATGTGTCGCAAGGGTGGCAGCGCCGTCAAGATCGACGGAACCGTCAGCGTTGAACGGCGTGATCATCGCCGTGAGCATGACTCCGAATGGGGCCTGAGCAGAAGTGGGACCTGGCATACCCCAAGGCTAGCGTGAGGAGCCCTCGCGGCCACCATCGAACCAGGCGCTCAGGTTACGGGGCGACGCGGCCATTCTTGATGAATGCGGCGTGGGTCAGCGGCATGTGCTCGGCCCACAGGTCCTCGTAGCGCTCAGCCACCATCTCGATCTCGCGCTGCGGGTACGACGGGAAGTGCGAACCTTCGGCCTTGCGGCGCAGGGACAAGAAGTTCATCAGCGCACGGGCGTTCATGGTGACGTAGGCCGCGGAGTAGATCGAGACAGGTAGCACCATGCGAGCGACCTCGCGGGCGATTCCGGCATCGAGCATCTGCTGGTAGGCGTCATAAGACTTCGCGCAGGCGCTCTTCATCTGGTCGTCGATGAGGTCGTACTGCTCATCGGTACCTGGAAGGAACTCATACGCACCCGTCTTACCGACCTGAATGAGCGCACGCTCTCGGTTGGGCACGTAGAACACCGGCTCAAGCTGACGGTAGCGACCTGACTCTTCGTTGTAGCTGGCGATGCGGTGGCGCATGTGCTCGCGCCAGACGAAAATCGGGGCCTGGACGAAGAAGGTCATCGAGGTGTGCTCGAAGGGGCTGCCGTGGCGCTCGCGCATCAGGTAGTTGATGAGCCCGACAGCGGCCGCGGGGTCAGCATTGACATCTTCGAGTGACTGCTCACCGGCGGTCGAGACGCGAGCCGCGAATACCACGTCGGCATCGCTCGCGCTGGCACGCACGAGTTCGACGGTCACATCACTGCGGAAGGTGATTTCGTTCTGGTCGGTAGCGTCACTCACCCGTGAATCCTATCGAGGAAGGGCTCGTGAGCTTGCTGCGGCGCGAGCACTCTCCCCCGCAGCGTGAAAGAACTCGCTGCGGCAGACTGGTCCCATGTCTTCCTCCGGTGCACGCCTTGCCAGAACTCCCGATGTCGATGACATCGCCCGCATTCAGGTAGCTGCCTGGCGTTCCGCCTCACTTCTTCCCGAGGCCGCCCTTGACGCCCTCGAAGCCGATGACCTATCGATGGTGTGGGCAGGTGCGATCTTGAACCCCCCGACACCCGGTCACCAGTTGCTCGTCGCTGTCGACGGCGTTCCGGGCGAGGTTGTCGGCTACGCGGCCGTTGGCCCGTGCGCTGACCCGGATGCCGACGCTGTCACCGGCGAATTGCTGGCCCTGGAAATCGACCCGGCACTCACCCGGCAAGGTCACGGCTCGAGATTGATGGCCGCCGCTGCTGATCATGCGCGCGCCGCGGGCATCTCTACCTGGGTGACCTGGTGCCCGCTGGCCGACGAGGCCCGTCGAGCGTTCTTGCAGGCAGCAGGCTGGGGGCCAGATAGTGCCTACCGCGATATCCAGGTCGGCTGGGACGGCGACGAGCCCGTGGTGGTACGCGAGGTGCGCATGGTCACTGACCTCTCATCGGAGGCCTAAAACACGAAACTCCACCGCATCACTGCGATGGAGCTCCTGAACGTGTGCTCGTGTGCCGGCAAATCCCCCGTGCCCGCCGGACCACTATCGTCCCCAATTCTCAGGGCTCGATTCACCGTTCCGTGTCCCCCTCTGTGGGGAATAGAACAAAAGCCTAGCAGTCGGGCTCTAGCAGGCGATCGCGGCGATATACGAGTGGAGTGATGTGCAAGACCAGCGCCCCGCAGGTGTCAGCTGCTCAGATCGAGATACGAGTCGAGCCCAATGGTCAGCCCGGGCCTGGAGGCCACCTTGCCGACGGCCAGCAGCACGCCCGGCATGAATGAGGTGCGGTCAATTGAGTCCTGGCGAATAGTCAAGGTCTCGCCCTGCCCGCCCAGAAGCACTTCCTGGTGCGCCACGAGACCACGCACGCGGACTGAGTGAACCGTGATGCCGTCGATGTTCGCGCCACGAGCGTGGTCGGTCTCATGCACGGTGGCGTCAGGGGCGGGGTCAACACCTGCGCGCTCGCGAGCCGCGGCGATTCGACTCGCAGTATGCGTCGCGGTTCCCGACGGTGCGTCGACCTTGTCGGGGTGATGCAGCTCAATGATCTCGACAGACTCGAAGTACGGAGCGGCTATTTCGGCGAAATGCATCATGAGCACTGCGCCGATACCGAAGTTGGGTGCGATGAGCACGCCGACCTTCGGGTTCGCTGCGCACCAGGCCTTTACCTGCGCCAGACGAGTCTCATCGAAGCCGGTTGTGCCGACGACGCAATGGATGCCGGCCTTGATGCAGTACTCGAGGGTGTCCATCACTGCATCAGGAGTGGTGAAGTCGACGACGACATCAGAGCCATCGAGTTCACTGAGACCATCGCCTTGATCGATGGCCACCGCGAGGGTGCACTCCGGCGAGGCGTTGACCGCATCAACCACGGCACGACCCATGCGCCCACGGGCGCCGACAACTCCTACGCGAATACTCACATGCTCATCTAAGCAGTCAGGCAGCTACGCCATGGCCGAGAAGCGCGTGGACTCGCTGAAGGGGCCAATCAAGGCCAGGGAGGGATCAGTGTCAAACAGGTCGCTGGCCAGCTCGCGAATGTCGTCGGAGGTAACCTCATCTACTCGATCGAGCAATTGACCGATGCTGAGCAGGGGTTCTTGGTGCAACTCGGACTTCGCGATGCGTGTCATGCGCGCACCCGTATCCTCCTGGCCGAGCACCGTGGCCCCGCGTACCTGACCCTTGGCCCGGCGGATCTCGTCGTCGGTCAGACCGTCGGTAACGAGCGCAGCGAGCTCATCACGGCAGACCTGCAGCACAGACTCGACCTTGCCCGGCAGGCAGCCGACATAGATACCGAACATGCCGTTGTCGGCATAGCTCTGCGAGTACGAGTACACCGAGTAGGCCATGCCGCGCTTCTCGCGGATCTCCTGGAAGAGCCGACTGCTCATGCCACCGCCGAAGGCAGTTGAAAGCACGCTCATCGCGTACCGACGCCTATCACCGCGCGCCAGGCCCGGCATGCCCATGACGAGATGCGCCTGCTCGGTCGGACGCTCGACAATGCGAATGCCCGTTGCCGATCCGCGCGAGTTGCCGCCCTTGCGCACCGGCGCAATCTCAGCGGAGTCGTCGAGTACCGGCGCGAAGGCCTTGCGGACGAGCTTCACGACTGTGTCGTGATCAAGTGAGCCGGCGACTGAGACAACCATCGAGGACGGCTTGTAGCGCGAGCGGTAGAAGCGATTGATCGAGGCACGCGGAATGGCTTCGATGGTGTCTGTAGTGCCGAGAATCGGGCGGCCGAGCGGCGAGTCGCCAAAAAGTACTGAGGCGAACTCATCGTGCACGACATCACTCGGGTCATCGTCATGCATGGCGATCTCCTCGAGGATCACGCCACGCTCGGACTCGACGTCAGCGGCGCGAATGAGCGCATCGGTGACGACATCGCTGACAACCTCAATGGCCAGCGGAAGATCGTTATCGAGCACGCGTGCGTAGTAGCACGTGTACTCCTTGGTGGTGAAGGCATTCAGATCGCCGCCGACCGCTTCGATCGACGCGGAGATCTCCAACGCATCGCGCTGGTGCGTGCCCTTGAAGAGCAGATGCTCGAGGTAGTGGGCCGAGCCCATCGTGGCTGGAGTCTCATCGCGTGAGCCGACGCCTACCCAAACCCCGAAGGCCACCGAGCGAACGCCCGGCACCTGCTCGGTGATGATGCGCAAACCGCCAGGGAGGACGGTACGGCGGACTAAGCCGCCGTCGCCCTCCCTGAGCAGTGTGCGTGTAGTTGTCTTCGGCCGTGAAGCCGTAAACGCAGAACTCTTAGCCATTGGTGACGGCAGATTCCTCGACGACCGGGATCAGCGAGAGCTTGCCGCGCGGATCGATTTCCTTGATCTCGACCTGAATCTTGTCGCCGACCTTGAGTACATCTTCGACGTTCTCCACGCGCTTGCCACCGGCAAGCTTCTTGACCTCGGAGATGTGCAGCAGTCCGTCCTTGCCCGGCATGAGGGAGACGAAGGCGCCGAAGGCAGCCGTCTTGACGACGGTTCCCAAGAAGCGCTCGCCCACCTCGGGCATGGTCGGGTTGGCAATCTGGTTGATCGCAGTACGGGCAGCCTCGGCCGAGGGGCCATCGGTTGCGCCGATGTAGACAGTGCCGTCATCTTCGATCGAGATGTCAGCGCCGGTCTCTTCCTGGATCTGGTTGATGATCTTGCCCTTGGGGCCGATAACCTCACCGATCTTGTCGACGGGGATCTTCACCGCAATGACGCGAGGCGCAGTTGCCGCCATCTCGTCGGGTGCGTCGATGGCCTCGTTCATGACCTCGAGGATCGTGAAGCGAGCATCGCGTGCCTGCTGCAGTGCGCCGGCCAGGACCGAGGCAGGAATGCCATCGAGCTTGGTGTCGAGCTGCAGAGCGGTGACGAACTGCTTGGTGCCTGCGACCTTGAAGTCCATGTCGCCGAAGGCATCCTCAGCACCGAGGATGTCGGTCAGTGCGACGTACTCGATCTTGCCGTCAACCTCGCCCGAGATCAGGCCCATGGCAATACCCGCAACAGGCGCGCGCAGCGGCACACCGGCATTGAGTAGTGACATGGTCGATGCGCAGACAGAGCCCATCGAGGTCGAACCGTTGGAACCGAGAGCCTCGGACACCTGGCGGATTGCGTACGGGAACTCCTCGCGCGAGGGCAGCACCGGAAGCAGTGCGCGCTCGGCGAGTGCTCCGTGGCCGATCTCGCGACGCTTGGGCGAGCCCACGCGGCCGGTTTCACCGGTCGAGTACGGCGGGAAGTTGTAGTTGTGCATGTAGCGCTTGCGGTTGTCGGGGTTCAGCGTGTCGAGCTGCTGCTCCATCTTGAGCATGTTCAGCGTGGTGACGCCCAGGATCTGGGTTTCGCCGCGCTCGAACAGTGCCGAGCCGTGAACACGCGGGATGACATCGACCTCTGCGGAGAGAGTACGGATGTCGGTAAGGCCGCGACCGTCGATGCGCACCTTGTCGCGCAGGACGCGATCGCGGACGCACTTCTTGGTCACTGACTTTAGCGCTGCACCGAGCTCCTTCTCGCGGCCCTCGAACTGTGAGGAGAGCTCAGCGATGACGGTGACCTTGATGTCGTCGAGGGTGGCCTCGCGCTCGGCCTTGCTGACGATGGTCAGGGCCTTGCTGACATCAGCGAATGCCAGGCGCTCGACGGCGTCGTAGGCATCTGCCTGGTACTCGAGGAAGATCGGGAACTCGCCGGTCGGCTTGGCAGCCTTGGACGCGAGCTCGATCTGTGCCTCGCAGAGAGCCTTGATGAACGGCTTGGCAGCCTCGAGGCCCTGGGCAACAACCTCTTCGGTCGGTGCAGTGGCGCCACCGGCGACGAGCTCGATGGTGCGTGCGGTTGCCTCAGCCTCGACCATCATGATCGCGACGTCGTCAGCGGCGATGCGGCCGGCGACGACCATGTCGAACACGGCCTCTTCCAGCTGCTCGTGGGTCGGGAAGGCAACCCACTGGCCACCGATGAGGGCGACGCGAACGCCACCGATCGGGCCGCTGAACGGAAGACCGGCCAGCTGAGTGGATGCCGATGCCGCGTTGATGGCGACAACGTCGTAGAGGTCGCGCGGGTTGAGCGACATGACCGTGATGACAACCTGAACCTCATTGCGCAGGCCCTTGACGAAGGTCGGTCGCAGCGGGCGGTCGATCAGCCGGCAGGTGAGGATGGCGTCTTCGGTCGGGCGACCCTCGCGGCGGAAGAACGAGCCGGGGATGCGACCGACGGAGTACATGCGCTCCTCGACATCAACCGTCAGCGGGAAGAAGTCGAACTGGTCCTTGGGGTTCTTGGACGCAGTGGTGGCCGAGAGCAGCATGGTCTCGTCGTCGAGGTACACGGCAACGGAGCCTGCAGCCTGGCGTGCCAGGCGACCGGTCTCGAAACGGATGGTGCGGGTGCCGAACGACCCATTGTCGATAACGGCTTCGGTGATCTGGGGACCCTCCACGGGTGCCTCCTGTTCTGTTGACAGGGGCGCACACGTCTTGCGGCCGGTGGCGGTCATCGATCGAGGCCCACGGGCATCAAGCCCGGAGGTCACTACCGAGGACCGAACTACTGGCGCGCGCTGTCGCGGCGCCCCGGATTATCGAGTGATTCTTTTCTTCGGATGAAGTTATGGAGCCGATGCCGGTGGAACGGCATCGTTTCTTGCAGCTGGCGCCGAATGAACAGCACCAGGAGAAGGATTCAGGAGTCGGCGCCACTGCGGGCGCCGACTCGCCGAACACTTAGCGACGAATGCCCAGCTTCTCGATGATCGAGCGGTAGCGGGCAATGTCGGTCTTGACCAAGTACTGGAGCAGACGACGGCGCTGTCCGACGAGGATCAGCAGGCCGCGACGGCTGTGGTGGTCGTGCTTGTGCATCTTGAGATGCTCGGTGAGATCCTGGATGCGCTTGGTCAGCATCGCGATCTGGACCTCGGGTGATCCGGTATCGCCCGGCTTCTTGCCGTACTCGGCAACGATCTGGGCCTTGACTGCGGAATCGAGAGGCATTGCATTCCCTTCGGGCGCGCTGCACGGGGCAGCACTTTTCATAATCGACACGAATCGCAAAGCGCCCGCTTCACGACCGTCTGGAGCCTTGAGGCTATCAGCCAGTGCTCAGGGGGCGAAATCCACGAAGCCGTGACCCTAAATCGGGCATATCGGGCAAGCGAGCCATTCGGGTCCCCTGGTTCACTTCTCAGCGGCGAGATCTTCGGATCTCACTTCTCGTTCGCGAGCTCCTCGGAAGCGATCTCGAGATCCTCGACCACGATGTCATCGGGCCCAGGCCGAAGTCTGGCCGAAACGATCAGGTAGATCAGAGCGCCGAGGCCCACCAGTATCGAGGTCCACTCATTAAGGCGAAGGCCGAGGAGGACGTTCGCCTCATCAATGCGCAGACCCTCGATCCAGAAGCGGCCGACGCAGTAGAGCAGCACGTAGAGGGCGAAGACGCGGCCATGACCCATCCGGAAGCGCTTATCGGCCCAGACCAGCACGAGCACCATGCCCAGGAGCCACAGTGTTTCGTAGAGAAAGGTCGGTTGGAAGGTGGCGAACTGCTCGTAACCGGCCGGCCGATGAATCGGGTCGATCTCCAAGGCCCACGGCACCGTGGTCGGCTTTCCGAAGAGCTCCTGGTTGAAGTAGTTGCCGAGTCGGCCGATGGCCTGAGCCAAGGCAATGGCCGGCGCGATGGCATCGGCCACCGGCGGCAATGCGACACCTGCGCGACGTGCACCAATCCAGGCGCCGAGGGCACCCAGGGCCACTGCGCCCCAGATACCCAGGCCGCCGTCCCAGATGCGGAAGGCAGCGGCAAGCCCCTTACCGTCAGGCCCGAAGTACAGCTGGTTGTCGGAGACCACGTGGTACAGCCGGCCGCCGATGATGCCGAAGGGCACGGCCCAGATGGCAATGTCAGTGATGGTGCCGGGGCGACCACCGCGTGCGACATAGCGCTTCCCACCGAACCAGACGGCAATGATGATGCCGGCGACGATCAACAGTGCGTAAGCGCGCACCGGGAAGGGGCCGAGATCCCAGGTGCCCTGGGCAGGGCTCGGGATGAACGCGAGCACCTCAGATGACGTCATCAGGGGTCCTCACGCTCAGCCACAGATCCGGCTACTTGGACGCTTCGGCAATTGCCTGCTCGAGCGTCTCCTGCTCGACGGCAATCGAAGCATTAATCTCCTGGCCATTGATCTTGATCAATGGCGTGCCGGGGATGTTCGAGTCGTAGAACACCTGAGTGGAGTTCATTGCCCAGGGCTCATAGGTGCCGTCAGTGACGCACGACGTGAAGGTCTCGAGATCGGCGCCGGTGATCCCGACAGTCTCGGCGAGACCGAGGAGTAACTCCTCCGAGTAGCCATCACCCTCGGTTGCCGGGGCATTGGCGAACACTTCGGTGTGGTACTCCTTGGACTTGCCCGCATCAACAGCGCATCCCCAAGCTGCAGTGGCGCGAACCGAAGAGTCGTTACCGAGCTTGCCATCGAGGAAGGTGGCCGGTCGCCAGATCAGTCGAATCTTGCCGTCAAGTGCCAACTGCTCGATGCCGGCGCCATTGGCCTTTTCCAGGGACTGACATGCAGGGCACTGGAAGTCTTCCCAGATCTCCATCACCGGAACGTTGGCAGCGTCGTTGAACGGCACGCCGTAGGCGTACTCGTCGCCGGTCGGGAAAGTGCCCTTCGGGGCAGGCGCATTGGGATCTGCCGTGGCGGTAGAACCGCCCGCAGTCTCACTCGAGGAGTTCCGGGCCACCACGGCGATGCCGATGATGCCGAGCACGACGACGATGACGACGACTGCGCCCACGATGCGGGTAATGCGCTCGCGCTTCTTCTCGCCTGCGTTGGCGGCGTTGCGGGCCGCCTCTGCCTTGGCGCGGCGGTCGCTGTTCTTGTCACCCATTGTCGTGCCCTTCGCTGGTGGACTTCTCTGTACTACCGTAATTCACGGTCTCGGACTTCGATGACCGGGAGGGGCCGATATCCAGCCCGAATTTCGTGCGGGGCCACGCGACCAGCCAGACACCCATGCCCACGAAGAGCAGATCGCGCAGGATCGCGGCGGTGTAGCGCCCGGTGCGACCCTCCTCGGAGACATCACCGCCGCCGCCGAAGCAGCCGCAGTCGATGTTGTACCCGCGGGCCCACACGCTCGCGATTCCGAGAACGAATGCGGTCATCAGACAGGCGGTGAGGAATCCCGCCCAGCGCACGAAGAGGCCGATGAGCAGCAGCAGGCCGATGATCACCTCGGCGATCGGCATGACCCAGCCCAGGATGCTCGGGATGCTGCCGCCGAAGATGCGGTAGGCCACGATTGCGTCGCGCGCGCCGTCAGGCTCGAAGAGCTTGATCGCGCCCGCGTAGATGAGCACGCCGGCAAGCACGAGTCGGAAGACCAGGCCGATCCACGGGTTGCCCCAGATCTTCCTCATGCTCGAACTCCTTCGGCCAGTTCTCGGGTCAATGTGTCGATCGCGATGCAGGCATCATCGATCGTGGCCGCGTCGAGCACTCGCTTGACGAAGGCTGATCCCACGATAACTCCGTCGGCGTAGGAGGCAACAGAGGCGGCCTGCTCCCCAGTCGAGACGCCGACGCCCACGCAGATCGGAAGCTCAGTGGCAGGCCGGGTGCGGGCGACCAGTTCACCCGCGGCCGTGCCGAGGGTCGTGCGTGCACCGGTGACACCCATGGTCGAGGCCGCGTAGACGAAACCGGACGTCGACTCAACCACCTTTGCAATGCGCGCGTCAGTAGACGAGGGCGCGACCAAGAAGATGCGCTCAATGCCATGTGCATCGGTCGCAGTGATCCAGTCACCTGCTTCTTCGGGGGTGAGATCAGGAGTGATGACGCCCAGACCGCCAGCTGCGGCTAGACGCGTCGCGAAGCGATCCACGCCGTAGCGCTCGATCGGGTTCCAGTACGACATGACCACTGCCGTGGCGCCCGCAGCGACAACCTGCTCGACAACTTCCAGAACCGTCTCGGGGGTGGTGCCGCCACGCAGTGCGATGTCGACGGCTTCCTGGATAGCCGGGCCGTCCATCAGCGGATCAGAGTACGGAAGACCGACCTCGATGATGTCGCAGCCGCTCTCGACCATCTGGTTGATGATGCGCACGCTGTCAGCGGCATTCGGAAAGCCTGCAGGCAGGTAGCCGATCAGTGCAGCGCGGTTCTCGGACTTTGCGTGCGCAAAGGCTGCCGCCAGTGAGGCGTGGCGGGTCATCGACCCTCCGACACTTCGACACCGGCGCCGAGATCCATGCCGAACCAGCGAGCAGCAGTGGCGACATCCTTGTCACCGCGACCGGAGAGATTGACGATGATCAGGCCGCCCGGGCCCATCTGCTTGCCCAGACGCATTGCGCCGGCCAGGCCGTGAGCTGTCTCGATCGCCGGAATGATGCCCTCGGTGCGGCAGAGCACTGCGAAGGCATCCATCGCCTCGGAGTCGGTGACCGACTCGTAGATCGCGCGACCGGTGTCGTGCAACCAGGCATGCTCGGGGCCAACGCCTGGGTAATCGAGGCCTGCACTAATCGAGTGTGACTCGATGGTCTGACCCCACTGGTCTTGCATCACGTAGGTGCGTGCGCCGTGGAGCACGCCCGGTGAGCCCTGCGCGAATCGCGCCGCATGCTTGCCGGTCTCGATGCCTTGCCCGCCGGCCTCGTAGCCGCGCAGTTGCACCGAGGGATCGTCGATGAAGCCGCTGAACAGGCCCATGGCGTTCGAGCCACCGCCGACGCAGGCCGCGACGGCGTCGGGCAGACGCCCTTCAGCCTCGAGGATCTGCACGCGTGACTCGCGGCCGATGACCGAGTGGAAGTAACGCACCATCTCCGGGAAAGGCGCCGGGCCAGTAACCGTGCCCAGGCAGTAGTGCGTGTGCTCAACGGAGCTGACCCAGTCGCGCATGGCCTCGTTGATGGCATCTTTCAAAGTGCGCGAGCCCACGGTCACGGGAATGACCTCGGCCCCGAGCAGCCGCATTCGGGCGACATTCAGTGACTGGCGCTTGGTGTCGGCTTCGCCCATGTAGACCGTGCACTCAAGGCCCATCAATGCAGCAGCAGTTGCCGTGGCGACACCGTGCTGGCCTGCGCCAGTCTCGGCGATGACGCGAGTCTTGCCCATGCGCTTGGTGAGCAGCGCCTGACCGAGCACGTTGTTGATCTTGTGTGATCCAGTGTGATTGAGATCCTCACGCTTCAAGTACACCGTGGCCCCGCCGCACTCGGCACCGAAGCGACGAGCGAGGGTCAGCGGATTCGGGCGACCGGTGTAGTCGTGCTCAAGGCCGGCGAGCTCGGCACGAAATGACTCGTCAACGATGGCGGCGCGGAACGCAGCATCGAGTTGATCAAGGGCCGCGGTCAGCGCTTCGGGAACGAAGCGTCCGCCGTATGGGCCGAAGTGGCCGGCGATATCGGTGACGGTCATGAAGACTCCCCTGCGCTAATCAGTGCTGCGACCGCTTCGCGCGGATTACCGTCCTTGACCAGGCTCTCGCCGACGAGAACAGCGTCAGCGCCCAGTGATGCGTAGTACCGAACATCATCGCCATCGCGCACGCCCGACTCGGCGACCTTGATGCAGGTGCTCGGGATGAGCGGTGCGAGTCGCTCGAAGGTTGATCGATCGACCTCGAGGGTCTTCAGGTTGCGCGCATTGACTCCGATGATGGTGGCGCCGGCTGCAACGGCGCGCTCGGTCTCGGCCTCGTCATGCACCTCGACCAGCACGCTCAGGCCCAGTGACTCGGCGAGGGCGAGCATCGACACGAGTTCGTCCTGGGTGAGCGCGGCGACGATGAGAAGGATGAGGTCAGCGCCGTGGGCCTTCGCCTCGAAGATCTGGTACTCGCTGACCATGAAATCCTTGCGAAGAACTGCGATGCCTACGCGTGCGCGCACCGCATCAAGATCGGCCAGGCTCCCGTTGAAACGGCGCTCCTCGGTGAGCACGCTGATGACCGAGGCTCCGCCCGCCTCGTAGTCGGCGGCGAGGGCGGCAGGGTCGGCGATGGGCGCGAGATCGCCCTTACTCGGGCTGGTGCGCTTGACCTCAGCGATCACGCTCATGCCAGGGCGCCGCAAAATGGCCGCGACATCGCGTGCCGGGGCAGCTGTGGCAGCCAGTGCCATGACCTCATCAAGGCTCAATTGCCCCTCGCGCTGAGCGACATCTAGGCGCACACCGGCGCAGATATCGTCGAGAACGGTCATGGGTTAAGGGTATCTGCCGCGAGTGAGGCTGCCTGTCGGCGGTACGAGCGGCGAGTACCGCACAAGAGTTGGCGGTACGAGCGGCTCAGGCGGCAGCGTCGAGATACGGCACGAAGTTGCGAACGACGCCGAAGGCGAGGATCACCACGAGCGCGATGATCATTGCGCGATTGCGAAGGCGGAATGTGCGCAGACTCACAGCCGGGCTGACACCGCGCCAGGCACGCATGACCCAGCGGATCCACAGCACGATGACGAACGGCACCGCGATCAGGAGCAGGAGGTTGTGATTGGCCGCGCCGGCGATATCGCCGTGGGTCAGGGCGTATAGCCCCCTCATGCACCCGCACCCAGGGCAATCGATGCCGAACAGGGCGCTCGTCGGGCACAGCGGGTAATGGCCGGGCTCATTGGGGTCGACGGCGAACAGGTAGCCGAGAGCACCCACGCTGATCGCACCGGTGAGCAGTGGCGCGACAAGGCGACGCCCCCGCGAACGGGTATCGACCCGCTCCGCGGTCACGATGGCATCGGGGGCCAGTTGCGTGCTCACGTGAGCAGACTACGTTGCCGCCGGCAGGCGCACCGTGAATCGGGCACCTCCCTCGGGGGCGGTACCTGCCTCGGCGGAGCCACCGAGTCCACCGGCGAGCTTGCCGACCAGTGCCAGGCCTAGCCCGGTTCCGACGGGGCGCACCCCGCGGTAACGCTCATGCAAGACGCCCGGCTCGAAGGCCACCGCCACGTCGTCATCGGTCAAGCCTGGGCCGCTATCGCGCACTTCGAGGATGACGTCAACGCCGTCAGGGCGTGCTGCCAGGACGATGACCGAGCCCGCGGGCGATACGCGCAGGGCATTCTCGGCGAGATTGTCGAGGATCTGACGCGCGCGCATCGGATCAGTCGTGACGATGAGTGGGTGCTCGGGGCGTTCAACTCGTAGTTCGACGTCGTGCTTTGCAGCGCGATCAGCCCACACCAGAGCGGCGTCGGCCAGGAGCTCGTCGATATCGGTTGCGACCGGGTTCACTCGGAAGTCGACAGCGCCAAGGCGCGCGAGATCGAGCAGATCACTGACGAGCCGGTCGAGGCGTTCCGCCTCGGCCACGACAGTCTGGGCCGTGCGTTCGACATCCTCGGCGGGCACCACGCCATCGGCCATCGCCTCGGCGTAGCCCTTCACTGCAGTCAGCGGCGTGCGCAACTCATGCGACACCGAGAGCAGGAAGTCGCGCTGACGCCCTTCGGAGACCGACAGGGCAGCGCTGAGTCGATTGAGCGACACGGCGATGTCGGCGATCTCCTGCGGGCCTTCGGGCTCAAGTCGAACATCGCGAGAGCCCTTCGCCATCTCATTGGCTGCGTCACGTGCTGCACGCAGCGGCCGAGTGAGCCTGCGTGCAGCCACGTAGCCGATCGGAATCGCGATCAGCAGGCCGAGGATCAACGCGATCACGACTCTGCGGATCACATCGATCGCGGTGACTCCGACAACTGAGACCGGCTGCTCGAGCACGACGGCCATGCCAATGCCGAAGGGTCGTGCCTCGACGAGCACCTCGCCATCGGCGGTACGACCCTCGGTGGTGACAGGCAAGCCGGCAAGCACGCGATCAACCTGCTGGCGCGTCATGCCGGGAACTTCTGAGACACCGCTCATGACGATGTAGCCGGTGACATCTTCGGCTTGCAAGGTCTCGGCAAGCGGGCCCGGCAGCGGTGCGTTGCGTCCTCCCACGAACGAGTCGCGTTCCAGCGCAGACACCGTGAGATCGGCGAGCCGCGCCAGTGAATTGTGCGCCTGGGTCAGCGCAGTCGAGCGCACCAGCGGATACGAGATCATGCCGGCGATCACGATCGCGAGCGCTGCGATCGCGCTCGTCATCAGCACCGTGCGGGTGACGATGCTCTGTCGATCAGCGATGGCCTCAGGAGTCATGACGAGAGATCAGTGGAAAGTTCCGCGGAGTAGCCCACGCCACGCACCGTGCGGATCGGACTGTGATCGCCGAGCTTCGAGCGCACCTGCGCGACATGCACATCAACAGTGCGCGTGCCGACAACAGCCGCATAGCCCCACACCTCAGCAAGAAGTTGCTCGCGCGAGTACACGCGGCCGGGGTTGCTCATCAGGTGAGCGAGTAGATCGAACTCGGTGGCAGTGAAATCCAGTGGCTCGCCTGCAACAGACGCCCGTCGGGTGACCTGATCGAGGGAGATTTCTCCCAGCACCAGCGGGCCCTCGCCCATCTGAGCACGGTTGGCGCGGCGCACCACCGACTTCACACGCGCAACGATCTCGCGCGGACTGAACGGCTTGGTGACGTAATCATCGGCCCCGAGCTCGAGCCCGAGCACACGATCGACTTCGTCGTCGCGGGCAGTGCAGAACAGCACTGGCACCCAGTCGTTGTCGGCGCGCAACTGGCGGCACACCTCGGTGCCATCGATACCGGGCAGGCCTACGTCGAGGATGATTGCGACGGGGTGGAGGTTTCGTGCGGCAGCGAGACCGGCAACGCCATCGGACTCGACATGAACGCCGAAGCCCTCGCGCGAGAGATACATGCGCAGCAGGTCAGAGATCGATCGCTCGTCCTCGACTACGAGCACGAGCCCCTTGACGGATTCCACAGTCCCACCTTGTCATGGAAATGCGAGTGGGCGCACGCCACGTGGGCGGGTAAGGGTCAAGGAAGTGTTCGGCGCAGGTAAGGATTCGCCGCGAGCTGGGCGATCTATGCGGTCGATCAACGATCAGACGTGCGCGGGGGTCTTCTTCCCCAGGCCGGCCATCGCCATGACCTTGCCGACTACTGCCCCAAGGACCAACACGCCAGCGCCGACCCAGAACATGACCCAGTTGGCCAACATGACACCCAAGGTGCCGAGGATGAACGCGATCGTCGTGAACACGACGACAGTCCAGGCGGCGGGGGTGTTTCCGTGATCTTCATGATGCTCAGTGGTCATGGCGCCATCTAATCAGATCACCCGAGTCCAACCGTTGCCACGAGGTGCGAGGCATGGGTCACATGAACTCGTCACATGACCGGCTCACCTGTCGAGGGTCGGATCCAGCCCCTCATCGAGGGCCTGCCAGTCGCTGAGTTGGCGTGGGTTCGCACGGTCGTACTTGCGACCTAATCCAGGCCAGGTGCGCCCCTGGGCGCAGGTCAACGCTCCTGCCACCAGCACGAGTACGGAGCCCAGCAGGGTGGGGATCCACCACCAGGTGATCGAGTAGTCGCCGAGATCGGTCAGGGTCTCCCCCACACGCGACTCGGTTGCCGTCTTGACCAGCCCGGACGAGGCGAATGCGAACGAGGCCGAGGCCACCAGCGAGCCCGCCCCGGCAATCGCAACAATCGCCCCGACGATCACCCGGCCCCAGGTGCGAGTCGCGATGATGCCGGCAATGCCGGCGGCGGCGATCCAGCCGGCCATCGCGGCCAAGGATGCAATGGAGCTACCGCTGAGTTCTACATCGCTGGAAGCCGGGCCACCTGTCACTAACGGGACCGCCACCGTGGCCCACGTCATTGAATAGCCGACCAAAAGCAAAGCCGCGCCGGCGATCAACGCGACAAGCGCATTCCTATACATGCGCGGCATCATGACTCCGATTCCGACTTGGTTGCATCGTGGCCGCGATGGCCACTGCACGCAGCACTGCCGCCGCCTTGTTCGCGCATTCGGCCGCCTCGCTCTCGGGAACCGAATCAAGGACGATGCCCGCGCCCGCCTGCACGTAGGCGACGCCACTCTTCAGAACCGCCGTGCGAATCGCAATGGCCATGTCAACGTTGCCGGCGAAGTCGAAGTAGCCGACGCAGCCGCCATACAGATTGCGGCGCAGTGGCTCGAGCTCGTCGATGATCTCCATTGCACGCGGCTTGGGCGCGCCCGACAGCGTGCCAGCAGGGAAGGTCGCGGCCAGCGCGTCGTAGGCGGAGTGCGATGACTCGAGGGTGCCCGTAACAGTCGACACCAGGTGCATCACATGCGAGTAGCGCTCGACCTGCATGAACTCCACGACATTCACGGTGCCCGGTGCGCAGACTCGACCGATGTCATTGCGCGCGAGATCGACGAGCATCAGGTGCTCGGCACGCTCCTTCTCATCGGCAAGCATGTCTTCGGCCAGTGCCGCGTCATCCTCGACTGATGCGCCGCGCGGGCGCGTGCCCGCGATCGGATGCACGACAACGTGTGCGCTGCGCACGGTGACGAGCGCCTCGGGCGATGAGCCGACGATCTCAAAGGCGACGTCATCCGACAGGCGCCCCGATGCCTCATCGGCAGCGACGCGATCGTCGACCGGCAGGCGCAGCAAGTACATGTAGGGGCTTGGATTCGTCGTGCGCAGGATCCGATAGACGTCGAGCGCAGGCGCTGGGCACGGGGTGCTAAATCGCTGCGAGAGCACGATCTGGAAGGCATCACCTGCGCGGATGTACTCCTTGGCCGTGTCGACCGCAGCGAGGTAATCGGCCGGCACAGTCGAGGCGGTGACGACTGGAACCGCGGAACCGTCAAATGACACGACAGTTGCCGGCGCCGCAGCACCCAGCGCTGCTTCCATCGCATCGAGTCGGGTCACGGCATCAGCCCATGCTGCATCGACATTCGCATCGGAGTCGTCGTAGTTGATCGCATTGGCGATCAGCATGATCGATCCATCAGCGTGATCGACGACGGCGAGATCTGTCGCAAGCAGAAATGACATATCGGGGATGCCTAGCTCATCGGGGTTTGCATCAGGGATTCGCTCCCAACTGCGCACGGTGTCATAGGCCAGGTAACCGACCATGCCTCCGGTCAACGGGGGCAGACCCTCGATCGGCTGCGTATGCAGCAGGTCGATCGCATCACGCAGCACCTCGACCGGAACATCACCTTCGGGAACGCCATGCGGTGCACGACCGAGCCACACGGCACGACCATCGCGTTCGGTGAGCATTGCCGCGCATCGCACGCCGATGAACGAGTAGCGCGACCACGAACGCCCCTGCTCCGCTGACTCGAGCAGGAAGGTGCCCGCCCGGTCACCGCACAGTGTGCGAAATAGCCCGATCGCGCTCTGCCCATCAGCGAGCAGTCGGCGCACGACTGGAATGACGCGACGCGATGTGGCAAGCGAGCGAAACTCGGGAAGTGCAGGAGTCACGACTCCCATGGGAACGGTCACTGGCCCGCAATCGTCAGCGAGATGGCGTCGAAGCAGGTGCGGTCACCGGTGTGGCAGGCGCCGCCGGTCTGATCGACCAGGAGAAGAAGCGTGTCGCCATCACAGTCGAGGCGCACCTCGCGCACGAACTGACGGTTGCCTGAGGTCAGGCCCTTGACCCACTGCTCCCCGCGGCTGCGGGAGAAATACGTGGCCTCACCGGTGGCCAGGGTGCGCTCGAGTGCAGCTCGATCCATCCACGCCATCATCAGCACCTCATGGGTATCCCACTGCTGGGCAATAGCAGGCACGAGGCCTTGCTCGTTGAAGTTCACCCGGGCGATGAAGTCTTGGGACATGAGGACATTCTGCCGCCTGACGGCAAAGAGGCTGCCCTCGCCTCGCTACAGCCGCACTGGCAAGCCCGAAGCGGCGAGTTCGCCCTTGACCTCGGCGATCGACAGCGTGCCGAAGTGGAAGATGCTCGCGGCGAGCACCGCATCAGCCCCGGCGCGCACGGCGGGTGCGAAGTCGCCGAGCTTGCCCGCGCCGCCGCTGGCGATCAGGGGCACCGAGATCTCCCGGCGGACCAGCTCGATCAGCTCGATGTCATACCCGGCCTTGGTGCCATCGGCGTCCATGGAGTTCAGCAGAATCTCGCCGGCGCCATGAGCCGTGCCGTCAATGGCCCACTGCACGGCATCGATGCCGGTGCTCTGCCTGCCGCCGTGAGTCGTGACCTCGAAGCCGCTCTGGGTGACAACACCGGGCGGGCAGCGCCGCGCATCAACGGAAAGCACCACGCATTGCGAACCGAAGCGATCAGCAGCCTCGCGCAGCAGCAGCGGGTTCGCGATGGCGGCGGTGTTCACGCTCACCTTGTCAGCGCCTGCGCGAAGCAGTCGATTGAAGTCCTCGACCTCACGGACTCCCCCGCCGACGGTCAGCGGAATGAAGACGGTCTCGGCCGTTCGTGAGACGACGTCATACGTCGTCGAGCGATCAGAGCTGGAAGCAGTGATGTCGAGGAACACGAGTTCATCCGCGCCGGCGAGGCCGTAGGCCGTCGCAAGTTCGACGGGATCGCCAGCATCGCGAAGCTCAGTGAAGTTCACGCCCTTGACGACGCGACCTGCGTCGACATCAAGGCACGGGATGACTCGGACAGCGAGACTCACGGCTGCGGAGGGCCCCAGGTGTACGGATCAAAGCGCGGCTCGATGGCAGCGATCGCCTCGACCAGCGTGAAGGCTCCGTCATAGAGCGCACGACCCACGATCGCGCCCTCGATGCCCTGCGGCACCATCTCCGCGAGCTTGTGCAAATCTTCCAGCTTGGAGATTCCGCCCGAGGCAACAACCGGCTTCGAGGTGCGAGCGCAGACATCGCGCAGCAGGTGCAGGTTCGGCCCGTGCATTGTGCCGTCCTTGTTGACGTCGGTCACGACGTAACGTGCGCAGCCGGCAGCATCGAGACGCTCGAGGGTCTCCCAGAGATCTCCGCCGTCTTGAGTCCAGCCGCGTGCCGAAAGAGTCGTGCCGCGAACGTCGAGGCCAACAGCGATCTGCTCGCCGTGCTCGCGAATGACCTTCTCGGTCCATTCCGGATCCTCGAGGGCCGCAGTGCCCAGGTTCACGCGTGTGCAACCGGTGGCCAGTGCCGCCTTGAGCGACTCGTCATCGCGAATGCCGCCAGACAGCTCAACGCGCACGTGATGACGAACATCGCTCACGACCTGCTTGAGCAGGCCGGCATTGCTGCCACGGCCGAAGGCGGCGTCAAGATCGACGAGGTGGATCCAGGTTGCGCCTTGCTCGACCCAGGCACGGGCGGCATCTATCGGCGAACCGTAGGACTTCTCACTGCCGGCCTTGCCCTGGACAAGGCGCACGGCCTTGCCATCAGCAACGTCAACAGCGGGCAGGAGCTCGAGCATGGGGGGCTTAGTCACGTTGCCAACCTTATGGCGTCAAAGATTGTGCGAGGCCGCCTGGTCAGCTCTCTCAGCCGAGCGAGTTCACCCAGGTGCGCAGCAGGTGCAGCCCCGCATCGCCGGACTTCTCCGGATGGAACTGGGTCGCGACCAGCGGCCCGTTCTCCACGGCAGCGATAAACGGCTCACCGTGCTCAGACCACGTGACCAGCGGCGGCGCGATCTTCGGCTGGCCCTGGTGGAAGTCCCAGGTGCGCACACCATACGAGTGCACGAAGTAGAAGCGCTCATCTTCGACGCCTGCGAAGAGAGTTGATCCCTCGGGCACGTTCACTGTGTTCCAGCCCATATGCGGAAGAACGGGTGCCTGCAATTGCTCCACAACGCCCGGCCACTCCCCTAGACCTTCGGTCGTGATGCCGTGCTCGACTCCGGTGTCGAACATGACCTGCAGCCCGACACAGATACCCATCACGGGGCGACCACCGGTCAGTCGACGATCGACGATCATGTCGCCGCGCACCTTGCGGATGCCGGCCATGCAGGCATCGAAGGCACCGACTCCGGGCACCATCAAGCCGTCGCACTCCATGGCTGCGTCGAAATCAGCGGTGACGACGACGTCAGCGTCCACCTGCTCGAGGGCACGGTGAACCGAGCGGAGATTGCCGGATCCGTAATCGAGAACAACGACAGAGGGAGCCACGACTAGCCCTGGGGCGTGAGCGTGCCCTTGGTTGACGGCACGCCGACAACCCGGGGGTCACGCTCGATGGCGGTGCGCAGTGAGCGCGCCACTGACTTGAATTGGGCCTCGACGATGTGGTGGGCATTGCGACCCGAGAGAACCCGCACGTGCAAGGTGATCTGGCTGGTGGCCACGATCGACTCCCAGATGTGCTTGGTCAGCGTGGTGTCGTAAGTGCCGATCAGCTCGACGATCTCGGGCTCCTCGTGCACGAGGTATGGGCGACCGGAGAGATCAACAGCCGACTGCACGAGGCACTCATCGAGAGGCACGAGCGCATCGCCGAAGCGGCGCAGGCCGGCGCGATCGCCAAGGGCTTGGTTGATCGCCTGGCCGACAGCGAGTGAGGTGTCTTCGACCGTGTGGTGGGCATCGATATGCAGATCGCCCTTGGTGCGGACGACGAGATCGATGCCACTGTGCTTGGAGAGCTGCGCGAGCATGTGATCGAAGAACGGGACACCCGTGTCGATGGTGTTCGCTCCGGTGCCATCGAGATCGAGCTCGACGAAGACCTCGCTCTCCTTGGTCTTGCGGTCGATCGTTGCGGTGCGGCTCATCATCATCCTTCTCGCGCAGTGAGCAGGGCCTGCCTAAACATAGCGTTCTCCTCGGGAGTACCAACGCTCACGCGCAGCCAACCCACCGGGCCGGTCTGGCGAATGAGCACGCCCTGGGCGAGCAGTCGCTCCCAAACGGCCGCCCGGTCATCGAACATGCCAAAGAGGATGAAGTTGGCATCGCTGGGCGCCACCACGTAGCCCTGGTCAGAAAGCCACGCGGCCAGCGCATCTCGCTCGGAGCGCAGCAGATCGACCTGAGCCTGTAGCTCGTCAGCGAACTCCAAGGCGGTCAGCGCAACTGCCTGGGTCACGGCCGACAGGTGGTACGGCAGGCGCACGACCTTCAGAACGTCGATCACGCGGGTGTCAGCAGCAACGGCGTAGCCCAGGCGCGCACCCGCGAGGGCGAACGCCTTGCTCATCGTGCGCGAGACGATCACGTTCGGGTACTCAGCCAGCAACTCGAAGGCCGTGCGGGTGCCTGCGCGGCGGAACTCGGCGTAGGCCTCATCGACCACGAGCATCGCACCGGCAGCAAGACAAGCAGCAGCAATGCGCTCAGCGTCAGCGAAGTCGAGGAAGGTGCCAGTCGGGTTATTCGGCGAGGTCAGCAGCACAATGCTCGGGCGAAGCTCCGCGATGCTCGCGATCGCCGCATCGACGTCGACAGTGAAGTCAGCGCGACGCTCGAATGTGCGGTACTCAGTGAAGGTGTCGCGGGCGTACTCCGGATACATCGAGTACGTCGGATCAAAGGTAATCGCGAGACGACCCGGGCCACCGAAGGCCAGGAAGATGTGGTGCATGACCTCATTCGAGCCATTGGCCGCCCAGGTCTGCGCAGCAGTCACTGCAACGCCGGTCTCGCGGGTGACGTAAGCGGCGAGTGCAGCGCGCAGTTCATCGGCATCGCGATCGGGGTAGCGATTGAGGGTCGCAGCAACCTTCTCGACGGCAGCACCCATCGCCGCAGCGAGCGCAGGCGAGGGCCCGAACGGGTTTTCGTTGACGTTCATGGGCGCAGCAACATCAAGCTGGGGCGCGCCGTAGCTCTGTACGCCGACCAGGTCATCGCGGATCGGCAGGGTGAAGTCGCTCATGACTACTTGCCGCCGACTCGGATCGAAATCGCATCGCCGTGACCGGGGAGATCCTCGGCGCCCGAGAGAGCGATCACGTGCGGGGCTACGTCAGCGAGTGCCTGCTCGTCGTACTCAATGAGGTGAATGCCGCGCAGGAATGACTGCACGGACAGACCCGAGGAGTGTCGCGCAGAACCCGCGGTCGGAAGAACGTGATTGGAGCCCGCGGCGTAATCGCCGAGGGAGACAGGTGCCCAGGTGCCCACGAAGATCGCGCCGGCATTGCGCACGCGCATGGCCACCTCGCGAGCATTGCGGGTGTGAATCTCGAGGTGCTCGGCTGCGTAGGCATCGGCCACGCGCAGCGCAGCATCGAGGTCATCGACGAGCACGACAGCACTCTGCGGCCCGCCGAGTGACTCGCGAATGCGATCAGAGTGCTTGGTCAGCACAATCTGACGATCGATCTCGATCTGAACTGCATCAGCGAGTTCGACCGAGTCAGTGACAAGAACGGCCGCAGCAAGAACATCGTGCTCGGCCTGGCTGATGAGGTCAGCGGCAACGTGCGCAGGAATAGCGGAATCGTCGGCGAGCACCATGACCTCAGTGGGCCCGGCCTCGGAGTCAATACCGATGATGCCCTGCAGGGCACGCTTCGCAGCGGTGACATAGATGTTGCCCGGGCCGGTGACGAGCTCAACCGGTGCGCAACGCGTGCCATCGGGAAGATCAATGCCGTACGCCAGCATCGCGATCGCCTGGGCGCCACCGACCGCGTAGACCTCTTCGACACCGAGCAGCGAGCACGCCGCCAGAATCGTCGGGTGCGGCCAGCCGCCGAAGTCCTTCTGCGGTGGCGAGACCACGACGAGTGACTCCACGCCGGCTTCCTGTGCCGGAACCACGTTCATGATCACGCTGCTCGGATACACCGCACGACCGCCAGGCACGTACAGACCGACGCGCTCGACCGGCAGCCAACGCTCGGTAACCGTGCCGCCGGGCACGACAGTGGTGGTGTGATCGGAGCGACGCTGATCACGGTGCACCTTGCGAGCACGCGAGATCGACTCCAGCAGCGCGGCGCGAACATCGGGATCAAGCGCAGCCTCGCACTCGGCCATCTTTTCGACCGGCACGCGGATTGACGCAGGAGCGACGCCATCGAGTTTCTCCGACCAGCGGTTGACCGCCGAGGCACCCTCATCACGAACATCGAGCAGGATCGGGCGGATGTGCTCGGTCGCGTCGGCAACGTCCATGACCGCGCGCGGCAGCACCGAGCGCGGATCTGCCGAGGAACCACGAAGGTCGATGCGCCTGATCACGGGAATCAGTTTACGCTGATCTGGTGAAAGAGCCTTCGACCGAGTCGCTGCCCCTCTTTCCCCTCAATGCCACGATCGTGCCGGGCCTGATCCTCCCCCTCCATATCTTCGAGACGAGATACCGCCGCCTGGTGGCCGATCTCCTCGTGCGCTCAGACCCTGACACCCGCGAATTCGGCATCATCGCCGTGCGCGAGGGGCGAAATCCGGTCGTCGAGGGCATCGATGCCCTCTATCCCGTGGGCACGAGCGCGATCCTGCGCGAGACCGAGACCAATGCCGATGGCAGTTACGACATCGTCAGCGTCGGCTCCCGCCGCTTCCGCGTTCATGCGGTCGCCCCCGGCCCGACCTGGGATAACAGCACTCCCCTGCTCATGGCCGAGGTCGAATACATCGACGAGATCGATCACGGCAACAGCTCCCTGCTCATGCGTGAGGCCCTGCGCTCATTCCGGGTCTATCGCGGACTACTGAGCGGCCGGTTCGGTGCTGACTCTGAAATCTTCGGCGAAGACATGGAGACCGACGACATCGACATCGATCTCGGTGACGAGCAGATGCCCGAGGACGCCACTGTCATCAGCTACCTCATCACGGCCGCCATGGTGCTCGGCATGGAGGAGCGCCAGCAGTTGCTCGCTGTGCCCGACACCGCTTCGCGCCTGCGCCTGGCCTGCCGACTACTTCATCGCGAGAACGCGCTCATCTCGCTGTTCAATGCGCTGCCCGCCATCGATCTCAGCGTCGGCAGCGGTTCGGTGAACTAGACCGACAACGTGTCGTCAGCGTGATTGCGCTTGCGCGCTGCGCTTAACCAGTCAGCCGCAGCCACGATCGAGATCACCACGGCAGCAGTGAGCGGCCAGATCATGATCATCGCCGGCAGGGTGAGTTGCAGCGGCGCCTCGACCACGACCTCCTCGGTGCCCGAGAGCCCCGCGATGTCGACTCCGCCGAGTCGGGTGCCGATGAACCACATGAGCGCTGAGCCCACGAAACCGGAGAGCACGGAAGAGGCCAGGGTCGAGAGCAGGTGCTCGCGGCGCATATAGATCAGTGCGATGGTCACGCCTAGGCCGGCGAGCAACGCGAGCGCACCGAAGGCAACGTCGGCGCCGAGGTATTCGTTCGGCTGGTAGTTCGCGGGCCAGGTCTCGCCTTCCTTCACGATCACCGAGACACGCGGCGCCAGCTTCCACCACACAACACCGAGCGCAGCACCGATGACGACAGCGGAGATCAAGCCCGCAATGAGCACGGCCGACGCCTTGCGCGCGACGGTCACTTCCTTTAGCTCAGACATGACGGCCCCAGCAATGCCTTGAGATCGCCATAGAGAGAAGGTGACGGAGTAACGCGCAGCTTGTCATCGAGCTTCATCACGGTCACCTTGGGGCCACCAGTAAGAGTGAGGTGAACCTCGGTCGTGCCGGGGTGACCGCCGAGAACTTCCTTCAAGCGCTCGACCAGCGGCGGAATGCAGCGCTGTGAGGGCATCGACAGCTTGACCGGGCCGCTGGTGGCCTCGCTCATGTCAGGAGCACTGACCTCCATGGCAACAAGACGCAGGCCATCCTCATCACTGCGATCCACGCGAGCCCGAATGATGATCACCGCATCGTCGACCAGCAGCGTGCTTGCCGACTGGTAGCTGGCCGGGAAGACCATGACATCAACCGAGCCCTCAAGGTCTTCAAGGGTGAGGATCGCCCAGGCTGAGCCCTGCTTGGTGGTCTTGCGCTGCACACCGGTGACCAGGCCGCCGACCGTGACCACGGTGCCATCGGTGCGTTCATCGGCGAGCAGCGACGCAATCGTGCGATCAGTCATCGTGGCGAGCACATGCTCGGTGCCATGCAGCGGGTGATCGGAGACGTAGAGCCCGAGCATCTCGCGCTCGTGCGCGAGCAGCACCGACTTCTCCCACTCGCCGTCGGAGATCTCCACGGTGGGCACTAGTGAGTTCTCTGCTTCGGCATCGAGCCCGCCGAAGAGATCGAACTGGCCAATCGCCTCGGCGCGCTTGATGTCGACTGCTGTGTCGACGACGTACTCGTGCACCTGCACGAGGCCCTTGCGGCTGTGACCGAGGGAATCGAAGGCACCGGACTTGATCAGCGATTCGACCACTCGCTTATTGCAGACCGAGCCCTCGACCTTGGCGATGAAGTCGTTGAAGTCGTTGAAGCGACCAACGCGCTTGCGCGTGGCGATGATTGAGTCGACGACGTTGGCACCGACGTTGCGGATTGCTGACAGGCCGAAGCGGATGTTCGTGCCGCGCGGAGTGAAGTCGAAGTCGGAGTCATTGACATCAGGCGGCAGCACCTTGATGCCCATGCGGCGGCACTCGTTGAGGTAGATCGCCGACTTGTCCTTGTCATCCTTCACCGAGGTGAGCAGGCCAGCCATGTACTCGGCCGGGTAGTTCGCCTTCAGATAAGCGGTCCAGTACGACACCAGGCCGTAGCCAGCGGTGTGCGCCTTGTTGAACGCGTAGTCGGAGAACGGAACCAGGATTTCCCAGAGCTTGGCAATCGCGTCGAGGCTGTAGCCATTGGCCACCATGCCGTCGCGGAAGGGCACGAACTCCTTCTCGAGGATCTCCTTCTTCTTCTTGCCCATGGCACGGCGAAGCAGGTCGGCGTTGCCGAGAGAGTAGCCCGCGAGTTTCTGCGCGATCGCCATGACCTGCTCTTGATAGACGATCAGGCCGTAGGTATCGCCCAGGATGTCGGCCAGCGGCTCGGCCAACTCAGGGTGAATCGGCACCACGGGCTTGCGGCCGTTCTTGCGGTCGGCGTAGTCGTTATGCGCATTCGCGCCCATCGGGCCGGGTCGATACAGCGCGAGAACCGCGGAAATATCCTCGAAGTTGTCAGGCTGCATGGAGCGCAGCAGGGCGCGCATCGGGCCGCCATCGAGCTGGAAGACGCCAAGGGTGTCGCCACGCGAGAGCAGCTCGTAGGTAATCGCATCATCAAGCGTGAGCTCTTCGAGGACGATCACTTCATCGCGATTGCTCTCGATGTAGCGCAAGCAGTCATCGAGAACGGTGAGGTTGCGCAGGCCGAGGAAGTCCATCTTGAGCAGGCCGAGGCTCTCGCAGGCACCCATGTCGAACTGGGTGATGATCGCGCCATCTTGCTCACGGCGCCAGATCGGCACGACATCAAGCAGTGGTTCGCGGCAGAGGATGACGCCGGCGGCGTGCACGCCCGGCTGGCGCTTGAGGCCTTCAAGCCCCTTGGCGGTATCAACTACGCGGCGCGCATCAGCATCTGCTTCATACAGCGCACGGAACTCGGCCGCCTCGCCGTAGCGGGAATCCTTCGGATCGAAGACGCCGTAAAGCGTGATGTCCTTGCCCATCACCGACGGCGGCATCGCCTTGGTGATGCGATCACCGAGGGCGTACGGGTAGCCGAGCACGCGGGCTGAGTCCTTGATCGCCGCCTTGGCCTTGATCGTGCCGTAGGTGATGATCTGCGCGACGCGCTCCTCACCGTACTTCTGCGTGGCGTAGCGGATCATGTCGGAGCGACGGCGCTCGTCGAAGTCCATGTCGATATCGGGCATCGAGACGCGCTCGGGGTTCAAGAAGCGCTCGAAGAGCAGGCCGTGCTTGATCGGATCAAGCTCGGTGATGCCGAGTGCGTAAGCGATCATCGCGCCGGCGGCAGAGCCACGGCCCGGGCCCACGCGAATGCCGTTATCTTTCGCGTACTTCACGAGGTCAGCGGTAACGAGGAAGTAGCCGGGGAAGCCCATCTGGCAGATGACCCCAACTTCGTATTCGGCCTGCTTGCGCACGTTCTCGGGGATCACCGCACCGAAGCGCTTGTGCAGGCCGAGCTCGACCTCCTTGACCAGCCAGGACTCCTCGCTCTCCCCTTCGGGGATCGGGAAGGCCGGCATGAGGTTCGCGCCCTCATTGAATTCAACGTGGCAGCGCTCGGCGATGAGCAGCGTGTTGTCGCAAGCTTCAGGCAGTTCGCTCCAGACCTTGCGCATCTCCTCGGCTGTTTTGAGGTAGAAGTCTCGGGCATCGAAGCGGAAGCGCTTGGGGTCATCCATCGTGGTGCGCGTGCCGATACACAGCAGCACATCGTGCGTGGCTGCATCAGCAGCGTGCACGTAGTGCAGATCGTTGGTCGCAATGAGCGGCAGATCGAGAGCGCGTGCGATCTTCAGGAGGTCGTGACGGAAGCGGGTCTCGATCTCGAGCCCGTGATCCATCAGTTCGCAGAAGTAATTGCCCGCACCGAGGATGTCGCGGAAGTCTGCGGCAGCAGCGAGGGCCTTGTCGTAGTTGCCTGCCTGTAGCCAGCGGTTGACCTCACCGCTCGGGCAACCGGTCGTGCCGATCAGGCCCTTGCCGTAGCGCTCGAGAAGCTCTCGGTCGAAGCGCGGCTTGTGGTAGTACCCCTCGAGGCTGGCGAGCGATGACAGGCGGAACAGGTTGTGCATGCCTGCGGTGTTCTCCGCCCACAAGGTCATGTGCGTGTAGCTCTGCTTGCCGCGACCGGCGCCTGGATCCTCCGGCGTGCCTTCGTCGAAGCCGCCGCCGAAGTCGAATGGCCTGCGCTCGAAGCGACCCTGCGGTGCGTAGTAGCCCTCGAGGCCGATGATCGGATTGATGCCGTACTTCTTGCCGGTCTTATAAAAGTCGTAGGCGCCGTAGAGGTTGCCGTGATCGGTCATCGCGAGGGATGTCATGCCCAGATCGACAGCCTTGCCGAAGAGGTCATCGAGGCGGGCAGCACCGTCGAGCATGGAGTACTCGGTGTGCACGTGCAGGTGGACGAAGTTGCCACCTGATGTTCCCGCGCCGCTCACCTGACAACCTTAGGACGCCAGGCTGACACAGCCGTGAAGGCGCGGCTGCGCGAAAAAGAAGCCGAGAGCGGAAGCTCGACGCACCCACCACGAGGACATTCGGACGCTGTCATGCACCCTGTCGGAACTGCTCGAGGGCGGCTTCGAGATCAGCCGGATACCGGCTTTCGAACTCGACATACTCCCCCGTCGACGGGTGATGAAACCCCAGGCGCATCGCGTGCAACCACTGTCTCGTCAGCCCCACCTTTTTCGACAGCACCGGGTCGGCGCCGTAGGTGATGTCACCGGCGAGCGGGTGGCGCATGGCGGCCATGTGCACCCGGATCTGGTGAGTACGGCCGGTCTCGAGGTGCACCTCGACCAGGCAGCCGTGATTGAACGCCTCGAGCGTCTCGTAGTGAGTGACCGAATGCTTGCCGCCTTCGACCACGGCGAACTTGTAATCAGCCTGCGGGTGGCGACCGATCGGGGCCTCGATGGTGCCCTTCAGCGGATCAAGCAGCCCCTGCGCAATCGCGTGATAGACCTTCTCGACCGTGCGCTCCTTGAACTGATGCTTGAGCGACGTGTACGCGCTCTCACTCTTGGCCACGACCATCAGGCCCGTCGTGCCGACATCGAGGCGATGCACAATCCCCTGACGCTCGGCGACTCCCGAGGTCGAGACCCCGTACCCCGCGCCGATTAGCCCGCCGACCACCGTCGGGCCTGTCCAGCCCGGACTCGGGTGCGCAGCCACGCCCACGGGCTTGTCGACGACCACGAAGTCGTCATCGTCGAATACCACTCGCAGCCCCGGCACCGGCGCTGTATCGATCTGCATGGCCACGGGCTCGAGCCCGACCTCGGTATCGATCTCGATGACAGAGCCTGCAAGAAGACGATCACTCTTCATCGCCGGCGAACCGTCGAGGGTCACTGCGCCTAGGGAGATGATGTCGACCGCGCGCGAACGCGAGAGCCCGAGCATGCGGGTCAGTGCGATATCGATGCGCTCGCCGGCCAGGCCGTCGGGAACGGTGAGAAAGCGGGCGGCCATTACTTCGCGCCGTCAGGCGCAGCGTTGGAAGTGCGCGAGCTGTTGCCGCGGTAGTCGATGCCGAACAGAGTGAGCACCACCATCAGCACAGCCGAGCAGGTGATGAACGAATCCGCGACGTTGAACACCGGGAAGTTCGGGAACGCGATGAAGTCGACCACGTAGCCGCGACCGAAGCCCGGCTCACGCGTGAACCGATCGATGAGGTTGCCCAGCAGACCGCCGAGCAGACCGCCCAGAGCAATGGCCCAGCCGACACTGCCGAGATTGCGAGCGGTGCGCAGGATCACGATGGCCACGATGACCGCAACGATGCTGAAGATCCAGGTGTAGCCCGTGCCGATGCTGAAGGCCGCGCCCGTGTTCTCGGCATACGTGAACTGCACCCACGTGCCGATGACCTCGATCGGGCCCTCGCCGCTCTGCAGGCGTGCCAGCACGGTGTTGATCGCCCAGTACTTGGTGAGGTGATCGAAGACGATGGCACCAACTGCGACGCAGGCCAGGACGATCAGGGCCTTGCGATGGCGCGAACGTGAGACCGAATAACCGGCAGAAGAGACCGAGGACTCCACCTCAGTCTGCGCATTCTCGGGGGCGTCGCTCACCCGCCCACCTTACGCGAGTTATGCACAGGCCTTCTTCGCCCAGCAGCGGTGAACCCATCGAAGAGAGCACAGTTGCCTCTCACGAACATTTACTCGAGCTCGGAGGGTGATAACCTATGGTTATGTTGCTTGACCAGCAGTACCGCGAGGCTCGTCAGGCCGAGACCGTCGCCCGATTGCGACGAGGTCTCACCCTGCGTGCAATGCAGGTCACCGGATCAACCCAGCGCGAAATCGCCACGGCATTGGGCGTGAGCCAGCCCGCAGTGAGCAAGCAACTCGACTCTGCCCTCGACCCCTCCAGCGTTTCCCCGGAAACCCTCATCGAAGCGGCAGGCCCTGTGCTGCGAGAAATCGCCCACGCTCGCGGATTCGCGAAGCTGGCGGTCTTCGGATCCATCGCTCGAAAGCAGGGTCGCAAGGACTCCGACGTTGACCTGATCATCGACGCCCCCAAGGGAACGACGATTGGCGACCTCGTAGATCTTCGGGAGACATTCGCGAGAATCCTGGAGAGATCAGTCGACTTAGTTACCTACAAGTCGCTCACGCCGGGCATCGACGACGACATTCGACGCGAGGCAGTCCTGCTGTGATGTCGCGACGAGTCGCGAAGGAGTAATTGCACCTTCGCGATTGGATCGCGCGCGCGAACGAATTGGTGGCAAACGGAGAGGTCGCCTACACGAATTCCCACCTCTTGCCTGAAGCGGGTGACTCGCTGCTGATGAAGATTGGCGAAGCGGCGAATCGACTCGCAAAGCTTGGCGTCATTCCGCCCCTAGGCATCGATTGGGCCAGTGCCATCGACCAGCGCAACTGGCTCATTCATCAGTACGACCAGATCGATCGCGACGTCACGTGGGCAACGTTGACCCAGGACATTCCGAAGTGGGATGCGGCTCTGCAGCCGACCTTCAAAGAAGCTGAGGCCCGACTAGCCGAGACTGGCGACGACGCTTAGTAGCGCTCTTCCGCCTGCTTGCACGCCATGCACAGCGTTGCCCGCGGGAAAGCCTGCAGGCGCAGCTTGCCGACCGGCTTGTGGCAGTTCTCGCAGGCACCGTAGGTGCCCTTGCTGAGGCGATCAAGGGCGTGATGGACCTGGTCGAGCATGTCGCGGGCGTTGTTGGCCAGCGACATCTCGTGCTCGCGCTCGAAGGTCTTGCTGCCGGCATCAGCTTGATCGTCGCCTGCGCCATCGCCTGAATCGCGGATGAGATCAGCGAGACCTGCTTCGGCGGTGACGATCTCTTCCTCCAGACGCACGACCTCGAGGTTCAGTGCAGCGCGCACGCCCTTGAGCTCAGCGGGAGTCCAGGGGCTCTCGTCCTCGCGCACGACAGGGCGCGGGGGCGCGAGCGGGGTCATCTTCGCGGCCGGAGTATTCGGCTTCTTCTTGACGATCGACTTCTTCGCGGCCTTCTTCGCCGGTGCCTTCACCTCAACGGGAGCAGCGGCGAGCGCTTCCTTGGCGGCAGCGGCCTTCTTCGCAGCCGAAGTAGCAGGCGCAGCAGCCTTCTTCGAAGCAGCAGCAGCGGGTGCGGCCTTAGCCGGAGCCTTCTTGGCGGCAGGAGCAGCAGCCTTTTTCGCAGGGGCAGCGGCCTTCTTCGCCGCAGCGGGCGCAGCCTTGGCCGGCGCCGCCTTCTTTGCGGGTGCCGCGGCCTTCTTCGCAGGAGCCGCAGCCTTCTTCGCTGCAGCAGGAGCAGACTTCTTCACGGGCGCCGCCTTGGCAGGCACGGCCTTCTTCACGGGTACTGCCTTCTTGGCCGGTACGGCCTTCTTGGCGGGCACAGCCTTCTTCGCCACGGCCTTCTTGGCCGGTGCGCTCTTCTTCGCTGGCATCTCGCCCCCTCTTGCTCGCCTTGGGCTGGCCCTTGGCAATCGCCACAGGATAGAGGGGAAAGCCCCGAAAATCAGGCTCCCGCGCCGCATAGAGGCACCTGGGGCAGCGGTAGCTCGGTCACGGATATTCTTGGGCCTTCCCCCTCAAAGGAGCATTCATGTACCGGGCTGTGCCAGCGCAGGTCGATCTGCCGGCCATGGAGCATGCCGTGCTCGATATGTGGGAGTCCGAGGGCGTATTCGAGGCCTCGGTCGCTGCCAGCGCCGGCCGCCCCACCTGGGTCTTCTATGAGGGCCCGCCCACGGCCAATGGCACCCCCGGTGCCCACCACGTCGAAGCTCGAGTCTTCAAGGACGTCTTCCCGCGCTACCGCACGATGAAGGGCTTCCACGTTCCGCGCCAGGCCGGCTGGGACTGCCACGGCCTGCCGGTCGAGCTCGCGGTCGAGAAGGAGCTGGGGTTCAGCGGCAAGCAGGACATCGAGAAGTACGGCGTGGCCGAGTTCAATGCGAAGTGCCGCGAGTCGGTCGTGCGTCACGTCGACGAGTTCACCGAGATGACCCGCCGCATGGGCTACTGGGTCGATACCGACAGTGCCTACTGGACGATGAACGCCGACTACGTGCAGAGCGTGTGGTGGTCGCTGAAGCAGATCTTCGACAAGGGCCTGCTGGTGCAAGATCACCGCGTTGCGCCCTACTGCCCGCGCTGCGGCACCGGCCTTTCTGATCACGAGCTCGCACAGGGATACGAGACTGTTGTCGACCCGTCGGTCTATGTGCGCTTCCCGATCACTGACCCGAAGTGGAATGAGCGCTTCCCCGGTGCGTCTCTTCTTGTCTGGACGACGACTCCCTGGACCTTGGTCTCCAACACCGCTGTCGCGGTCAAGCCTGATGCCACCTACGCAGCCGTGCGCACCGAGACCGGCGAGATCCTGATCGTTGCCGAGTCACTTGCCGGCGCACTGTTCGGCGACGAGGCAGAAATTCTTGACACCTTCCCGGGCGCCGAGCTCGAGCGCGTGACCTATAAGCGCCCCTTCGACTACGTCGAGATCCCCGACTCTCACTTCGTGATCCTCGCTGACTATGTGACGACGGACGATGGCACCGGCCTCGTGCATCAGGCCCCTGCCTTCGGCGCCGACGACCTCATCGCCTGCCGTTCCTACGGCCTGCCGGTCGTGAACCCAGTGCTGCCCGACGGTCACTTCGCCCCTGACGTTCCTGTTGTCGGCGGCCAGTTCTTCAAGAAGGCCGACGAGACTCTCGTCGATGAGCTGAAGAAGAGCGGCGTGCTGTTCAAGCACGTGCCCTACGAGCACTCCTACCCGCACTGCTGGCGTTGCCACACTCCGCTGGTCTATTACGCCCAGCCGAGTTGGTACATCCGCACCACCGCGATCAAGGATCAACTGCTCGAGCAGAACACCAACACGAACTGGTTCCCGCAGACCATTCAGTGGGGCCGCTACGGCGACTGGCTGACCAACAACGTCGACTGGGCACTCTCGCGCAATCGCTACTGGGGCACCCCGCTGCCGATCTGGCGTTGCGAGGAAGGCCACCTGGTTGCTGTCGGCTCACTCGCCGAGCTCAGCGAGCTCAGTGGCACCGATGTCTCGGCGCTAGATCCGCATCGCCCGTTCGTCGACGATGTCACGATCCCGTGCCCGACCTGCCAACAGACCGCAACCCGCGTGCCCGAGGTCATCGACTGCTGGTACGACTCCGGCGCAATGCCCTTCGCCGCTGTCGGCTACCCGCATCGCAATGCCGACACGTTCAGCGCGCAGTACCCCGCTGACTTCATCTGCGAGGCCATCGACCAGACCCGCGGTTGGTTCTACACGCTCATGGCGATCGGCACGCTCGTCTTCGAGCAGTCGTCTTACAAGAACGTTGTCTGCCTCGGTCACATCCTCGATGAGGACGGCCGCAAGATGAGCAAGCACGTGGGCAACGTGCTCGAGCCCATTGGCTTGATGAATGAGCATGGCGCTGACGCCGTGCGCTGGTTCATGCTCGCCTCCGGCTCACCGTGGCAGGCCCGCCGTCTTGGCCACGCTGCCATTGGCGATGTCGTGCGCAAGACCCTTCTTACCTACTGGAACACCGTCGCCTTCCAGTCGCTCTACGCACGCACCGCCAATTGGTCGCCGAGCAGCAGCGACCCAAAGGTCGCCGACCGCCCCGTCATCGACCGCTGGGTGATCTCCGAAGCACAGAACCTCGCGCACGAAGTCGATCTCGCCCTCGAGGTATTCGACACCCAGCGTGCAGGCCGACTGATCAGCGCCTTCGTCGACGATCTCTCCAACTGGTACGTGCGCCGCAGCAGAAGGCGATTCTGGGACGGCGACCCTGCAGCGCTGGCAACACTGCACGAGGCCCTGCGCATCACCACGCTGTGCATGGCGCCGTTCACCCCGTTTATCACCGAGCGCGTGTGGCAAGACCTCTTCCGTTCCACGGACGAAGCAGCACCGAGCTCCGTTCACCTCGCCAGCTGGCCTGCGTACCAGCCCGAGCTGATCGACACCGCCCTCACCGAGAACATGGCTCTCGTGCGCCGACTCGTCGAGCTCGGCCGTGCCGCGCGTGCAACAAGCGCAGTCAAGACCCGCCAGCCCCTCGGTCGCGCACTCATCTCCGCAACCGGTTGGTCCGACCTGCCCGCTGACATGCGCGCTGAGATCGCCGAAGAACTCAACGTCATCGCCCTCGAGAGCCTCGACGACATCGGCGCCGACCTGGTCGATGTCACCGCGAAGGCGAACTTCCGCGCCCTTGGCGCAAGATTCGCCAAGCAGACTCCCCTGGTCGCCAATGTGATCGCCGCAGCAGACGCGGCAGCAATGGTCGCCTCCATCAGAAACACCAATGAATTCACCATCACCGTGCCCGAGATCGGCGAGGTCACCATCGGCGCTGACGATGTCGTGATCACCGAGACCCCGCGCGAAGGCTGGGCTGTTGCCTCCGAGGGCGGCGAGAGCATTGCCCTCGACCTCACCATCACCGAAGAGCTCAAGCGCGCCGGCCTGGCCCGCGAGATCGTGCGGGCTATCCAAGAAGCCCGTAAGTCTTCCGGCCTGGAGATCACCGACCGCATTCAGCTCTTTTGGTCGAGCAACGACTCAGATGCCCAGGCCACCATGGCCGAGCACGGCCAGCTCATTGCCGACGAAGTTCTCGCCACGAGTGTGACCGAGGCCGCAGCACCCGACAACGCATTCGCAGCGGATGCCGGCGAGGTCGAGATCGCCCTGGCGATCCTCAAGGATGTGTCAGCCTCGCTCGATCAAATCCTGAATGCGGAGAAGATGCCGGTACCCGAGCCAGCAGACTTGAAAAGCGAGATAGATGCCGCACGAGGCCAGAAATTCAACTAAGCCGCCTACTTTCTTTCTGCAAGCCTCCTGGTCCATTCGTCGAAGTAGGCACGCATGGCGTCAATCTCTTCCGGCCCAATGTCCAGTTGAGAGTCCGAGTATCTGGCCAGTTGCCCCATGGCCAGCACAAGCTGCCCCTCCTCGAGTCCGGGGTCGATGCTTCGCGCAAGTTCTAATAGTTCTGATTCCGATCGGCCTCTAGTAACGCGGTAAACATCGACGAAGTCTCGGGGCAACGCCCGACCGAATAGGGCAAGCAATTTTCGGGCTGCCAACTCATCGGGTGCATACGTCGGCCCAAGGATCGACATCATCGACGGCAAGCCCGGGGGCGAATCAAGAGCAAGATCGACCAGGATCTGCTCCGAGCCCTCTACTTGAAGTCGGACGAAGGTTTCCGAAACACGCATGACCTCAACACCCCAACCGCGTGAACGCGCGGCCGCCTGGAATGCGTCGCTCGCCCGCTGAACGTCGTCAGGATTCGACGTGAACGCATCCATGTCCTCAGTTGGTCTGACGCTCATCCCCTGCGCAAGCAAGGCCAGTCCGCCGGCGAGCAGAAACGACGAAGCTTCAGGCAGTGCGAAAAACACATTCGCAACCTCAACCTGGAACGCAGTGATCGGTGCCGACTCGCTCATGTCGTGCGCTATCCAAGAACCTGGTCGATGAGTAGCTGCCAGACCGTACGAATCTCGGCCGGCAAGAAAAGTTCTCCCCACAGATCAATGAGCAGAGATCCGTCGACGAAGGCAGCGATATCGAGGGGCTCGCCCTCCGCAAGCAGAAGTTGGTAAGCGAGCATCCGTTGTGCGCGGTCTGCAAGATCCCAGGTCTCCTGTGGACCAGACCAACTCACGTGCTTAGGGAGGACCACCCGAGCCAGGGAAACCGTTGGCGAAAGCTGTGGAAGTTGGTTTGGCACGAAGAAGGGTTTGCCCCGACGATCGACATGCTTCTCGAAATCTAGAACCGGAACGGCGACTAGGCGCTGGCCGTTTGCAGCCAGGAGCCTCTCAAGGGTCTCGAGCGTGGGGCTCCTGCGCCCGTGCTCGAAGGCCGAGACATTGGGCCGTGACGTGCCTGCCAACCGCGCGACCTCTGCTTGTGACAAGCCAGAAGCCCGCCGGGCATCGGCGATGAGTGCGGACACGACAACCTCCTATGTATCGCTTTCGATACTAGCAGGATGTCAACGCAATACCCAAAGGCGAATTCGAGTTGGCCCTGGCGATGCTCAAGGCCTGACCAATCAGGTCAGGCGACACCGATCAGAAGCGTCCGGTTCAGCCTCTTCCGAGGTTCTGCACAACCCCGATGAGGATGTTCAGCGCCACCAGCACGATCAAGAACGCCAGGTCGAACGAGAAGTTGCCGAGGCGAATCGGCTTGATGAACCGGCGAATGGCCCGCAGCGGCGGGTCAGTGATCGTGAAGACGGACTCCGCTATCACCGAAACCCCACGCGAAGGCTGGGCTGTTGCCCCCGAGGGCGGCGAGAGCACTGCCCTCGGCCTCACGATCACCGAGGAGCTCAAGCGTTCAGGCATGACTGTTCGTCACCACTAGCCTCAATCTGCTGCTAGCCTCCGAGCGCCTGAGCGACAGGCAAGATTTTCGACTACGTCATTTGACGGCTTGTGTCTCACCCGTCACCTGACTTTGATGCCGGGGGGCGCACCATGGTCAGACGTATCAGCGGCATAGGGGCATGTCTCCTCTTGGCCGTTGTCTATTTTGTCGGTAATCCTGCTGTTGCCCACGCACAGGTGGTGGCTAATTGCACGACCGCAATGTCTGGGCAGACCTTCACGATTAGTCCGGGCGCTTCCATCACACTCGAGTACACGAGTTGCTCAAATGCTGCCGGTATCTATCTCGATAACAGTCTCAGTTTTGGCGGGCCTTGGTTGACCACACAGACTTTTGGGTCCGGAAGTTCGGCTACCACGATTTCGGGAACGGGCGGATGGTGGACTCAACTAACTGCGGGTGCTGCGGATGAAGGCGTAACCCAAGTTTTGTACCTGATGCACAACTACACCACCGTGGCTTCTTACACCGTGAACATCACTAGCGCACAAAGTTCCGATAGCGCCTCAACGCCCCCAGATCCGATCATGCAGCAGTTCGGTCAAGTGCTCGGTCGCAGCTGCGAACAAAGCGCGCCGACCGAACTCAACTGGAGCGATGTCGCGGCCGGGGGCTGGGGACAGTCTTGGGCGCAGTGGATGAACAACGGTTCCGGAGGTGCCGTGTGCACCCGGACATTGATCTACGAAGTGGATCTCGGCGCTTGGACAGTTGGCTAAATTCTGCGCGATTGACTCTCGGACCTGACCGATCAGGTCAGGCGACACCGATCACAAGTGCTTGGGTCAGCCTCTTCCGAGGCCCTGCACAACCCCGATGAGGATGTTGAGTGCGACCAGCACGATCAAGAACGCCAGGTCGAATGAGAAGTTGCCGATGCGAATCGGCTTGATGAACCGGCGCAGCGCCCGCAGCGGCGGGTCAGTGATCGTGAAGATGAACTCCGAGATCACCAAGATGAAACCGGACGGCCGCCACGAACGCGAGAACGCCTGAACCAGATCGAGGATCAGGCGAGCGATGAACGTGAGCCAGTACAGCCACAAAACCGTGGCCAGGATTTGCCATACGGCAGACATGACAAGCCCTAACTCTGGTTGAAGAAGCCATCCTCAGCGACCTGCGCACGAGCCTGGTCACCGACGTCGACGTTGGGGGGCGAGAGCAGGAACACCTTGTTGGTGATGCGCTCAATGGAGCCACGCAGGCCGAACACGAGGCCGGCTGCGAAGTCGATGATGCGCTTTGCATCGGTGTCGTCGAGCTCGGTGAGGTTCATGATCACCGGCACGCCATCGCGGTAGTGCTCGCCGATGCGGCGGGCATCGTTGTAGCTACGCGGGTGGATGTTCTCGATGCGGCTGATATCCATCGGACGACGGTCGGCCAGCGGCGCGGTGGTCGGGCGACGATCAGGGGCCGCATCGCTGCGGAAGGTTCGCACGCCACGGGTATCGGGCTGCGAAGAGCGGCCATCAGGAATAGTGCGCACGCTGTTGGTGCGGTAGCGGTCATCACGGTCGTCGTAGCGATCGTCGTAGCGATCCGAGGAGCCACGCGAGGAGGACGAACTCCGCGAGTCACGACCGCGCACGTCACGACGCACATCGTCGTAGTCGTCGAACTCCTCGTAGTCGGTGTCTTCGACCAGACCGAGATAGACGGCCATCTTGCGCATTGCGCCCGCCATCACCCGCCGCCTTTCTCCGTGGTGCACCAAAAGCCCATGAGGGCTCCGACCCGTGGGGTCTCCCCCACGTTACTTCACGTATGAGCGGTTCCCGAGGACCGCGCCGCCCACGCGCACATGTGTCGCCCCGGCCGCAATGGCCTCTTCCAGGTCATCGCTCATCCCGGCGCTCATCATCTGGGCCTGGGGGTAGGAATCGAGCAGCGAAGCCCGAACCGCAGCCAGCCGAGCAAAGGCATCCACGGGGTCACCGGGGAATGGCGCCACCCCCATCACCCCTCCGAGCGACAGACCAGGAGCGGACGACACCAGTTCAGCCAGCTCCGGCACAAAATCAGGCACAGCCCCGCCTCGGCCAGCAACCGGCGAGGGATCCAGATTCACCTGAATCAGCACCGACAGCGCACGACCGGCCAACTCAGCACCTGACGACAGTGCGCCCACCAGCGACGACCGATCCACCGAGTGCACGACATCGGCCCAGCGAGCCACCGACTTCGCCTTATTCGACTGCAACTGCCCGATCATGTGCCAGCGAAGTGACGAGGACAGGGCGCCGAGCTCCGCATGCTTAAGCGAAGCCTCCTGATCCTTGTTCTCGCCGATGTCGGTCACGCCCAAGGACGCCAGGAGAGCAATGTCGGATGCCGGAAAGGTCTTGGTCACCACGATCAGGTGAACCGAGTCAGTGCGCCCGCAGGCAGCCCGAGCCGCATCAATCCGCGCGTGCACCGCTGCCAGGTTCGCCCGCAACTGCTCTAGGCGTGACTCCTGATCAACCGCGGGCTCCATGGCCCCATCCTCTCGTGAACTCACGCTGACGCGCCCCTTCATCCACAGCCTGGGCAAACTCTTGATCTGGTGTAATATTGGTACCAATATTCAAGAATGACGAAACTGCGCTTGGTAACCCGTAAGCACCGGGTCGGCCTGGCTCGAATCGTTGTCGTGATCGCGAACGCGCACACCGTGGCCGCCATGGTGACCGATCGCGGCGATGACGCCATGTTTTACCAAGGCTTCGATGATCGAGGGCGAGAGCTGGAGATCATCGTGGTTGAAGGTGAGGACTTTGATTTTGTGATTCATGCGATGCCGGTTGACTATCGAAGGAGCAGCAGATGACGCGGAAGCGGTACGTGGCGGACGGATATGTCGACCTCGAGAAGGAAGTAGTTCTCGACAAGAAGGGACGCCGCATCGACAGTGACTACGTGGCCGATGTCGTCAATGCGGCGGATTCTGTTCGCCCCGTCGGACGCCCTGGGCTGAACGCGGACGCAGGTCCTTCGTCACAAATTGCTGTGCGCTTGCCCGCATCGGCATACGAGCAGATCAAGCTCATGGCGAAGGAGCGTGGCGTGAGCGCCGCCGCACTTGCTCGCCAAGCCGTGGAGGAGTTCCTACACAAAGCTGGCTGAAATGTACTTCGGTCGAAATCTGTAGATCGAGAAGCGCGCGATACCCCGCTCGCCTACTGGATCGACCAGGTGCCAGCCGTGTTGTAGATCGGCTGGCGCACGCATACGTAGCCGCCGGTGCCGCCATTTGGCCACATTGCCCAGCTGGCTCCCCACCCGACTTCGCGCAGCGAAGCAACTCCCGGCCAGTCGGCCCAGCTCGGTGCTCCCGACACACACGTTCCGCCAGCGACTCGCCCGAATGCCTGCTGAGGCGCAGTCGGCCCAGGAGCCTCACCGAGCAGGTTGATGACGTAGACGCTTCCTGTGTCTTGGCTCACGACGTAGGCATATTGCCCGTTCGGACTGATCGCGATGGATTGAGGAGACTCGCCCACGGCGATGGACGCAGTGATGGTGTTCGTGGCCGTGGAGATCACGGAGACCGAATTCCCGCTTTGCTGCGCAACGAGCACCGACAACCCATCCGGGGTTGCCGCGATGCCCTTGGGGTCGGTGGGAGCATTAATCGTCGAGATGACCGTGTTGTCAGATGTGCGAATGACCGAGACCGAGTCGCCCAGCACATTCGCTACGTAGACGAATTGACCGTTGGGGGTCACCGTCACCCCAAAGGGATTTGTTCCAACTGTAATTGTGGCGACAAGGGAGTTGTTCGAGGTGCGGATGACACTCACGTTATTGGCATTGGCATTCGTGACGTAAACGAATTGACCATCCGGGGTAACGGCCAATCCCTTCGGTGCAGAGAAGCCGGTAATCGTGGCCACGGAGTTGTTCGACGTATTGATGACCGCCAATGCGTCGCCACCCGACGCTGCGACGTAGACACGAGCACCATCCGGAGACACGGCGATCCCCAAGGGTCCGGTGTTCCCGACGCCAAGATCGATGGTGCTCACGATCGAGTTATCGGAGGTGCGCACGACAGTCACCGTGCGACCGCTTCCGAAGAATCCATAGTTGGTCACGTAGGCGAATTGCCCATTCGGCGAAATCGCAACTCCAATGGGGTAGAGCAAGCCCGTGACCGGGGCGAGCAACTCGTTCGTCGCAGCGTCAATCACCGACAGAAATTGTGAGCCGCCGGTCACATAGACACGCCCACCATCGGGGGCCACTGCTACGCCTACAGGCTGGGGTCCCACGTCAACGATCGCCACCACTGTGTTCGCAGGTGCTGCGTGGGCGATCTCAGCGCCCGCCACTGCCACGCCTACCGCCAAGCATGAGACAACGGCCAGACTCAGAACTCTCGAAACGCCACCAAGCCGCATGTCCCTCACACTAGGGGCACCGTACGCACGAGCGAGCTACATCCGAACAGCGATCCCCTGCCGCCCCGTGACCCCATCACGGCGATACGAGAACAAGGAATCAAGTTCCGCCGTGCACCCCGGCACCACAGACGCAGGAATACCCAGCAGCGACAGCTGAGCCACCACACCACCAGAAACATTGATCCGAGGCGAGACACCAGTCGGGATAGCCGCAGCAGCCACCACCGGATGCACCGCAGAACGAAGCGAGGAAACACGCTCCAGCGGCACCGGGTAGCACGAAGCACAGATCGATGGCCCGACCACGGCACGTATCCCCCGCGCCCCATGAGCGCGCATCACACCGACAGCGGCAGAAACAATGCCCGCGCCCAGCCCCTTCCACCCGCAGTGCACCGCAGCGATCACAGTCCCCTGCCGATCACACAGCGCAATCGGCACGCAGTCAGCAGCCAGAGCAACCAGCCCAAGCCCCGGCGTCACTGTCACCAGCGCATCCACACCGGAATACACCCCGCCGGCAGACACGACGGAAACTGAGCCCCCGTGACACGCATCGAGCACCGCCAGCGGTACTCCCCCGAGCAACGAAGAAACCGCAGACAAATTCGCCGCAACACAAGCCGGGTCATCACCGACATGTCCCGCCAGGTTCAGCGAGGAGAAGGGCTCAGAACTAAAGCCGCCCGAACGACCGGTGGCCGCCCAGAAGACTGGACGGCCACCGGGTGACGACGGATCGAGACGACCCTCGGCAACGGGATTCACGACTACTTAAGGAAATCCGGAATATCGAGATCGTCGTCAGAGTCGTCGAACACGATCGTTCGCGGCTGCTGAACGGGACGGTCGGCCGGGGAAGTGACGACCGGCACCTCGCCGGTGGCAGCTGATTCAACAACTGCCTTGGCGGCAACTGCCGACACCTTGCGTGCCGGCGGCTCGCCGCCGTCGAAGCCTGCGGCGATAACCGTGACGCGAACCTCATCGCCCAGGGTGTCGTCGATGACGGCGCCGAAGATGATGTTGGCGTCGGGGTGAGCAGCGTCGCTGACCAGACGGGCAGCTTCGTTGATCTCGAACAGGCCGAGATCGCTGCCGCCGGAGATGGAGAGCAGAACTCCGCGGGCGCCGTCGATGCCGGCCTCGAGCAGCGGGCTGGAGATGGCACGCTCGGCGGCCTCAACCGCACGATCCTCGCCACGAGCCGAGCCGATGCCCATGAGGGCGGAGCCGGCCGAGTGCATGACGCTCTTGACGTCGGCGAAGTCGAGGTTGATCAGGCCCGGGGTGGTGATCAGGTCGGTGATGCCCGAGACGCCCTGCAGCAACACATGGTCGGCCTGGCGGAATGCGTCGATGACGGAGATGTTGCGATCCGACAGCGAGAGCAGGCGGTCGTTCGGGATGACGATCAAGGTGTCGACCTCGGCACGCAGCGCCTCGATGCCCTCATCGGCCTGAGCGCCGCGACGGCGACCCTCGAAGCCGAACGGGCGGGTAACAACGCCGATGGTCAGTGCGCCGAGTGAGCGGGCGATGCGGGCCACGACGGGTGCGCCGCCGGTGCCGGTGCCGCCGCCTTCGCCTGCAGTCACGAAGACCATGTCAGAGCCGCGCAAGACCTCTTCGATCTCGCCCTCGTGATCCAAGGCGGCCTTCTGGCCAACCTCGGGGTTCGCGCCGGCGCCAAGGCCCCGGGTGAGCTCACGGCCGATATCGAGCTTGACGTCGGCGTCGCTCATCAGCAGAGCCTGAGCATCGGTGTTGATGGCGATGAACTCCACGCCCTTCAAACCGACCTCGATCATGCGGTTGACGGCGTTCACGCCGCCACCGCCGATGCCGACGACCTTGATCACTGCCAGGTAGTTCTGCGGAGCTGCCACAGCCCGTTTCCTTTCGTTGGGCGTGACAGGGGAAGTCACGCTCGACCCTGGCCACAAACCCTCAATCTCAACCTGAGGTTAAGAATCGAGGCTGCTCGTAGCCGGCGGGAAGGTAGTGGACGGTCTGGGGGAAATGCAAGGTGGACGGGCCAGCAACTCGGATTCACGAGGGAATTTCTCAGCTCCACGAACCCCCGGACCTATTGGCCGCCTTCTATGACTGGAAAACTACGTCTCGGTGGTACTCCAGGAAATCTCGCTGCGCTGGCCGGAAGTCACCAACGGAGGCTCTTGAATCGATACTCCACTGGGTCAGAATCTCGGGGTTGAGCTCCCTCGAGGCTCGAATCTCCCCCGCATCCGTGAAGGTAATGAACCCCCGATCAAAGAGGTGGTCCACGTGCGGGGACAACAACAGTCCGTTATTGCCGTCAAGCTTTTCGTCGTTGCTCGACACCGACCAAGGCTTGATGTGACTCGCCCTTAAGTGCTTCACATTCGTGACGCCGGTCACCCGACATGCCTTCTCAATCAGGCGAACGTTGGACTTGAAGATCCCTTGACCTCGTCGGGATTTCACCAGCTGAATCCCCTCAAGATCCCCGTCGAGCAACTTTGCGCGAATCTCATATTCGATGGCCGAATCCTCGTCAGGGGTTGCGAGCGGCGCGAGCGCATGTTGCAACGAATAGAGGTTGGCATTCGACAGCATGACTAACAGCTGGCCCAATTCGAACGAGATCTCCGTTAAATAGACCCCCTGATTTCCGTTCCCGTTGTTCTGCAGTGGTGCGTACCTGGCAGCAAGTAGAGGACGAATTTGCTCCATGAAGTCCTTGGGGCTGACCGGGCGTTCAATCGCAGAAAACTCAACATCTACGAGCCATCCGATCTCGGACCAATTACCGCCTGCCCCCTGGAAATCGGGCTTGGGCGCTGTGACCGCCGGGCGCTGGACGATGCCAATCGCCCTGATCACCGTGTCACAGAAGCTGAAGACCACGTCACCTGGTCGAAGCTCGGCCATGGTGTCGTAGAAATAGTGCTTCGCGCCGTCGCTGCGCGTTTTCGGAGACCAGAGGAACCCACCAGGCACCTCAAAATCGAAGGTCTGGTTTTGGTTGACCCACCAATACCGCACGTCACGAGCTTAGGCTTTTGTGTCACGAGTAGCCTCCATTCCAGAATGTGCTGGAGTTCAATTCCCAGCGCAGGTCGCTGACAACGCTCGCTTGATCGTCGTTTGAGCTCAAGCCACCGAGAATTGGGTCTCAAACTCGGTCGATTAGAGGTTCGGGTCCCTCCGGGCGCACTTTCACGAGGGAATCGGGCCTTGCATTCGGCTCACAGAGTGCCACTGCACCAGTGTTCGACTGAAGCTTGTCGAGCGCGTCTAGGACCGTGGGATCCAATGCGCCTATGCGTAGACGCAGGATGTCACTGCCCTCCCCCAGGCTCTCGCACGGGTTTTTGCTGCCCCGTGGGTGATCGAGGGCAAAAAGTTTGGACCAAGGGAGAGGGAAACCAGCCCCCGGTAAATCGGACCCTGGAGACTGGGGGGAAAGTCTCCCCCCAGTCTGGCGAGCCGGACCTTCTATGCGCGGGTCCGCTTGACGGGCTTCATGGATTTGGCGAGGTCGAGCTGCCCATCGTTCACGAGAAGCGTGTACAGGTTGAACAGGGTTGCAAGGATTGTGGTGTCGTCGGCATCTGCGGGAAGGCCATAGGCGGCGAGCACGGCCGCATCGAGAGCCCTGTGTGCCGTGGTGAGGTTTGCCGGCATGGCCAGTGGGTCGTACAGGTCGGCGAGGGATGCGTTTGGGTGCGAGGCTCGGGCATCGAGGACTGCCTCGGCGGCGGTGGTTATTGCGCTCTGCTGCGCATCGTTGACTTCCTGCCAGGGGAAGTTGTTGAGGGTGACCTGAGCTGAGATCGAGTAGTCAGATTTAAGGCGACCGGAGATGGCGTCTACCCATGTGGTGAACAGCTTGGAAGAGACGACACCGAACTGGTCCAGGGTTGCTTCGGCCACCTGAATCTTGTTCGTTGGAATGTCATCCGGCGCGAGGTACATGGTGGGTATGTACCGGCGAGTTTGGCTGGACACTTCAGGGATGGCGAGGTACTGATGACTTGGCTTGCGGATCTCTTGGAACTCGGTTGGGCGATCTGCGTCACGTCGCGTGGACGCCTTAGAAGAGGCGAGGCGTACCTTGCGAACTTCCTCCGCACGCGCTCGAATGGTGGGAGAGTTTCGCACGTCTGAAAGTTCGGCACCATGCAGCCACAAGCACCAGCGAACGCGGCCCTGGATGAACTCTTGAGAGCCGTAGATCCTTTTGAGGTAGCGGGCAGCGATGGAGTCGTTCCTTCTGATCTCATCGGCTTCCTCCGGTGAGAGGTTCGAGAGGAAGCCTCCATCGGTTGGCTGGCATCCTTTGGTGACGAATGGCGCAAGATCAGTGATCGCACTTGTTACGGGCTTGATAAGCACGTCTGCGGCATCCAGCAAATAGGCGTTGATCGTGGCAGGACTGCTCTCCAGACCGGCCTCATCGAACAACCGGAATTTGCTGATCGGCTTTCGGGCCATTCCGATAATGACGCAGTGGACAGCGGCTTGACCAGGAGCACTGTTCCTCCAAACGAACGTCCGCCAAGCAAAGTGATATCCCACTCCGAGTCTCGTTAGAGCACTCCAGAGCACTGGTGGCTGCTGTCCTTGGGTCACGCTGTTCGTAGCAACGAATGAAGCGGCACATCCACTGTCCGAAACGTGTCGGGCGGCGATGAGTAGCCAGTTGGCAACGAAGTCGACAGTGCCGGAGCCTGAAGCGCAGTCCCAAACTTTCTGCTGGTCAGCGGCCTGCTCGCTGCTCTGCCACGACGGTCCAAGGAATGGCGGATTTCCCATGATGAACGTGTTCGAATCAAATTCACCAACAACAGCACTCCAATCCGCAGTGAGTGCGTTCGCTTGCGCAATCTTCGCATTGCTTGAAATCGGCAATCTGTCAGGCGCCTGACCGAACTCTTCAGCGAGGCGCAGGTTTGCTTGGTGATCAACAAGGAACAGTGCGACCTCGGCGATGCGGGCAGGCCACTCCTCGAGCTCGATGCCATAGAACTGACCTAGCGACACCTTCAACCCCAGCGTCGAATCCAGCGACAACTGCGACTGGCCTGTCAGTTCAGCCAGCCGCTTCATCACCGTCAGTTCGAAGTCACGCATCTCCCTGTAGGCGATGGCGAGGAAATTTCCGCAGCCACAGGCGGGGTCGAGGAACTTCATGTCCGACAGACCGTCACGTAATTTCTGCAACTTCTTTACATCATGGAATCCGGCATCGAACTGCGTCCGCAGGTCATCAAGGAACAGCGGCCCGATGACCTTCAGAATGTTTACCTCTGACGTGTAATGCTCCCCGAGCGCACGCCTGGCTTCCTTCGACTTCACCGCCTGGAACATGGAGCCGAAGATGGCTGGCACGATCGCCGCCCAATCCACCATGCAGCATTCGACCAACTGGGCCCTGATCGTGGAGTTGAACGAAGGAATGTCCATCCGGTCAGCGAACAGGCCGCCGTTCACGTAAGGGAAGCGAAGAAGCGTCTCATCCAACGTCGGGGGCCTATTTGCGACCGGCCGGTCCAACGTTTGGAAAAGCAAGGAGAGTTGCGCGCCTAGATCCGAACCATCCACATGTGTTCGCGTCTCTACGAACTCCAAGAACAGATTGCGTTCCCACAAGCCCGTGTCATCCCCGAAGAACAGGAACAGCATTCGTGTTAGGAACACCGATGCCTCATGGTCGGTAAACCCGATCGTGGCAATCTCGTTGTAGAGCAGTCCCATCAACTCGGCGGCGTGAGCATCAACTTCCGACTCCTTCACGCCCATTCGGGCAGTGCCGTAGCCGGCGATGAACCCGAAGCGCTCGATCTCCTTGGCCAGGTCCTTTGTAGTGATCTCGACTGCGGGCTCACCTGATGTGAGGTCGAGAACGCGAATCCTCGCGAAGTCGCTGCACACGATTGCTGCTGGCAATTCCGCCTGCGGCAATCCCTCCAGATAGTCAAGGCACTGCTGCTCGGCAGCCGCGAGATCCTTTCCTGCCGACTTGTGTTCTACGGCGATCACGCCAGGCCAGAACAAGTCGATTCGGCCTCGGCCACCTGTGGAAGCCCGCTCGGCGCGCTTCTCGAAGATTGCGACCCGTTTACGGTCGATTCCAAACATGCCCAAGAATTCATTCCAGAAGGACTGAGAGCCAGCGTTCTCATCAGTTTCATCCGCCCATCGGGTGGAGAACTCCCGGGCGCGATCACGGATCTCATTCCATGACGGGGGCTTAGCCACAATTCCCCCCAAACCTGAGCACGATGTCATCCTAAGCGGATCCAAACCGATCCGAAGGAGAAGGAGGAGCCGGGCCGCTTCGGGGGTAACGGCCAGGCATTCGGGTGATACCCAGCTTTAGACCGAACAAACCCTGAATCCTGGGCCGCCTGTGTGAGCTTTTCCTGGCAGCGAGGAACGGCAGCCCCCACAACAAGCAAAAGCCTGGAGATGAGACCCTTCCAATGTACGAACGGTTGACTCTCGAACGAGCAGTGGTTCCGATTACCCGCGTCTTGCGAATCATCGGATACGACAGTGCCAGCCTGGATCTGGATACATCTACAGATCTGCCAACGGCGAAGACGCGGAAGACCTACTCGGTTACCTAGAAACAGCTGACGGACGCTGGTGTCCTGCCAATCGGCCCACTCGTCTCCACCAACCCGAACTACGACTTCACGGCCAACCTTGTAGCTGACGGCACTATCGAGTTCGCTGGCGTCGTCTACCAGAACGCCCCGTCCTCAGCGGCTGCCGCTCGAGGGATCAACGCGATCAATGGGTGGGACTCGCGGGGGGGTCGCGACCACTGGTGGTACCCGAAGCCTTGCCACATATCGAGCCGAGTGGCTTCAAGCAATGTCCGGCTCATTGGGTGATCCCACATTGCCGGACTAGACCCTCGGGGCGGTTGATAGCGGCTGTCTTACCGGGAGCAGCCAATTCGGCCGCAGTTCCGTACATCGTTCTGTTGGTGTGACTACTGATGGGCTCAATAAACTACAGCGGTGTCGTACGTGAGTACGGATACCCGTTGGGCCTCAATGGGTTTCGCGGTTTCGGCAATGTCAGACCCCCCTGTCACGGTGAAGGCGCTCGGGTGAGCTTCTCCCCCGGGTTGCCGGGTCGAATCACTAGGGGGCACACCGATGGCTGAAACTGAGCCGAAATCCGAGCGCGTGAACTTACGCGCCACCAAGCATCAGGTAGCGGTGCTTCGTCAGGCCTCGATGCTGGCAGGGCTGACTCTCACGTCCTACGTCCTCACGACTGCTGTGTCACGGGCCGAGCTTGAGATCCAGTCACTTACGCCAACAAATCCGGATCAGCCATAAGTTCATCGAAGGCCGACCGCAATCTGAATGCGGTGTCACTCATCGTCGGCATCCCGCTGGCGATCGTCCTGTTCATTTGGGCGGGTTGGATCACTGTCACCGCGTTCGTCGGCGGGCAGGCACCGTTCTTTTTCGTCGACTTTGAGGGCGTCAATCCCATACGCGGGCTGTTCTGGCTGATCATTGTTGATCCGCTTGTACTCACGGTGGCCTATTGGATCTTCATGCTCGTGATGCTGCCGATCGGCGCGTTGGCGGCGGGTATTGGCAAGGCAACTGATCGCAAGTAGTCGACGGCAGAGTCACTGGTACTCACGTCACAACTCACAATGTGTAGAGATGGAAGTGCTTCCTCACCTACGCTTCCGTCAACTAACCATTGCAACGGGGGAAACATGAAGACGCACGTGCGATCAGCACTAACGACCATTGCGATCACCGGCGTGATTACTGCCCTCACAGCAGGAGCCATGGGAGTTGCGCAGGCAGACCCGGTGACGGAGCCGAGTGGGACTCCGTCGACTATTGCACCGACGAGTAGTGCACCGGCTGAGCCGACTCCGACGGCAACGCCAGCCCCCACCTACGCACCAGGCATGGCACCGAACGAGCACGCGGGATGGGCGATCGTTGATCCTGCGACCGGTCAGCAGACCGGCGGAGTGATCGTGTGCACGCCAGAGGTGTGCGGAAGCGGCTGGTTCGCTGGCATGCGAGTCGTCCTTCAAACTCTTCAGGACCCCGTCGAAGCTTCACGCGCGGCCAACGGAGTCGGCAACGTTGCCGGCTACCAAGGCGGCACCTACGACTTCGCAACCGGGCAGTGGACCTACCCCGGGCAGAGCGGGTCAACCTGGCAGATTCCACTCGCGTATCCGGGCGCGGACCTTGGCGGCACGGTTAACGTCCCTTCCTGCATTGCCAACTGCCCTACCCCCGAGCCCACTGCCTCGCCGAGTGGCGATCCGAGCGAGATGCCCTCTGAGTCAGCAAGCCCGGAACCTTCGTCCTCGACTGACCCAAGCGGGGTCGTGGCCGTCGTGGCACGAGCCAACGGCTACGCCGTCACGTTCGCACCGCTAAAGAAGCGCGCCGGCGTGACGACAGTTGTCGCACGCAAGAACGGCAAGGTTGTGCAAACCTGGACCCTTCGTGCGGGCTCGAAGAAGATTAGTTTCGTGCTGCCTCGAAGCTTCAAGGGCGTTCAGCTGACGGTTTCGCAGAAGGGCTCGGCGAACACGCGCGTCATGCTCGCTTGAGAGAGGCCAGAAAAGTTCGATCTGGTCAAAAAGTGGGGTGTGGCGTTGGATTCTGCGCCTAGCCGAGGCTGGGGATTTCGCGCTGGCAGACGAAGCCACCCGTGCCGTTGTTCGGCCACTGAGACCAGCCCGGGCCGTATCCGCTCGGGCATGACGCCTGGCTCGAGGTACGCCCGATTTCCTGATGCCACGGCTGCGCCGTTGGCGATTGCTCTTGTGTCGGGACGGGAAGGTCCGGGTAGTAGGTATAGATCCACCGATCGCAGACGTATCCGCCCTTGCCGTCGCCTGGCCAATGGGCCCAGCTAGGGGTCCAGCCGGAGCTGCACTCAGCGTCGGCAGATACTCGTGCAGTTGATTGCATCGATGTCGACATGTCAGGACTGGAAGCGCCGATGATGAAGTCGGTTGTTCCCCTGTGGAAGAAGTTGCCGGCACCAAACAACTCACCAAAACGAATGCCCTCAGCTCGGTAACTGCCAGCGGGAAGCGGGACGGTATTCCCGTCGGGATCAAGCACAAGACTGCCAACGGTCACAACTCCCTGCGTGTCGCCGGCCGCGGGCTTGTACCAATACTTGATGAGACCTGGGGTATCTGGCAGGCACACAACACCTGCCTCACAGAAGGCCAAGATGTCGCCGGATTTCCCGAGAGCTACGCCGTACGGTGAGGTCCCGTTAAATGCCATGGCAGGCTCATCGAAAGTAATCGTTACGGCACCGGAGCCTGTAGCAGTCAATTCACAAGCGGTCAGGGCCACTGCGGCAAGGAGCAGGGCAGCGCAGGTTCCTGACTTCCCGAATCGGGGCATCCTCATTCGCGATCAACTCTCTGTAGCAATGCCCAGGACGCCGTTCATAAAAGAAAGGACACCCCTGTCTCGACAGGCACGTCCGATGGATTTCAAGGCCGGGTTTTAGGACATCCCCCCGCGTTCCTTCTCGCGCATGTCCCTTACTCAGGTTACAGTCCAGACTCAGGTTCCGCATGTTGTGAACCCCCGAGGTTCTGGAGGAACCATGGCACCGCGGTCGACCAGGGTTCTCGGGATTGCACTGGCGCCAGTGCTTTTGGCGGGCGGCCTGGTCGCTGCCGCGCCTGCGTTCGCCGCCACCCAAGTGTCGTTCACCACCCCTGGTCTTTCTTCGTGGACAGTTCCCGATGATGTGACTCAGGTGACGATCACCGCGATCGGTGGCGCGGGAGGTGCTGGCCTGCGCAGTCTTGGCGGAGCTGGCTGCACGGTGACGAACGTTTACTCAGTGACGCCAGGAGATGTCTTCCGCATTTTCGTCGGTGGCGGAGGTCTGGGCGGCTCCGGAACTGTCAGCGGCGGAGGTGGCGGGTCAACCACCATCAACCTTCAGCAGATCTCCGGGATCGTGGCCGGTGGCGGTGGCGGAGGCGGTGGCTATGACAACGTCTCTCCTTCGATCGGCCCGAACGATGGCGGTGATGGTTGTGGTTCCTTCACCTCCGGTGGCAACGGGTTGAGCCCGAATGGTCAAGGTGGAAGCAATGCTGTCGGTGGTGGCGGTGGTGGTGGTGACCCCACCACAAACGGCGGCAGCGGCCTCGCGGGCGCAGGCGGGATCGGCTTCGGAAATCCGGGCAGCGGCGGTATGGGAGACGTCTGCTCATTTGGCGATGGCGGCACAACGATTTCCTTCGGCGGCGGTGGTGGCGGCGGCGGTTACGGTGGCGGCGGAGCGGGTTCACAACAGTCCCTCGGCGGACTGGGCACCGTCTACGGAGGCGGCGGAGGCGGCGGCAGTACTGGCCCGTCGGGCGCCACGTTTTCAATTGACACAGCGCGCACCGCGAATTCACTTACTGGCAGGAATGGATCGGTACTGATCAGTTTCGGCCCGCCTGACACGGCTCCTTCATGGTTCCAGTCCTACGCGCGCGGTGCATCGGTCTCCTGCCTCGCTGGCTGGAATCCGAGTTGGGCTCAATGGCCCGGTAACGGCACGGGTGGATACGTGTGTAACCGGGAGATCTACATGACCCCGACAGGTACCTGGTCTTCGCGCTCACAACTACTCGGTTCGGTAGCGACGCAATCAACACCCGCGCCTGCCCATGGCCCGACTCGACCGGTGATCAGCTACCGCTGCTAGGTGGCGGCGGGGCTACGGTGAGCAGAATTACTGCTTGACTGTAATTCAGCAGTAGCCTAGCCTTTTGTCATGAGCAGTGCCCAGCCCTTCCACGGATTCGTGAGCGTCCAGTCTCGGGGCCTCGTGGCGCTACCCGCCTCCATTCGCAAGCGTTACCGCCTTGACGAGCCGGGAGCCCAGGTCGAGATCACGGAGCGCGCCGACGGCGTACTCGAATTGCGACCCGCAGTGGCTGTGCCGGCTGGCGAGGCGTGGTTCTGGGAGAAGCGCTGGCAGGACGGCGAGCGCGAGGTCGATGCACTCGTTTCCGCGAAAGCCATCACCGTGACCGAGGGTGTGGATGAGTTCTTGCAGTCCCTACCGACATCGGGCGACACTGCCGGATGAAATTCGAGCGCACCTCCCGCTTCGATTCCGACTTCGCTGCCTTACCGCGTGAGCATCAGGAGCAGTTTCGTTCGCTCATTCCCGACTTTCACACTGCTACCGAGGCCTTCGTTGCCTCGGGCGGCAAGGGCGGGTGGCCGAAGCGACTTCGAGTGCACCCGATGACGAGCGCACCCGGCATTTGGGAACTCACCTGGTCGTTCGCATCCCCCGATGGCCGGGCGACGTTCGAGTTCGTTAATCGCGAAGGCGAAGTACGCGTGCTGTGGCGCCGTATCGGTGATCACTCGATCTATCGGAGACCGTGACTCTTTTCGTTTCGCCGAGCAACCAGCAAGACCGACGTCGCCTCTAGATAGAGGGGTCGCTCGAGTCTGCCGTGGGCGGTTCTTCCGTCGCGGCCTCGCCAGGGGCGTCCTTATTCTTTCCCTTGACCAGCAAGACGATGGCGACGACGAAGACGGCCACGACTGCGATCGCAAGGATCACGAGGATCAGCAGCTTCGTGGCGGACCCACTGGGTTCGGATGCCGCGACCACCGTGACATTGAAGTTTTCACTCAAGGATCCTGCGACCGTGACGGTGTTCTCGTTGACCTTCGTGGCTCCATTGCCGGTGATACTCGAGATCGGGCCCGGGAATGTGGCCGTGAAGGAGAACTGGCCCAGGCTCATGCCCTCCAGCATCGCGGCTTCGTCACCCGTGCCGCCCTGGCTTTCGCTGACCACGTTCAAGGTGAGTTCGTCGCCCGTCTTCGTCAGCGACCAAGCGTCATCGAGCTCGGAGGCCTGAACATTCGCAACCGTGCACGTGACGATGAAGTTGGTGGCGTCCTCTGACTCCACGCAGGACTGGGCCACCTCGTTGTCGACGCCCAGATCCATATCACCCGACGTTATGGCTTCCCCGAGCTGCTCCTTGGAAGTCACACCGAGGGGGGCCATTGCCTCCTTGGAGATCGCCGCCGTGAAGGCGCCGGACAAGGTCGCATCGGAATTGACCGTGAGCTTGTAGGTCACGTCGATACAGGCGGTCAGCGTCAAGATCGCCATGGTTGCCACGGCAACAAGCCCGGCTGTTCGTCGAGTACGGGTGTTCATGGTTCCCCCTCAGGTTTTCGCCAACTTTAGTGGGCTGCTTGGGCTTCGGAGGCTCCAGAAACCACGTGTCTGGCGTGAAGGGCGCAGTTCACGGGCTACCGAAGAATCTGCCTCAACTTGTGTTGACCCCACCAGGTGCCGATGGCGAGAACGAGGAAGAAGATCATCCTCTACTCCCTTCGCCCGGGGTGCTTACATGGGCGCTGCCCCAGGTGTGATTGCAGCAGATACATAAGAAGGTGATGGCTGCGCCCTTGCGCAGCTCGAGGCCCTGGGCACCGCATGCCGGGCATAGGGGCGCACGGGTCTCGTTGTGATGCGCAACTGCCGGGCGCTTCCGTTCGTCCTGATTTCTTCGTTCGACTCTCATGGGACCAGAGTGACGGGAGGGTCTGACATTGCTCCGCGCGTCGCCCTCGGTCTAATGCGACACTGTGGTCGTGTTTAAGACAATCGGTCGCCTTGCTCTCGGTGCGTTCTTGATCTTTGCCTCGATCGGGCACTTCATCTCAGCCGACGAGTTTCTCGCCCAGGTGCCGCCGTGGATGCCAGCCCCAGAGCTCGTCGTTCTGGTCTCCGGTGGGGTCGAACTCGCACTTGGCTGCGCGCTCATCTTCTTTCCAAGGAAATGGCGGCCGATTGTTGGCTGTGTGACGGCAGCGTTCTTCGTCATCATCTTCCCGGGAAACCTCTGGCAGTACTTCGAGGCCAGAGATGCTTTTGGACTCGATTCAGATTCCGCTCGACTCGTGCGGTTGCTCTTCCAGCCCGTCCTTGTTCTGTGGGCTCTTTGGGCAACCGGGGCCTTTGCCGCGTGGCGGAAGAAATCAGCAGGTTCGGCCTCATCTGTCTAGGCCTGGCTTAGCCCCCTAGATTCGAGAAACTCAGTGATTGTGGCCCTCACCTCGGGCCGAATCACGCTCTCGCCCCACACCCGATCGCAGATCTCCCAGACCTGGCTGACTGCTCTCAGCTCGAGAATCTCGCAGAGCACTGCGACGTCTTGCAGATCTCGCGGGCCTCGCCCGGCTCGCGCCTTCATTGCGAGCAGATGCTCGGCCGACGCAACCTCAACACTGAGCCCCGCAACGCTGAGCATCTCCCAGCTGCGGGAATCGGCAAGTCTGGGAAGCAGCGGGGCGACTCGCGAATTGAGCCAGTCGGGAGGCAAGTCACCGCGATCTTTTGCCATCTCGTCGACGACCTCGTCGATAACACCTGATGGCGTGATGAGCGCATCGATGTCACGAGTGACCGCGCTTCTGTCATAGCCGAGGAGCATGGCGGCTCCCCCGACGATGTAGAGCTCGACTTCGAGGCCACGGGCATCAAGGCGCTCACCGAGTTCGGTGAGCAGCGCGACGATCTCATCTTTCGTCGTGAACATCTCAGACCGACTCAAGAGCGCGACGGTCGAGGTAGATGCCACGCGCTCGCAGGCTAGGAATACCGTTGGCGAAGGCCTGGGCCTTGAGGCTCTTGTCACCCTTCTTTAGGCCGACCCACCAGAGTTCGTCCAGATAAAGATGATGAGCATGAGTCCACGCGGGGGCGCGCTCGAGTTTGGCTGTGCGTGCCCAGTGAACGGCCATGCCGGCGAGCAGGGCGTCAGTGCGCTGATCGCCGGTCGACTGGGGCTGGGCGAGGAAGAGGCGAACATCGGCCTGGATGGAATGCTCGTCGCGCTTCGGGTTGGTTGCCTGCAAGGCGGCGTTCACTGAGTCATTCATTCCGATCACGTAACGCATCAGCCAGAGGTCGAGCTCGGGGCCTTCGTGCTTGGTTGCCTGAAGGCTCTCTTTCAGGGTTTTCGCGTGCGAGGCGCAGGTGCCCAGCCACGTGGCGGCGTGAACGGTGCTCTCATGAAGACGCAGAAGCTCAGCCATCCGCTCTTCGACGACACTGCCGGGAGTGAGGGAGCCGGCTTCGTAGGCGCTGATATTCGCCTGCTGGGTGCCCAGGAGGAAGGCGACGTGCGACTGGGACATACCCGCGCTTGCGCGGTATTCCCTCAACTCGTGCACGGAGGTATTATATACCTATGCTTATTGCTTATATTGCTCGCTTTACGCGCGAGTCATGGTTCTGGAAGCGACCGTGGAGACGGGGCGAACGCGAAGTTGACGCTCATGTGAAAGCTGGAGAGATCCGAGTGACTGACGGTGTCCGGGAATTCCTCATCTCCTTGCCGGTCACAATTACAGACATCGATCTCGAAAAGGAAGAAGTCTTCGACTCCAAGGGCGTTCGCGTCGATAACGCGTACATCGAACGTGTAATGCAAGAAGTCGAGGCCGAACTCGAGAGGCGAGCCGACTAGCGGTCGTTCCAGATCCTTCGGAAATACACCCGATCGTGTTCGGCATCTGCTCGAAAGTCACCGAGATACTCTGACTGAGAGATGGCGTGAAAACACCCGAGTCCCTCGAGCGTGCAGAGATTGCCACCTCTTTCTTGCGCTCGACGCGCCAGGTCGTCGTCACCCCACCACCAGCGAAGACCAGGGTCAATGGCGAAGGGCTGATTGCGCCAGAAATCTGCTCGAAGCATGAACATCCAGCCGGTTCGCTCGGTCCACTCGACGGGAATGGCTTTGACACCAATCAGTTCGCCGCCATCGGCTGCCGGATCGATGAAGGCGAGATCGAAGCCGGCCATTTCAGCGCGCATTCTTTGAAGAGTTCCCGGATGTAATCGGATGTCGTTGTTGAGAATTGCAAGGTGAGCTCCGGATATCTCGCTCGCTCGTGACACCATCTCGTTCCACATTCCGTGGAGACGTTCGCGCGGTCGGGTAACGACTGTGAGTCGCACATCCGAGGCGGCGAGACTCGCCGCCCATCTCGCCGTGTCGTCAGTCGAACCGTTGTCGAAAAGCCATACCTGATCGACCTCGTCACCATTGAGCAGCGACTCAACGAGGGGCTGGGTCCACTCCAGCGCATTGCGCACGGGGATTCCTGCGATCAACTGGCCATTCGCAGGGGGTGTCATGTCAGGAGTATTGGGCGAGATTCGCGGAGACGGTGGCGTGAACATCGGCGGGAATGTCGGTTCGCTCGAGCAGTTCTCTCCAGATGAATTGGGCTCGCTCGCGATCACCACACCACCAGGAGTTGGCGGCAAGCTCGAGTTGAACGCCCCACGCGTACATCCAGGGTTCGACGAAGAGACGATCCCCTGCCGGCAGCTCGATGGATGCGGCGCGCTCTGCCCACATGAGAGCTGCGCCGTGGGCTCCGTTCTCGCGATAGCCGCGGGCGAGGTGAACGAGCGGCTCAACTCGATGGGAGCGGAACTCCCAGGCGGTGATGTACATCTGCGCAGCAGCAGGCCAATCCCCCGCTGCTTCAAGCAGCATCCCGCACTTGTACATCGACCAGAAGATCTCCTCCTCCCAGCCGCCAAGCTCGATGCGCCGGCGATAGGCCGCTAGTGCACCCGGAACATCTCCGAGACCTTCGCGAGTCTGAGCGAGATAGAAGAACGTGCGTGCGTTATCAGGGTCCGCGTAGGCATCGCTCTCGAGAAGACCGAGATCACGTTGCAGCTTGGTATCCCTGTTGCCTCCATCACCGATGTGGGTGATGACGATGTCGTCACACGGGGTAGCGGTGGCGCCAATCGCGGTAAAGGACAGGTACTCGTGCGTTCGTCCAATGTAGGAACATTCGAGATCGCTAGAGACGAGGTACGGCATCCGATACTGCAGGCCCGACTCAACCATGATGTCGTAGGCAGCCTCAGTTAGATCCTCCAGAGGATCAGCAGAGGTGATTCTTACCGTCATGTCGGCATCGAGCAAGAGCAGGTAGTCCGCAGTGGGCCGTGCCAATTCGAGCAGCTCATTCCTATTGGTGGAAAAGTCGCGCCACGGCCTTGTGTGAACGTTGCCCGGAATGCCCGCGAGGGACTCCTTCACGAGTTCAACAGTGTTATCTGTCGACCCGGTATCGACGATCGTCCAGGTGTCGATCAGGCCGCGCACACTGCCGAGGCAGCGCTCGATGATGTGGGCTTCGTTGCGCACGATCATGGCTAGGCCGATACGTGGGCGCGGTGAGTTGAGAGTCATGCTCGACCAGGTGCTGGACTATCCGGCAGCGCCGGTCGGACCCATCGGGCCGGTATCGCCCTGGAAACCTGTGGGGCCCATCTCGCCGGTGTAACCGGTCGGACCGGTGTAACCGGTGTAGCCGGTCGGACCAGTGGGCCCAATCCCGCCGGGTCCAGTAGCGCCTTCCATCCCCGTGACACCCTGTGGGCCGGTGTAACCAGTCGGACCGGTGGCCCCGGCAATTCCATCTTGGCCAGCCGGACCGGCGGGACCAGTAAGACCGGTGTTGCTGCCCGTCGGGCCGGTGGCACCCGCGGTGCCGTTGGCGCCATCAGAGCCAGCGGGGCCGGACGAACCATCGGAGCCCTTCTGCCCTGCTTGACCCGCGGGGCCAGTAGCACCGGAGGTGCCATTCGCGCCCGTCGCGCCATTGGCGCCGTTGCGGCCGTTGGTTCCATCAGAGCCGGAGCTACCTGTTGCGCCTGCAGCACCACTTTGACCAGGGCTACCCGCGGGGCCAGCCGGACCGGCCGGACCCGAGCCGCCAGCAGCACCGGGTTGGCCGTTGGCGCCGGCGGCGCCGGAGGCGCCATCTGGAGCAATGATCTTGGTGACCACTGCACCACCGATCACGCCACCGATGATTGCGAGGCATGAGTTCACGAGGATGCTGCGACGGGCAATGAAGTTCGAGAATCCACCGAGGGGCGAGCTCAACGTTCTCTCCTTCTCGGTAGTCCGTACGCGCAGTTAGCTGAGGCTAGTGGGTCTTGGGACCCTCGAGTCACCTTTCCGAAGGACACGCAGGATGAATAAGCGGCGAAACTTCTGCCCAGCAGCAGATCGCGAGCCGCGCGGACGAGTCGTCCCTGCCAAAAGACAGATACACGTGTGTATTCGAGTAGCAGCCACCCGCCACGAATTCCAGGCTGAGTTCCTCGATAGCGAACGGCGGGCCCATATGCACGTGTTCCCCGCAGTAGGTCACGAAGCAATGCAGATAGGTGCGTGCGGGTCGATTCGGAGAACTGAGGGAAGGCCCGACCCTGTGGGCCACGTACACCGGACCGTGCGGCGTAGCGAAGACGGGCGAACTTCCGCGCCACTCGTGTTCTGCTAATCGCGTGGGCCGCCCCACTGAGGGCACCACCTGTCGGGCGAGGAGATCCAGCCAGAGTCGCGCAAACGGCTGCGTGGACCAAACAGCGTCGAGACCGAATCCGTCACTCGGAATCACAACCCAGTTCTTCTCGTACACCGCTTCGCCGTCATCAGCGGTGAGCGGCGAGGGGATACGCCATGGACGATCGAGTGCCACGCCATTGTCGCGCTCAATAAGTTCCGAGAGGACCTGCCGGATTGCGCCCGACTTACTGTGATCGCGAATCGCTCCGAGAGTCCACCAGCCACTCCCCCGCGGGAATAGGCGCATGTCCTCAACGCCGTGCACGGGAAACAAGGGGCTCGGCGTCGTGGCTGATGAGTCATCAATCCATTGCCAGTTCGTGAAGTCGCCCTCGGACGACACGTCGACGATGCCGGTTCGCGAGCGAATCACTCCATCGCTATCGACCATGTCGTAGTGATCGTGAACAAGGTGATAGTTCACGGTTCGAACCGTCATCCGCATGTGCTCGCCGTCGCTGGCGATACTGGGATTCATCAACACCCAGCCGGAGGGCAGATCCGCCGGTGGCGCAACCGTCAGCATTTCAATCGCTGGTAGCACTCGCCAGTGGGTGACATCGCCCGTGCGATCCAATGCAGGCGCCCATGTGTCGAGTGCTTCCCGGAACTTCGCGAGATTGACATGCAGCCGGTGGTCAGCGGGCTCGAGCTCGACCGCACGTTCTCCGTGGCGAACCGCACCCGCGAAGTCGTGAAGGTGGAAGGATGCATTTGCTGCCATGTCATCGAGCCGGGAACCCCACGCCTGTGACTCGGTGAGATATTCCTCAGGCCGCCGGTCGAGTACTAGCGCTTTCTGGCAGGCCTCGAGACATTCGTCCCATCGCTCCAGCACGAAGTAGTGAAACGCAAGATCGACCCAGGGCTCTCGTCGACTCGGTGCCTCCTTGACTGCGAGCGGCAACCAATGCTCGGCTTTCTCCGGTTCGCACACGGCCAGAAATCTCAACGACTGCGCCCGCTCCGCATCCCACAGTGCGGTGGGCAGCGCTAAATGCCGATTGAACTCACGGGCTGCCTCCTCGAATCGCCCCTCGTACATGTACTCGCGTGCAAGGTAGTGGGCATTGCGGTCATTATCGGGATCCTCGGCGACGGCTAGCTCGAGAAGAGGTAGGTACTGGCCGCGATCCTTGCCCTGATCTCGAAAATGAAAGATCTGAAGACTCGTCCGGCCCTGCACTTCCTCTCCGATCGGTATGAGGACTTCATGCACGGGATATCGCCACGTGTAACCGTGACGAGTATGGATTTTGTCGCCCGCGTACTGCAGCCCCGGTTGTCCATCGTCATTCCATGACCAGGTGTACGGATAGCGGTATCTCGTCACGTGAGGATCGAATGACTTCTTCAGCTCCTCCCGCCAGCCGGACACGAGGACTTCATCGAGGTCGAGGGAGATGCACAGATCGACGTCAGCGGGAATGAGCTCAAGTGACCGATTTCGCGCATCATCGAATCGCCAGGGCGAGATCAACTCCTCGAACACGGTCACGCCAGCTTGCCGAGCCAATTCCACCGTGGCATCGCTAGAGCCCGTGTCGAGGAGAATTCGATAATCAGCCTCGGCACACGACTCAGCCCAGGCGGCCACTGATGCCGCCTCGTTCTTGGAGATTCCGTACACGGCTACGCGCACGCCATGCTCCGCATCGCCGGTTTAGAGATCACTGCGCCATTATCCGAGTAAGCGTCGACAGCGCCCGAGCGCAGGGCTGAATCGCTATCGATGCGCTAATCGCCGAGCGCCTGCACCTTGATGTCTGACCAGTTGCCGAGGCGATTACGGATCATCGCTCCCGATGGCGCCTGCGGAGCATTGGCCTTCTTCCAGGCATCCCAGCCTGCGAAGGATCCGCGGGTGCTCGGGTCGGCGAGATAACGGCGAACATCGTCAAGGATCTGATCGTCTGTCCACGCGGAGGTGAAGGTGCGGTTCGGCTTCTTGCCCGCGGGCACTCCCGCCCTCTCTGCGGCATCAGCCCAGGAGCCGAATACCTGCAGCACGCGCACGGCAGTGGGGCCATCAATCTGCTTGCTGCTAACGAGCTCGCTGTACTTGGCGTAACTGAGGGCATCGGTACTGCCGCTGACCTGGGCCCATGCCTGGCGCAGGGCGTCGAGGATTTCGTCCTCACTCCACTTTCGGCTCGAACCGGTGCGATGACGCACAGCGAGTCTGCGTGCATCGTCCGTCATCGCCTTGGCGAGCTGGGGCTTGGTCCAGTTCAAGGCCTTTTGGGCGTCATCGACGCTGGTGCCCGGGTGATCGGTGAGCCAGGCCACGAGGGTCAACTGGTCGCTCATCACACCACCGCTGTCCACACCCCCAGATTAGGTGCCAATTCGTTCACAAACACGAACGGACTCTTGACCAAGATCGAATCTTGAGAATAATCCTGATCATGGCAATTGAGTCCCTCACCAAGGTCAAATCCCAGTTGTCCGCCCTCGTCGATTCAGTGCACAGTACCCATGAGCGGATCATCATCACGCGTAACGGAAAGCCTGCCGCCGTCTTGATATCCCCTGAAGATCTCGAGTCGCTCGAGGAGACCATCGCGGTTCTCTCCGATCCCGATGCCATGACCGAAATCAAGGAAGCCAGATCAGCAATTGCACGAGGCGAGACATCTGCCGCAGACGACGTTCGGATTCGCCACCTATAAGAGTTTGTACCCCTCGGTGGCTAGTTGATCGAGCCTTCGTCGGCGAAGGGATCGGATACGGCCGGCGAGGGAGCGTTCACGGCAGGGGCCGGATCAGTGCTTGCGCCCACACTCGGAGTCGGCTTGGGCTTCTGGACCTTCTTCGGGTTCTCGTCGAAGGTTGTCGGCAGTTCGGGAGCAGAGACGTCATACATGCGAGCCCTGCGCGGCAGGAGTGCGGTGAGCACGGCGATCTTCTGATCCGCCTTCTGGTCATTGCCCCAGCGCACGACAGCACCGGAGCCGAGGGTGAAGGTGACGTCGTCGCGCGACTTCGCGGTGAGCGAGACGATCTTGCGCGAGATCTCCGGCGGCAGCTGTTGATAGATGCGCACGGCGGTGCCAAGGGCACCTGGGTTCGAGCCTTCGATGGTGAGCAAATTCTTGGGAAGCGCGGTCGGCGAAAGGTAGGCGATGCCGTCAGCATCAATTGCCTGACCGTCAGTCGACTGAGCAACGGCTACTCGCGGGGTGACAGCGATGACGATGTCGTTCGGGTAGCCGCGGCGCACGTCAACACTTGCGATCCATGGCAACGCGCCCTGCACGGCCGACCCAATTGCGGCGGTGTCGACCTTGGCGATGGGCTCCCCCATCGGAACGGGCGCAGCAGAGATGACCTGTTGCTGAAGTGCTTCATCAACACCGGTGACCTTGACGGCCTTGACCGCCAGCACGCTCGAGAACCACACGAGCCAGACGGCAACGAGAGCGATGGTGACGATGCTGAGAATGATGATCGCCTTCAGCGGCGACTTCCGCTTGCCCTTGCGGCGGGGCAGACGAGTGACCTTGCCGTTCTTGCTGCCTGAGCTACTTCTCGTGCTTGCGGCTCTGGTTCTGCTGCCGCTTGCCGGCTTCTTCTTGGCCGGTTTCTTCTCAGCCACGAGTGGCTCGCAGGAGATCGAGAACCTCGAGGCCGATCATGCCGATGTCACCGGCGCCGAGGGTCATGATGATGTCGCCGGGCTTGGCGCGATCGACCAGATGTCCGGCAACTGCTGACCAACTGGGCTCGAAGACGACTTGTTCCCTGGGCAGCGGAACATTGGCAGCCATGGTCTGACCACTGGCTCCCGGAATCGGTGTCTCACCGGGGGCGAAGACCTCGAGCACCACGACCTGATCGGCAAGGCCCAGAGCCTCGCCGAACTCCTTGGTGAACATGGCCGTGCGGTAGTAGTGGTGAGCCTGGAAGGCGACGACAACCGAACCCTCGCCTGCGACTTCGCGGGCGGCCTTGAGGGTCGCATCGATCTCGGTCGGGTGATGGGCGTAGTCGTCGAACACTCGAATTCCGCCCACTTCACCCTTGAAATCGAAACGGCGGCGTGTGCCGGTGAAGCCGCAGATGCCCTCGGCCATGGTCGCCGGCTCCATCCCCAGGCCAATGCCGACGACGAAGGCGGCGGTGGCATTTAGGGCGTTGTGCTTGCCGGGCACCTGCACTCGTATGTGAGCGATGATCTCACCGTTATTGCTGATGTCGAAGGCCCAGCCGCGGCCCTCGAGGGTGGCGTTGACGATGCGGTAGTCGGCGCTCTCGCTCTCGCCGTAGGTGCGCACGTCGGCGTTGAGGGCCTTGGTCGTGGCGGCGAGTCTTTGCGCCCCGGGGTCATCGGCGCATACGACGGTGAAACCGGTGTTCGCATCGATGCCCATCACGAAATCGACGAAACCCTGCTCGACGGCCTCGAAGGTGCCCCAGTGATTGAGGTGATCGGCCTCGACATTGGTCACGATGCCGGCGACAGCGGGCAGGAACAAGAAAGCGCCATCGCTCTCATCGGCCTCGGCGACGAAGATATCGCCACTGCCGAGGTGAGCATTGCTGCCCGACTCATTGAGCTCACTGCCGATCGCGAAGCTCGGATCAACGCCGCAGTGCTGCAAGGCGACAGTGAGCATCGAGGTTGTCGTGGTCTTGCCATGGGTGCCGGCAACCGCGACTCCCCTACTGCCGGTCATGATCGCGGCCAACGCCTCGGCGCGGTTCAGAATGCGCAGACCCTTGACCTGGGCAGCGGTGCGCTCGGGATTCGACTCGGGAATGGCAGTGGAGAAGATGACGGTGTCGATGCCTTCGACGTAACTGGCGTCGTGCCCCAAATGGGTGGTGACGCCGATGGCCTTGAGCGCGGTAAGTCTTCTGGAGTCCTTGGCGTCGCTGCCGCTGACCGTGACCCCGCGCTCGACAAGGATGCGCGCGATGCCTGACATGCCGGCACCGCCAATACCGATGATGTGAACGGAGCCGAGCTCGCTGACGGAAATCGTCATGCGTGGCCTCCGCTGCTCGTCGTGCCCTTCGCAGTGCTGCCCTTGGCTACTGAGATGACGAACTCGGCCAGACGCTGATCGGCATCGCGAATGCCCAAGGTCGCGGCAGCCTCGCCCATCGCCTCGAGTTCGTCCTGATCGCTGAGCAAGTGATTGGCGGCATTCAACAGCCACTCGGTATCGAAGTCGGCGTCATCGACGATCAAGCCACCGCCGGCCTCGACAATCGGCAGCGCATTGAGCCGCTGCTCGCCATTGCCGATGGGAAGAGGCACATAGATCGCCGGCAGGCCGACTGCCGACAGTTCGGCGCAGGTCATGGCGCCCGCACGCGTGACGGCGAGATCAGCGGCGGCGTAGGCGAGATCCATGCGATCGATATAGGGCACGGAGATATAGCCCGGTTGCGCATTGGGCGTCTCGTTCTTGCTGCCGAAGGCATGCAGGATCCAGATGCCGTTCTTGGTGAGATCAGAAAGCGACTCGGCGATGACAGCATTGAAGTGAGCGGCGCCCTGGCTACCGCCGAAGACAAGCAGCACCTTGGCGTCGGCGGGGATACCGAAGTGATCTCGGGCTCCTTGCCTAGTGACTTGTCGATCGAGGCCGGCGATCGCGGGGCGCAGCGGCAAGCCCATGACTGTGGCATGCGGCAACGAGCCGGGCACGGTGGTGATCACATTGCGAGTCAGGCGCGCGCCGAGCTTGTTGGCCACGCCGGCGCGGGCATTAGCCTCGTGAATGACGAGCGGGGTCTTGGTGCGTCGCGCTGCGAGATAGGTCGGCAACGAGGCATAGCCGCCGAAACCGATCGCCACATCTGCGTGAACCTCTCGAAGGATTGCCGCGGCATCGCTGACGGCGCCGCTGACCCTCGGCGTGACAAGCAGCAGATCGATGGACGGCTTACGCGGAAGCGGGACGGCCGCGACAGTGCGCAACTCATAACCCCGCGCGGGCACCAGGGACGTCTCGAGTCCTCGATTGCTGCCGATTACCGTGATGCGCACGGCCGGATCAATACGACGAAGAGCATCAGCCAGATTCAGGGCCGGCTCGATGTGACCGGCAGTTCCGCCGGTGGCCAAGACGACGGAGAGTTCGCTCATGACCTGATCACCGTCGCCGCAGGGACTCAGCGGTTGACCGGCGACGCAGGGCGGTGCGCGCAGCAGGCTCATTGCGAGCACAGGCGAGGAGCATGCCGATGGCACCGAGGGTGGGAATCAAACTCGAACCGCCGTATGAGACAAGCGGCAACGGAACACCGGTGATCGGCAGCAGCCCGAGCACGGCACCGATGTTGAGCGTGGCCTGGCCGATAATCCAGCAGCCCACGCCAGCGGCGGCGAAGCGCACGAAGCGATCCTCGGTCGTGCGCGAAAGACGGAAGATCGCGAAGGCGAGAATCGCGAAGAGCAAAACAATCGTGACGGTGCCGATCAGACCGAGCTCTTCGCCAATGACCGAGAAGATGAAGTCGGTGTGAGCCTCAGGCAACGAGCCCCACTTCTCGCGGCTGCCGCCTACTCCCACGCCAAGAAGTCCACCGGTGCCCAGGGCCATCTGACCTTGCGTCACCTGATACGCCGCACCCAGCGGGTCAGCGTCCGGATCAAGCCAGGCGGTAAAGCGCGCCATTCGATACGGGGCGGCAAGGCTGGCGATGAGCATGCCCACTGCCGCGGCCCCCGCTGCGTACACGAACAGCCGCATCGGAGCACCGGCAGCGAACATCATGCCGAGGAAGATCACGCCCAGGAGGAAGGTATTGCCGACATCGCCCTCGAGCACGACAAGCACCATGAACGCCAAGGCGACTGGAAGAACAGGAACGAGCAGGCTCTTCCAGCTGTAGCGATCGCGGAGGTTACGAGCCAGTTGATCCGCGCCCCAGACAACGAGCGCGATCTTGGCGAACTCCGAGGGCTGGAAGCGGAACGGGCCAAAGAGATCGATCCAGTTGCGCTGGCCGTTAACCGAGACACCGATCACGAGCACCGCAACAAGGGCGACAGCGGCGAACAGCAGCAGGCCGAGGGAGATACCGCGCCAGAACTGGATGGAAGTACGCCTGGCCAGGATGAACATGCCGATCACGCCCATCACGGCGAACATCAACTGACGCGTGAACAGGGTGTAGCTGGAGCCGAAGATCTTCAGGCTCTCGATACTCGAGGCCGACAGCACCATGATCAGGCCGAGGGTCAGCAGCAGCAAGGTGGCGCCCAACAACAGGTAATAGGTGCTGAGCGGGTGGTTGAAGAGCAGGTAGACGCGGTTGGTCGGAGTTTCCCGGCCCCTACCGGCCGTCTTGGGCTGACGCGACATTGCGGGTCGCCTGCCACGTGCCGTGTCTTTGCGGCTGGCGCTGGCCGGAGCGTCCTTCTCTGTGCGGCTCATGCGCCAGGCTCCTCGGCCAAGCGAGCCACGGCCTCAGCGAACTCGGTGCCGCGATGGGTGTAATCGCGGAACATGTCCCATGAGGCGCAACCGGGTGCGAGCAGCACGGTATCGCCGGGGCGGGCCATGGCCATCGCCTCGCGTACTGCCAATTCCATTGCCCCAGTGTCGGTGCGATCGAGGTCGACTCGCGGGATGTTCGGGGCGTGTCGGGCCAATGCGTCGGCGATCACCTGACGATCGACCCCCAGGAGGACAACTCCACGGATATGGGAGGCGGTCAGCTTCACAAGATCGTCGAATTCTTGACCCTTGGCCATGCCGCCGGCGATCCAGATGATGCTGGAGTACGCCAGCAAGGAGGTCTGGGCGGCGTGGGCATTGGTGGCCTTCGAATCATCGATGAAGGTGACTCCCCCGATCTCGCCGACATGGGCGATGCGGTGGGCGGCAGGCACGAACTGCTCCAGGCCCTGCTGCACCGCAGTGGCGGGCACGCCGAAGGCCCTGGCGAGGGCGGCCGCGGCGAGGGCGTTGGCGACGTTATGCGGGGCGGCGGGCTGCACGTCATGAACCAGAGCGAGCTCTTGTGCCGTCGTTCGACGCTCTTCGATGAAGGCGCGATCGACCAGGTACTCATCGACAACGCCGAGCATTGAGATCGCCGGGGCGCCGAGGGTGAAGCCGATCGCCCGGCAGCCTTCGATGACGTCGGCGTTCTCGACCATCGCGAGCGTGACTGAATCCTCGACGTTGAAGATCACAGCTTCCTGCGTGCGCTCGAACACTCGTGCCTTGGCGGCGATGTACGCCTCCATCGTGCCGAAATGATCGATGTGATCATCGGCGATGTTCAAGCAGACAGACGCGACTGGACTGATGGTGTGAATGAAGGGCAACTGCGGAGCGCCCACCTCGACGGCAATCACGTCGAGTTCGTCATGCATAACGACGTCAACGAGCGAATTGCCGATGTTGCCCGCGGAAGTCGTGCGATACCCCGCGGCACGCAGCATTGACTCGAGCATCAGCGTGGTCGTCGTCTTGCCATTAGTGCCGGTGACGGTAAGCCAGGCCGCAGCATTGTCGGGGTGGCGCAACCGCCACGCCAGCTCGAGCTCACCCCACACCGGAATACCGCGCTCGAGTGCATCGACGATGACAGGGGCGTTGGGGCGAAGACCAGGTGACACGACGAGCAGGTCACACTCGGGCACCATGCCGTCGTAACCGAGATGAACTTCGGCATCGAGGGTTTGAAGGATCTCAGCGCGTTCACGCTGCTTCTCTCCGTCACCGGAATCGATGACGATGACGGTGGCACCGAGTTGCATGAGTGCATCGGCGCACGAGAAGCCCGCGATGCCGATGCCGGCAACGGTGACCCGCCACTGCGACCAGTCAGAGAGCCGGTGAGCCTCGTTGATGCTCGAGCTCACGCGCGCACCCATTCGGCGTAGAACAAGGTGAGGCCGATGCCGATGAACAGGCCGTGAATGATCCAAAAGCGCACGACGATCTGCACCTCGGGCCAGCCCACCATCTCGAAGTGATGATGCAGCGGGGCCATGCGGAAGATGCGGCGACCGGTGAGCTTGAAGGAGCCGACCTGGCCGATCACGCTGAGCGTGGTGATGAGGAACAGGCCGGCGATGAACGGAAGCAGCAGTTCGGTGCGTGAGAGAATCGCGAGGCCGGCAATGCCGCCACCGAGGGCCAGTGAGCCGGTGTCGCCCATGAAGATGCGAGCGGGCGAGGTGTTCCACCACAGGAAGCCAAAGCTCGCGCCAGCGGCGGCGGCAGCAACTAAAGCGAGATCAAGTGGATCAGTGGTGTTGTAACACTGGGCCGTATCGAGGAAGCCGCAGTTCTGGCCGTACTGCCAGATGCTGATCAGCACATACGCCAGGAAGCTCATGATCGAGGCGCCGATAGCGAGTCCGTCGAGGCCGTCGGTGAGGTTAACGCCATTTGTTGTTGCGGTGATCAGGAACCACACCCAGAGCAAGAACAGTCCGACAGGCAGCACTATCGAGGTATCGCGCACGAAGGAGATTGCCTGCGATGCGGGGGTCTCGCCCATGCTGTCGGTGATGGTGATCGACATCCACGCGAATGTGAGGGCGACGACGGCCTGACCGATGAGCTTGGTGCGCGCACGCAGGCCGGTGCTGCGCTGCTTGAAGACCTTCAGGTAATCGTCGGCGAGACCGACAAGCCCGAGTCCGACCATTAGGTAGACCACGAGCAGGCCTGATGCGGTCAGCGGTCTCCAGGCAAGCAGATGCGCACCGAAATAGCCGGCGACCACAGCCAAGATGATCGCGATACCGCCCATCGACGGCGTGCCCTTCTTGCCCGAGTGCTCGGGGTAGGCCTCAGTGTCGGTCGAGACGCGAATCGCCTGGGCGTAGTTACGACGGGCCAGCAGACGAATGAGGATCGGGGTGCCGATCAGCGAGAACAAGGTGGCGATACCGGCGGCGATGACTACGAGTCTCATGCCACACCGCCATTCCAGGCCGACAGGGCATCGGCAACTCGCTCCAAGGCTATTCCCCGGGATGCCTTGACCACGATGACGTCACCGGTGATGGCCTCGGTCGTGACGATGCTCACTGCGTCCTCGATTGAGGTGACGAGATCTGACTTCAGGCCAGCAGCGAGAGCTGCCTCGTGCATGGGGATCAGTGCATCACCTATACACACGAGTCGATCGATGCCCATTGAGTGGGCGGCGCGACCGAGTGACGCGTGCTCCTCGCGCGATATCTCCCCCAGTTCGCGCATCTCGCCGAGCACTGCCCAACTGCGACGTCCGGCGGCCATCGACGCAGTAGCAGCCAGTGCTGCACGCATCGATTCAGGGTTGGCGTTGTAACTGTCGTTGACAAGAGTGATGTTGTTTCCGAGCTCGCGCACCTCCATGCGCCATTTGCTGTCGAGCCCGGCAATACGTAGACCAGCCGCGACGACATCGAGGCTGATGCCGAGGGCGAGTGCAACGGAGGCCGCAGCCAGGGCGTTCTGCACGAAGTGCTCGCCGTGCACCTTCATCGTGACGGGCTCTGACTGGTTGTCGTGCGTAAGGGTGAAGGACGGGCGGGCAGCTGCGTCGACGCGCACGTCAGTGGCGCGCACATCGCAGCCGACGGACCTGCCAAAGGTGACAACGTCCGCCTTCGTATCGTCGACCTTGGCCATGATGAGCGGTTCGTCGCCGTTGAGGATCGCGAAACCCCCGGGCGGCAACTCCTCAATGAGCTCGCCCTTTGCTCGGGCAATGGCCTCGCGGCTGCCGAGCAACTCCATATGCGCCGTGCCGATATTGACGAGCACACCGACCGTCGGGCGCGCTATCTCGGCGAGATAGCGAATCTGGCCTTCGCCGCGCATGCCCATCTCGAGCACCAGGTACTTGGTGCTCTCATCGGCCCGCAGGATGGTCAGCGGAACTCCGACCTCAGTGTTGAAAGAGCCCTCCGGGCACACGGTCGGGCCGTCAACGGCGAGCAAGCCTGCGATGAGCTCCTTCGTGCTCGTCTTTCCGCTCGAGCCCGTGATCCCGATGACAGTGCACGTGAGAAGAGTCGAGCGAACCCAATGCGCAAGGCGACCGAGGGCCATCACCGGATCATCAACGACGATGCATGGCTGATCGAGTATGCGATCAGAAAGGACAGCGGTAGCGCCAGCAGCAATGACCTCGGCCGCAAAGTCATGGCCGTCAGCGCGCTCGCCCTTGATAGCGACGAATAGGCAGCCCGGCGTGATGTCGCGCGAGTCGACACGCACGTCGGTGATCATGTCGTCGGCGGACAGGTGGTGAGCGATGCCATGCGTCGCATCGCAGATATCGGCGACGGTCAGCGCGATCATGCGGTCGCTCCGTGCACATCAGCGAGTGCGCCACGGGCGACAACGCGATCATCGAAATCGGTGACGACTCCTGCGACGTCCTGCCCGCTCTCATGACCCTTACCCAAGATCGCGACCGTATCGCCGGGCCCCGCCTCGGCGATGGCCTCGAAGATGGCGAGCGCACGATCGCCGGTCTCGCGGATTTCAGCCCGCTGATCTGCCGGCACTGTCATGACTCCCTCACGCACGGCCGCCCTGATCGCGGCCGGATCCTCTGAACGTGGATTGTCGTCGGTGATCCAGACCGAGTCAGCCAGGCGCGCCGCGAGGGCGCCCATCTCAGGGCGCTTACCGCGATCGCGATCACCACCGGCACCGATCACCGCAATGAGACGACCGCCACCACGGGCCGCCGTCAGCGCACGTTCGACTGCATCGGGGGTATGCGCATAGTCGACGAGCACGCGCACCGGGTAACCGGCGGAAACATCCTCCATGCGGCCGGGCACGGCTATCTGTGACCACGAACGCGCGATGTCAGCCGCGGAGATGCCGATACTGCGCAGCATGGCGAAGGCACATACGGCATTGGCGCGGTTGAAGGCGCCGGGCAGATGGAATTCGATCTCGCAGCTCTCGCCGGGGCCGGTGATCGTGATGGCCTGCGCTGACTCGGTCACCGACCAGTCAGCGGCCTTGCCCTCTGCCGACCAGGTCACATGCTCGAGTGTGCACATGCCGGCCAGCCGGACACCCCATTCGTCGTCGATGCCGATGACAGCACGCTTGGCATGCGCGGGCGTGAACAACGTGGCCTTGGCGAGGAAGTAGTTCTCCATCGAGCCGTGATAGTCGAGGTGATCTTGGGTGAGATTCGTGAACCCCGCGACGTCGAAGATCAGGCCGTCGACGCGATGCTCACTCAGTGCATGACTCGAGACCTCCATCGAGACAGCAGTGACGCCCTTTTCGCGCATCTCGGCGAGAAGTTCGTGCAGGTCGGTTGATTCAGGTGTCGTACGCGAACCCGAGTGCATCTCACCGGCGATGCTCACGCCGACCGTGCCGATAACGCCGGTACTCGCACCTGATGTGCGCAGGGCCGCATCGAGCAGATGGGTCACGGTGGTCTTGCCATTCGTGCCAGTGACACCCAGCATCGTGAGCGCGTCAGCGGGCCGGCCGTGCGCGCGTGCCGCGAGCTCACCCAGGTGGGCGCGCGGACTCTCGATCACGAGCACCGGGACGCCGAGATCAGTGCACTGCGCGAGTCCTGCGGGATCAGTGAGGATCGCGACAGCACCACTGGCTACTGCGCTCGCGGCAAAATCAGCGCCGTGATGCACGTGGCCTGGCAGTGCAGCGAAAAGGTCTCCAGCACGAACAGCACGCGAGTCGAGGGTGACACCGGTGATCATCAGGTCGTCAGTGGCCGGCGCCCCGGCCCATTGCACTGCTTCGATCAGCCCGGCCAGGCGCACCGGGGCCGATGTGGGCCGCTCCATGCGCGCCATCTCGCTAGCCGTTCTTGCTGTACTTGAGCGGCATTTCCGGAGCGACTGTTCCGGTCGGAGGCACATGACGAGTCTTCAGGGCACTCATCATCACCTCCTTGAACACCGGCGCTGCGAGCTGGCCGCCGAAGCGGCCGACCTGCGGCTTCACAATGGTGACAGCAACAACGAGTTCAGGCTTGTCAGCGGGGGCCACACCGACGAACGACGCGATGACGTCACGACCATAACCACCGGGCACGGCCACCTGCGCGGTGCCGGTCTTGCCTGCTACGCGATAGCCGGGGATGCGGGCCTTCGGGGCCGTGCCGTTCTCGGAGACGACGTTCTCGAGCATCGCAAGAACGGTCTTCGCTGTCTTGGGGCTGACCACCACTGTCTCCTCGGGTGTCGCACCCGGGGTAACGGTGCCATCAGGTGCCGTGATGGACTCGATAAGACTGGGAGTCACGCGCTTGCCATCGTTGGCGATGGTTGCGTACACACTCGCCACGTGAACGGCATTCATGCTCATGCCCTGGCCGAACACCATCGACGGGAAGCTGGTCTGCGACCATTCCTTGTAGGGCATCAAGCTGCCCTTGCTTTCGCCCGGGAAACCGAGGCCGGTGGGCTGGCCCATCCCGAACTTGCGCAGGTACTGATTGAACGTGCGCGAGCCAATGCGCTCGGAGGCAAGGATCGTGCCGAGGTTGCTCGACCTCGCGAGAACTCCGGTGAGAGTCAGATACCAGGTGCCATGCGGGACATCGTCATTGAAGACCTTGTCACCACGCTTGAGCGTGCCCGGAATGGTGAAGCGAGTGTTAGGAGTCGCGGCGCCCTGATCGATCACTGCTGCCATCGTCATCGTCTTGGCCGTGGAGCCAGGCTCGAAGACGTCACTGAGCGCGCGGTTACCGAGATCACTCGAGCGCGACTTCGAGATGTCATTGGGATCAAAGGTCGGAACAGTGGCGAGGGCGAGGATCTTGCCGGTGTGCGGATCCATCACCACGACAGAGCCGCTCTCCGCGCGGGACTCGGCGACCTTGTCGGCTAGTGCCTTCTGCGCGGCGTACTGAATATCGCGGTCGATGGTGAGTGTGATGTTCGAACCCGCCACAGCATCGACCTTGGAGTGCTGTGCCGTGGGGATTGCACGACCACCTTGACCGCGCTCATAGGTCTGCTCGCCGTCGGTACCCGCAAGAACATCCTGGAAGCCGCTCTCGAGACCGCCAAGGCCCTTGCCGTCTGCGCCAACAAAGCCCACGAGTCCGGCGGCCAGGCTGCCCGAGGGATACACACGCTTGGACGTGCCTTCCTTCAAGATCCCTGGCAGTCCGAGATCGGCAATGCGCTGCCAGTTCTCCGGGGTGATGTTCTTGGCCACGTAGACGAAGCGGCGGTCGCCAGTCAGTCGAGCGGCAAGTGCTGTCGGGTCGACCGCGAGGATCGGAGCCATCGCGGTAGCCGCAGCGACTGGGTCGGCGATGAGAGTCTGGTCAGCTGTCACGTTGTAGGCCTGCACCGTGACAGCCAAGGGATTGCCGGCTGCATCGGTGATGGCACCGCGCGTCGCCGGCAGCGAGATCTCCTTCAGCCGCTGGTTGGTGGCCTCGCTGGCGAGTGCCGAACCGCGGAAGGCCTGCAACTCCACAAGACGACCGATGAACACTGTAAGCACGAGCGCGACGATGACGAGAATCGCGGTGCTGCGCTTTCGGTGATCGCTGAGGGTTATCCACTCGCGATCCACGCCTCCACGGAAATCTGAAGAACTGCCGGAGCGGGATGGACGAGGCCGGGTCGGGCTCTGATTCATCGTTGACCGACTCATGGTGGATGGACTATCCGATCGCGGTGGCGCTCAGGCCAGCGTCGTTCTTCGCGATCTTTGCCTTCTTGCCGGGCTTACCGGTGCGCGCCGCCTTCGGTGCCTCAGTGACGTCGATGATTTCGCCCCAGGCGGTGTCCTCGGGCGTCGCGGTGGTCACATTTGCGTCATCGGTGGCCGGGTCATAGTTCGGGCCAACAGCCGCGGGGAATTCGCTGCTGACTGCGCCGTTGTCAACTGCTTCGACTGCGGTGAGATCAGCAGGGGTCGACAGTCGCGGAAGCTGCGCATTGGGTGAGACATTCGCCCCATTGGGCTTGCCGAGGATCGAGCCGTCACCGAGGTTCAAGAAGACAGGGTTCCGGCTCGGCTGCATACCCAGGGCGAGTGCCTTGGCCTCCAGGTTCGCCGGGCTCGACATGGCGTCGACTTCCTTGGCGAGTGCCTGCGCCTCGACGGTGAGCTCGGACTTCTGTGTCTGCAGCTCGCTGACGACGAAAGCGCCGGAGGCGAGAGAGGTATTGATGACGAGCATCACGATCAGGCCAGCACCGAGCAAGCCACCGACGAGCAGGGCGAAGACTCCCCTGCTGGCCTTTTCGGCGCGAAGCGGTGAGACGATCTTCAGCTCGGGCCGGGAAAGCTTGCGAGCCTTGGCGCCTTGGGTGGCGTACTCAGTTGCTGTCGACTCATTGATCGGATCAACGAGCTTGCGGGCGTTCGCGCTCATGCGGCCACCGCCACTTTCTCAGCAGCACGAACACGGACTGATGCAGCACGCGGGTTCGACTCGATCTCAGACTCGGAGGCCATCTCGGCGCCGCGAGTGATCAGGCGCAGCCACGGCTTCATCGAGTCGGGAACGATCGGCAGATCGCGGGGCGCCTTGGACTCTGCACCTTGGGCGAGCGCCTGCTTGACGATGCGATCCTCGAGTGACTGGTACGACATCACGACGATGCGGCCTCCGAGGCTCAGGGAATCGAGCGCTGCGGGGATGGCTGCGCGCAGAACGTCGAGTTCGCCGTTGACCTCGATGCGCAGGGCCTGGAAGGTGCGCTTGGCCGGGTTGCCGCCGGTGCGACGAGCAGCCTGCGGGATCGCCTCGCGAATGAGCTCGACAAGGCGGGCAGAGTTGGTGAACGGCTCACGTGCGCGTTCGTCGACGATGCGCGAGACGATGCGGGTGGCGAACTTCTCCTCGCCGAACTCGCGGAGCACGCGCACGATATCGCCGGCCGGGTAGGTGTTGAGGATCTCGGCTGCCGTGAGTTCGGTGGTCGGATCCATGCGCATGTCGAGCGGTGCGTCGTTGGCATAGGAGAAGCCGCGATCGATCTCGTCGAGCTGCATCGAGGAGACACCGAGGTCGAACAAGATGCCCTGGACTGCAGGAATGCCGAGCGACTCGAGGACTTCAGGAAGCTCGTCGTAGACCGCGTGCACGAGGGTGGTTCGGCCGCTGAACGGTGCGAGACGCTCCTCCGACAGGCGCAGGGCCTCCGGATCGCGATCAAGACCGACGAGGTGGATGTCCGGGAACTGAGTGAGTGCCTGCTCGGCGTGACCACCAAGACCCAAGGTTGCGTCGACCAGCACGGCGCCTGGGGTCTCCAGCGCCGGGGCGAGCAATGCCAGCACGCGGTCACGCATGACCGGGATGTGGCGGGTGGAGGTCGTCATGATCAGGCCCAGGTCCCGACGATCGAGTTGAGACCGGCCATGACGGCGACGGTGAGAGCAGCGGAGGCGACGAGAACACCAGCGGTGCGAGCGGTGGACGGTACCCGCTGTACCTGGCTGATCAAGGTGCTCATGTCGTGCCTTTCGCGTCGCGGTGGTGGTGCGGGCCTTGCTGCTTACTTCTTTGGTTGGTGCTGATCGATCCGCGTAGCCAGGTCCCCGCCCGCTTTCTCAAGCGGTTCTGGCACCGGGGAAGTGGTGTCAGAGCGGAGGCGGGAGGAGACCTCACCGCGCGGATCTCTTAGAGAATTCCCGGCACGACCTCCTCGCTGATTCCGGAGAAGCCCTCTTCCTGGCCTGCCAGGTAGGTCTCCCAGCTGGTGGCATCCCAGATCTCGACGGTGATGCCGTTGCCGACGACCACAACGTCGCGGTCCAGGCCGGCGTACTCGCGCAGCGCTGCAGGCATGGTGATTCGACCCTGGCGATCAGGAATCTCGTCGGATGCCCCGGAGAACAGCACTCGCAGGTAAGCCCGGACCTGGGCGTCAGAACGGGAGGCCTCGTTCAGGCGCTCAGCGTGGGCCGCGAACTCGGCCGCCGGCCAGACCACGATCGAACGGTCCTGGCCCTTGGCCAAGACGACACCTGCTGCCAGCCCCTCACGGAACTTGGCGGGGAGGACGAGCCGGCCTTTGTCATCAAGGCGCGGTGAGTGTGTCCCCAGGAACATCTTCCGCACCTCCAGCCCCACTCGTCACCCTGGAACCTCCAGGTGACGCCACTGTACCCCACTTCCCTCCACCGTCAACCACCTCGACCCAATTTCCTGAGATTTCCCTCCACCTCATTACGGGCTCCCTCAGGGGCACCCGCCACCTCATAACGAGTTCCCTCAGGGGCACCCGCCACCTCATAACGAGTTCCCTCAGGGGCACCCGCCACCTCATAACGGGCTCCCCCTTCCCCCTCCACCCGGACCCGAATGGGGGGCACGTGCAAAAAACCCGCCCCTCGGGGGCGGGTTTTAGTGGAAAAGCGCTGAATCGATGGGCAAAGCCCTCTTCAGGCGACTGCGATCAGACGGTGCTGGGGGGCGGAGCACGATGGATGGAGGGCAGATCGACTACCCAGTCGTGGACCACGCTCGTGCGCAGCACGACATCCTGCAGAGATCTATTGGCCGGACTGAAGATCACCCAGATCAGCCCAATCGGGAAGACGATGCAAAAGATCGAGCGCAGCGCAGCTACCGGCAGCCGCACACGCTGGCCTGAGTAGTTGATGACGCGCAGGCCCATGATGTGCATGCCCAGGCTGCGTCCGGTGGTGCCCCAGGCATAAGTCCAGGCCAACCAGATCAGCAAGAAGCCACCGGCCACCGACCAGCCGAACTGCGGCAAGGTGGCGCCCTGGACCCGCTCGATGATCAAGCGCACCAACGCGATGACGAGATTGATCAAGAAGATCAGGGCGATCACTGAGCCGATGTCGATGAACGCCGAGAGCGCTCGCGAGATGAAGCCGGCCCGGTGACCTTGATAGGGACGCGCATCTTTGGGAACGGACGCGTCGACATCGAGACCGGGCTCGCCTGCATCGATTCGGCGCTTGTACTCGCTGAAGGAGGTCACGTGGGCTCCCCGGAGTATTCGGCGGCGATCTCGCCGGGCGCCGTGGTCTTGCGGGCCTTGCGGCGCAACATGATCGTGTCGACAACCTTTTGCACGAGATCATCAGCATCAATGGCCTGCATGCGCGTGGTGTTCATGGCATCGGTAGCGATACCGCCTGTCGACTGGCGAATGATCTGAGGCAGATCAATCTCGTCGATGATGTAGTTCGCGAGATCAATCAGCGGCAGACGATCGATGATCTTCTCGAGATCAGCCTGCGCGACGATTTCGTCGATGTCGACGCGATCGAGCACGATCTCGGTGAGGTTCATGCGCCCGATAACCGCGTTGACCGCATATGGCACGACCTTGTCGAGGGCCGAGTTCACCAGCGCCGAGTTCGCTACCGTCGAGACCGTGGAGCTCACCGTCTGCTCTGCCACGGCGAACAGCGCGAACATGGCCGAGGTCGAGATCTCGACGACCGCGCCCAGGGGGTTCGCGGCCGCAGAGCCAGGGCGTGGCTCGAAGACGATGACCTCGGTGGCTTCACTCACCTCACCATCCTCTCGCATGCCTCGGGGATGGGGAAAGGCAGTACATTCGAGGAATGCGAGTAGTGAAATGGGTCAGCATCGTCGTAGCCAGCATCATCGTGATCGCCATGATCAGCACGATCTGGGTGATCTCGGCTCACAAGCTCTCGGTATCGCGCGCGCAGGCCAAGATCGCTGCCTTCTATGTGCCCCCGACTCCCCTGCCTGCCGAGCTCGGCACGGTGATACGCACTGAGCCCCTAGGCGTCGAGGTGCCCGGCGCAACAGCTCTGCGATTCCTCTACACCTCGCAGCATCCTGACGGCACCCCCGCCGCATCCAGCGGAATGATCTTCATCCCCACCGCCCCCGCTCCGGCCGAAGGCCGACCAGTGGTCGCGTGGGCGCACGGCACCCTTGGGATGGGTGATGCCTGCGCACCCTCGCGCTCCGACAAGCCGCTGGGCGACACCGCGAACTGGCTCGATCAGATGATCAGCCTCGGCTACGTGGTGGTAGCCACCGATTACTCCGGCTTCGGTACACCCGGGCCGAACCTGTATCTCGTCGGACAAGCCGAGGCACGCGATGTGGTGAACTCCGTGCGGGCCGCGCGCAATATTCCTGAGGCCGCCGCAGGAAGCGAGTGGATTGTCTGGGGCCATTCCCAAGGTGGTCATTCAGCGTTATGGACGGGCCACCTCGCGAAGGAGCTCGCACCTGAGCTCACCTTGAAGGCGGTTGCCGCCGCGGCCCCGGCCGCAGAACTACCAGACATCATCGATGCGCAGTGGCAGACAGCTGTCGGCTGGGCCATCGGACCCGAGGTCGTATCGTCGTGGCCGTACTACTACCCGAATCTCACCGCCGAAGGGTTCGTCTCGCCCGCCGGCCTGCGCAACACCGAACGCCTCGCGAATGAGTGCATCGTTTCCGCAGCCCTCGAGGGCTTCGTGCGCACTGACTTCGGCCAGGACTACTTCGAGCAGAAGCCCACCAACAATCCGTCGTGGGCGGCCGCGGCTAAGGACCAAACTCCGGCACCGCTGCCCGCATCGATGCCAGTGTTCGTTGCGCAGAGCATTGCCGACACCGTCGTACTGGCCTGGCCCAATGCAGTGCTGCAGAACGAGTGGTGCGCTGCAGGGTCCGATATCACGATGGCGTGGCTTGGCGTGGTGTCACATCAGGACACTGCAATGACCGTGGGGCCCGAAGCTGTTGCGTGGATCGACGATCGGTTCAACGATCGACCGACAACACGTACGTGCAATGTGCCACCGCCAGTAGCCCCCGCAGCAAACTGATTACTCCGCGGTGAGTGGCCCGTTCTTGGCCTGCGGGAAGTAGTTCTGCCCGATACCCGAACTGCGCTTAGGAACCATGACCGACCGGAACCACGAGACGATCTCGTCGCCATGTTGATTCAGGCCGCGAGTCTTCATCCGCACGATGCCCATCTCAGGACGCGATGAGCTCTCGCGCACATCGAGGCAGATCGACTCTGCGTAGATGGTGTCGCCGATGTACACCGGATGCGTGAGCTTGATGTCTGTCCAGCCGAGGTTAGCGACGGCGTTCTGGCTCATATCGATGACCGACAGGCCCAGCACCAATGCAACGGTCAGGCCGGAGTTCACGATGATGCGTCCGCCGGTGATCGGATTCGACTCCGCCAGGTGAGCATTGAAGTGATTTTGATTCGTATTGCAGGTCAGCTGCGTGAACCAGGTGGAGTCGGTCTCGGAGATCGTGCGACCGAAGGGATGCTGGTAGGTAGTGCCCACCTCGAAATCCTCGAGGAAACGGCCGAGCTGCGCGGGGACGATGTTGGTCATGCGAGCATCCTGCCGCATGAATGGTCAGTGCAGCGAGGGTTGGGGTGTGAGGTGCGCGACTGCTATTCGCCGTTGCGCTCGCGCCAGCGCTCTTCCATGCGATCCATGAAGCCGGGCTTGGCGGGCTTCGATGGCTTCGACTTGGCTGCAGGCTGGCCGGACTCGCCCTCTGCTGCGGCGACAACAACCGTCTGGGTGGTGAATGCCGAATAGGTCAGCAGGGCACCCACGAGCATCACGACGAAGCCGACAACACCCAGCGCGATGATCATGGTGGCGACGCCGGCGAGCACGAGGCCCATGCCGGCAATCACTGCAAGCACGCCCACAGCAGCCTTGCCGCGCGAGGCGCGACCGGCAGTGCTCGTGCGAAGGTTGTTCGCGAAGGTGGGATCCTCGGCGTAGAGGGCACGCTCCATCTGCGCAAGAAGGTTCTGCTCATGATCGGAGAGCGGCATCGTGACTCCTTCGTTGCTAGCAGTGGTCGGCGGGAACCGCCTTGCCCATAAATATATGCGGGGATCCCGACATTGGAAACCCCAGCACCCCCTCGTGGCGGACTAATCCTCGTCGTCGACCTCGTATTCCACGAGGCGAGCCGGCCGCACGGCCTGGGCGCCGAACCGGGCCCTGAGGGAGTCGACCGCCAACTCGGCCTCCCGGTGCCCTAATTCGGGCTCCCCGAGGGCCAACTGGTGGCTCGCCTCGCCAGCGGGGATCAGGCCCTCCGCCTTGATCCCGACCAGGCGAATGCGGGCCCGCTGGAGGCCCAGGGCCTCGTAGAGCTTCCGTGAGGTGTCGTAGAGCTCCTTGCCGACGTCGGTCGGGCTGGCCAGGGTGCGTGAGCGGGTGATCGTGGTGAAGTCGGAGAACCGCACCTTCAGGGAGATCGTGCGCGCGACATACCCAGCTCGGCGCAGTCGACCACCCACCTGATCGGCGAGCGCACGCAGGTGCGCGTGGATCACCTCGGGGTCATCGACATCACTTCCGAAGGTCTCTTCATTGCTAATGCTCTTCTCCGGCTCATGCGGGAGCACTGACCGTTCGTCGCGGCCCCACGAGAGCTCATAAAGGTGAGCACCCGTGGCATCACCGACAGCGCGCTGCAAGGTGGCGACCGGAGTGTTGGCGATATCGCCGACCGTGCGCAGGCCCAGGCGCACGAGTTGCTCCTCGGTCTTCTCGCCCACACCCCACAGTGCGCCGACCGGCAGCGGATGCAAGAACGCGATGACCTCGTTCTGCGGGATCACCAGCAGGCCGTCGGGTTTGCAGCGCGTGGAACCGAGCTTGGCCACGAACTTGCTGCTCGCGACACCGACCGAGCAGGTGATGCCCTGCTCATCAGACACGCGCGAGCGAATGAGCTCGCCAATTGAGGTGGGCGAGCCAAGGCGGCGCACGGCGCCGGAGATGTCGAGGAATGCTTCGTCAAGACTCAACGGTTCGACCAACGGCGTGATCGACGCGAAGATCGCCATCACGCCACGACTCACCTCCGCATACAAGCCATGGTCGGGCTCGATGAAGATCGCATTCGGAGCGAGCCTGCGCGCACGCGAGTACGGCATCGCTGAATGAATGCCCAGGGCTCGTGCTTCATAAGTTGCCGACAGCACGACTCCCCTGCCTGCACTGCCGGCAACCACCACGGGCAGCCCGTGCAACTCAGGGCGCGTGCGCAAGGACACCGACGCATAGAAGGCGTCCATGTCGACATGCAAGATCGTGCAGCCGGTGTCGTCGGTGCCCAGGCCGAGTGCACCCTGCTGGCGGCGCACCTGGTTACGGCTCATGTGCTCATCATCCTGTGCTCGCTTTCGAGAGTGCGGCATTCAACGACGGACCGAATCTCGAGGTGCTTGCAGGGGGTCGGTGCCTGGATTATTGTCCCGCCGTGGCAGTCATCCTCGCGTTGCTGACGAGCGTGTTCTACGGCGTAGCCGACTTCACCAGTGGTCATCTGACCAAGAGAGTCTCGGCGTTTGCCGTGGCAGGTGGAGCCGCTCTCGTGGCCGCCCTCATCTTCTTGGTCCTGGGCCTGAGATCCGACCTGATGATCTTCGACAAGGTCGACTTCCTCGCCGGCATCGTCGCCGGCGTGCTGTTCTTCGTCGGCAACATCTTGTACCTGAAGGCACTCTCCCAGGGCAGCATGGGCGTGATCGGCGCCGTGGCCACCTTGATGGTGCTCGTGCCGCTCATCTGGGATATCCGCAACGGGCAGATGCCGAGCACGATTGCCATCATCGGGGTTCTTGTCACGCTGACCGGCATCATCCTTCTCGGCGCTCCGGAGATGAAGGGGGGCGCCTCCCTCGGCCCGGTTTTCCTGGCATCGATCGCCGCACTGTTCTTCGGGATCTCGCAGGTGGCATTGAATCTTGGCAGCCAGGCCAATGTTCTCGGAACGGTCTTCCTGACTGAGCTCGTGACCGTGGTGATCGTCGTGGTGCTCGCACTGTTCGCGCGTTCCACCGGCGGAATGGACAAGAAGGCGGTGCCGCTGATTCTGGCCATCGGACTTCTCGAGGCCCTGGCCCTGCTCAGTTTCTCCACGGCCACGACCGGTGGCAACGTGGCCATCGTGTCGGTGCTCTCCGGACTCGATCCGATCGTGCTCGCGATCCTGGCCTTCTTCATCGTTAAGGAGCGCATGACCCGGGTGCAGGTCATCGGCTTCATCATTGTCATCGGCGGAAGCTTCCTGGTCTCCTTCTAGCCGAGCGCCTTCGCGGTAAGTCATTCGCTAGCACCGGGGCTGCGATGCCAGAGCGCTGACGAGGGCTTGCGCACATCGCCGCCGGCCGGCCGCACGTCGGCATACGGCGACTGGCGGTAGCCACTGGAGTGCACGAGCACTCGCCTGCGCGAGGTGTCGACTTCGGGCTGGTCACCGTCGATCATCTGCCATACCGCGGCTGCGCCACCGGCCCGCCAGACCTCGCGCACCCGACCGAGTTCCCAGCAGCCGGTGGCGCGCACCGAGACCCCGCGCGGGCCGGTACGCCGTACGAATCCGCGAATGAGCATCACCCAGGAACCGAATACCTCGCTCGCGAAGTCGCCCTGGGCATCATCGAAGAAGGTGGCATCGACCGGGCCGGTGGAATCGTCGAGGGTCACGAAGATGACGCGACGACCGCTGCGCACGGGTGGGGTCTGCACCGAGACCTTCACCCCGGCGATCAGCACCTGCTGCTGCGACCTGCAGTTCAGCAGTGAATCAGCATGCGTAGCGCCGATCGAGGTCAGCAGATCGGAATAGAACTCCATGACGTGATGACTGACATCCATGCCGAGAACATCGATCTCGGCGCGTACGCGATCAGCGGCACTCATCTCGGGCAGGCCCGACGGTGCGAGATTGGCAGGGTCGTCAGCGAGATCGAAGGTGAGTTGCGCCGTGCTCACGCCAGTGCCCATGCGCTCGAGATCAGCAACCTGCAACAGGAGATCACGCCGAGTGAGTGCACCACGCCGCTGCGTGCCGCCGAATCGATACAGCGAGTCGAAGGCTCCCGCGACTACGAGGTTCTCGGCCACCGGCCGCGAGACGCGCGCACGATGCCACAGGTCAGCCAGCGAGGTGTACGGGCGCCCGTTGATCACCCGCTCGACTTCGTCGTCGCTGATGCCCTTCACATCGCTGAGCGGAAGGCGGATGCCCTGCTTGCCTTCACTATCGACGACGAGTCGGTAGACGTCATCGGAGTCATTGACGTCGAGACCGTGGATCTCGACACCGAAGTGACGCGCATCATCGAGAATCAGCCGCTTCGGATACATGCCCGGGTCATGGGTGAGCAGACCCGCGTAGAACGCGGCCGGGTAGTGAGTCTTCAGCCACGCGGATTGATACGTGGGCAGGGCGAAGGCTGCGGCATGGGCCTTGCAGAATCCGAAGGAGGCGAAGGCACGCAATACCTCCCAGACCTGCTCGACGACATTGAGTCGATAGCCGCGACGCAACGCGGCGGGATAGAACCAGGCGCGCACATCGTCGAGCCCCTCGGAGGAACCCATCGATCGGCGGATCTCATCAGCCTGCGCCAGTGAGCAGCCGGTGAACACCGCGAGGATGCGCAGCACCTGCTCGTGGAAGACCACGACTCCGTAGGTCTCCTCCAGCGCGGGGCGCAGATCATCGTGCAAGTACTGCGCCTCGCACCAGCCCTGACGAGCGCGCAGGAAGGGAGTGATCATGTCGGACTTCACCGGGCCGGGACGAAAGAGCGAGATATCGGTGATGAGATCGCCGAAGGTCTCGGGCGCGAACTTGCCGATGAGCTCGCGCTGCCCCGGCGACTCGATCTGGAAGCAGCCCAGGGTGCGCGTGGTGCGAATGAGCTCGAAGGTCGCCGGATCATCGAGCCCATCAGAGTCGAGCTCGATGACCTCACCTGTCACCCGCTCGGTCTCGGCAATGGCATGTGCCATCGCGGACTGCATGCGCACGCCGAGCACATCGAGCTTGAGCAGACCCATGCGCTCGACGTCGTCCTTGTCGAACTGACTCATCGGGAAGCCGGCAGCGCTGCGCTCAACCGGCGTGCGATCGAGCAGCGTCGCATCGGAGAGCAGCACCCCGCATGGATGCAGCGCCACATGGCGCGGCAAGCCGTCAAGACCCTCGACCAGTGAAAGGAAGGAATCGAGCTCGCCGCGTGCGGCCATGCGACCGAATCCGGATGAACGCAGCTCGGGAAGATCGGCAAGCGCTGCACGCGCCTTACTGGCACGAATATGCGGGAACGACTTTGCGAAAGCACCGACCTCACCTGGTGGCATGCCGAGTGCTGCTCCGACATCGCGGATCGCGTGACGCACCCGGTAGGTCTCCATCATCGACACGCAGGCGCAGCGCTCCTCGCCGAACCGCTCGAGGATCCAGTCGTAGATCTCCTCGCGACGCGCGGACTCGACATCGATGTCAATATCGGGCAGTTCGCGCCGCAGCGGAGAGAGAAAGCGTTCCATCAGCAGCCCGTGGCGAATCGGGTCAACGCCTGAGATACCAAGCAGATGATTGACGAGACTGCCAGCACCGGAGCCTCGTGCGGCCACGCGCACACCACGATCACGAATCAACGCCACCACTTCAGCGACCGTGATGAAGTAGCCGGCGAAGCCGACCTCGGTGATCGTGCGCAGCTCAGCCTCGAGTCGATCGGCCGCCTTCACGCGCTCGCTCTCGCGCGAATAGATACGCGGAATGGCATCGAGGCAGCGCGATCGCAGCAGCGCATCGGCATCATGATCAGAAGCTTTCCCGCCCAGGGAGATCTCGAGCTCGGGAACGAAGACTCCCCCGATACCGAGGTCAGCGGCCGGATCGAGGGCACACTGCTCGGCTACCGCCATGGTCTCGTACCGCAGTGCTGCGGCGCTGGTTCCCGCAGCACGCGCAATCTCTTGCGCGATCTGCGTGAGCTCGGCTGATGACTTCAGATAGGCCTCGCCGTTATCGCGTTCGACCTGCGCGGAGGTCAGCGGAACCAGGCGCCGTGCAGCGTCGAGGACATCAGCAATACGTGCCTGCTCGCTATCGCGATAACGCACCGCATTGGTCAGCACAGCACGCACCTGCTGCTGGCCGGCGAAGGCAAGAAGCCGTGCGGCATGCGAGGTGGAGTGACGATGACCTGAACGCCTGCGATGGGAGGCAACTGCAATACGCAGATCAGCGCCGAAGATCTCGCGCCACTGATCAAGTAAGCGTGCAGCCGCGCGCTCGCCCTGGGCATGTAGCTGCTGGGCAACCTCGGAGTCGGCACCGAGGAGAGCGATAACACCTGCGTGATGCTCACCGAGTGCTTCATAGCTGAGCACGGTGCGACCGCGCACCTCATGCGCAGCACTGACTAGTCGGCAGAGTGAGGCCCAACCCTGTGCACCGCGGGCGAGAAGTACTACGCGCGCACTGCCCTCATCGACAAAGGCGCCGCCGCGAGCAGGAGTACGCCGACCAGCGGTGACTACGGGTGCCGCATGAGCCGACTCAATGGCCAGATCGACTCCGAGGATCGGTGCGATGCCTGCACGCTGACAGGCCAGTGCCCAGCGCACTGCGCCGTAGACGCCGTCGCGATCAGTGAGTGCAGCGAATTGCTGGCCGTGCTCGGCTGCGCGCTCGATCAATGCATCGGGGGTCGATGCCCCGTATTGCAGGGAGAATCCGCTTGCCACCTGGAGGTGAGCCCAGGGCTGTTTCATCGTGAACCGCACATCAGTAATCGCATCTCGCCAGCAGTGAAGAAAAGGGGATGCCAGTGAGCTGGATTCGACACGGGAGGACGCCCGAATCCAGCTCACTGACGCACTCGGGCCCGGAGCACCCGAGGTGACTCGGCAGCGGGGGCTGCCGAAAGTTACCTAGGAGATATCTAGGAAATACCGAGGATCGACACGATGCGCACGAGGAAGGCATCCGCATCGCGTACGAGGTCATTGGCCTCACGGACGGAGATGCACTTCACGCCGGCCTCGGCGGCCGAGCGCTTCTTGGCGCTCACGGCGAAGAACTGCGACCACTCGGTGAGCTCAGGGGCAACGGTAGGCAGAACTGCCCAGACACTGCGCACCTGACGGCGGCGGTGATCGGGGCCGGTGCGAGCAGCGACCACCGCAGCAGCAGCGCGCAGTGCGCACAGATGTGCGGCGACGTAGCGCTCAGCCGGATCGGTGGAGATATGCGCCTCGGTCAGGCTGCGCCTGGCCAAGATCACGAGGTCATAGGTAGACGTGGGAAGGCTCTGCACGGGGGTAACTACGGGTGCTGCCAGGGTCATGGTCGACATTGATTTCTCCGTCTGCTCGCTAATCGATAACCCGCAGCAACCTCCAGCGATCGGAGGTCACGCACAGGTCGTACACACCGGATGACCCGGTACGCGTGATGGCTTCGACCCGCCAGACGGTGCGCCGCGCCGGCGCCCCGTGACCCTTCCCGTGGTGTGACCACCACGGCACTGCCTCGACCCAGGACTCGAGTACCTCGCGCACGAGATACCGCCGACCCCGCCAGCTGAAATCAACCGGCCCCTGCCCATCCGAATGCACCTGCACCCGGCCGTAGTAGCGATGACTCACCACTACCTCGCATTCAGATCACCACCCTGAGACCGGGCCCGGGGTCGAGGCGGGCCCGGTCTCAGGTGGTGCCACCGGGTAACCGCGACATCACCCGGTGATCGATCTATTCGAACACCTGTTCGAATACGAGAACAGTATCCCCCACCCCTGACATCGTCAATCCCCTCCCCGAAAACACCCCTGCCCGCCGCGGTGACCGTGGCGGGCAAGGGTCGATCAGTCGTTCAGGGGCGTCAGACTCGAACCGTCTCCAGGGCTGCCGCCGGGGAGTTCGACCAGGTCTTGTAGCCACCGTCGAGGTTGGCCGCCTTGATGCCTAGCTCACGAAGGAGAGTCGAGGCGGTGTGCCCGCGCTGGCCGACCTGGCAGGTGACGATGACGTTCTCCTTCGGAATCTCTGCGAAGCGCTCGCGCAGCTCATCGACGGGAATGTTGACCGCACCGTCGATATGGCCGGCAGTGAACTCCACGGGCGTGCGCACGTCGATGAGCGTCGCGCCATCAGACATGCGATCGGCCAGCTCGTTCCATTGCACGCTCTCGGTGAGACCACTAAGGATGTTGTCGGCCATGTAGCCGAGCATGTTGACGGGATCCTTCGCCGAGCCGAAGGGCGGCGCGTAGGCAAGCTCGAGATCGGCAAGCTCAGGCGCAGTGAGGCCGGTGCGAATCGCGGTGGCAATGACGTCGATGCGCTTGTCTACACCTTCGCGACCAACACCTTGCGCACCAAGAATCTCGTGACTGACCGGGTCGATGATGACCTTGAGCATCATCGATTCAGCGCCCGGGTAGTAACCCGCATGGGAGCCGGGATGCGAGTGCAGGATCACGAAATCGCGACCCGCGGCACGCAAACGCTTCTCGTTCCATCCGGTGGTCGCGACAGCAAGGTCGAAAACCTTCACGATCGCGGTTCCGATGGTCGGCACCTCGCGTACGGGGCGACCGTTGATGTGATCGGCAACAACGCGACCTTGGCGATTGGCGATATTGGCAAGGGGCACGAGCACTGCCTCGCCGTCGAGGGCATCGTTCTTCTCGGCAGCATCGCCAATGGCGTAGATCGCCGGATCATTGGTGCGATTGAACGCATCGGTCTTGATGCCGCCGCGTGCGCCGACCTCGAGATCGCATGCCTTAGCCAGCGTTGTATCGGGGCGCACGCCGATGGCGAGGATCACCAGATCGGCGGCGACAACACTTCCGTCAGCAAGCGTGACTGTCTGACCGTTAGCACTCTCCTGGATCGAGGAAAGTCCGACGCCCAGGCGCAGGTCAACGCCGTGGCGACGCAGCTCATCGGCCACCGGAAGTGCCATCTCGGGATCGAGCGGTGCGAGTACTTGATCCATCGCCTCGACGAGCGTGGTGGGAATTCCCTTGTGAATGAGATTCTCGGCAGTTTCGACACCGATGAAGCCGCCGCCGATCACGACCGCGTGCTTGGGCTTGCGGGCAACTGCGTCGGCGATGCGCGTGACGTCTTCGACCGTGCGCAGCGTGAGCGCGAGTTCGATGCCGGGCAGCGGCGGTACTACCGGTTGTGCACCAGGGCTCAGCACCAGGTAGTCGTACTCGAGGTCGTAAGTCTCGCCGGTCGCAAGATCGCGCACGGTCAAGGCCTTGGCCGCGCGGTCGATGCCGATGACCTCGCTCTGCACGCGAACGTCAAGACGGAAGCGGGCATGCAGGCTCTCTGGAGTCTGAAGCAGCAGGTCGGACTGCGCCGCGATCACTCCGCCGACAAAGTAGGGCAAACCGCAGTTGGCGTAGGAGACATAGGAGCTGCGCTCGAGCACGATGATCGAGGCCTCGGGATCAAGCCTGCGACTACGGGTGGCCGCTGACATGCCGCCTGCGACTCCACCGATGATGACAATGCGCTTCATTTAGTCCTCCGCTGCTGACCTGCGCCAGGTGACCCTGGGTGATCCCAGTATACCCCCTGGGGTATCAGAATACCGCAGGGCTCCTCCGGGATGCCACCGAGGACCGAGCTACGGAGAGATCTGCGGGGAGGCCTCGGCCTCAGGCCCGCGCACGTACTTCATGATCCCGTAGATCGCCGCGGCGATCGGGACGCCGATCAGGGCCCCGACGATGCCGAAGTAGGCCGCCGCGACAGCGGTCACGAGCACGATCGCCACCGGATGCAGGCTCACGGAATGCCCCAGGATCAGCGGCTGGAGCACATTGCCCTCGATCTGGCCGATCACGAAGATCAGCACGATCACCAGCGCACCAGCCAGCGGGCCGTTGCTGATGAAGGCCACCGCTGCTGCGAGCAGCATCGCGAGTGGCGCACCGATGTAGGGAATGAAGGCACCGAAGAAGACGATGACGCCCAGCGGTACTGCCAGCGGCACGCCCATGATGAGCAGCAGGATCGTCACGAGAACCGCATTACTCATCGCGACAAGCAGGATTCCGCGCGAGTACTGCGAGAACGCATTCCAGCCAATGCGAATCGACTGCGCGCTCACCTCGCGATTGCGAGCGGGGATCCAGCGAGCGATCCAGGCGAGGATCTCGGCCGGCTGGATCAAGATGAAGATGAGCACGAAGAAGCCGGCCGCGGCTGCGGTGGCCAGGCTGACGATGCTGCCCAGGCTTGTGAGCACGCCGAGCGCGATGTTGCCGCCACTCTCGCGAATGAAGGTCTGCACCGACGAATAAACAGAGGACAGATCGGCATCACTGAGGCTCAGTGGGCCATTGCGCAGCCAGTCATCAAGGCTTGCCACGCCATCGGCGATGGTGTCACCAATACCGGAGAACTGCTGAACCGCGGAGAGGCCAATGAAGAAGAGCACGACAAGCAGCGCGATGGAAAAGACCGCAAGCGCGATGATGCCCGCCAGCCAGCGCGGCATGTAGGTGGCGAGCTTGTTCGTGAGCGGAAGAAGCCACGCACCGACGAGGAAGGCGAAGAACAGTGCGAGTAGCAGTGTCTGAAGCGGCGCGATGAACCACACGAGCCCTGCGATGACCAGCGCGACCGCGATCACCCGCCAGGCGTAGCCACCCATGCGTCGCATCTGGGGTGAGACTCCATCAGACGTGGGGTAGGCCTCCGGCGGAGCCGGCCGCACTGGCTGCGTGTTGTCGTCGTCCTTTGCCACCGGATCTCCCCACATTGAAGCGATACGGCAACGGTAGTGCACGCACCTCTATCTACTGCGGCGACCGCGACTGCTTGAACCAGAACGAGATGCGCCGGCTCCGGTGCCCGCTGGGCGACCGGTGCCTGATCCTGAAGCGCGACGGCGACGATGAGGCGCAGCGGGCTTCGCAGTGACAGGTGCCTCAGGGGCGGGCTTGACGTACTCAGCACGCTCACCGCGCATCGCCAGTAGTTCAGGAGCATCGGGGCGAACCTTGGTGAAGGTCGGCTTGATACCGGCCTGCTTTGCAAGGGTGCGCACCTCGCCGAGTTGATCGGGGGTCGCCACGGTCACGACAGTACCGGCGGCGCCTGCACGAGCAGTACGACCGGAACGGTGCGTGTAAGCCTTGTGTTCGGCGGGCGGATCAACGTGCACGACGAGTTCGACGTCATCGACGTGAATGCCGCGGGCGGCGATATCGGTTGCGACGAGCACACTGGTGCTGCCGTCCTTGAATGCTGCGAGATTTCGATCGCGAGCTGACTGCGAGAGATTGCCGTGCAGGTCAACTGCCGGGATCCCCGCTGCGGTGAGCTGCCTGGCGAGCTTCTTGGCCTGGTGCTTGGTACGCATGAAGAGCACGGAACGGCCAGTGCCTGCCGCGAGCTCGATGACGACCGCCGACTTATCGGCCGCGGTCACGGTAAACACGTGATGCTCCATGTCGGGCGCCGGCGCATCGATCGGGTCGACGGCATGGGTGATCGGATTGTCGAGGTAGCGCTTGACCAGCACATCGACGCCGCGATCGAGGGTGGCCGAGAACAGCAGGCGCTGACCCTCATTCGGCGTGCGATCCATCAGCCGCTTGACGCCGGGCAGGAAGCCGAGGTCAGCCATGTGATCGGCCTCGTCGAGAACGGTCACCTCGACCATGTCGAGCTTGCAGTGACCTTGGGCGATGAGATCCTCAAGACGACCGGGGCACGCAATGACGATGTCGGCACCGGACTTCAGCGCAGCAACCTGCTTGCCCTGGCTGACGCCGCCATAGATGGTCGTGCACTTCAGGCCAACGGAGTGAGCGAGTGGCTCGACCACGGCGAGCACCTGATTGGCGAGTTCACGGGTCGGCACGAGCACCAGGCCACGCGGACGAGTGGGTGCACTTTTCTTGCCGGCAAGTGCGGCAACAAGCGGAATCGAGAAAGCAAGAGTCTTGCCCGAGCCGGTGCGACCACGGCCGAGCACATCGCGGCCGGCGAGGCTATCGGGAAGAGTCGCGGCCTGGATCGGGAAGCACTCAACAAGGCCTTGCTTGGAGAGGGTGTTGACAAGGGGAAGGGGAACGCCGAATTCGGCAAAAGTATTCATGTGCTTCGAGTCTGACACATGAGGCTCACATCACTAAATGCACGAGGAAATCCCTCTACGATTCGACCATGGCGAAGACAGCGATCGACACAGCAATCGCCAAGCTCTCTCTTCGGCTTCACCCGTCACGACAGCCAGCTTCACGAGCAGACAACGCGTTTCGCTCCCCTGACTAGATCGTTCGCCTGTCTAGTGTTATCAGGTGATCTCGAGACGCCTGCTGCCTGCGCTGACCCTCGTGGGTCTCCTGGCCGCCTGCAGCACTTCCCCGACCGCGGCACCTGATGCATCACCAAGCTCGAGTGCACCTGCACCCTCAGTGAGCGCCTCTGCGACTCCGACGCCCAGCCCCACTCCGGTACCGACCTCGCCGCTGACGGGTCTTCCCGAGACAACTCCGTCACCTGTGCTGGTCGTAAAGCTCGACAACACGCGCAATGCTCAGCCGCACGCCGGGCTCAAGGATGCAGACATTGTCTACATCGAAGAAGTCGAGTACGGCATGACGCGCATTGCTGCAGTGTTCTCCAGCATCATCCCTACGAAGATTGGTCCGGTTCGCTCGGCACGCATCACTGACATCGATCTGCTCGCGCAATATGGCACGCCCGCCTTCGCGTACTCGGGTGCGCAGCGCAAGATGTATCCAGCCATCGACGGCGCATCGCTGATCGACGTGTCGCCGCGCAAGGGCGCGGAGGGCTATGCGCGCGACTTCGATCGTCGCGCACCGTATAACTACTTCCTTGATGGCGCCGTCGCAATCGAGCGTGCGCCCGATGCCTCACTCAATCGCGATATGGGCTTCGTGTTCTCCCCCGAGATTCCTGCCGGTGGCTTGCCCAACACCAAGGCCAAGATGACGTGGGGCTCCGCGAAGGCGATGTTCACCTTCGACCCGCTCACCGGGCTCTACAAGGTGAACCTCAACGGCGAGCGAGCAAAAGCCGAGGAAGACGACCTGGGCCAGAACGCGGCCACCGTCGTGATCCAGTACGTCAAGCAAGAGCCCTCGAAGTACTTCGACAAGGGCGGCGGAAACACCCCGCACGCGGAGACCATTGGCACGGGCACCGCCACGGTGCTGCGCGATGGCTACTCGTACGACGTCACCTGGAACCGCCCCTCGGCGGACGTGGGCACCACCTTCACGATGGCCGATGGCACGCCCATGGCGTTCAAACCCGGTCAGCAGTGGGTCGTGCTGCTCAATAAGAAGACTCCGGCCACCTTGTTCCCCAAGCCGGTGCCTGATGCGTCCGCACTGCCCTCCGGCAGCGCTAGCCCGAGCCCCTCTGCCAGCTAACTGCCTACACTGGCCGCATGAGCGTGCGGATCTATACGGGGCCGCACTCTGACCGTGGCGGCCCGCCCACCGGCTGGATCCCCTACCTGCCCTGGGGCCTGGCCTTCGCCACGATCCTCGGCCAAATCATCTGGATCCTCGTCTCGGGTACCCCTCGCGTGGCGCTCACCATGTTCACGGTCGTCACCTTCTTTCTTGCATCTGTTACGCATGCCTACATCTCGCGCGGCCTGGCCTGGGCGGCGAGCTACACCGGCATCACCGTGGCCTTCGGCTGGGCGATCGAGTTCCTCGGCATCACGACCCAATTCCCGTTCGGCGAGTACCAGTACGAGAACCTGCTGGGCCCGACTCTCATGGGCGTGCCACTGGTGATCCCGCTGGCGTGGTCGATGATGGCCTACCCCTGCCTGCTGGCGGCCGAGCGACTGTCGAGCACCTATCTCGGCACCGCGATTCTCGGTGGCATCCTGCTGGCCTCGTGGGATCTCTTTCTCGATCCGCAGATGGTCGGCGAGGGCTACTGGACCTGGGCTGACACCGGCTGGGAGTTGCCGGGCATTCCCGGTATCCCGCTGCAGAACTTCCTGGGCTGGCTGCTCGCATCAGTCGTGCTGATGGCGTCGTTGTCCAGGCTGCCGCGCAAGGTTGCACGCGATGGCGTGCCGACGATGATGCTGATTTGGATCTACGCCTCCAATGTGTTCGCAGCCCTCGTCTTCTTCGGCAAGCCGGGCGTGGCGATCTGGGGGCTGGTGTGCATGGGCATCGTGATGGTGCCGTGGATGTGGCGGATTTGGAGCGAACCGCAATGGTGAGCTGGATGAACTCGTGCGAACCGCAATGGTGAGCTGGATGAACGCGAGCGAACCGCAATGGTGATGCGTCGGATCGTCACTGTGGGTTCACTCGCGGCGATCGGCATAGCGGCGCACACCGCTTACAACCTGCGCGAGCTGCGTCGACCTGCCCCGGTGAATTCAGATCTCGACGAGCCGGTCTCGGTGATCATCCCCGCGCGCAATGAGATCGCGCATATCGAGGCCACCGTGCGCAGCGTGCTCGCGCAAGAGCGCGTGTTGAATCTGCAGGTCATCGTGCTCGATGATGGCTCGACGGATGGCACCGCTGAGGTTCTCGCCTCGATCATCGACCCACGTCTGCTCGTCATCACAATGCCCGATTCCGAGCTGCCGCAGGGCTGGCTCGGCAAGCCCTATGCCTGCTACCGCGCGAGCACGATGGCGATCGGCGAGATCTTGGTATTCGTCGATGCCGATGTGCTGCTCGAGCCCGATGCCGTCGCGTCATCGGCCGAGCACCTGATTCGCGAGGGCATGAGCCTGGTCTCGCCGTATCCGCGTCAGCTCGCCGGTAGCTGGCTCGAGTACCTCGTCCAGCCTCTCGTCACCTGGTCATGGGCATCGACGATGCCCCTCGGCTGGGGTCGGCGAACTCAGCGCCCATCGCTCTCCGCGGCGAACGGCCAGTTCATCGTGATGTCCGCCGCTGCGTATCGCCGCATCGATGGTCACGCCGCGGTGAAGGACGAAGTCATTGAGGACGTCGCATTGATGCGCGCGGTCAAACGCGATGGCGGTCTCACCGAGACCATGGATGGCTCGCAGATCGCGCAGTGCCGGATGTACGAGGGCACGGAAGCTGTCGTGAATGGCTACTCGAAGTCACTGTGGGCGGCATTCAATGGGCCTGCAGGCTCGGCGGCCGTGAATGCCCTTCTCGTCGGCGCCTTCGTCGTGCCCGCAGTGGGCATGATCGCGGCGCGCGATCGCACGACGCGTCGCATCGGCGCACTCGGTTACGCCGCGGGCGTGCTGAGTCGCACCCTGGTCGCGCAACGCACCGGCGAGTCACTCGCAGCCGCCGCTGCCCAACCCGCTTCCATCGCAGCCTTCACTGCACTGAACGTGATCTCCTGGCGCCGTCATCTTCAGGGCACGGCATCGTGGAAGGGCCGCTCGGTATGAGCCGCGTGATCGTGATCGGCGGTGGCGTGGGCGGCATGGCCACCGCAGCCCGCCTGTCGGTCAAGGGTCACACTGTCACGCTGATTGAGCAGTCCGGTCGACTCGGCGGCAAACTCGGTCGTTACGAGCGCGAGGGCTTCGTCTTCGATACCGGGCCATCACTGTTCACCCTGCCTGCCGTCTATCGCGATCTCTTCCTCAAGACCGGCGGCGCCCTCGAGGATGCCGTTGACTTGCAGGAGATCGATCCCGCTTTCGGCTACCACTTCGCCGACGGCACGAGTGTTGTCATCCCAGGGGTAAATTCGGCACGTGCAGCCGATGCAATGCAGGAAGCCTTCGGCGGCACGGCGGGCGCTGACTGGCGCGCCTTCACCGAACGAGCCGGCGCAATGTGGCGCATTACCCGCGAGCCGTTTCTGCAGTCACCGCTGCCCGACTGGCGCACGTTGATGTCGCTGGCCCGCAACCCCGGCGATGTTCGCACGATCGCTCCGTTCTCGAACCTTCGCAAGCTCGGGCGCGAGTACCTGAAGGATCCTCGCCAGCGCCAATTGCTCGATCGCTACGCCACTTACACCGGCTCCGATCCGCGGCAGGCGCCAGCAGTGCTCGCCACGATCCCCTATATCGAGCAGACCTTCGGTGCCTGGCATCTCGGCGGCGGTGTCAGCGATCTTGCCCGCGCACTTGAGCACAGACTCGGCGAGCGCGGTGTCACCGTGCGCCTGAATACGTCGGTCTCGCGCATCACATTGAAGGAAGGCGTAGCCAGCGGTGTCGAGCTCGCTGACGGCAGTGCAATCGAAGCCGAGATCGTGGTAGCCAATGCCGATGCATCACAGGTGTACGGCACCCTCGTCGACGATCCGCGCGCAACCAAGGCCGAGGAACGACTGGCCAAGGCAACGCCTTCTCTCGCCGGTTTCGTCATGCTGCTGGCCGTCGATGGCCGCACCGACGGTCTGCACCATCACAATGTGTGGTTCCCGAAGGACTACGACATGGAGTTCGACGACATCTTCGGCCGCAACCCCTGCCCCCCGCGCGATCCCGCGATCTACGTGTGTGCGCCTGATGACCCGCGTATGCGCCCGAGCGACGACACCGAGTCATGGTTTGTCCTGGTCAATGCACCGCGCCATTCGACGACTGGCGCCGAGGGCGCGATCAACTGGGATGCACCGGGCCTCGCCGATTCATATGCCACGCATGTGCTCGATCTGCTCGCTGCACGCGGCATGGATGTTCGCGACCGCATCCGATGGAGCGAGATTCGCACCCCTGCTGATCTCGAACGCAGCACACGTGCCCCCGGCGGATCCATCTACGGCACCTCGAGCAATGGCTCGCGCGCGGCATTCCAGCGACCGGCCAATCAGTCGGAGATTCCGGGGCTTTATCTCGTCGGCGGCTCGTCGCATCCGGGTGGCGGATTGCCGCTGGTTGGTATGGGTGCCGAAATCGTCGCCGAGATCATCGGCCGGGCTTAGCTACTTGGCGTGAACGCCGAGACCAAGGGCCTCGTAGACCTGCCGAGTCGAGGTTGAGCGGTTCAGCGTGTAGAAGTGAATGCCCGGGGCACCCATGTCGAGGAGTTCTTGCGCCATCTCGGTCGCGACCTCGACACCGAGGGCACGCACAGCATCGGAGTCGTCGGCGATCGCATGGAAGCGGGCGGCGAGCTCCTGCGGGAATTGCGCTCCAGAGAGTGCCGCGAAGCGCTCGATCTGTGACACGTTGGTGACGGGCATGAGGCCGGGCACGATCGGCATCGTGCAGCCGTGCACCGCACTGCGATCGCGCAGACGCGCGTAATCCTCCGCGCGGAAGAAGAACTGGGTGATCGCGAACTCGGCGCCGGCGTCCTGCTTCATCGCGAGAACCCGGGCATCCTGCTCGAGGTCAGGTGACTCGGGGTGACCCTCGGGGAAGGCGGCCACGCCAATGCTGAAGGTGCCGAGCGACTCGATGAGCTCGACGAGTTCGGTGGCATTACTCAGGCCATCGGGGTGCGCATGCCAGTCGGCCTCCGGCCCGCCGGGCGGATCGCCGCGCAGGGCCAAGATCGTGTTGATGCCCGCATCGGCGTACTGCCCGATTACTCCACGCACCTCATCGCGGCTAGCGCCGACGCAGGTCAGGTGAGCGACGGGAAGAAGGGTGGTCTGTTCCGCGATCTCCTGGGTGATGCGCACCGTGCGGTCACGGGTGGAGCCACCGGCGCCGTACGTCACCGAGACGAAGCTCGGGCTCAGTGACTCGAGGTCACGCACGGTCTCCCAGAGGGCACTTTCGCCCTCGTCGGTCTTCGGCGGGAAGAGCTCGAAGGAAAAGGAGCGCTCGCCCTCGGCCAGTGCTTGCCCCAAGGGCACGCGGTCGGCAGAGATCTCGGGCATGGGGGCAAGCCTACGGTGCGTGCCCGCATGGGGCATGCAGGGAGAGAGAGTGCGTGCCCGCTTCGGGCATGCAGGGAACAAGGGGCTCCCGTAGGCTGGCGGGGTGACTTCGCCCCTGGACGCTGCTGATCTTCGGGCCCGGGTGCAGCCGCTGATCGATACTGCACTGGCCGAGCAGGGTGAGATCTTGACCTCGGTCGGCGATGACCTCACCCCCATGATCGAGTCTTTGCAGGGTCTGCTGGCCGGCGGCAAGCGCCTACGCCCGGCTTTTTGCTACTGGGGCTGGCGCAGCACCGGATACGACCCGGCCCTCGATGACCAAGCGATGAAGGCTGCTGCCTCACTGGAATTCCTGCAGGCGTGCGCCCTCATCCATGACGACGTCATGGATGGCTCCGATACCCGTCGCGGCATGCCCGCAGCGCACCGTAGGTTCGCGCACCTGCACCGTGGCGAGGGTTGGTCGGGCTCCCCCGAGAACTTCGGCCTGGGCGCGGCGATCTTGCTCGGCGATCTCTGCCTGTCGTGGGCTGACGAAATGCTTCTCGGCAGCGGCATGCCGGCCGAGGCCACTAATCGCGCAAAGGCCGTGTACGACCTGATGCGTACCGAACTCATGGCCGGTCAGTACCTCGATCTTCTCGAGCAGGCACGCGGCGGCGGCTCAGTCGAGCGCGCACTGCGCGTCGTGCGCTACAAGTCGGCGAAGTACACGATCGAGCGTCCGTTGCATGTCGGCGCAGCGCTCGCGGGAGCCTCAAGCGAGGTCGTCGACGCTCTGTCGGGCTATGGCCTGCCGCTCGGCGAGGCTTTCCAGCTGCGCGACGACATCCTTGGCGTCTTCGGCGATCCGGCCGAAACAGGCAAGCCGGCCGGCGATGATCTTCGCGAAGGAAAGCGCACCGTTCTCATTGCCATCGCACATGAGCGTGCGAACCCCCATCAGGAGCGCACCTTGCGTGAACTCGTCGGCGATCCGGGCCTCGATGCCTCCGGCGTCACCGAACTGCGCACGATCATCGCTGATACCGGCGCACTCGAGTACACCGAGAACCTGATCACCGAACTTTTGGCTACGTCACTCTCTGCGGTCGCCCATCCGGGCATCACTGCGGAGGGCCAGGAGATCCTCACCCAGCTCGCATATGCGGCAACCAAGCGATCGGTCTGACATGAACGCGCTCTCCCGCTGGATCCCCACCGGCACTCCTCGCACCGTGAGCGGCGCGACCGACAACGTCGTGATCGTGGGTGCTGGCCTTGCCGGCCTTTCTGCCGCAATGCGCCTGGCAGGTGCGGGGCGCAAGGTCACGGTCATCGAAAGCGAGTCTGTGCCCGGCGGTCGTGCAGGGCGTCTGAACCTGACATCACCCGATGGCGTCTTCCGTATCGACACCGGCCCCACCGTGCTGACCATGCCCGATCTCATCGCCGACTGCTTCGACTGCCTGGGCGAGGAGATGAGCGACTGGCTGACCCTCGAGCCGGTGGCGCCGCTGTATCGCTCGTTCTATCCCGATGGCTCAGTACTCGACGTGCACTCGAATGTCGACGAGATGGCCGCTGAGATCGAGTCCGTGATCGGTCCTGACGAGGCTGCCGGGTATCGCCGCTACGTCGACTTCGTCTCCAAGCTCTACAAGTACGAGATGAAGGACTTCATCGACCGCAATATTGACTCCCCACTTGACCTGCTGACTCCCGATCTCGCCAAGCTCGTCGCAATCGGCGGTTTCCGCAAGCTCGCACCGAAGGTGCGCGAGTTCATGAAGGATCCTCGTACCGAGCGCATCTTCTCCTTCCAGGCGATGTACGCCGGACTCTCGCCGTATGACGCCTTGGCGATCTACGCCGTGATCGCCTACATGGATTCAGTTGCAGGTGTCTTCTTCCCCAAGGGTGGCATGCACGCACTGCCCGAGGCGATGGCCAAGGCAGCCGAGAAGCACGGTGTGACGTTCATGTACAACACGACGGTCACCTCCGTCGAGACTTCAGGCAACCGCGCGGTTGCCGTTCTCACCTCAAATGGCGAGCGCATTCCCGCCGACACCGTCGTACTCAACCCTGACCTGCCCGTCGCCTACCGCGATCTGCTCGGCAAGGAGCCGTGGTCGGTCCGCCGCCTGAACTACTCCCCCTCCTGCTTCCTGCTGCTTGCCGGCTCGAGCGCCAAGTACACGAAGACCACTCACCACAACATCCACTTCGGCAAGTCGTGGCGTGGCGTGTTCGATGAGCTCATCGACAAGCAGCAGCTGATGAGCGATCCGAGCATCCTCGTCACTAATCCCACGTATTCAGATCCCGATCTCGCACCCGCGGGCAAGGAGATCTACTACGTGCTCTTTCCGACGCCGAACCTCGATGCCGACATCGACTGGCGCGTCGAGGCTCCTCGTTACCGCGACCACATGGTCGAGATGCTCGAGAAGCGCGGCTACATCGGCTTCGGCGATGCCATCGAGGTTGAGAGCACGACATCCCCGCTCGACTGGCAGGCACGCGGCATGGAGCGCGGCGCTCCGTTCGCGGCCGCGCACTCCTTCTTGCAGACCGGCCCGTTCCGGCCGAGCAACATGTGGGGCGAGAACGTCGTATTCACCGGTTCGGGCACACAGCCAGGTGTCGGCGTGCCGATGGTGCTGATCTCCGGCCGACTCGCGGCCGAGCGCATTACCGGTGTCGATCGCTCGTATTCATCGCGCGCCCGTAGGGTCTAACCCGTGTCGAACGGCCGGGCTTTCGTGCTGCGCCACGGCCTGGCCGGCCTGGCGGGCACAGCGCTCGTTGCCGTAGGCGCACTCGGCATCGGCTGGCTGCCACTCGAGACGAATCTGCTCGCCAATCCGCTGGTCGAGGCACTGCGCGGATCCCTGACCGGATCCCTGGTCGCGCGTGGTTTCGTCTTCATCGGCCTCGCAGTACTGCTGCAGGCCTGGCTTGTGCTTGGCGCCGAGCTTCGCGTCGCGCATCGCACTCGCGACATACTCGGTGTGCTCGCGCTCTGGTCTATTCCCCTGCTGCTTGCGCCGCCGATGTTCAGCCGTGACGTCTACTCGTATTACGTGCAAGGTCGCCTGCTGGAGTCAGGGATTGATCCCACGACCAATGGCGTCGCCAGTGTCTCGGGCTGGTTCCAGGACGGCGCTGACCCGATGTGGGCCGAGGCGCCGACGCCGTACGGCCCGCTGTTCTTGATGATCGAGCGTGCGGTGGCCTCCTTCGCTCACCCGAATGCTTACCTCGCCGGAATCCTGTTCAGGCTCGTGGCTGTCGTCGGTGTCGTGCTGCTGGCGTTCTACGTGCCGCGGCTGGCCCGCAGCCTCGGAGTTAACGAGGGTCGCGCCTTGTGGCTCGGCGTGCTCAATCCGTTGATCCTCATGCACTTCATCTCCGGTGCCCACAACGATGCCCTCATGGTCGGCCTGCTCGTTGCCGGCCTGAGCCTGGCTGTCTGCAATCGATGTGTGTGGGGTGGCGTGCTCGTGGCCGGTGCCGCGTGCGTAAAGCCGATAGCGCTCGTCGCTCTGCCGTTCGTCGGCCTGCTGTGGGCAGGAATGAACTCGAGTTGGTGGGCGCGCATCAAGGCTTGGCTGATCACCGCACTTGTCGCCGCCATCACGATCGTGTGTGTCTATCTCGTCGCCGACACCGGCTACGGCGTGATCAGCGCTGCCTTCAGCACCCCCTCGGGTGTGCTCACCTGGCTCTCACCCTCGACCGCGATCGGCCAGATCGTCGGTTACGCAACCACGTGGCTGGGCATCACCGCTGACGGCATGGGGGCGGTCACCGTGGTGCGCGCCATCGCGAGCATCGCCGCCCTGGGCATCGTGGCCTGGCTCATCCTGCGCCCAGGCACCCGAAATCCCGTGCGCGGTGCGGCCCTCGCACTCGGGACGCTCGTGGTTTTGGGACCCGTGATCCAGCCCTGGTACCTGCTGTGGTTCCTACCGCTCTTCGCCGCCGCCGGACTCTCTGCTCGTGAAACTCAGATCGCAGTTCTCGCCACGGCCGCCTTTACTGTGCACGCAATGGTGGAGAGCAGCGCAACATCCGATAACTTCCTCGACGTGACTGATGGCATTACCTTCCTGCTCGCCGTGGCGATTACTGCGGTGATCTTGCTCGCGAGCCCGCGCGAGCGCAGGCTCGTCCTCGGTGGTGACCCCGCATGAGCAAGCGAGATCTCGATGAGGCCGGCATCACCGGGGCGCAGATGCGCGAGTCGTACGAACTGTGCCGCGAGCTGAACAAGAAGTACGGCCGCACGTACTACCTCGCCACCTTGCTGCTGCCCCCGGGCAAGCGTCCCTACGTGCACGCTCTCTATGGATTCGCCCGCTACGCCGACGAAATCGTCGATGACCTCAACTCCACTCTCACCGACGAACAGAAGGCCGAATGGCTGCGCGGATGGGGCGAGGGGTTCTTGGCTGATGTGGCGCGCGGTCACTCCGATGACCCAGTGTGCCGCGCAGTTGTCGACACCGTGCTGCGCTGGGATATCCCGCTCGAGTACTTCACGGCCTTCCTGCACTCGATGACCATGGATCTCACCGTCACTGAGTACCGCACCTTTGATGATCTCTACGAGTACGTCTACGGCTCCGCCGCAGTCATTGGCTTGCAGATGGTGCCGATTCTGGAGCCCGAAGCTGCCGAGGCCTTCGATCGAGCGCGCGACCTCGGCATTGCCTTCCAGCTCGCGAACTTCATCCGCGATGTTAACGAGGATCTCGATCGCGGACGCGTCTACCTGCCGCTCGACGAGCTGGCTGAGTTCGGCGTGACGCGTGCCGATCTCGAAAAGCGCGAGGCAACACCTGCAGTCAAGGCTGCGCTCGCTGGGCAGATTGCTCGGGTCAAGGATCTCGAGGAGCGCTCACGTTCCGGTATCGCGCTGCTGCATCCGTCATCGCGTGACTGCATCGAGGCAGCACGCATTCTGTACTGCGGCATCGTCGACGAGGTCGTCAATCAGGATTACGAGGTGTTCCGCACCCGGGCCACCGTGCCGATGCGCCGACGACTGGCCGTCGCGTTGCCCGCCTGGCGTCGAGCGCGCGCCGCGCGCAAGAAGTTCGGCCCCGGCCACGTGCAGGGCATCAGCCCCGGCGATACCACCGTGGAGGCCCGGCCATAGGAGTGCGCTGCACTCCCCTGCGCCCCCAGAAGACCCACAGCGACAGCGACATCAGCACGATCGCGAAGCCGAAGAGGAGATCCTCGACCGGTGCGAACGCGAGGCGACCATCGCCGATGAAGGGCGGCGGACCTTCCACCGGCGAGGTGCTGCCAATGATCGCGTCACCGTCGTACTTCACGATGCCGAAGCCGGTGAACATGCCGTTGGTGATGAGCTGGAAGAACACGATGATTGCGTACGAGGCCCAGAAGATCTTGCGGGTGACCAGCCTGGTGCGCAGGATCCAAAGGTCGAGAGAGATCATCACGATTACGGCAACGACGCCCAGTTGGGTGTAGGTCATGGTGACTCCTCGTCGCCGGCCCGCCAGCCCCTCACCGAGCGCACGGCCTCGAAGGTCAGGATCGAGGCGAGCGGGATCACGATGAAGAACAGCACCTCGTCGAGCGGCACGGCCGGCGGGATGAAGATGCCCAATATCCGGTTCTGGTCGAATGACCAGTGTTCGGCCGCGACCGCATAGGCATCCCAAAGGAAGAAGACGACGACGACTGGCGCGATCGAGAGCAGCAGTCGCTTCCATCGACGCAGCACGCGGGTGCGCATCATGATCTCGAGCCAGCCGGAGCCGATGAGCACGAAGCCCAGGACGGCGACATAGGACAGGCGACTCACCCCCCAAGTATGGTCGCTTCACGCGCAAGGGTGGCGGAGAGGATCGACATGCGACAGGCAGGGCTGCTGGGTGCCGAGTGCACCGGCAAGACCTCGGTTGCTAGTGCCCTGGCCGCTGAGCTCAGCGCGATTCACGTGCCCGAAGCGCTGCGCTCCTTCGTCGAGACTCGAGGGCGAGTGCCAGCAGTGGAGGATCAGGCCGGCATTCTGAGCGAGCAGCGCGCCGGCGTGCAGATGGCTCGCCTTGATCACCCTGACTCACTCCTCATCTGCGACCCGCTTGCCTTGATGACCGCGATCTACTCGATTGCCTACTTCGATGACTCGAGCCTGCTCGCCGATGCGATCGAGGATGCGCGCACCTATGACCTCATTTGGTGGTGCCGACCTGACCTTCCCTGGACTCCTGACGGCAACCAGCGCGACGGCGAGGAGCGCCGCAGCCAGGTCGACGCGCTGATTGGGCAGATCGTCACTGAAGCCGGGCTCACTGTGGTCGAGCTGCACGGCAGCATCGACACCCGCATACGTGAGGCGATCAACAGCGTGCAGGGGCGTGTGACTCCCGAGTAGGGGTCGCTACGACACCTAGACTCGCGTGGATGGAGACCCCTGCGCGCGGAAGCCTTGTTGGCACCGTTGTCGATGGTCGCTATGAGGTTCGCGCGATGCTCGCCCGCGGCGGCATGGCCACCGTCTACGAAGCCGTCGATCTCCGACTCGACCGGGTCGTGGCCCTCAAGGTCATGCATGCTCACCTAGCCGATGATCCTGACTTCGTCAGCCGCTTCGAGCGCGAGGCCAAGGCCGCTGCACGCCTGACCCACCCGCACGTGGTCGGGGTGTACGACCAGGGCAAGGCCGACGGTCATGTCTACCTCGCGATGGAATACGTGCCGGGGCGCACCCTGCGCGATGTGATGAAGCAGTTCGGTCCGCTGACCCCCGAGCAGTCGCTCGTGCTGCTCGACCCGATCCTCGAAGCTCTTGAGGCTGCGCACGGCGCCGGCTTCGTCCATCGCGACATCAAGCCCGAGAACGTGCTCATCTCCGATGACGGTCGAGTCAAGGTTGCCGACTTCGGCCTGGCTCGCGCAGTCGAGACCAGCAATGCGAGCGCAACCCAGGGCATGATCATCGGCACCGTCGCGTATCTCTCCCCCGAGCAGGTCGAGCGCGGCGACGCCGACGGCCGCTCCGATGTCTACGCTTCGGGCATCCTGCTGTTCGAGATGATCACCGGCCAGGTGCCCCACGCCGGTGACAGCCCACTCTCGGTCGCCTACAAGCACGTGAACTCCGATGTGCCTGCGCCGTCGACGGTGAATTCCGCAATTCAGCCTGATGTCGATGCGCTCGTGATCACCGCAACTCGTCGTGATCCCGAGGCCCGTTACCCCGATGCCGCAAGCTTCCTGGCTGATGTTCGCCGGGTGCGCGCCACGCTTCCGCGCCCTCGCCCCTTCACTGATTCGCGCGACACTCTCGTGGTCGATGCGTCGATGACCCAACGGATTGCCGCCGGTGCGCGCCCCCCGCAGCAGCAACAGCAGCCAGCGGCGCCGATCGAGTATCGCCGATCGCGCAAGGGACGCTGGATCGCTCTGATCGTCGCCATCGCCGTGCTGCTCGCCGCCCTCGGTGGCTGGCTCATCGCCGGCAGCATCCTCGCGCCCAAGGTGCCTGTGCCGAGCATCGTCGGTCTCACCCAGACGGAAGCCCAGTCCACTCTCGCCACCGCTGGACTCACCCTCGCCGTCAGCGAGCAGCAATTCAGCGAGAACGCACCCAAGGACACTGTCATCAGTTCTGACCCCGCACCAGGCGGCGAGGTCGCGGAGGGCGGCACGGTTGATGCCGTGATCTCCAAGGGCCCCGAGCGCTACGCCGTGCCTGATGTCACGGGTATGACACCTGACGCCGCCGTCACTGAGATCACCGCAGCGAAACTCGTGGCCGGCGCGCAAACTCAGGTCTTCGACGACACGGTGGCCGTCGGTTCAGTCGCCGGCACCGACCCCAAGATCGGCACCTCGGTCAAGCCCGGTACTTCAGTGAGCATCCTGATCTCCAAGGGCCCCAAGCCGGTGCCCGTCCCCGACATCGACGGCAAGAAGTCGGCGGTCGCGCAGGCAGCACTTACCGAGGTCGGCCTGATCCCGGTGATCACCGAGAAGTACTCCGAGAAGGTGCCCGAGGGCCAGGTCATCAAGGTGACCCCGAAGCCCGGCACTGTCGTGAACTCGGGCACTGAGGTCGAACTCGTGGTCTCCAAGGGCCCGCCGCCTGTCGAGGTGCCCACGCTCGTCGACCTGCGCAAGTCGCAGGCGATCGCGATCTTGAAGAAGCTCGGTTTGGTGCCGAAGGTCATCTCGGCCGGCTTTACGCCGCTCAATCGCGTGTTCAGTCAGGATCCGCCTGCAGGAACGATGATCCCCAAGGGCAGCGTCGTCACCATCAGGATTGTCTGATCAGCCGAGCGCGTAGCCCTCGTGCTCAAGTAGTGCCCGCTTGAGATCAAGTCCGTAGGCGTAACCGCCAAGCCCAGTGCTCGCCACAATGCGATGGCACGGCACGAACAGCATCACCGTGTTCAGTGCGCAAGCCGTGCCTGCTGCTCGCGCGGCGCCGGGATGACCTGCACGTGAGGCAAGATCGCCGTACGTGAGCACCTCACCCGCGGGGATGGTGCGCATGGCCTGCCAGGCGCGCATTCGGAAATCAGGGCCATGCTGCAGCACAGGTGCTTCGTCGAGAGCTGCGATGTCACCATCGTTGTAGCGCTGCATGATGTCGGTGAGCCACGGGACTTTGCTTCCGCCTGCGCGCTGATCGCTAAGTCGAGCCGAGATGATCGCGTTGTCGTCGACGACAACTTCCATCACACCGTGCGGGATTCGAAACCGCGTGGCCTGCGCCATGACTACTTCGCGAGCAGCATGTCAGCGACGAGGAAGGAAAGCTCGAGGCTCTGCTCCCTATTCAGTCGCGGATCGCAGGCAGTCTCGTAACGGTCACCGAGATCGCTCTCGAGAACGCCACCGGTGCCGCCCACACACTCGGTGACATCGTCACCGGTGAGCTCGATGTGAATGCCGCCGGGAACGGTTCCGAGTGCGTGGTGCACCTCAAAGAAGCCCTTGACCTCATCGACGACATCGTCGAAGACACGAGTCTTGTGACCTGTGGTCGCCTCGCGGGTATTGCCATGCATCGGATCACAGACCCACACGACCGGAATGCCGGAGTCGCGCACTGCAGAAACGATCGCGGGCAGTGCTTCGCGCACCTTGCCTGCACCCATGCGGGTAATCAGAGTGAGACGACCGGGCACGCGCTCGGGGTTGAGCAACTCGCACATCTGCACGATGTCAGCGGGGTCAGCGGTCGGGCCGACCTTCACGCCGATCGGGTTATGGATCACCGAGGCGAAGTGCACGTGAGCGCCGTCGACCTGGCGGGTGCGCTCACCGATCCAGAGGAAGTGACCTGACACGTCATAGGCATTGCCGGTGCGCGAGTCGATGCGGGTGAGCGCACGCTCGTAGTCGATGGAGAGTGCCTCATGCGCGGCGTAGAAGTCGACGCGCTGGAACTCCTCCGGGTCAGCCCCGCAGGCAGTCATGAACGACAGCGCGCGATCGATGTCGCCGGCCATCTGGTCGTAGCGCTGGCCCGCGGCGGAGTCACGCACGAAGTCCTGATTCCAGGAGTGAACCTGGCGAAGGTCGGCGTATCCGCCCTGGGTGAACGCACGCACGAGGTTAAGCGCTGCGCTCGAGGCGTTGTAAGCACGAACAAGGCGCTGCGCGTCGGGGCGACGCGAGGCCGGCTCGAACTCGATGGCGTTCACGGCATCGCCGAAGTAGGAGTTGAGCTCGACACCCTCGCGAGTCTCATGAGCCTTGCTACGGGGCTTGAAGTACTGACCCGCGAGGCGGCCGACCTTGATGACGGGCAGCGACGCCGCGTACTGCAACACGACCGCCATCTGGAGCACGGTCTTCAGGCGAGCTCGGATGCTCTCGGCGTTGTTGGCCTCGAAGGTCTCGGCGCAATCGCCGCCCATAAGCACGAAGGCCTCACCGCGCGAGGCGGCGGCCAGCTGGTGCATGAGCTTGTCGCACTCCCCCGCGAAGACCAGGGGCGGAAGGACGCTCAGTTCGTCAACAGCGGCCTGCAACTCGGCAGCATCGGGCCACGGCGGCTGCTGGGCAGCGACCAGATCGGGCCACACGAGGCCGGTGCGGGAAGTTGACGACATGTCGTAAATCCTAGAGGGGCCGTCCGAATACTCGGACGACCCCTCTATAGGCGTGGTCAAGGCTTAGCCGAAGAACGACTTCGCCTCGTTGTAGCGCTCGATCGGCACGGTCTTGAGCTTCTCGGTCGCGGCTTGCAGCGGCACGCGCACGATGTCGGTGCCCTGCAGGGCGACCATGGTGCCCCAAGCCTCGTCCTTGACTGCCGTGATGGCGTTCAAGCCGAAGCGAGTCGCGAGCACGCGGTCGAACGAGGAGGGGGTGCCACCGCGCTGGATGTGGCCGAGCACCGTGGTGCGAGCTTCGTGGCCGGTGCGTGCCTCGACCTGCTCAGCCAGCCATTCGCCGATGCCGGAGAGCTTCACGTGACCGAAGGAGTCGAGGGTGGCGTCCTTCGTAACCAGCTTGCCGCCCTTGGGCAGTGCGCCCTCAGCGACGACGATGATCGGCGCGTAGGACGCCTTGAAGCGTGACTCGACCCAGCCCACAACCTCGTCGAGATCAAACTCGACCTCGGGGATCAAAATGGCGTTGGCGCCGCCGGCCATGCCCGAGTGCAGGGCGATCCAACCAGCGTGACGGCCCATGACCTCGCAGATCAAGATGCGGTGGTGTGATTCAGCGGTGGTGTGCAGGCGGTCGATGGCCTCGGTGGCGATCTGCACCGCGGTATCGAAGCCGAAGGTGTAGTCGGTGGCGCTGAGATCATTGTCGATCGTCTTCGGAACGCCGATGACGTGGAAGCCATGCTCGGTGAGCGTGGTGGCCACGCCGAGGGTGTCCTCGCCGCCGATGGCGATCAGAGCGTCAATGCCCATCTTGCGCAGGTTCTCCTCGGTGCGCTCGATGCCACCGTCGATCTTGACCAGGTTGGTGCGCGAGGAGCCGAGGATGGTTCCGCCGCGCGGCAAGATGCCGCGAACCTGGGCGATGCCCAGTTCCATGGTTAGGCCTTCCAGCGGGCCTTTCCAGCCATCGCGGAAGCCGACGAACTCGTAGCCGTACTCCTGGACGCCACGTCGGACGATGCCACGGATCACTGCATTAAGGCCAGGGCAGTCTCCGCCACCGGTCAGGACACCAACGCGCATGTTTCGCTCTCCTCGATTGATCGCCTTGTGGGCATGTAATCGCTGTCATGGAGAAATCTAGCGGATCAGGTTCCCTGGGGTGGCGCCTCACCGCGGTGTCCCCCGAATAGGGCTAGGTTCCGGGCATGGATGAGCGGGCAAGGCGGGTCTTTCGGAGCTTCATGGTCGGTTCCGCGGTGGCCGCGACTTTGGCCACCCTCGAGGCTGGTGGTCACCCGGCCCTGGCGGCAACCAATTCCATCAGCTTCACTTCTGGCTCAAGCCCTTACCCGCCCGACTGGTTCCAGAGCTACCAGCGCGGCTCGGTCGTCGAGAATTGCGCGCCCACCTGGAATCCGAGCTGGGCGATGTGGGCGAACAACAGCACCGGCGGCTTCGTCTGCGTGCGCACGCAGTACTACGACCCCGGGCTTGCTGCCTGGTCGTATCGCTGAGCTGTTCCTCCTCGAGCCGTAGGCTCGCCGCATGACGATCCTGGCTATTGACGCGGGCACCACCGGCGTCACCGCGCTGCTCGTCTCCCCCGCCGGCGAGGTTCTCTCCACCGGCTACTCCGAGTTCCCCCAGTATTTCCCGGCCGATGGCTGCGTCGAGCATGAGCTCGGCGAGATCTGGGCCGCCACCTTGACCGCCACCCGCCACGCCCTGACCTGGGGCGATGTCACGATCACGGCGATTGGCATCACCAACCAACGCGAGACCATCTGCTTCTGGGATCGCGAGACCCTGGGCGGGGCACGTCGCGCGATCGTGTGGCAGGACCGCCGCTCGGCAGCGTTATGCGTGCGACTTCGCGAGGCTGGGCGCGAGCCGTTCGTCACCGAAGCGACCGGCCTGCGCCTTGATCCTTACTTCTCAGCAACCAAGTTGGCGTGGGTGCGCGAGCACGAGCCCGCGATCTGGAAGCGCGTGGTCGATGGCGATGTCGCGATCGGCACCGTCGACTCGTATCTCATCGCACGCATGACTCGCGGCCTCGAGCACGTCACCGACGCCACAAATGCTTCACGCACCTTGCTGTATGACATTCGCAGTGGCGCGTGGAGCGCTGAACTCTGCGCATTGTTCGACGTGCCAATCGAGGCATTGCCGCGCATCGTCGACAGCTACGGCGTCGTCGCGCGCACCGAGCCCTCGGCTTTCCTCGGAATCGACGCACCGATTGCTGGCATCGCGGGCGATCAGCAGGCAGCACTTGTCGGTCAGGCCGGCTTCGCTGCAGGCGCCACGAAATGCACGTACGGCACTGGCTCGTTCCTGCTGCAGCACACCGGCACGTCGATCGTGCGCTCGCAGCATGGTTTGCTCACAACCGTTGCCTTGCAGCATCCCGGTGGCGTTCGCGATTACGCACTCGAGGGTGCAATCTTCGTCACCGGTTCTGCCGTGCAATGGCTGCGCGATGGCCTGGGCATCATCGATGAATCAGCGCAGGTCGAATCACTCGCAGCATCAGTCCCTGATTCCGCTGGTCTTGTGTTCGTGCCGGCACTCACCGGCCTCGGCGCACCTGATTGGGATCCTCAGGCGCGTGGGCTGATCATTGGCATCACGCGCGGCACCACTTCAGGGCACATTGCTCGCGCAACCCTCGAGGCCATTGCGTTCGAGGTGCGCGACATTGTGACGCTGATGGAAACCGAGTCAGGCTCTGCCCTTTCGGCACTTCATGTCGATGGTGGTGCGACTGCTGATGACCTGCTCATGCAGATCCAGGCTGATGCACTCGGCACCATCGTCGATCGATCTCTGCACACTGAGACCACTGGTCTCGGTGCTGCATATCTCGCCGGGCTGGGCACTGGTCTGTGGTCGAGCATTGACGAGCTCGTGGGTTCACGGCGTAGTTCGGGGCGCTTCATTCCTGATCTGGAACATTCGTATGACGACCATTTCGCGCGCTGGCGTGATGCAGTCGAGCGCAGCAAGGGCTGGGCCTGAGGGCTAACTACGGCCCATGTTCATGAGGGCCAACTACGGCCCATGCTCACTGAGGGCTAACTACGGCCCATATCAACTGACGCCTGCGAATCAGCCATGCCGCCCCCGGCGATGAGTTCCTTCGCACGTGTGGCATACATGTCGACGTACTCCTGGCCCGACAGGCTCATGAGCTCGTACATGACCTCGTCTGTCGCGGAGCGCAGAACGAAGCGGTCGTCTTCCATACCCTCGTAACGCGAGAAGTCCAGGGGCGCGCCGAATCGAATTCCGACGCGGTGAAGTCGCGGACGAATCGTGCCGGGCGGCTGAATCTCGAAGGTGTTGATCATCGCCACCGGAATCACGCTGACATGACCTTCAAGCGCCATGCGCGCGATGCCGGTCTTGCCGCGGTAGAGATTGCCATTGGGCGAGCGTGTGCCCTCGGGGTAGATACCGAGCAGGTGGCCCTCATTGAGCACTCGAAGCCCGGTGCGCAGCGCAGCCTCGGAAGCGCGACCACCCGAGCGATCGACGGGCACCTGCCCCACACCCTTGAAGAACCACTTGGTCATGCGCCCCTTGAGGCCGCGACCGGTGAAGTAGTCGCTCTTGGCCAAGAAGGTGATGTGACGCGGCACGACGAGCGGGCAGAAGAAGGAGTCGGAGAACGAGAGGTGATTGCTGGCGATGATCGCCGAGCCCTCCGTCGGGAAGTTCTCCAGGCCCTCGACCCATGGTCGCCACAAGATCTTCAGCCACGGGCCGATCAGCACATGTTTGAGAAAGAGGTAGAGCATCAGGCCACCCGCCTGGCGGTCACGCAGGAAAGGACGCAGGACCCACGCCTGGACTCCACCCGCTGCTCCCCGATCACGGTGGCAGACTATCGGGTAAGGCCGCACCGGCGACCAACTCGGAGGACCAATGAACCTGCTGCCTGATGCGGAGCCGTTCAGCCATGACGCCCCCGATGCCACGGTCGGAATCCTCGTTCTGCACGGATTCACGGGCTCGCCTAAGTCGATGAAGCCGTGGGGCCGCGAGCTCGCCGCCCAGGGCTGGAGCGTTCGCGTGCCGCGGCTGCCTGGGCACGGCACCCGCTGGCAGGACATGAACCTGACGACCTGGCAGGACTGGTACGCCGAGGCTGATCGCGCCCTCGCCGAGCTGACCGCCTCGTGCTCGAAGGTGTTCGTGATGGGCCTGTCGATGGGCGGCTCCTTGACCCTGCGCCTGGCCGAGCAGCATGGCGATCGCATTAGCGGCATCGTGCTGGTCAACGCCGCGGTTCACTCGGAGCGCCCTGATCGCTACCTGCTGCCCTTCCTGCAGAGATTCATCCCCGCCTTCCCCGGCGTCTCCAATGACATTCGCAAGCCCGGTGTCGACGAAGGCGCCTACTCGAAGATCCCGTTGAAGGCAGCGCATTCACTGACCCAGTTGTGGGCAGCGATTAAGTCAGACATCGGTCGCGTGACACAGCCGGTGCTGCTGTTCCGCAGTTCGGTCGATCACGTGGTCGAAGCCAGCAACGCGCAATGGATTCTCGACAATGTGAGTTCAGGTGATGTCACATCGATCGAGCTGATCAATTCGTATCACGTTGCGACCCTCGACTATGACGCCGAATTCATTCATGAGCGCAGCATCGAGTTCGTGCGCCGACTGAGCAACTGACATGGCACCCGAGCCTGGCACGCCAGAGAACGAGAATCCCGATCTCTCGGCGCAGAAGGAACAGCGTGCGTGGGATGCGATCGTTGCCGATCTCTCGGGCACGATCGACATAGGTGATCTCACACCGACCCCTGATCCGGTCATCGACGAGCTACTGGCCGAGGAAGGCGATTACCAGCCGCCCCATCCCCCACCCTTGAAGGCGCCGGCTGACGCTGTCGCGCGCTTCGCCTGGGCGGGCGCGCTTGGCGGTCCGGTATTCGTCGTCGTCACGTACGTCATGGACCTCGGCGGTTGGCTCGGAGCGGTGGGGGTTTTCGCGAGCGTTGCTGGTTTCGTCACCTTGATCGCTCGAATGCCGCATGAGCGCGACAGCGATGACGATGGAGCCGTGGTCTAGAGAGAAGCTCGACGCGCTAAATCCGCCGCGCCAATGAGGCCGGCGTCATTGCCCAGGGAAGCAACACGAACCTGTGGCACAGGGCGCAAGTCACCACCGGGCATCTGGGACGCGAGCGTGTCGCGAGCAGGCGCAAGCAGGAGATCACCGGCTTCGCAGACTCCGCCACTGATCACGAAGGCAGCCGGGTCGAGAACGGCAGTGAGATCGGCCAGACCCATCCCGAGCCACTCACCGCAGATGCGGAAAGCCTCGATTGCGACGAGGTCACCGGCGAGCGCTGCCTGAGTAACGTGCGGGCCCTGAATGCCCTCGATGGTTCCGTCTCCGAGCGAGAGAAGCAGTGCTGCATCCAAAGGACGATCGGCCGCGAGCTCGCGAGCTTGACGCACCAGCGCGGTGCCGCTGCCGTACTGCTCCCAGCAGCCAAGTCGCCCGCAACCGCATTGGCGCCCGCCCGGCACCACAATGATGTGACCGATTTCTGCGGCACCACCGGTTGCACCGCGCAACATCGTTCCGCCGACGATCACACCGCCACCGATACCGGTACCGACAGTCACCACGGTGAGATCGTCGACGTCGGTTCCCGCACCGAAGGCGAATTCCCCCCACGCGGCGGCGTTCGCATCGTTCTCGGCAATGACCGTGACGCCAAGCTCGGATTCGAGGATCGCGCGAACCTCGACACGTCGCCATTGAAGATTGGGTGCCCACAGCACGGTCGAGCGGGTGTTCTCGACTTGACCGGCAATGCCAAGACCGACGCCGACGACCGGCGCAACCGAATCGGCCATGAGCTCACGAACGACCTCGGCCACGACAGCGAGCACCGCAGCGGGATCCTGGGCGGGGGTGGGGCGCCTGGCGGTGGCGAGCACGTGCCCGGAGTCGTCGACTAGGCCGGCGAGGATTTTCGTCCCGCCGACGTCGATACCAATGGAGTTGCTCACCTGCCCAGCCTAGAACCCTTGGCGTTCTGCCTGAATCCAGGAAATCGATCGAGGGGTTCGGGGCGCCGCGGGCTCACTGCGCACGCCTTGGACGAGGGAGGTGCCCTTGCAGATCAGGCAGTCGGGATGCTCGCGCGGATCCGAGTGATCGGCGTGCGGGGCGAGCACGAGCTCGGATGCCCAGTCGAACAGCTGCTGGGCGCCAGCAATCAACGAGCCAAGGCTCATGCCGGAGTCGGTTGAGCCCGAGGATTTCGGAGCTTCGGCAGAGGTGGACTCCCCGGCCGCGGAATCCCCGGAGAACCACCACGGAGTCGTGCGATCAGCCATCGCTCCTCCAGACGTCAGGATCAGGGACGAGGTCGATTCTCAGATTGGTCGGAGTCGCGACGGCGCGGGTGATGACGCAGCGACGAAGCACCGACGGCAGTTCACGCACTCGTGTCACGCCATCAATGTCGATGATGACTCGATCATCAGTGCGACCGATGCGCACGCCGCCACGAGCGGGAATATGCACCGGGATGCTCCAGGTGAATCCGTTCTCCGTCGAATCAATGCCTTCAAGTAGCCGTTCAGCGTGCTCGCTCCAGACGGGGCGATTCTTCTTCACCACGCGCAATCGAGTGACAACCGCATCGCCCTGCTGCTCGCGCAGGGGCAGGATGCGGCTGGGGATTGTCCGCGTGCCTTCCACGATGACTCGCGCCTGGCGACGGCGAGAGACAGCCCACGACTTCGGCCAGTCATCTTTCTCACGCGGAACCTGATTGACGTAAATCAGATCGATAGTGACGCCGTAGAGGGAAGCAATCAGCGCGGTGCTCTCGAGATCCACAATGCTGCGATCGTCAGGCAAGCAGACCAATCGAATTGCCGTTTCGGCACTGTTCAGGCAATCGCGGATTCGTTGCAGTTCACCACGCAACTGGCTCAAGGGGGCGTCGACATCCTCGCGCACCACGGCCATGGCCGGAGTCATCAATGCCGAGGCCAACAGATCGAGGGTGTCCATCGTCATGAGAAGACGGGCGAGCTGATCGAGTGAGCCTACGTCGACGACAGCGAAGTCGATCTCTGGATCTGTCGCGCACTCAGTGATTGCCGCGAGCGCCAAGAACTCGTCAATACCCGGCAAGATGGCGAGCTCCTCGGGCAAGACCCGCTCGGAATCACGCAATATCAAGATGTCTGCGGCAAGAGCACTGAGCCACTGGGCGGCGGACGCCCGTGCCACCGACGCCTCTCGCACATTGCCTAGATCAATGAGCTGAACACGCGCACCGTCGGCTACGGCCTGGAGCGCGGTGGCCTGAGCGATCGTGCTGGTGCCGGCTCCCCCGGTGCCGCTAAGCAGCAGAAGTCGCACCGGACTCCACGCGCTTCTTCAGGCCCTTGAGGGCAGTGTCGACGATGACCTTCTCGGCCTTGCGCTTGATCATGCCGATCATCGGGATCTTGACGTCGACGGCGAGTCGGTACTCGACCGTGGTGGTGCCATTGCCGTTATCGGTGAGCAAGTAGGCGCCGTCCATCGCGGTGAGTATGTCGGCCTTGGTGAGCTTCCAGGTGACCTTGTGATCGCCCTCCCAGTCATACTCGAGCTCATAGGTGTCCTTGATGGGGCCGGAGGCCAGTTGGAATCGCGCATCGGCCGGCCGGCGATCCTCCTCGTAGATGCTCAGGATTTTCACCGAGGTTATGCCATCGCTCCAGTCGGGGTAGGCCACGAGATCAGCAATCACAGCCATCACCTGGGCGGGCGAGGCATCGATCACGATGCTGGACTGCGTCTGCTCGGACATGGCTGCAGGCTACCCCGTCATGGATCGGGGCGAATCAGACCTCGAGAACGAAGGGCGTGCCCGTGCCATGGAAGTGCCCGACATTGAGGCACTCGGTGTGCCCGATCCGATAGCGCGGTTGCAACGGCTGGTGAACATGGCCGAAGAGCGCGTAGGCCGGCTGCACCCGCTCGATGTACTCGCGAACCGCGGCGCTGCCGATCTCGAAGCGCCGGGCGACGATGTCGTAGTTGAGCTCGGGCACCTTGGGCGGGATATGGGTGAACAGGATGTCGACCTCACCGAGCCCGGCGATCTTGGCCGCATAGTCCTCGGGGGTCAGCTCGTATGGGGTACGCATCGGGCTGACGAGACCGCCGCCGACGAAGCCCAGTCGCAGGCCCTCGTAATCGATGACTTCACCATCGACCACGCGATGGCCCTCACGCAGGAAGTCAGGCCACAGGCTCGGGACGTCGACATTGCCATAGGTCAGCAGAGCGGGTGACGGCATCGCCGCGAACAGCTCGGCGTACTGGGCGGCCACCATGCCCTCGAGCACTGCCCAACGCTGCGACGGATCGACGATGCCGCGCCGTGCCCACGCGGCAGCGCTCAGTTCGCGGGCGTCCTCGAAGCGACCGGCGGTCCGGGCAGCGATGTAGGCCCGGGTGTGATCGGCCCCGAAAAGGTCAGCGTGGATACCCCGCTCGGGGTCGTCGTAATCGAGGAACAAGATGAGGTCGCCGAGGCAGATGAACAGGTCGGCGCCATCGCCGGCACGGGCCAGTTCGGGGGCGGCGCCATGCACATCGCTGACGACATGGATCCGCATGGGGCCACAATGCCATGACCTGGAAAAAGACTTGTCCGAACCTCCCATCGCGGGGCGGGTCATCGCGTACCGTGAAGGGGAAGATCGCCCTAACGGAGGAGATGTCAGTGCTACGCGAATTCACCACCCCGGCTCGGGTAAACCCACCTGTGAACGGCAGTGTCGTCGATTACATCCTCGACAACGCCCGCCTGTACCCGCAGATGCCGATCATGAGCATCGAGCGCGACGGCGCCTGGCATGACGTCACCTCGGTGCAGTTCCTCGACGAGGTACGCGCCCTGGCCAAGGGCCTGATCGCCAGCGGCCTCGAGGCCGGCCAGCGCATTGCCATCATGTCGCGCACCCGCTACGAGTGGACCCTCCTCGACTACGCCGTGTGGTACGCCGGCGCGATCAGCGTGCCGGTGTACGAGACTTCCTCCGCCGAACAGCTCGAGTGGATCCTCACCGACTCAGGAGCCGTGGCAATCGTCACCGAGAGCCTGAAGAACAAGCGCCTCTTCGACGAGGTTGCTTCGCGTACCCCTGACGTGCGCAACTGCTGGGTGATCGAGAGTGACGACCTCTCTCGCCTGAACGAGCTCGGCATGTCAGTCAGCGACGAGACTCTTGAGGATCGCCGCGCCACGCTCAACCCTGACTCGATCGCCACCTTGATCTACACCTCCGGCACGACCGGGCGACCCAAGGGCTGCGTGCTCACACATAAGAACTTCATGTTCGAGGTGCAGAACGTCGTGCAGGGACTGCCCGACGTCTTCTTGCAGAAGGACTCCTCGACCCTGCTGTTCCTACCGATCGCGCATGTCTTCGGCCGAGCGATTCAGCATGGCTGCGTGCTCGCGCGCGTGCGCATGGGCCACTCCCCCGACATCACGAACCTGCTGCCCTCGCTGGCAACCTTCAAGCCCACCTTCTTGCTTGCTGTCCCGCGAGTCTTCGAGAAGGTCTACAACTCCTCGCAGCAAAAGGCCGTGGCTGCAGGCAAGGGCCATATCTTCGACACCGCTGCACAGGTCGCTATTGACTACAGCACGGCGAAGGACACCGGCCGTCCCGGAATCCTGCTGTCGCTCAAGCACAAGATCTTCGACAAGCTCGTCTACTCGAAGATTCGACTGGCACTCGGTGGCCAGGTCGAGTGGGCGATCTCCGGCGGCGCTCCCCTGGGCACCCGGCTCGGCCACTTCTACCGCGGTATCGGTATCACGATTCTCGAGGGTTACGGCCTGACCGAGACCAGCGCTGCTGTCACGGTGAATCGTCCCGACGCACTTCGCATCGGCAGCGTCGGCCAGCCGATTCCGGGCACGACCGGACGCGTCGGCGACGACGGCGAACTGCTGTGGAAGGGCGCTCAGGTGTTCCCCGGCTACTGGAACAACCCCGAAGCCACTGCTGAAGTCATTGACGCCGATGGCTGGTTCCACTCAGGCGATCTCGGCGAGATCGACAACGACGGCTTCGTGCGCATCACCGGTCGCAAGAAGGAGATTCTCGTCACCGCCGGCGGCAAGAACGTCGCGCCCGCAGTGCTCGAGGATCGCATCCGCGCGCACTGGCTGGTCTCGCAGTGCATGGTCGTGGGTGATGCGCAGCCGTACATCGCAGCCCTGGTCACGATCGATCGCGACATGTTGCCCGCATGGCTGAACATGAACAATCTTCCTGCCGACACCACGCTCGAGTCACTCATCAACAACGACCAACTGCGCGCCAGCGTGCAGGAGGCCATCGATGACGCGAACAAGGCTGTCTCGCAGGCTGAGGCGATCAAGAAGTTCGCGATCCTTCCCGTCGACTGGACTGAGGCAGGTGGACAACTCACCGCGAAGCTCAGCCTGAAGCGTGGCGTCGTGATGCAGGAGTCCGCCGACGAGGTCGCGGCGCTCTATTCGTAAGGGAGATTCCCACTAAGCCCCTGTAAAGGGGTTAACAAGCGGTAGCCGAAATGAATGAACGTTCATTCATTACCAGGGCAGGACCCCACACGCGCTGACCTACTCGTGTCCGCCGCGACCAAGATCTTCGCCGCATGACCTACGCAGGCATCTGCACCGCATCGCCCCCGGGAAGCCGAGAGTGACCTGACTCTCGAAGGCCATCGGCAACGGAGCCGCCTTGGGGATGTGAACCCCGGACCTACGCATGAGGAGTGTGCCGATGCGCACTACCCCATGTTGTGACACCACGAGTGCCTTAACCTTCGCTTCATCCACCTGCTGCTGGTTGCTCTTTGGCTGATTGTTCTCTTCCATTTCTTGGTCAAGAACCGCAGGCGTTCAGACCAAGCTATCGGGCAGGTCCCTATTGCACCAACGGTCGCGCGCTCGCAAGATCAAAGGCGCAAACTCTGTTGTGGGCACCCTGCCCATCATCTAGTGTGCTTCGATGAGCACTATCCAGGCGCCGCCTGATCCCGCTGCTGTTGTTGACCAGCGGACTTCGCCGGTGGGACGCCCACTTCTGGTTGCGCTAGTCGGGCTGAGCTTGGTCGTGGTCGCCATCGTGGTCTGGGCACTCTTTGGTCGTGTTCCGCAGACCGTTGCGGGACCTGGCTACGTCGTTCCCGCACAAGGCTTCACCGAAGTGGGCACGACGATGGCCGGCCTCGTGGAAACGGTCAATGTTCAACCGGGCCAGCGCGTGAGCCAGGGCGAGGAACTCGTGAGAGTTATCATCGCGGACGGCGACCTTGAGTCGATCGTGAGTCCGCTAGATGCCATCGTCAGCGAGGTGGAGGCCCTTCCAGGTCGCATCACGGAGGCGGGTGACCCCATGCTTTACCTGCAGCCTGTCGATGCCCCTCTCCTTGTCAAGGCGTTCATCCCCGCGACGGAGGCATTTTCCATTGGTGTTGGCGCACCGGCGGCGGTTTCCCCTGCCGATGCGCCGCGCGCGGCGCAATACGGCGTGATACGCGGCTCTGTCACTGCAATGTCTCCGACACCAGTGTCGGCTGATCGAATCAGTTACATCGTAGGAGGCAACACCTCTCTCGTTGACTACTTCCTCGCGTCAGGACCCGTACTCGAGGTAACTGTTGAGCTTGAACAAGATCCGTCGACCCCCTCCGGCTACAGCTGGAGCATTGGCCAAGGCCCCGACGTGGAGATCGATGCAGGCTCACTCAGCGAAGTCACGGTGCTGCTTCGCGACTCGCCGGTACTGGGTTGGTTCACGCCGTGATCGGCTGCAGGACGACGGGCTGTTTCGCGCAGTGAGTCAGGTAGAGCGCGTGGTCGCCACGCTCGCAGCACATGGTCGAGTTATATCGACTGAAACTGTCGAACGCCAACTCGGAGGGTTCGAGGGACTACCGTCAGATGTCGCTGCAGATGCACTGCTGCGCACCTACTGCATCGCACCCGATGGCACACCCCTGCCGGGCTTCGAACCTGATCGCACGTCACGCGGGGTGATCGCTGCCATCTTGCTGCAGTCGAGAACGAGCCTCAGTTATGTATTCGTGGCCGTTTTGGTGGGCCTGGTGCCCTCCATCGCGGTACCGCTGCTCATGCGGCTCTTCGTCGACCGCTACATCGTCGAATTGGACACCTCTTGGGGTCTGATCGCAGTCCTGGGCCTGATCGTCGCAGCCTCCATACTCGCTGCGGCCGTCGTGATTGCGAACGCAGTGTTGACGCACCTGCAGAAGCGTTTTTCCCGTTCACAGGCGACAGCCTTCGTGTGGCACTCCCTCACGATGAGCATCCCGCACCTTCAGCGTTACGGTATCGGCAATGTGCTAGGGCGATTCAACTCTGTAGAACGCTTTGCTATGCGAAGTGGTAGTAACCTCCCGCATGCTCTTGTCAACTCACTCATGGCCATCGTATTTCTCGTCATGATCTTCTTCCTTGACGCCGTCATGGGCCTCACTGCACTGCTCGTAAGTGTCGTCACCTTGTTGATCAGCCGAGCTGTGCTCAAGCGTCGAAGGAGCCTGCAGCGTGGTTTCGACACCGATCTTGTGCGCCTGAGTGGTTACACCTCCGACATTGTTTCATCGATTGAGTCGATCAAGGCAGCCGCCTGGGAGCAGTTTTCCTTTGCGCGCTGGGCTCGCGTCCGCCAGGACGTGGCATCTTCTGCCACCCAGTTGGGCATCGCAAATCAGTACCTCACTCTCGTGCCAGTCCTTGCTCAGACCGTGGGACTGGGAGCACTCCTTGCCCTCGGGGTCGCGGAGGTCTTCGCAGGCACCATCAATTTGGGCACCGTGGTGGCTGCTCAAGCCTTCATGGTGCTGCTGCTCATGAGAATCCAAATGCTTGCCCACGTCGGGGCCCTGGCGCAATCCATCACAAGTGCCGAAAAACAGTTCGGACCCGTTGTGCGTCAGCCTCTTGACCCGGAGTTGCTCACGGTCTGTGCAGCTACGCCAAGGGGACCTTCAGAGGCCTCGAATCGACTTAGGGGTGCGGTCTCACTGCACTCTGTCAACTTCGGGTATGGCGACGCCATTGATCTTCTTCTCGAGGATCTTTCCTTGGAGATCGGAGCTGGCCGCCGCGTTGCCCTCGTGGGCCCGAGTGGTAGTGGCAAGACCACTATTGCGAAACTCATCATCGGTGAATTACGCCCATGGTCGGGCTACGTCTCGCTGGACGGAACACCTCGCCTCTCGGTACCACGCGACATGCGCACCCGCGATATCGCCTATGTGCCACAGACCTCCATGCTTTTCCCCGGCACAATCCGTGAGAATCTCACGTTGTGGGATGAAAGCATTACCGATGATGCAGTGGAGCGAGCTGCGCGTGATGCCTGCATAGAAGGCGCAATCCTCAGCAGACCAGGAGCGTACTTTCATCACGTCACTTCGGCAGATGGCGGCTTCAGCGGCGGCGAGCTGCAGCGTCTGTCCATCGCACGGGCTCTCGCTGGTGATCCGCGAATTATCGTACTGGACGAGGCGACGAGTGCACTCGATCCTGTCGTTGAGGCTGAAGTGGAGGCACGGCTTCGGACTCGCGGCGTGACCACCATCCTTGTGGCGCACCGGCTGAGCACCATTCGCGACGCCGACGAGATTCTCGTTGTCGATGCAGGACGCATTGTCCAGCGCGGCACATTCATGCAACTCGTTAACGAGGGCCTTTTTGCGGAGTTGGTCCATGGCTAAGGAACGTAGTGCTCCAGAGAATGGAATACCCGATGCATCATGGGAGGAGGCTGTCGACACGGTAGTTGCCGCAGCGACTCCCCTCGGGTTTTTGGCGCGAGCACCGCGCTTCCCTTCACCTCTGCTCGATGCCTACTCCGTTGCCCTGTCCACAATCGACGGCGAAGTGCGCGCACCTGATCCGCGCGTCGAGCGCCACCTCCCGCCTATGGATGCCATCGCTGCGGCCTCCGGTCTGATGGTTGCGCCTCCACCGCGGGGAGCACGCTGGTGGAACTCGTTGCCAGGACCGGCGGTGACAACGGCGGGTGAGACAGCCACCGCGGTTCTGCCACGTGGATCGGGTGCTGACGCTGTTGCCGGTGGTACCCGCACACGCACGCGCTTTCATGGTGCCGAAGATGCTGGAGAAACCGTTGTCGTGACCGATTCGCTGCCGGCCGGGGCATCGTGGCGTGGACTCATCTGGTGGTCAATACGCGGGCGGCTGACACAGGTGAGCACAGTGCTCCTGCTGTCGTTGCTCGGAGGCACGATCGGCCTGCTGCTGCCGGTTGCTACGACAGTGCTTTTCGGGGTAGCCGTTCCGTCGGGAAACGCTGGATTGGCGGCCGGCATCCTCTTTACCTTCGCTCTTGGAAGCGCGGGGGGTGCCATGCTCATCGTCGCGCGCAATCTGTTGCTGATTCGCCTGCGCCAATCCAGCGATGCGCGTCTGGCTCCGGGCATTATGGCGCATCTCCTGCGTTTACCTCTTCCATTCTTTAGGCGTATGCAGTCTGGTGAGATCCTCAACCGTTCATTGGCGGTGGAGACTGCGAGGGAAACTGTCGATGACGGGGTACTCGCGTTGATCCTCACGTCGGTCTTCGGTCTAGTCAATCTGGTGTACCTGCTCGCAATCGACTTGGTACTCGGTATTGCGATGTGCTTCTTCATTTGCATCGTCATGGCTTTCGTCTCTATCTCACAGATACGCGCCCGTGGGCACCTTGTGCAGTACCTCGAGGATCGAAGCGTGGCTGAGAGCGCCTTTGTTGCCATGGTTGGTGCGATCGTTCCCATTCGGGTGAGCGGTGCAGAGTCACGAGCGATGGCTCGGTGGGCTCGGTTCTTTGCGATCCAACTCTCCTCACTGGAGCGCCGACTGGTAGGAGTGAAGAGGTCGGAGCCGTTTCTTATTGCTGGGCCGATCTTCATGAATGCGACACTCGTCCTTGTAGTGGTTGCAGGGCGGGGCTCGTTCACTGCGTCGGCGTTCATGGGCGCGTACGTCGCTGTCGCGCAACTCACCATTGCCATGGGCTTGCTCGCCCAGAATCTGAATACGTTGGCTGAATTGGGGCCCGTGCTTGAGCGTGTGGTGCCCATTACGTCCACCATGGTCGAACGGCCAGCTCCCGCGCGCGCGCCAGGTCCTCTCCAGGGTCGCATCCAACTCACCGACATTGTCTTTGGCTACGACCCTGACCAGCCTCCACTGCTCGACGGCGTCGACATCACCATCGAGCCGGGGGAATTCGTCGCCGTTGTAGGTCCGTCAGGATCAGGCAAGTCCACGGTGATGCGTCTCATTCTCGGCTTCGAGACACCATGGAGTGGGGTTGTCTCCTTCGATGGACAAGACCTCGCCGACCTCGATGTCGCGGCGGTTCGCCGACAGATGGGAACGGTGCTGCAAACCTCTATGCCTTTTGGGACGACATACCGAGAGAGCATCTGCGGACCGCTCCAGATCAGCGACGAGCGCCTATGGCAGGTCATCGCCGAGTCCGGGCTCGAGCCAGAGGTGCGCGCACGCGGTCTCGATGTACCGATCGGCGACGGAGGCGCTGCGATCTCGGGCGGGCAACGCCAGCGACTCATGATCGCCCGGGCCCTCGCCAGCGACCCTCGGGTAATCCTTCTCGATGAAGCAACCAGCGCCCTCGACAATGTGACCCAGGCCATCGTCATGCGTTCGATCCTGGGTCAGACGGTCACACGTGTCGCGATCGCGCACCGGCTCACCACTGTGGAGCGCGCAGACCGCATCCTCGTAGTCTCGGGCGGCCGAATCGTCGAGGAAGGCACGCCGGCTGATCTGCTAGCGAGCGGTGGACACTTCGCGCGGCTCGCGGCGAGGCAAGAGTACTAGAGCCAATCGGGCTTGCGGGATCAGCCTTAGCCACAGGGTTCCCTGGGGAATTCGCGCCAATCACGAGCGCAACATCGATGAATCTACAATCCTCGCTGAACTCGATTATCGCGAGCACGATGAAGTAGCCGCCTTAGCCTCTGCGAGGAGGTCATACTTACGGCCTGGCAGACCGAAACCACCGCTTCCCACGCTCGAAGTAATGACTGTCATGCCGAATACGTCACTTCGCTGAGCCGTTTGCGCATCTACGAGAGATTCATGACCCTGAAGGCGGCGCTCAAGAGGCACGCATCAGGCGTAGATCCAGGGAGATTGGAGCCGCCTCCCGGATCTGAACCCCGGACCTACGCGCTACCGCCCTCGCTAGTCTGGCGCCATGATCAACCGATGGCGGCCGAGTGTGCCCGCCGTCATAGTCGGCTGGTTCGCAACGCGAGCGTTGATCCTGCTCCAACTGCTCATCTGGGCTGACAATTTCCTTCCTGATGTTCGCTTGTACGCGACCTGGACGATCCTGCTCTCAGATCGACAGTTCCCGGTCGGTGATGCCTACTGGCAGTACCCGCCCGGGGCCGGGGTCTTGTTCGCCCTGTCCCGCTACGCGGGGCCGGACCCAGTCTTCGGCTTCATCGTGCTGGCCTTCCTCGCGGATCTCGCACTGCTCGCGCTGCTGATGAACACGGGCCGCAAGAACTCCGGAGTCGGCAGGTTCAACGGCGCGTGGGCGTGGGTCATTGGCGGGCTGGCCGTGGGCCCGGTGCTCGTCGCTCGCTTCGACATCTTCCCGACCGTGTTCGCCGTGGCCGCGGTGCTGCTCGCGACCAAGCCGGTGCGCTCTGGCGTCATGGCAGCGATCGGTGCCCTGCTTAAGGCGTGGCCGATCTTGATGCTGGCCGTGATCTCCAGGCGGCAGCTTCCCAAGGCAGTGATCGCCGCGATCGTGACAGCGATGGTGGGAGTTCTCGCCATCAATGCGTGGGCCAGTGGCGGCATCAGCTTCCTCGGTGAGCAGAGCGAGCGCGGCCTACAGATCGAATCCGTGGGCGCTCTGCCCTACATGATCGCCGGCGCATTGGGCTTCGACCAGAACGTTGTGCTGCGCTACGGCGCATACGAGTTCGTGATGTCAGGGGTGGGCCTGATCGGCCTGGCCATTACGGCCATTGGCCTGCTGCTCTTCGCGTTGATCGCGGTTTTGCGCCTGGCCGGCCGACTCGAGCACGTTCCCCCTGGAGATATCGCCCTGGCTCTCATCCTCATTGCGGTGGCCTCGAGTCGAGTCTTCTCACCGCAGTACGACATCTGGATCGTGGGCCTGGGCGCTGCCTGCATTGCTGACCCTCGCACCCGACTGCGCAAGGTGGTGATCGCCTTGATCGTGATGTCGGCTATCACATCCGTGATCTTCCCGTGGGCCTACGGGTCGCTCATGGACACCGCGCCATACGCGGTCGTGCTGCAGGTGATTCGCATCGTGCTGCTTGTCGGCTGCACTGTCATTGCCGTGAAGTCAGTGGCGTTCAACCGCCGCCACGTTGCAGCGACCTAGAGAACGCGGCCCACGCCAGTGAAGTAGCGGCGGTACCAGGCATCGTTGATAGGCGTGATGACCACGCCATCACGAGGATTCGCCGCGTGCACCATTTTGCCGCCGCCAATGTACATCGACACGTGGTGCACGCTGCCGCCGAAGTAGAAGAGCAAATCGCCTGGCCGAATCTGGCTCAGCGGGATCTTCTTGGCACGCGCGTACTGCGAGTAGCTGTAATGCGGGAGCGAGACTCCGCCTTGGCGCCAGGCAGCAAGGGTCAGGCCCGAGCAGTCAAAAGAACTCGGCCCGGACTGAGCTGCGATGTAGCGATCGCCCACCTGCTGCAGGGCGTAGCGCACAGCGAGTCCGGCACGTCCGGCCGCAGCACTGCTCTGGCGTGAGTACTTGCTTAGTTCCTTCTTCGCATTGGCCTGAGACTCGCGGCGGGCAGCAGCGGCCTGCGCATCTAGACGTCGACGCTGGGCTGACTCGAGACCATCAAGAATCTTTTCTGCGGCGGCGAGCGAAGCATCGGCATCGCGCTTGTTGCTGGCCATCTGATTGCGCACCTTTTGAGCGGCCGCCTGCTTCTGGGCCACCGCAGCCTCAGTCTGCGCGAGGCGCAGGCGGGCAGTCTGGGTGCGACGTAAGGAAGCACCCTGCGACTGCGCGACCTGGTCGAGTGCGGAGGCTTGGGCGAGGAACTCGGTTGGGTTATCGGCGAGAAGCACCTGTAGCGAGGTGTCGACACCGCCGCTGGCGTAGGTGGCTCGAGCGAGGGCATTGACCTGACCGACGACGTCGGCGAGCGCCTTCTTCTGACGAGCCCGGCGGTCATTGAGAACGCGCAGGTTGTTGGTGATCTCGTTGAGATTGACCCTGGCCTCGTTGTAACGCTCGGTTGCCGACTCTGCCTTCGCCTCCAGATCGCGCACCTGGGTGCGCACCTGGTCAAGGCTTGGGGCCGCCTGGGCGGTACCTGGAATCAGGGTCACCATCAGCGCGGACGCGGCCAGGGCCACGACTCCTACGCGCAGCGCGCGCAACTTCGAGAAGGCAGGGCTCACGCCTGTCGTCCCTTTCGTCGCCGGAAGATGCTCGATTGGTTCCACGGTAACACGGGATTTCGGAGGCTACCCGCGGGTCTCCCCTAGGGGAAAATCACACATTCCCTTCTACGCGAGCCGCCTCCCATGGGGGGCCCCGGAGGGCTGATGAGAGGTCGGGGACACCAGGCGCAAGGGTGGAATGAGGCCGGAATCGGCCAAAACGCCCAAGGCACCGGTGTACTCGTCAGGGACGAAGGCAGCGGGGCTGATCGGGCCAAGAAGGACAGACACCACGCAGTCGGAGCAAGCAGAGGCCGGAGCCTGGCAGGTACCGCAGTCAATGTTCATACTGCGACGGTAGATCGGGGGTCTGACAGAGCTCAGGGACCGCCGTCTACGAGCTCACCCCTCGACGTCGGTCAGGGACCGCCGTCTACGAGCTCACCCCTCGACGTCGGTCAGGGACCGCCGTCTCCAGCGGCCTCTTGGGTCGGCCCACCGAACTCCGGCCGGGCCACGATCTCGATGCGATCAGCCGATCCGCACCAGCGGCAGGTGATCGATTCGATGGTCTCGCTGAGGATTTCGGTCTCGTCAACCGAAGGCTCACCAGCCATGTCGAGATGCCAGAACTCGCGCACGCGCGAGGACCGCACGATGTCGAATCGGGTGAGGTTGCCGCAGTGCGCGCAGCGCAGGCGACTCTGGGCATCAGGCAGGGTCACGGACACCCTCGAACCCTATCGGTCGCGCCGAGTGCTGATGTCTGCCCCGTGACGTAGCGTGCGCACCGTGATCGAAGACGAGCCCCTTCAGCTCAGCATCGCTGATGCGGGTACCTCGCTAGCCGAGGCCGTGTTCGTCGTCGTCGATCTCGAGACCACTGGCGGCGCACCTGCCGAGGCCGGCATAACCGAGATCGGTGCGGTCAAGGTGCAAGGCGGCGAGGTCATTGGCGAGTTCACGACCCTGGTGAACCCGGGCGTACCGATTCCCCCCTTCATTGCCTCGCTCACCGGCATCACCAATGCAACGGTCGCCTCCGCTCCGCGTTTGGGCACTGCACTTCCGGCCTTCTTGGAGTTTGCCGGCGATGCGATCCTCGTCGCGCACAACGCGCCTTATGACATCGGCTTCCTCAAGGGCGCGTGCGCACTGCACGATCAGCCGTGGCGCAGCAATCGCGTGCTCGACACCGCACGGCTGGCCCGCGTGATCTTGCACAGGGATGAAGTCCGCAACTGCAAGCTCGCAACCTTGTCTGCCTACTTCCGCACGACTGTCTCCCCTACTCACCGCGCCTTCGACGATGCGCGGGCTACCGCTGACGTCCTCCATCGACTGATCGAGCGCGCCGGCAATCTGGGGGTGTACTCAGTCGAGGATCTCCAGGCACTCTCCGGCCGAGTCACCACCGCGCAGCGCACCAAGCGACATCTCGCCGATGGCCTGCCTGCCAAGCCGGGCGTCTATGTCTTCAACGATCCCGAGGGCAAGGCCCTGTACGTCGGCACCTCACGCAATATCCGAACGCGCGTGCGCAGCTATTTCACTGCTTCCGAACAGCGTCGGCGCATGAGCGAGATGATCGGCATCGCGGTGTCGGTAACGCCGATTGTCTGCGCCACTGCGCTCGAAGCACGCATTCGCGAACTGCGCCTGATCAATGAGCAGCAGCCGCGATACAACCGAGCATCGCGCAGAGCCGATGCGAAGCCCTGGGTGAAGCTCACCGCCGAGGCAGCGCCACGGCTGTCGATCGTGCGCAGCATGAGTGACGATGAAGATGACGGCGCGATGTATCTCGGGCCATTCAACTCGAACTCCGCGGCGCACTCGGCCATCGAGGCGATCATGTGCGCATTCCCGATACGCACATGCACGCCGAAGCTCGCGCGAGCGCCGCGCGCGGTCAACGCCGGCTGCATCCGTCACGAACTCGGAAGTTGCGCCGCGCCCTGCATGAAGGATGGCGGGCACGACGCGTACGCGCTCACCATCGAGCAGGTGCGCAATGTATTCAACGGTGATGCTCGCGAGGTTGTCAGCGCAGTCGAGCAGCGCATGCGTGATCTTTCAGCCGAGACCCGCTTCGAGGATGCCGCCACTTGGCGCGATTACCTGGCCACGTTTAGTCGAATCAGCATGCGTACTCATGCACTGCGCATGCTCGCCACCAACGCCGAGATCATCGCTGCTCGGCCAACTGATGATCGGGGCTGGGAGATCCACTGCATCCGCTACGGCTCTCTCGCCGGCGCGATCACCGTTGAACCGGGAATTGATCCGCGGCCATCGGTCGAGATCCTCTCCGACGCCGCGTCCGTCTTCCCTCAACCGGCCACGCCCGTTCCTGCTGGCCTGATTGAGGAAGCCACGGAGTTACTGAGCTGGCTCGAATCAGAGGGCACCCGTCTGGTGCGCGTCAGTGACGCGCTGGCGATCCCGATGAACTGCGGCGGCGACGCGGCAGCGCACCTGCTCAGTGTGCAAAAACGTATGCAGCGCAGCTCTTTGCACTCCGCTGACTTTGCGTGGATGTCGCGCTACTCCAGACCGGCCGGCCCGATCTCCGCAGCCTCGGTCAGCCGCATCCAGAACGCGGGCTAAGCAGCGCTGAGCTGCTGGGTCAGTGCGATCCAGCGGGTGAGCACGTCAAGCGCTGCACCCGACTCAAGTGCTTCGCGCGCAATCGGCATTCGCGCCGCGATGGCCTCCACAAGGTCGTCGACCGGCTTGCCCATCGCGGCGTCGTAGGCGGTCAGCGCAGCGGCAGCATTCAAGGTCACCGAATCGCGAATCGCATTCACGCGATCTGCATCGGGGTCATTCGACTCAACACCACGGAAGGTCTTGAGAAGTAGCTCGGCATTGCGCTCGGGCATGCCGCCGGAGAGCAACTGCTGATCGACGCGGGTGATTCCCCAGTTTGCGGGATCAATGCTGAGGATCTTGACCTCGGAGGTGCGGGCATCCCACACCGTCGTGGTCGTGGCGGTTGAGATCTCATCAAGTCCGTCATCGCCGCGCACGACTACGCCGCGAACACCGCGCAGGGCGAGTGTCTTCGCGAGGGCAGGAGCCAGAGTTGGGTCGGCGCAGCCGATCAGTGCCGCCTGAGCGCCGGCCGGGTTCGCGAGCGGGCCGAGGATGTTGAAGAAGGTCGGGAACGCGACCTCCTTACGCACGGGAGCCGCGTGACGCAGCGCCGGATGATGGCGCGGGGCGAAGCAGAAGCCGATGCCGACGCCGTTCACGCAGGCCGCGACCTGCTCGGGGCTGAGGTCAATGACCACGCCGAGCTCGGCGAGCACATCAGCGGTGCCGGTCGACGATGATGCAGCGCGGTTGCCGTGCTTGGCGATGGGCGCACCGACAGCTGCAGCGACGAGCGCGGCCATTGTCGAGATGTTGACCGAGTGCGAGAGATCGCCGCCGGTGCCCACGACATCAAGGCGGATCAGGTCTGCAGGCAGCGGCACCCAGTCGCAGTGCTCGAGCATGACGCTCACCAGGGCGCTGATCTCGTCGGGAGTCTCACCCTTGGCGCGCAGGCCCATGGCGAAGGCACCAATCTGGGCAGGGGTGGCCACGCCATCAAGGATCTGTTCCATAGCCCACGTGACACTGACCTGGTCAAGATCGGTACGTGAGCTCAGGGTGCGCAGCACCGAGGCCCAGGTGGGTGCCGTCGGGGAAGGGGTCATGGCTCGAGGGCGGGCTAGACAGTGGCGACGGCCTGGCGCGCAGCCAGGAGTCGGATGACCTCGCCGGCCAGGGCGATGCCGTTGATGGGATGGGCCACGGCCGCATCGGCGCGCGACCAGGTGGCCAGCCAGGCATCTTGCGGGCGGCCGACGAGCACCAGGATCGGCGGGCACTTGTAGATCTCGTCCTTGAGCTGGCGGGAGACCCCCAGGCCACCGGCCGGAGCTGCCTCACCGTCGAGAATCAGCAGGTCGAATCCGCCCTTGTCGACAGCCACGATCACGGCCGGCTCGGTGGCGCACTCGGTGTATTCGATCTCCGGGAGGTCAGCGCTCGGGCGCGGGCCGAGGGCCAGGTAGACCTGCTGGCGCACGGTGCGGTCATCGCTGTATACGAGCACCTTGAGCGGACGGGCGGCGGCGGTTTCTTGGCTCACGGGGCGAACTCTATCCGTGAGGGGCGACCTCGTGACGACGACCCCAACCGCCGGAGGTGACAAAGGCGACATTTTCTCCTGGCTATTTCACGGGGGGTCAGGAGGCAACCCGAGCAGCGATCTGCGAGACTCCTGTCGTGACAACAGCAACCCCAACCCCAGCGGCATACGCGCACGCACCGGCCAACCGACCCAACATGGTCTCGATTGGCACCATCGTGTGGCTGTCGAGTGAGCTCATGTTCTTCGCGGCACTGTTCGCGATGTACTTCACCTTGCGGGCCGTCAATCCCGAGCTGTGGGCGCAAGAGACGCAGCTGCTGAACATTCCGTTCGCGAGCGTCAACACCACGATCCTTGTTCTGTCCTCCGTCACCTGCCAGCTCGGCGTATTCGCTGCCGAGCGCGGCGACGTCAAGGGCCTGCGCCGCTGGTTCATCATCACCTTCTTGATGGGCTCGGTCTTCATCGGCGGTCAGGTCACCGAGTACGTCGAGCTCGTGCACGAGGGCCTCACGCTCTCCTCAAACGCCTACGGCTCTGCGTTCTACCTGACCACCGGCTTCCACGGCATGCATGTGGTGGGTGGTCTGATTGCCTTCCTGTTTGTCCTGGCAACCACGTACGTGGCCAAGCGTTTCACTCACGACGAAGCCACGCGCGCCATCGTCGTGTCGTACTACTGGCACTTCGTCGACGTCGTCTGGATCGCGCTCTTCTTCATGATCTACATCCTCAAGTAACACTGGTTCCACCCTCGAACATCGCAAAAGCGTTGCAATTGAAAGACAACACGGAAGGTACGACCACGGTGAAGTTCCTGGCCGCAAGACGGCGCAGCCCCCTGGCTGCGGTTGCCATGCTGCTGATCGCGCTCATCGGCATTGGAGCCGGCTACGCGGTCATCGCGAATGCTGGCCCGGCTGAGGCCTCCGCGGTCACAAGCAGCCAGACCCAGGTCGAGCAGGGCAAGCGCCTGTACCTCGAGGGTTGCGCTTCATGCCACGGCATGGAGTCACAGGGCACCGGCCAGGGTCCGACCCTCGTGGGTTCGGGTGCTGCATCGGTTGATTTCCAGGTCTCCACCGGTCGCATGCCAATGGCTGCCCCCGGAGCCCAGGTCGCGCGCGGTGAACCGCAGTACACACCAGAGCAGATCGCAGCGATGGCGGCTTACGTAGCCTCACTCGCCCCCGGCCCCGCAATCCCGACCGCCGAGCAGCTCGACTACGAGGATGCCGATCCCGCTCATGGCGGCGAGCTCTTCCGCATCAACTGCGCCCAGTGCCACCAGGCAGCCGGCCAAGGTGGCGCCCTCACCCAGGGCAAGTACGCCCCGAGCCTGATGGTGTCCGAAAGCAAGGACATCTACGAGGCCATGATCACCGGCCCGCAGAGCATGCCGATCTTCAACGACGCCACGATCCCCGAAGAAGACAAGCAGGCGATCACGAAGTACATCGCCACTTTGCAGACCCTCCCGAGCCCTGGTGGCCTCGCCCTCGGCAGCCTGGGCCCCGTGCCCGAGACCGTCTTCCTCTGGACCGCCGTCTTCGCCGCTCTCATCGCAGTGGCCATCTGGATCGGAATCAAGGCACGATGAGCGACCACAGCACCCCTAATGCGCTTGAGAGTGGCTCCCACGAGAACCACCCGGTCAAGCTGGGCTACTCCCCCGTGGCCGATATCGAGCACAAGCTCCGTCTGACCGACACCGACCCGAAGGCAGCCCGTCGCGCCGAGCGCCAGGTCGCGAGCATGTTCGTGCTCTCAATCCTGCTCGTCTTCGCTTTCGTGATCGCGTACTTGTTCATCGACAAGACGACCATCGTCTACATCCCGGTGTTCGGCGATGTGAGCGCGCTCAACTTCTCACTCGGCCTGTGCATGGGCCTGGGCGTGTTCTTGATCGGCGCCGGCGCCATTCAGTGGGCCAAGAAGCTCATGCCCGATACCGAGGTCGTGGCTCAGCGTCACGAGCTGGCCTCCCCCGTGTCTGCAAAAGACGAAGCCGAGGCCAACTACGAGCGGGGCAAGACCGAGTCGGGCTTCGCCCAGTACACGATCATTCGTCGCACGTTGATCGGCGCACTGGCTCTCTTCCCGATCCCGTTGGTCATCATGCTGCGCGATCTCTGGACCGCCCCCGCGGGCAGCCCCAGCCCCGAGGCAATCCTCTCGAAGACCTTGTGGAAGAAGGGCGAGCGGATCATCGTCGACGGCACCAACATGCCGGTCAAGGCGGAGGACCTCACCGTCGGCGGTCTCATCTCCGCAATCCCTGCAGATCTTCCTGAGGTTCAGGAGATCGAGGGCAATCTCAACGCCCGCGGCAAGGCTGCGATCCTCGTCGTGCGCATGGAGCCCCGCGACATCCGCTCGCAGCAGGGCGATGGCTGGGATTACCAGGGCATCTTGGCCTTCTCAAAGATCTGCACCCATGTGGGCTGCCCGATCGCACTGTACGAACAGCGCACTCATCACCTGCTGTGCCCGTGCCACCAGTCAACCTTCGATCTCGCTGACTCCGGCAACGTCATCTTCGGCCCGGCTGCTCGCCGCATGCCCCAGTTGCCGATTGGCGTGGATGAGGAAGGCTATCTCGTAGCAATGTCCGACTTCGCCGAACCTGTCGGCCCGAGTTTCTGGGAGCGTGGATGACCACCACAAGCCCGGTCGAGAAGGTAGGCGGCGGAGTCGCCACCTACGTCGATCAGCGCACTGGCAGCAACAAGTTCCTCTCGCGCAGCCTCGGCAAGGTGTTCCCCGACCACTGGTCATTCATGCTGGGCGAAATCGCCCTTTACAGCTTCATCGTGGTGCTCCTAACCGGCACCTTCTTGACCCTGTTCTACAAGCCCTCGATGATCGAGGTGCTCTACGACGGTTCCTATGTGCCGCTCAAGGGCATCAAGATGTCCGAGGCCTACGCCTCGACTCTCGACATCTCCTTCGATGTGCGCGGCGGCCTGCTCCTGCGCCAGATGCACCACTGGTCCGCACTGATCTTCATCGCAGCGATGAGCGTGCACATGTTCCGAGTGTTCTTCACCGGTGCATTCCGCAAGCCACGTGAGTTCAACTGGATCATCGGCGTTGCCCTCGTCACCTTGGGCCTGGGGGCTGGCTTCTCCGGCTACTCCCTCCCCGACGATCTGCTCTCGGGCACTGGCCTTCAGATTGCTCGCGGAATCATTCAATCAATCCCAGTCATCGGAACCTGGATGGCGTTCTTGCTGTTCGACGGCGAGTTCCCCGGCACCGACTTCATCTCGCGCCTGTACGGCGTGCACATCCTTCTGATTCCAGGCCTGATCCTGGCCCTCGTGACGATCCACTTGATGCTCGTCTGGACCCAGAAGCACACCCAGTTCCCCGGCCCGGGCCGCACCAACGAGAACGTCGTGGGCTACCCGCTCATGCCGGTGTACATGGCCAAGGCCGGCGGCTTCTTCTTCGTGGTCTTCGGTGTGATCGCCTTGATTAGCGGTCTTGTCACCATCAACCCCATCTGGGTATTCGGGCCTTATGTGCCCGATCAAGTGAGCGCCGGTTCGCAGCCGGACTGGTACATCGGCTGGCTTGATGGCGCCCTGCGCACGATGCCGAACTGGGAGTCGACTCTCTTCGGGTTCACCGTCTCCTGGAACGTCTTCATCCCGTCGGTCGTCATCCCGGGCATCATCTTTACGGCCCTTGCCCTATACCCGTTCCTCGAGGCTTGGGTCACCGGAGACAAGAAGGAGCATCACCTTCTTGACCGCCCGCGCAATGCTCCGACCCGCACAGGTATCGGCGTCATGTCGCTCACGTTCTACCTGCTGCTGTGGATCGGTGGCGCCAACGACATCATCGCTATCACCTTCGGGCTGTCGATCAACGCGATTACCTGGACCTTGCGCATCGCGCTCTTCGTGATCCCACCGCTCATGTTCATCGTCACTCGACGCATTTGCCTGGGCTTGCAGCGCCGCGACCGCGACAAGCTGCTCCACGGTTACGAGTCCGGTCGCATCCTGCGCTTGCCGAATGGCGAGTTCATCGAGGTCCACCAGCCGATCAATGCCAAGGAAATGGCAGTGATCACTGGCAAGACCGACATCACTCCCCTGCCGCTTCCGGCGGCCACCGACGCCGATGGCGTGCGCAACAAGCACTACCAGATCAAGAAGCTGCGCTCCAAGCTCAGCGGGTTCTTCTACTCGGAGAACATCGCCCTACCGAGCGCCGCCGAGATCGAGGAAGGCCAGCATCACGCCGCTCATGCAGCAGCCATCGAGGCTCCCCTGCATGCGTATGAGGATGCTGACCAGATCAACCGTGCTCATGGCGGCGTCCTGCATCACCCGGGCATGCCCGAGACGAATGCAGAGCAGCTCGCCAAGGATGGCGGCCACCTGTAACGCACGACTTATGGAAAAAGCCCGGCATCTGCCGGGCTTTTTCCATGTTCGGGACCTACCAGCGTACGTGCAGAGCTGCCGGGGCCCGGAACTCCCAGCCCCTGAACTCAACCTCGTACTCGTCATCAAGTCGTAGGTCGGGCATCGCCTCCGCGAGCAAGCGCAGTGCGATGACTTCCTGGCCACGGGCGAAGGCGTGACCGGCGCAGAAGTGCGGGCCATAGCCGAATGCAGCGTTGGGCACCCGGGGGCGGCGCACGTCGAAGTCATCCGGGTTCTCGAACACTGTCTCATCACGGCAGGCACTTGACAGCAGAGCACCCACGGCCGATCCCGCCGGAATCGTGACGCCATGCAGCTCGATCTCCTGCACTGACTGGCGGACCTGGGTCCCGATGGGCGCCACCCAGCGCAGTCCCTCATGCACCGCGTCATCCCACCGGCTGGGATCCTCGCGCACCCAGTCGAGCTGGCCGGGGTTCGCCAGCAAGCCATACATGCATGACCCTGCCCCGTGACCGGGCTCTTGCATTCCGCCGGTGAGGATGACCTTGAGTGAGGGCATCACGGCGTCGATCTCCCTGTGCTTGCCGACCGGACAACCGCTGGTCAGCATGGAGGCAATCGTCGAGTCATCGGGCTCGCGCTGCAGGCGCTCCATGAGGGGCCGGAGTTCATGATCGATCTTGACGGCAGTCTCGTCACTGATGCGCTGCTTCTCAGGATCGCGTTCGTAGTTGATCGCCCCTGTCGCAAGACCGTGGAACCACTCCTGCAGCGTTTCGGCGGAGAGATGCGCCAGGCCCAGGACCGCGCCAAGGCTCAGCACGGAGATCGGCTCGAAGTAGTCATACATCAACTCGGCCTTGCGCTCGGGTCGCACGAGCAGGCCCTCCAGCGCCGCCTGCGCGATAGGAGTGACCAAGTCATCGATATACGAAGCCACAACCCGAGGCTTGTACTTCGCATCGAGGCTGCGTCGAAGATCCAGATGGGGCTCACCGTCCAAAGTCAACATGGTCGGGCCGCCGAAAGAGACATCGATCGGGGAATCGGCGACCTCGGCGGTGAACAACTCGGGGTGCGTCGTGACGAACTCGACGTCGGCAGCCCGAGTGACCATCCACATGTTCACGGCGGGCACGTAGGCCACCGGGCGCTCGCGGCGCAGGTAGGCGTAGAACGGATACGGATCAGCGTCGAGTTCCTCAACGGTGATCGTGGTCTCGAGAGACATTCGATTACCTCCGACTCGATCCTAGGGATCGGGAGCCGAGGAATCCCGGACTTGACAGGTCTGGCAGAGTAGAGGCCCCATGAGCGACGCACTTGAGTCTGAGCAGCGGAACGTCACCGCGTTCTATGAGCTGCTCGATTCCTACACGGCCCACGTGATCGAGCGCATCGACAAAACGGCCTCCGCACCCTCCACGGGCACCGGGCAAGACACCGTGGAGAGGCAGGCCGAGCTCGACCATTGGAGCACCCAACTGCGCTCAGCCCGCGCCGCTGCCGATCGCCTGGCCTTCGGCCGAGTTGACCTTGACGTCGACGGCCGCACCGAGATTCGCCACATCGGCCGCATGGGCCTGCGCGACGCCGAGGGAAACCCCGTGCTGCTCGACTGGCGCGCACCTACCGCCGCCGGCTTTTACCAGGCCACTGCGCTGCAGCCGATGGGAGTCGAACTTCGCCGTCGCATCATCACGCGAGGTCGTACGGTGACTCATATCGATGATGAGGATCTCCAGGACCCCGTGCACGATGTTACTGACGCCGCCGCCGCCTCGGTGGAGACTCCGCGCGAGGGACGCATGGGCGACATTGTCGCGACCATCGCCGCTGACCAGGATTCGATCGTGCGCAGCCCGCTCTCGCAGATCACCATCGTCGAAGGAGGCCCGGGCACCGGCAAAACAGTGGTCGCCCTGCATCGCGCAGCGTGGCTGCTCTACACCCACCGTGATCAGCTGGCCCGCGATGGCGTGCTCATCGTCGGCCCTTCCGGTGCCTTCCTGCATTACATCGATCAGGTTCTACCGAGTCTGGGCGAGACCGATGTCGTACTGCTCACCCCCGGCCAGCTCTACCCAGCCGTCAATGCCAAGCAGTACGACGATGCCGCCGCATCGGCCATCAAGGGCAGTACTCGCATGGTGCGCGTTATCGCGGCCGCACTCGATTCGATCATTCGCATTCCGACTTCCGATGTCACCATCGATCTTGAAGACGGCAGCAGCGTGCGCATCACCGCAAAGCAGCTGGCCGAGGCCCGCCGGCAGGTGCCGAAGGATTTCGCTTTCCACCTAGCTCGTGAGCCGTTCTTGGAGAAGGCCCTGCAACATCTGTGCCGGTATCGGGCCAGGCAGCGCGGCTGGGATGAACGTGACGCAGATATTCGCGCCGACGTACTCGCTGACCTCACCGGGGATCGCCATATTCGCCGTGTGCTCAACTTGATGTGGATGCCCAGCACCCCCGAACGACTGATCTCCCGGCTGCTCGAGGACTCGCAGTTCTTGGCCCAAGCCGCGAACGGAATCCTCAGCCCGAGTGAGCAGCGCATCTTGCTGGCCGCCCGTGTTGAGCGCCCCATCTGGACAGTCGATGACGCTGCACTGCTCGACGAAGCCGCCGAGCAGCTCGGGCCCTGGGACCCTGAAGCACGTCAAGTTGAAGCCCAGGCCAAGCGGGAGCGAGCAGCCGAGGTTGAGCACGCCTCGCGATCGCTGAACTCATTGGGCATGGGGGCCTGGATCTCCGCTGACCGGCTCGCCGACCGCAGCCTGAGCTCGCGCACTCGCCTAAGTGTCGCCGAGCGGGCCCTCAGCGACCGCACCTGGACCTACGGACACGTGATCGTCGACGAGGCCCAGGAGCTCTCTCCGATGGCCTGGCACTGCCTTTCGCGTCGCACGAATCGCATCTCGATGACAGTGGTGGGCGACCTGCAGCAGACCACCCACGCTGCGGGCGTCACTTCGTGGGATGACGTCTTCACCTGGGCCACCGGCCGCACGGATCTGCACACCTTGACGATCACGTACCGCATCACCCGCCAGACTGCGGCCAAGGCAGCCGAGCTACTGGGCCGCTTCGGCGGGACTCCTCCGGTACTTCAGGCAGTTCGCGACGGCGAGGTACCGATCGAGCACTCATGCACGGCCGCGCAGCTGGCCGCGTACGTGCTCGAGTCGATTGGCAAGGCCGAGGGTCGCTACGCGGTGATCGTGCCTGATGCCGATCGCGATGCCTTCGCAGCGCTGCTGGACGGCCCGCAGTTCAGTGCCGGCGAGGATGCATTGGACGCGACCGTCGCGGTGCTCACCGCCCGTGAGACCAAGGGCCTGGAATTCGACATCGTGTTCGTGATCGACCCCGATGCGATCGGTGCTCAGACCGTGCGTGGTTCGGATCTGTACGTGGCCGCCACCCGCGCCACCCATCGCCTGCACCTGGTGACGATCTCCTAGGCAGCAGGTGCTGATTGACTCGGCGATTCACTCGGGGATGCCGAGCCGGTCGGCAGCTCTCCCGTGGCAGAATCACCAAGCCCTGGATCCGCAGTTGTCCAGTGGGCGCCCGTCGCGGAGTTAGCAAGCCACTGGCTCCAGGCCTCTGTCCAGACGGTCACGCCATTGCCGAGATCCTGAGGAAGGTTCGTGCCGGTGATCTCGACGACATCGCCCAGGCTCGATTGGTCGAACAACCACTCGGCATTCGCACTGCTCATCCCGATGCAGCCATGGCTGACATTCGCCCGACCCTGATAGCCCACTGACCATGGGGCACCATGCAAGAACTCACCCGATGACGTGATGCGCATCGCGTTGAACACCTGGATGCGGTAGTACTCGGGGTCGTTCTTATCAGTGCCGGGGCGCGCATGGATTCTCCTGGACAGCGTCGGATGAAGACCTCTACAGGTTATGACGCGGATGACACATGTGACGTTCCCCGCGCGGGGAACGTCGCGCACGGAACTAGGAGCTACTAGTGGGCAAACTCGCCGCGGTAGTACTCGAACATCCAGCCGAAAAGCGACATGAAGAGCATGAATACGCCAAAGACGATGATCCAGACAGCAAAGATCAGGCCGACACCGATGATCGCAGCCGAGATACCAATGGCCAGCGGCCACCACGAATGGGGGCTGAAGAAGCCGTACTCGGGATCAGCCTCTTCGATATCGCCATTCAGGCGGTCCTCGGGGCGCGGGTACACGCGCTTGGACGTGTACAGCACGTAGAAGGCCACCAGGAAGGCGAGAGCGCCTGTCAGTGCGAGTGCGGTGGTACCGATGACATCGCGGCTGAAATACCAGTAGATGGCAGCGATGGCCAGGTAGAACGCTGACCCTAGTGCGAAGAGCAGGCCTTCGATCCTCACTGGTCAGCTCCCGTCTTCGCCGGAGCATGCGCGCCCGGGGCAGCAAGCTCCGGATGATGCAGGTCGAAGGCGGGGCGCTCGGAGCGGATACGCGGCAAGGAGGTGAAGTTGTGACGCGGCGGCGGGCAGCTCGTGGCCCACTCAAGGGAGGCGCCCCAGCCCCACGGGTCATCGCAGTTGACCATCGGCGCAGTGCGCGAGGTCTTGATGACATTCCAGATGAAGAAGATCGAGGAGATGGCCAAAATCGCCGCGCCCACGGTAGACACCTGATTAAAGGCTGTGAAGTCGTCTTCAGGTAGGTAGTCGCCGTAGCGCCGAGCCATGCCCTGAACACCCAGCCAGTGCTGGATCAAGAAAGTGACCTGGAAGCCGACGAACAGCAGCCAGAAGTGGATCTTGCCCAGACGCTCGTCGAGCATCTTGCCTGTCATCTTCGGCCACCAGAAGTACAGGCCGGCGAAGAACATGAATACCACGGTGCCGAACACGGTGTAGTGGAAGTGGGCCACGACGAAGTAACTGTCGGAGACGTGGAAATCCAGCGGCGGCGCCGACAAGATGATGCCGGTCAGACCACCGAACAAGAAGGTGATCAAGAAGCCCATGGTCCACAGCATCGGGGTATCGAAGGAGATAGAGCCCTTCCACATGGTGCCGATCCAGTTGAAGAACTTCACGCCAGTAGGCACCGCGATGAGCATGGTCATCAAGGCGAAGAACGGCAGGTAGACCGAGCCGGTGACGTACATGTGGTGAGCCCACACTGCGACTGAGAGGGCACCGATCGCCATGGTGGCGAAGATCAAACCCTTGTAACCGAAGATCGGCTTGCGCGAGAACACCGGGATGATCTCGCTGGCGATGCCGAAGAACGGCAAAGCGAGGATGTACACCTCAGGATGCCCGAAGAACCAGAACAGGTGCTGCCAGAGGATCGCGCCGCCGTTCGCGGGATCGAAGACCACGGCGCCGTAGTGACGGTCGATGAACGCGACCACGAGGGCTGCTGCCAGGACCGGGAACGCGATCAGCACGAGGATGCTCGTGACGAAGGCTGTCCAGGTGAAGATCGGCATGCGGAACATGGTCATGCCCGGAGCACGCATGCAGAAGATGGTGGTGATGAAGTTGACGGCACCCAAGATGGTGCCCAGACCGCCGAGTGCCAGGCCAAGGAACCACATGTCGGCGCCAACCTCGGGTGAGTTGACCGCGTTACTCAGCGGTGCGTAGGCGAACCAGCCGAAGGAGGCCGCGCCACCAGGGGTAAAGAAGCCCGCTGCCACGATGAGGCCGCCGAAGAGGAATAGCCAGTAGCCGAGCATGTTTAGGCGCGGGAAAGCAACGTCAGGTGCGCCGAGTTGCAAGGGCATGATCACGTTGGTGAAGCCGATGAACAGCGGTGTCGCGAAGAGGAACAGCATGATCGTGCCGTGCATGGTGAACATCTGGTTGTACTGCTCCAGTGACATGAACTGCATCCCCGGAGCCGCGAGCTCTGCGCGAATCGCAAGTGCCATGGCGCCAGCGACGAAGAACCAGATGGTCGAGGTGATCAGGTACATGTAACCGATGGTCTTGTGGTCAGTCGAGGTGATCCACGAGACCACGGCGGCACCGGGGCTGCGCTTCCTGGCGGGTGCCTGGGTGGGCGTCGTCGTGACGAAGGGCTCGTCTAGAAGTGTCACAGTGTCCGCTCCCCTGGAATAGCGCCATCGTTATTAGTGCGTGCCGTATCGAGTAGCCCCGTGTTGCCCCGCGCCTTCAACGACTCGACGTACGCGTCGAACTCGGGGCGTTCGACGACCTTGACGTTGAAGAGCATCCCGGAGTGGTAGGTGCCGCATAGCTCAGCGCACTTGCCCGGGAAGGTACCGAGCTTGTTCGGAGTGAGCTCGAAGTAGTTGGTCTTGCCCGGGAAAACGTCCATCTTGAAAAGGAAGGCGGGCACCCAGAAGGAGTGAATGACGTCAGGCGAGGTGAGCTCGAAGCGAACCTTCTCGTTCACTGGTAGGACCAAGGTGGGCACGAAGTCGGGGGTTCCGGAGTCGAAGACGTTCTCATCGATGTAGTTGAAGCCCCAGCTCCATTTGAAGCCGACGACGTTCACGGTCTGCTTTTGATCGTTGTCGAGGGTCAAGATCTCCGTCTGATCCTTCGCGGTGAACCAGAACAGGCCGAGAATCATGACCAGCGGGACGATCGTGTAGAGCACTTCGATCGGCAGGTTGTACTTGGTCTGCTCGGGGACATCACTGTTGCTACGACGACGGTACGCAAAGGCCGCCCACAGCATGAGAACCAACGTGACGAGACCGACGAGCCAGGCCGCGATCCACGAGCCCTGCCAAAGATTTTGGATGATCGGTGCTTCCTCGGTCGCCGGAGCCGGCAGATCGAAGAAGAAAGCTTCGTTCGCAGTGCAACCGGAGGCGATCAGCGCGACGGTGGTTGCCCCTAGGGCCAGAGCACCCGCACGCAGGGCGCGATGCTTGCCAGACACGTCACTGCGGTGACGGGAAATGCTGAGGGACACGGATCGCCTTTCGCTTCTTCGGACGTTTTCGAGACTAGCGCACCTCCCCTAAGGATGCCTGGCCGGGCCACGGGGAATTCGGGTCATGTCGGGCATGTCACAGTTAGCGTGTGCCCGTGGCCCAAAACCCCGAGATCGGCGATGGCTCGGCCTTCGCGCCGGCCCCGCCCGGGTACCTCGACGCCCTCGGCGGTTCCCCGCTACTGCCGGCCGCTGTGGCCGCCCGCCGGGCAGCCGAAGAGATCGCCTGGGCCGACCCCGCAAGGCTTCATCACGCCGGTCGCACGGCCGGTCTAGTACTCGATTCCGCACGAGCCGCGATAGCAGGCTTCCTCGGAGTGAGGCCGAGTGAGGTGCACCTGACGTCCTCGGTTCGGTCGGCCTTGGAGTTCGGACTCGCCGGCCTTCTCGCCACTCGCCCAACAGGTGCAGTTGCGCTCAGTTCGGTCGAATCCCTGGCGCTCTTCGAAGCAGCTGACCGCTGCGACCGCGAGGTTGAGGTGCTACCGGTCGACTCGTTCGGTCGGGTAAAGCTCGAGTTCGTCCCCGAGCAACCTGACTGGGCCGTGGCCTGCCTGCAGGCCGCCAATCCGGAGGTCGGCACCCGGCAACCCGTCGACCGCCTGACCACCATGCTCGATCCCCATGGCATTGCCCTGCTCGTCGACGCGACTGCGTGCCCAGCGCGCCTGCCGCTCCCCGCGGGCTGGACCGCCCTGGCGGTCTCGGCGCGCGACTGGGGCGGCCCAGCCGGCGTGGGCGCCCTGGTGATCAGGCAGGGCACCAGCTGGGTGAGACCGCCCGGAAGTGAGCGGGGTTGGCTTGGCGGGTTTCCAGATATCGCCTCTGCTGCGTCCGCGGGGATCGCCGCCGAGACGATTGAACCGGTGTGGGAGTCCGAGGCCCGTCGAACCCACGCGCTCATTGCGCGGATACGCACCGCGATCGCTGCCTCGATTCCCGATGTCGACATCGTCGGAGATCCCGACGACCGACTCCCCCACGTTGTCACCTTCTCGGCCCTGTACTGCAGCGGCGAGGCCGTGGTCACCGAACTCGATCGACGCGGTATCGCCGTTGCCAGCGGCTCGGCATGTGTCTCCGACACCGAGCGACCCAGTCATGTGCTGGCCGCCATGGGTGCGCTGACCGGAGGAAATGTGCGCGTCTCACTTCCGTTCGGCTGTACCGATGACACGGTCGATCACTTCGTCCGTGAGATTCCCGACGTCATCAATTCGGTGCGAGCAGATGCCGGTATCTGACGAGTGGCCCGCGCGCGATCAGTGGATCGACGAACGCGGCAATCTTTGCCCAGCGCCGGTCATCGCCCTTGCGCGCGCGGCGCGTTCAGCGAGCGTCGATGCGGTGCTCGTAGTTATGGCTGACGATCCTGCTGCCGAGTTCGACATTCCGGCCTGGTGTCGGATGACCGGCAATGAGTACCTCTCCTCGGCGTTGCAGGATTCAGGTACGGCCTACGCCGCGCGCATCAACGCGCATTAAGAGCTGCAGGATGTGTGAGCGCCTCGCTCAGCAGGTCGAGATAGGCCTCGCGTCGAATCTCGATCGCACCCAACGAGACCAGATGATCTGTTGCCCACTGCACGTCGAGTAATCGCGAACCGCCTGAAGACAAAGCATCGACCAGGCCGACAAGCGCCGCCTTCGACGCATCTCGCTCGAGATGGAACATCGATTCACCGGCGAAGAGCCCGCCCACTTCTATTCCGTACAGCCCGCCCACGAGTTCACCGTCGCTGTTCCATGCCTCGACCGAATGGGTCCAGCCGAGTTCGTGCAATGCGCAGTAAGCGGCGGTGAACCCATCGGTGATCCAGCCGTGCTCGCGCGGAGTCTCCGCGCACGCACGCATCACACCGGCGAAGTCACGATCAATCGTGATCTCGAACTGGCGCATCGACTTTCGCAGTGAGTTCGACACGCGAAGTGACTGCAGCGGAAGAATCCCGCGCGGATCCGGACTCCACCAGCCCAGCAGATTCTCTTCCAGGTGCATCGGGAAGAGCCCTCGCCGATAGGCCTGCAGCACCGTGCCGGGCTGAAGATCAGCACCGACGCAGACAACGTCCTCGAAGGGCTCCGCGTCGCGCGGATCAGGCAAGTCCCACACCGACGGCCCGGGCTCGCGAGGTGACATCTCGATTGAACGCTACGGTCGCGGGCAGGTGACGTGCGCCGCAACCTCGGCCGCGGCCGTATCTCCATAAGTCTTGGCCATGCGCTCAAGAAAATGCTTCTGCGCTAACTCATACTCCTGGGTGCCTACTGTCTCGATGACGTACGTAGCAAGCAGAGCACCTGTCTGAGCAGCACGCTCATCAGAGAGACCCCACGACTTCGCCGACAAGAAGCCTGCGCGGAAGGCATCGCCGACGCCAGTGGGATCAGCCTTGCGCTCTTCCTCAGGGACCGCGACCACCACGGGCGCCTCTCCGCGTCGCTCGATTCGAGCGCCGTCGGCGCCAAGAGTCGTCACGCGGGTCTCGACGATTGCCGCGATATCGGCAGCCGACCAGCCGGTCTTCTGGTGAATGAGCGCGGCTTCGTATTCATTTGTGAACAGATAGGTCGCGCCCTCAATGAGCGGCTTGATGTCGTCGCCCTCCATGTAGGCGAGCTGCTGCGAGGGGTCAGCCGCGAAGGCGTAACCGCGGAATCGGCACTCATCAGTGTGACGCGCCATCGCACCCGGGTCGTTCGCGCCGATCAGCACGAGTTCGGCGGATCCGACCACATCAACGATCGGCTTCAGCTCGATGTTGCGGGCCTCACTCATTGCGCCTGGGTAGAACGAGGCGATCTGGTTTTGCTCCTGATCAGTCGTGCAGATGAAACGTGCGGTGTGATGCGAGCTCGAGACATGCACGCCTCGCGTGTCGACACCATGGCGATTCAGCCAGGACTCGTAGTCAGCGAAGTCAGGGCCGACCGCGCCGACCAGCACCGGCTTGAGACCTAGGCAGCCCATGCCAAACGCGATATTCGGGGCCACGCCACCGCGTCGCACGTCGAGTTCCTCGACGAGGAAAGAGAGGGAGATCTTGTCGAGCTTGTCGGCGACGATCGAGTCGGCGAACTTGCCCGGAAAGGTCATCAAGTGATCGGTCGCCACGGACCCAGTTATGAGGACAGCCATGGGCCAAGACCTTAGCGGTCCATGCGCAATACTCCTCCAATGAAACTCACTCCTCATAAGACGCGACGCATCATCGCCGCGGCTGTCCTGTGCGCCACTCCCCTCGTGTTCGCCGCGTGCGGCGGCTCTGATTCCGCCGTCCCGAATCTCAAGGGAACCTGGACGGGCACCTACGAATTCCCCACCAACGACAAGACCATCGAGACGTCATCGCTGACCATCGAGATCACCAAGCAGGAAGGCCCGTTCTTGTGGGGCACTGAAAGCTGGGAAAACGATGGCAAAAAGCTGTCTGCAGACCTGCTCGGCTCGCTGTCCAGCGACAACAGCTCAGTGATTCTCTCCGAGGTCGGCGGCTTCTATTCTGGCAATGTCGGAGACAACTCGATGCGCCTGCGTTTCGTGCGTACCGCGGATCCGGCCACCGCATTCGTCGTCACGGTCACCCGCGGTAGCTAACCACATGAATAGCAGGCCATTGCACTGAGAAACGATGATGGCTAAAGTTCCAAGCACGGGGTGCGGTGCACGAAAAGTGCGCGTTTCCCTTCTAGAAGGGGGATCACAATTACCCGCCAGCGCTTGATCATCATTCCCTCATTCGCCATCACGGCCGTGATAGCTCTCGGTCTGGGCCTACTGCCTGCCAGCTCCGCTGCAGCGCCCATGGTCAACGCGACGTTCACCCCAAAGCTTGCGTACGTCACCTGCCCGGCTGGGGAGGATCTGCCACCCCGGACCAAGTGCGCCAAGCTCACCGTGCCACTGGACTGGCAAACCCCAAACGATGGGCGCACGATCCAGATCGCCATGAGGGTCACCACGCCTTCGCGCGGCGCGGGAAAGCTCGGACTCACGTGGAACCCCGGTGGCCCCGGTGGCTCAGCGGTCGACATGCACGCGTGGGTCTACTCCCTCCTGCCCGACTCCATCCGCGACCGCTTCGACGTAGTCAGTTGGGATCCACGGGGCGTGGCAAAAAGTGAGCCCAATCTCAAAGAGTGCGTCCCGGTGAACGTGATGCCACCGGACACGGGCCCGGTTGACTGGGATGCCTACTGGGAAAAGGCCGCAACCCTCGAGGGTGCGGCGTCGGCTGCCTGCTTCGCGGCCAACCCCAATGCGGCTCCCTACCTCGGAACCTGGCAGGTGGTGCGCGACATGGATGCTATGCGAGCCGCCCTGGGCTATCCCCGCTGGAACTACTGGGGCATCAGCTATGGCACCCGCCTCGGCAACGCCTATGCACGCACATTCCCTGACAAGGTACGCGCCCTGATAGAAGACGCCAGCTTTATGGCTAACGAAAGCATCGCGCGATTTGGCGCAACCACGCCGGCCGGCAATTACGCCGCCATGCAGGTCTATGCCTCGCTGGTTGGCAAGGGGCAGGCCTACAAGATTCGAGCCATCGATGCATACCTCGATGATTTCGTGATAGAGATCAGTGACGGGGTGGTCCTCACTCGCTGGAATTTCTTTGGAACACTCAATGACCTCGCGCGAAATCAGTCCCAATACCCAGTTATGCGAGATCTTGTAAACAGCCTGTATGACTATGTAACAAAATCCGAGCGGCCAAATAATGGGGGTCAGGTGGCGGACCTTGACCTTGACCTTGACGATTTGGATCCGAACCCCGACGACGAAGTTGTTATTCCGGACCCCGACAGCGACAGTTTCATCATCAAGTTCGTGACGTGCGCGGACATGGCGGATCGCCCCACGACGGCAGACCTGGCAAGGATGTCGAGGGACGCTGAGCAGAACTACGGCACCTCCTACGGCCATGTCGGTCGCGCGTCCATGTGCCTAGGTCTCCCCTCCGGTTATTCCCCGCCGTCATCACCGGCCGACACCACGATCGCCCTGCCTAATGCGCCGCTCTTCTTGTTGGCTCTGGGGATGCTGCGACACCGTGGATCTGGGGACGTAGCCTGGCCAACACCTTCGCGAAGTCGCGCACGATGACCTTCGAAAGCACGACGCACGGGATCCTTGTCGGGCCCTCTTCGTGCATGAACAACGTCGTGGAGAAGTACCTGTTAACCCTGCGACTTCCACGAGCCGACGTCTATTGCCCCTACGTGCCCACCGAGCCTGCCCCACAGGTCAAAGAGTCCTCGCGGGGTCATCAGCCAGGGGGAAAGCGCTAAGTCAACTTGTGATCCTGCGTGACAGTTGAGATGTCTCTATCGCCAAAGGATCCCACGGGCGAGGCTGGCGCAACCGTAAGGGTTTCGGCGCGATTGACTTTCGACTTCGTCAACAAGGACGGCCGCTTTCAGCGGCTCCACTCATGCGAAAGGCCCGCCGGTAACGGCGGGCCTTTCGACTAGGTCGTGGACTAGCTGAACGAGTCACCGCAGGCGCACGAGCCGCCCGCATTCGGGTTGTCGATGGTGAAGCCCTGCTTCTCGATGGTGTCAACGAAATCGACAGTGGCGCCGTTGAGGTACGGGGCGCTCATGCGGTCAGTGACGACCGAAACGCCGCCGAAGTCCTTCGAGACGTCGCCATCGAGGCTGCGGTCATCAAAGAAGAGCTGGTAACGCAGACCCGAGCAGCCACCGGGCTGCACGGCAACGCGCAATGCGAGGTCATCGCGACCCTCGGACTCGAGAAGCGCCTTGACCTTGGAGGCCGCGGTCTCGGTGAGAACAATGCCGTCGGCGGTGACGATTTCGACGGGCACAGCGGTTTCAGTCGACATGGTGTGGCCTTTCAAGTGAGGTAAGCCTTATCTGCAGTCTATGTCAGGAGTAACACATGCGCCTAGTGGCGTATTCCCGTGTCCGGGGATGCGAACGGCCGACGCCGCCGGCATGGGCCACAATGAGGCCGTGAGCTCACAGGTGGATCCACAGCCGACCCCGCTGGCGCTACTGCTGCTCGGGCGCGCCGCCGACGCGTCCAGTGAGCTTGGCGTCGAATGCCCGGGCGCCCTGCCCCCTGCCTCAGACCCCGATCTCGTGGAGCGCGCCCAGCGCGCCAAGGCCGCCCTCGGCGATCGGGTGTACATCCTCGGTCACCATTACCAGCGCGATGAGGTCATCGCCTTCGCCGATGTGACAGGCGATTCCTTCAAGCTCGCCCAGCAAGCTGCCGCGCACCCGAAAGCAGAGTTCATCGTGTTCTGCGGCGTGCACTTCATGGCCGAGAGCGCCGACATCTTGACCGACGACAGCCAGGCCGTGATCCTCCCCGACCTCGCTGCCGGCTGCTCCATGGCCGACATGGCGGCCATCGATCAGGTCGAACAGTGCTGGCGTGATCTTGAGGCGGCCGGTGTTGCAGGCGTCACGATTCCGATCACGTACATGAATTCCACCGCCGCGATCAAGGCCTTCACCGGACGACATGGCGGCACGATCTGCACCTCGAGCAACGCAAAAGCCTCCCTGGAGTGGGCCTACGCCCGTGGCGAGAAGGTGCTGTTCATGCCCGATCAGCATCTTGGCCGCAACACCGCGGTGCGCGATCTCGGATTGTCACTGAGCGACTGCGTCGTCTACAACCCGCGCCGACCCAATGGCGGCCTGACGGTCGAGCAGATGCGCGATGCGCGAATGATCCTGTGGCTCGGTCACTGCTCGGTGCACGGTCGCTTCACTGCAGAGTGCGTCGATGAGGTGCGAGAGCGAGTACCTGGCGTCAGTGTGATCGTGCATCCGGAATGCTCGTACGAGGTTGTCGAAAAGGCTGACTTCGTCGGTTCCACGGAGCGCATCATCGCGATGATCGATGCGGCTCCGGCCGGCAGCAAGTGGGCTGTCGGCACCGAGCTCAACCTCGTCAAGCGACTTGCCATGCGCAACCCCGACAAGGAGATCGTCTACCTCGATCGCACCGTCTGCTTCTGCTCGACCATGAATCGCATTGACCTGCCCCACCTAGTTTGGACTCTCGAGAACTTGGCCTCGGGCACCGTGATCAACCGCATCGAAGTAGATGCCGAAACCCAGGAATGGGCTCGGATCGCCCTCGACCGCATGTTGAGCCTTGCCGATTAGCTGAGGCGGCCAGCCCATTAGGCTTCCCCCATGTTCGGACGAGGCAAGAGCAACGAGACACCGGCTTCCACGCCTGCGGCGGAGGAGACCCACTCCGGCACCAAGGGGCGAGCAACCCCGTCGCGCAAGGACGCCCAGCGCGCGCGCAAGCAGTTCTTGAAGACTCCGAATGACCCCAAGGCCGCCAAGGCCGCAGCACGCGAGGCCGACCGCGCCTCGAAGGCGCGAGCCCGCGAGGGCATGGCCGCCGGCGAGGAGAAGTACCTGCCGGCACGCGATCGTGGCGCCGCCAAGGCCTTCACACGCGACTTCGTCGACGCTCGCTTCACCCTTGCCGAGTACTTCATCTTCATCGCTGTCGCGGTTCTGCTGCTCGGCTTCATCGAGAATCAGGTGCTGTCGACACTGATCTCGACCGGCTTCTTCGCGATCACGGCGCTCATCGCAATTGACTCGATCATCTTGGTCATCCAGCTGAACAAGCGCGCCAAGGAAGCATTCCCGAATGATGCCGAGCGCAAGGGCATCACCCTGTATGCACTTCTTCGCACCCTGCAGCTGCGTCGCCTGCGACTTCCGCCGCCCCGCGTACGTCGCGGTGGAAAGCCCGTCACCCCCAAGGGCAGCAAGAAGTAACTAGCTAGAGGAAAGTCCCATCGGGCCGTACACCAGTCGGTCGCCCTCAAGCAGGCTGACGGAGTCAGCACCCGAGGCCAGCAGTGTTGACCAGCTCTCGCCCATCCACGCCTCGGCATCTGCCTGGGTCGGAAATTCGGTGCGAGCTTCGGCAATATTGACGTCGGTGCCATCGAGCGCGTGGCAAATCCAGATGAAACTCATCACTTCCTTCCGTCCTGCCACCTGACAGGCCCAAGACCACTGTAGGGTTCGACTACAACTGAATCGACGTATTCGAGATCCAGGGAAAGTCCGGTGTGATTCCGGCGCTGTCCCGCAACCGTGATCCCTCACTGAGGGCGAGTCGGAGCACCTGGCGAGTACGAGCGGCTCTATCCGTCGAGGTAACGGGACGAGTCAGGTCTTTCCTGAATTGTCCCTCCGTGCATTCGTGCCGGGGGGATTCTGCTTTCTCAGGATTCCTGCTGGTTCACGAACCGCTCATTGAGGAAAGCAGGAATCACATGTCACGCAGTACCCGCATCATCGCCGCCGGCGCTGCACTCGCGCTCGCCGCACTCGGCCTCGCCTCGCCGGCGAGCGCAGCAACCACAACCGGCCTGTACGGCTCCGCGGATCCGACCTACGACGGTGTCTATCGACAGTCACTCGCCATCGTCGGGCTCACCTCGAACGGCATCAAGCCGTCGCCGGCCGCGATCAGCTGGTTGATCAGCCAGCAGTGCAAGGACGGCAGCTTCCAGCAATTCCGCTCAGATCTCACCAAGCCCTGCGACCCAGTCGATGCAGCCAACGGCAAGGGCCCCGATTCCAACGCGACATCCCTCGCATTGCTCGCACTGATGTCGATCGACAATACGAACCTCGCACCGCAGCCACTGGTGACCAAGGCAGTGATGGCAGCGGACGCCGCCGGCCTGTGGCTCAAGAAGAGCCAGCTCCCCGACGGCGGCTGGCCGTACTACGCGGGCTCACCCTCTGACTCAAGCTCCACCGGTCTTGCTCTCGCTGCACTCGGCACCCAGGCACCGAATCGCCTGCAGCCGAATCTCGTCAAGGGCAGCAAGTTCCTTGCTTCGCTCATCACCGCGTGCGGCACGCCTGACGGTGGCGCACTCATGTACCAGATGGGCAGTAAGCCCGACGGGCTCTCGAGTGCCCAAGGCCTCTACGGACTCGTCGGCACGGCACCGGTGCAGGCCGCACGCAAGATCGGTCCGGCACCGAGGTGCGCAGGCAAGCCGGCCACCAAGATCGCGAGTTACCTATCGTCGAAGTTGTCGAGCGCGGGCACGTTGGCATCATCGTTCGGTGATGGACCCGACTACACGGCTACGGCCACGGCGGTTGTCGATCTGGCTGCAGCCGGCGTCGGAAAGGCAGCGGTCATGAAGGCGACCACTGCACTCAAGAGCAACGCCGTCGCGTACGCAACGCCCAGCGCAGGCGCGAATCCGGCAGCACTCGGTCTGCTTCTGTCGGTAGCCAAGGCGACTGGCTCGAACCCCAAGGCATTCGGTGGCGTGAACCTGATCGCAACGCTTCAGAACAGCGAGCAGAAGTAATGCGCGCGGCCCGTGCGCTGGCAGCGTTCATCGGCATCGCTATCTTGGCGATGACGTCGATCGCGCCTGCCGCACGGGCCGAGACCGCCTACCGCTACTGGACCTACTGGCAGGGCAACGCTGGTTCATGGCAGTTCGCCACCCAAGGCTCAGCCACGAGCAACCCTCTCGACGGAGCCGTCGAAGGCTGGCGCTTCGCTATCACCGGTGCTGCCGGCGGCCCCGAGGGCCAGCCATCGCTGAACCCGACCACCGCATTCGCCGACCTGTGCGGTTCGACTCCCCCGATCAGCGGCAAGAAGCGCATCGCCCTGATCGTCGACCCTGGTTACGCATCTGAGGCGCCCGAGGGCGAAGAGCCGACCTCCGCATTGAGCACCTGCGTGGTCGCCGATGCAGACGCAAGTGGGTACGACATCCTGCGTTCTCAGCTACCTGTCCGGGTCGAAGGTGGCCTGGTCTGCGGAATCGGCAACTACCCGGCGTTTGAGTGCACGCCTGTCATCGAGGTAAACGAGCAGGCGGCGAGACCACCCGGTCAAGCTGTCAATGAACGCCCGAGCAAGGACGCCCTGAATTCCTTCGGCTCAATCTCGCTCACTGTTCTCGTCGCGATCTTCGGTATCGGCCTGGCCATCGCCTTGTGGTGGAGGCGTAAGTGATAGATCAGCGAATCGCACTGGGTGCCGCGGCCATCCCACGGTGGTTACACCCTGGCGCGTGGTGGGCGTGGGCACTGGGTCTGGCTGCCGCTGCAAGCCGCACCACTAATCCGCTGCTGCTGATCTTGATCGTGTGCTGCGCGGCGATTGTCGTGTCGGCGCGCAAGCCCGATGCACCCTGGGCACGTTCATTCGCGTTCTTCCTGCGTCTTGGCGTGTTCATCATCATCGTGCGCGTGCTGGCGCAGGTGCTGTTCGGCGCGTCGTTGGGCACCACTGTGCTTCTTGATGCTCCGGGCATTGCGTTGCCTGACTGGTTCGCCGGCGTGCGGCTCGGCGGCACGATCACCCTCGAGAGTCTTCTCTTCGCCCTATTCGACGGAATGCGTCTTGCGACGATCATCGCCTGCGTTGGCGCCGCTAATTCCCTCGCTTCGCCAAGCCGACTTCTCAAATCGGTGCCGGCTGCTCTCTATGAAGTTGGCGTGAGTGTCGTGGTCGCACTGACCTTCGCGCCGCAACTCGTGAGTGACATCTCGCGCGTGCGCACCGCGCGTCGACTGCGTGGCCGCACCACGCACGGCGTGCGGGCCATTGCCGGTTCAACTGTTCCGGTGTTCGAAGGCGCACTCGAGCGATCCGTAATGCTCGCCGCGGCGATGGACTCACGCGGTTACGGGCGCACTGCGGGAATCAGCGCTCCCGCTCGAAGGCTTGCCTCCGCTTTCTTGCTCGCCGGCTTAGTAGCCGCGTGCATCGGTACCTATGCAATCGTGGCAGCCGGGTCCCCCGCACTTCTCGGACTTCCCCTGCTGGCAGCCGGCATCGTGGTGAGCGTCCTCGGAATCACGATGGCCGCACGTCGTTCAGTGCGCACGCGTTATCGCCCCGATCCGTGGTGGCTGGCCGAATGGCTCGTGGCAGCGGCAGGGCTTATCGCCGCAGCAGTATTCGCCTGGGCTGCCTGGTCTCATCTGGCCGGCATCACGACCCCGACCGACCCGGCTCAGTGGCCGCTGCTCCCCCTCGCACCGGTGCTCGCCCTGGCAATTGCCTGCACCCCTGCTCTCACTGCACCACGCCTGCCTCAAGCACTACGTCCCGTCCACCGACGCGAAAAGGCGGCGATCGCATGATCAAGTTCGAGAATGTGACCATCACATACGACGGTGCCGTGGCACCGGTGCTCGCGAACGCCACTGTGTCGATTCCGGAGGGCGAACTCGTGCTCGTCGTCGGACGCACCGGAAGCGGCAAGACCACTTTTCTGCGCGCGATCAACGGACTCGTTCCGCACTTCACCGGCGGCACTCTTTCCGGCCGGGTCACAATCAACGGCCGCGACACCGCTACCCACCCGCCGCGTGAGCTGGCTGATCTCGTCGGAATCGTGCCGCAGGATCCGATGAGCGGATTCGTCACTGACACCGTCGAGGATGAACTCGCCTACGGCATGGAGTGCCTGGGCATCATGCCCGAGGTCATGCGGCGTCGCGTGGAGGAAACCCTCGACCTTTTGGGCTTGGCTGATCTTCGCCATCGTGCACTGCTCTCCCTCTCCGGCGGCCAGCGCCAGCGCGTGGCTATCGGCGCGGTTCTCACATCCCACCCCAAGGTTCTCGTGCTCGACGAACCCACTTCGGCGCTCGATCCCGGCGCAGCCGAGGAAGTACTCGCCGCACTCCAGCGACTCGTGCACGATCTCGGAATCACTGTCGTGCTCGCGGAGCATCGCCTCGAGCGCGTCGTGCAGTACGCCGATCGCATGATCGTGATCCCCGGCGTGGGCGAACCGCTCGTATTTGGTACCCCTGCCGATGTCATGCGACTTGCTCCCATCGCACCGCCGGTTGTCGAGCTCGGGCGACTTGCCGGCTGGAGCCCGCTGCCTCTCTCGGTGCGCGATGCTCGCCGCGCAGCCGGGCCATTGCGCGATCTCCTGATCGGACGCACGCCACCGTTGCGCGTGGTCGATGGTGCGCAGTCACGCGAGGAACTTGCGGCAACCGAGAACCTCGTGGTGCGCTACGGCTCGTTTACTGCACTTCGCGGTGTCACAACCTCGGTGCGTCGTGGCGAGATCGTTGCTCTCATGGGGCGCAACGGTGCGGGCAAGTCGACATTGCTCTCCTCACTGGTCGGCCTTCGTAGCACCGCAACCGGTGCTGTCTCGACTAGCGGGCATGACCCGCGCACGCTCAAGCCACGCGAGCTCGTGCACTCTGTCGGCTTAGTTCCGCAGGATCCGGGTGATCTGCTCGAGGCCACAAGCGTCGCTGACGAGTGCCGTGCGGCCGATCATGATGCCGAGGCAGAGCCCGGCACGACCCGCGCGCTGCTCGCGCTACTGGCGCCCGATGTGCACGACGGAACTCACCCGCGCGATCTCTCCGAGGGCCAGCGCTTGCTTCTCGCACTTGCTGTGGTTCTTGCCGCGCGGCCACCACTACTCCTGCTCGACGAGCCCACCCGTGGACTCGATTACCCGACCAAGTCTCGATTAGTCACGGTGCTCACCGATCTCGCCGATGCCGGACACGGAGTCGTGCTGGCCACTCACGATGTCGAGCTCGCAGCAGAGGTTGCGACCCGTGTCATGGTGATCGCTGACGGAGAGATCGTGGCTGACGGCCCGACCGCTGCTGTCCTTGTCTCGTCGCCGATGTTCGCCCCGCAGGTAGCCAAGGTGCTCGCACCCGAGGCCTGGCTCACTGTTACCGATGTCGCCTCCGCGCTCGACGGTGAGGCCGTCTGACATGAGAAGCGCACAGGTGCACGCGATGAGACTCGGGACGCGGTCTCGATTCGCCATCGCGCTCACCTCGCTGATCGGGATCATCGCCTTCGCCTGGCCGTTGATTGCCTCACCCGAGTCGTCCGTCGTGGCGCACGCCGGTGACGCGCCCTGGCTGTTCGCGATCATCGTGCCGATGCTCATGCTGGTGCTGCTGGCAGAAATCTCCGATGGCGGTATGGACGCGAAGTCGATTGCACTTCTGGGCGTGATGGCTGCAGTAATCGCCGCACTACGCCCGCTCGGCGGCGGAATTGCGGGACTCGAGCCCATCTGGATGGTGCTCATTCTCGGCGGCCGTGCTCTGGGGCCCGGCTTTGGCTTCTCCCTCGGTGCGATCTCGCTCTTTGCCTCTGCCCTGCTCACTGGCGGAGTCGGCCCGTGGCTGCCGTTCCAGATGCTCGCTGCGGCTTGGGTAGGCCTAGGTGCCGGATTGCTCCCGAGAGTCACGGGCAAGCGCGAGCTCGCGATGCTGGCCGCGTACGGCGCAGCAGTCAGCCTGCTCTACGGACTGCTCATGAATCTGTGGTTCTGGCCCTTCGTCTCGGGGCTGCCTGAGCAGATCGCGTTCGTCGCCGGTTCACCTGTCGGTGAGAACCTCGCTCACTGGCTTCGATTCACTCTGATCACCAGCCTGGGCTATGACATCCCGCGTGCAGTGCTCACTGTCGTACTGATCCTGATCGCCGGAAAACCAGTGCTTCTCGCACTTCGTCGAGTCTCGCGCAAGGCAGCTTTTGAGCCCGCGGTCACGTTCGTCCCGCAACCCGCAGCGCAGTCTGCGATCACGCGCACATGAGAATTCTCCTGCTCGGAACAGGGTCGGCTGATGGCTGGCCGAATCCGTTCTGCGATTGCCATTCCTGCGGATCCGAACGGCGCGATGGCCGCACGCGGATGCCGACATCAGCGATCGTCGATGACGTGGTCATGCTCGACAGCGGCCCCACGGCTCCTTACAGCGCTTCCCGCGGCGGAATCTCACTTCGACAGGTTCAGCATCTCGTGCTCACCCACGGGCACCCAGATCACCTCGCGCCATCAATCCTGTTGTGGCGCGAGTGGATTTCGAATCTAGGCACGCTGCACGTGTGGGGGCCATCGTTGGCAATCGACCTGTGCCGCGACTGGGTCGGCCCGAATTCGCCTGTCGAGTTCCACGTCATCGTCGCTGGAGATCTCGCGACGCTGCCCACTTCAGCAGGAGACTTCGAATTGCGCGCGATCGAAGCCAATCATGATCCGCGCGGTAACGATGTCATCGCGGGTGAGGCATTGCTCTACGACCTCCAAAATCCTGCGGGCGATCGACTGTTCTACGCCACCGACACCGGCCCCTTCACTCCGGGCATCCTCGACGCCATCACCGATCGCACGTTCGGGGTCGTGCTGGTCGACGAAAGCTTCGGTGACAAGACCGACCATGGCACCGGGCACTTCGACCTCGTCAGCTTGCCCACAAGCCTGCAGGCCGCACGCCGCAACGGCGCCCTCACCGATGCCACCCGTATCGTGGCCGTGCACCTGAGCCATCACAATCCGCCGAAGCTTGAGCTGAAAGCGCGATTACATGCAATGGGAGTTGAACTCATGGACGACCTCGACCTGCTCGACACCGTCGACGGACCCCGGAAGCTCCGCCACCTGATCACCGGCGGTGCACGATCAGGCAAGTCGTCGTACGCAGAGTCACTCGCGAGCGCGTTCACGAGCGTGACCTATGTCGCGACCGGCGGAACGCGCGCAGATGATCTCGAATGGACCCAGCGCATCGCCGCACATCGCGAGCGCAGGCCCGCACACTGGTCCACGATCGAGACCACCGATGCCGCTCGCGCACTTAAGGAAGCGGCCCCGGGTTCCGCGATCCTGGTCGACTGCATCAGCCTGTGGCTCACCGCTCAACTTGATCAGGCGCAGGCATGGGGTCGCGAGACCGACACCGCTATGCGCGCGCAGGTACTGGCAAGCGTTGATGCTCTTGTCGACGCAGTGACCGCCTGCCCCGCAGAAGTTTTCCTCGTGACCAACGAGGTCGGCATGGATCTCGTTCCCACTGACCCAGGCGGGCGACTCTTTCGCGATCTCCTCGGCATCACCAATGCCCGACTCGCCAACGTCTGCGACCCCGTAACGCTCGTTATCGCGGGCCGCACTCTCGACTTGCCCAGGAGTTCCCCATGACCGATCTCGCAGCACTCAGTGAGCTCATCTCAGTGCCCAGCGCTGCCGCCGCTGACGAGGCCCGTGCACGCCAGGGAATGCTCACCAAGCCGACCGGTGCACTCGGGCGTCTGGAGGATCTGTCGATCTGGGTGAGCGCAGCGCAAGGCGCTTGCCCACCGCGAGCATTCACCCGACCTCGCGTGGTGATCTTCGCCGGCGATCACGGCATTGCGCGCACTGCGCAGACATCTGCCTACCCACCTGAGGTCACCGCGCAGATGGTGCTCAACTTCGTGCACGGTGGTGCAGCGGTCAATGTGCTCGCCCGCCAGGCCGGAGCCAGCGTTCGCATCATCGACGTCAGTGTCGACGCTGATCCCCAGTACGCCCAGGCGATCGATCCGGACGTCGTGGCCCATCGCATCCGCCGTGGTTCCGGTTCCATCGACCGCGAGGATGCGATGACCGAAGCCGAGACCGAGGCGGCCTTCGAACTCGGTCGTCGGATCGCCGATGAAGAAATCGATGCAGGTGCCGATCTCTTGATCGCCGGCGATATGGGCATCGGCAACACGACCCCGGCCGCCGCGATCATCGGCTTGCTGGCCAATGCCGACGCTGCCACTGTCACCGGCAAGGGCACCGGCATCGATGACACCACCTGGATGCGCAAGTGCGCCGCTGTTCGCGACGCCATGCGCCGCGGCAAGCCGCGTAAGGCCGAGCCACTTGCTCTGCTCACGACCATTGGTTCGCCCGACTTCGCTGCCGCGACCGGCTTCTTGCTGCAGGCAGCAGTACGCGGCGTTCCCGTGATCCTCGACGGCACGATCAGCACCGCGTGCGCGCTCATCGCCGACCGCATTAGCTATCGCGCCAAGCAGTGGTGGCTGGCCGGCCACCGCTCAACAGAGCCCGCGCAGTCGATTGCCCTCGATCGTCTCGACCTTGAGCCAATCGTCGACTACGGGATGCGCCTAGGCGAGGGCACGGGCGCGCTCCTCGCCTTGCTCATCGTGCAATCGGCCACGGCAACCTTGCGCGAGATGGCCACTTTCGGCGAGGCCGGCGTGAGCGATCGCGATGCCTGATGCACTCCGCCTGGCGATCGGAACGCTGACGCGACTGCCAGTCCCGGCACCACGGCACATTGACCGCCGCACCGCCGGCCAGGCCATGAGCCTCGCACCACTTGTCGCACTAGCACTCGCGGCGATCTGCGGACTGCCGTTGCTGATCACCCGGGATCGCGGTGCCATTGTCTTACTACTGACGATCGTGTCGTTCGCACTGCTGGCGTGGGCAACGCGCGCCCTTCATCTCGACGGCCTCGCCGACACCGCCGATGCCCTCGGCAGTGGCAAGCCCGCAGCGGCGGCGCTCGAGATCGCGCGCAAGTCGGATATCGGCCCATTCGGCGTGATCGTGTTGATCTTCACCCTGCTGCTCCAGATCGCAGCGGTCGCATCCTTACCCGACGCACACGAGGCCTACCTCGCCTTCGTCATCGCGATTGTCACAAGTCGCATCGCATTGACATGGGCATGCACCCGCATGTGGCCAGCGGCACGACCCGATGGCCTTGGCGCGATGGTCGCCTCATCCGTACCGTTGCTCGTCGCGATTGCCTGGACCATCGTTGCCATTGCCCTCTCATGGGTGTTGGTCGGAAGTTTCGGCTCAGCGAGCGTCGTGCTCGGAATACTCGCAGGTGTCGTACTGCTCGTGATCGCACGGCGACGCCTTGGCGGAATCACGGGCGATGTACTGGGAGCGACCATCGAGATTACCGCGACCGCTGCTCTCGTCGTTCTGGCTTTGCTGGCCTGAAGTCTGCGTACTATTCAGGACCTACGGGAAGGCAGGGCATGACTCGATCACTCGAATCCGTCGCTCATGCTCGTCGGCTTGCCAAGCGGCACCTGCCCGGATCCGTCTACTCGTTCATCGAGGGCGGCAACGAGGCGCGGATCACGGTGCGTGCGAATGTTGAAGCCTTTGAGGAGATTGGATTCCGCCCTCGCGTATCAAGCAATCACTCCATGCCGGATACGCGCACGACCGTGCTCGGTTCCGAGTTGTCGATGCCGCTTATCACCACGCCGGCTGGCTTCATACGCATAGCCCACCCTGGCGGCGAGCTGGCGGTGGCTCGGGCAGCCGCTCGCGCTGGTATCGCAACCGGAGTGAGCATCCTCGCAAGCACGAGCATCGAGGAGGTAACCGCCGTCAACCCCGACACTTGGTTCCAGCTCTACATGATCGGCGGTCGCGAGGGCACCGCGGTGGCGATCGAGCGCGCACGCAGGGCCGGTGTCCGCGTTCTCATCGTGACCGTTGATCTCGCTGCTGGCACCGGCGGAAGTGATACGCGCAAGGCCGCTATGCCTCCGGGTCGAATTGATCTCACGAGCGCTGTCCGGCACGCCCCCGAAATGCTCACGCATCCCCGATGGGCGGTGAGCTTCCTGCGTGGCGGTCTTGATCTCACAGCGCCCAATGTGCCGGGCGTAGACGGCCGAACCATGACAATCGCCGAGGGGAGCGCGGCTCTGCGTGAACACCCGCCGACATGGGACGACATCAGGTTCATTCGCGAGCACTGGAAAGGCCCGCTGGTGGTGAAAGGCATCATCACTGCTGAGGATGCACGCATCGCTGCTGATCTCGGCGCCGATGCGGTCTCGGTGTCAAACCACGGCGGCAATGGCTTGGACGGCGCACCGGCGACCATTCGCGCACTTCCTGAAGTAGTCGCAGCCGTAGGCGATCGCATTGAAGTTCTCATGGACGGCGGTGTGCGGCGCGGCGGCGATGTGGTGAAGGCAGTTTCGCTAGGCGCGCGAGCAGTGCTGATCGGACGCCCGTACATCTGGGCACTTGCCGCTGGTGGCGAGGAGGGCGTCGATCAGGTGCTCGCGCTCTTCCGCAAGGGAATCTCCGGAACCATGGCACTTCTCGACCGTCGAACGATCAGCGATCTCGATGAGACCGCCCTGATCTTGCCCGGCTAGAGGGTTTGTCGCACGAGTCGGCTCAGCGAGTCGAGGGCTGAACGAACGGCGGCTTGGCCACAGTGAACGACGAAGCGCGGCCGCGCACGTCGACAACCACGGTGTCGCCGATCTGTATCGACGAATCAAGAAGTGCAAGCCCCACGCCCTGCTTGAGGGTGGGCGAGAACGTGCCGCTGACAACTTCGCCGATCACAGTGCCGTCGAGTGAATCGGCGTGCACGTTCATGTGTGCACGCGGGATACCGCGGTCGTTGGCCAGGATTCCGCGAAGGCGACGCGTTGGGCCCGCTGCCTTCTCGGCGAGCAGAACATCACGGCCGGCGAACTCGGGCTTGTCCCAGCCGATGGCCCAACCTAGGCCAGCAGTGACCGGCGAGATATTCGGGCTGATGTCCTGGCCGTGCAACGGATAGCCCATTTCGGTGCGCAGGGTGTCACGTGCGCCCAGACCGGCAGGAAGACCACCAACGCTTTCAGCTGCTGCGACGGCCGCATTCCACAGATCGACGAGAACTTCGTTCGGCGCGACTAGCTCGAAGCCATGCTCACCGGTGTAGCCGGTGCGGCACACCACGACCGGTGCATCATTGAAGCGGGCCATCTCCATCGACATGTAGTCGTGCTCGAAAGGAAAGCCGAGTGCGCGCATGACGTCGTCGCTCTTCGGGCCTTGCACCGCGATGATGCCGTGTGTCAGATGCTGGTCATCGATGGTGATGCTCGACGGAGCTGCTGCACGAAGCGCGGCAATCACGGTCGCGGCGTTTGAGGCGTTGGGAATAATGAAGACGCCGTCATCAGACCAGCGGTACACGATGAGGTCGTCGATCACACCACCCGAATCGTTGCAGAGCATCGAGTACTGAGCCTTGCCGGCGGGAATCCGATTGAGGTCGTTGGCGAGAATCGAGTTCAGGAAGTCGACTGCACCGTCGCCATGGATCGCCACCTTGCCCATATGCGAAACGTCGAAGACTCCGACCGCGGTGCGAACTGCGGTGTGCTCAGCGACGACGCCGGAGTACTCGATCGGCATGTCCCATCCACCGAAGTCGGCAGTCTTGGCGCCAAGGGCAACATGGCGATCGAACAGGGGCGTCTTCTTCAGAGCATGTGAGGTCACGTGCGAACGGTAGCAATAGGCTAAATCCATGACTTTGACACTCGCTGCCACCTCCCCTGCTGCCACCGTCTGTGATGGCCTGCTCATCGGGATCTCGCCTGCCAAGGGCAAGTCCGTCGATGTCCATGCGCATGGCCTGTCAGCCGCGCAGTCGCGCAAGCTGGCCGAGGCCTTCGTCTCGGCCGGTGCAAGCGGCAAGGCCGGCGAGGTCACGCGCATCCCCGCGCAGGCAGGCATCAAGGCCAAGACCATCGTCGCGGTGGGCCTCGGCGAGTTCCGCACGATGAAGGGCTTCGAGTCCTTCCGCCGCAGCATGGGCAACGCCGTGCGCTCAATGGCCGGCAGCAAGAAGATCGCGATCATCGCGACCCCCGATATCCCGCACCTGCGTCCTCTGGCACTTGGTGCCCAGCTTGCCGCCTACTCCTTCACCGAGCACAAGTCCAAGTCGAAGGGCTCGGCACCGGTGCCGAGCATCGTGCTGCTGGTTCCCGGTGCGGTGACTCCTGAGCAGAAGGCGCTCATCGGCGAGATCAACGTGATCTCGTCCAGCGTTTTCCTCGCACGCGATCTCGTGAACACTCCCCCCAACGCACTTCCCCCCATCGCCCTCGCCAAGGCCGCGAAGGATGCGGTCGCGGGCCTGCCGGTCAAGGTCACCACGTGGGATGTCGCAGCGCTTAAGCGCGATGGCTGCGGCGGAATCCTCGGTGTCGGTCAGGGCTCAACCAACCCCCCGCGCCTGGTCAAGCTCGAGTACGCACCCGCCGGCGCCACCAAGCACCTCTCACTCGTCGGCAAGGGAATCACCTTCGACACCGGTGGCATCTCGATCAAGCCCGCAGCCCAGATGGATGAGATGAAGGGCGATATGGGCGGCGCCGCCGCAGTGATCGCCGCCGTCAAGGCCATTGCCGAACTAGGCCTGAAGGTCAAGGTCACCGGCTGGGTGCCCACCGCCGAGAACATGCCCAGCGGCGATGCCATGCGCCCTGGCGATGTCATCACCATGTTCGACGGCACCACGGTCGAGGTCCTGAACACCGACGCTGAGGGTCGCCTGATCCTGGCCGATGCCCTCGGTATGGCAGTGCTGGAGAAGCCGACGCTGCTCATTGACGCCGCCACCTTGACCGGAGCCCAGCGCGTGGCCCTCGGCTCACGTATCGCGGGCGTCATGGCCAATGACGACGACGCCCGGGCGCAGGTCTGTTCCGCCGCTGATGCCGCAGGCGAGGAGGTCTGGCCGATGCCCCTGTCGGAGGACTTCCGCCCCGCTTTCGACTCCCCGACCGCAGATCTCGCCAATATCGGTGACCGTTTCGGCGGGATGATGGGTGCCGGAGTCTTCCTCCAGGAGTTCATCCCCAAGGGCCAGCCCTGGGTGCACATCGACATCGCCGGGCCTTCGTTCAATGACAAGGCCGCCTACGGCTACACCCCCAAGGGCGGCACGGGCGCCGCAGTGCGCACCTTCGTTCAGGTTGCCCGCGAGCTTGCGACACAATAGAGGTACTGAATCGCGTTGATTCGGGCGTTCGCGCAACTTGTATAGACATTTGGAGCCTCCGTGGCACATGCAGACCTGGTCATCCTCGGCGGCGGCAGTGGCGGTTACGCCTGCGCCCTTCGCGCATCGGAGCTCGGCCTCTCGGTCATCTTGATCGACAAGGACAAGCTCGGCGGAACCTGCCTGCATCGCGGCTGCATCCCGACTAAGGCACTTCTGCACGCAGCTGAGGTTGCTGACTCCACGCGCGAGAGCGAGCAGTTCGGCGTGAACGCAACACTGCACGGAATCGACATGGTCAAGGTCAACGAGTACCGCGACGGTGTTGTCGGTCGTCTCTACAAGGGCCTGCAGGGTCTGGTGAAGAGTCGCAACGTGACCTTCGTCGAAGGCGCCGGCCGTCTTGTCGGCCCAAACACTGTCGAGGTTAATGGCGAGCAGTACACCGGCACGCATGTCGTTCTCGCCACCGGCTCGTACGCGCGCACCCTGCCCGGCCTCGAGATCAGCGGCCGCATCATGACCTCCGATCAGGCCCTCAATCTTGATTACGTTCCCGCGCGCACCATCGTGCTCGGCGGCGGCGTCATCGGTGTCGAATTCGCCAGCGTCTGGAGATCCTTCGGCTCCGAAGTCACCATCATCGAAGGCCTGCCGCGCCTGGTTCCCAATGAAGACGAGGCCTGCAGCAAGGCACTTGAGCGTGCCTTCCGCAAGCGCGGCATCAACTTCTCGACCGGCGTTCGTTTCGCATCCGCAACTCAAGATGACAATGGCGTGCACGTCACCCTCGAAGACGGCAAGACCTTCGACGCCGACATCCTTCTCGTGGCCGTCGGTCGCGGCCCGAACGCAAGTGGCATGGGCTTCGAGGAGCAGGGCGTCGCCATGGAGCGCGGTTGGGTTCTCGTCGACGAGCGCTTGCGCACGAACATCCCGAGCATCTTCGCGGTCGGCGACATCACCCCAGGTCTGCAACTCGCGCACCGCGGCTTCCAGCACGGCATCTTCGTCGCCGAGGAGATCGCCGGCCTGCACCCGATCGTCATTGCCGACATCAACATCCCGCGCGTCACCTACTGCGAGCCTGAGATCGGCTCGGTCGGCATGACCGAGGTCGAGGCGAAGGCAGCACATGGCGACGATGCGATCACGACCTACGAGTACAACCTCGGAGGCAACGGCAAGAGCCAGATTCTGGGCACCGCGGGCTTCATCAAGCTCGTACAGCTCAAGGACGGCCCCGTCATCGGTATCCACATGGTTGGCTCGCGCATCGGCGAGCAGATCGGCGAGGCCCAGCTCATCGTCAACTGGGAGGCCCATCCGGAGGATGTCGCCAACCTGATCCACGCTCATCCGACCCAGAACGAGGCCATGGGCGAGGCGCACCTTGCACTTGCAGGCAAGCCCCTCCATGCTCACGCATAGTGGAACGAGCACGACCAGCACCATCCGCTAGACCGCTTTACCGCGTAGGGCCGAACAGGCACCTCGCACTCGATAAGCAGTACCTCGGACAAAGGGCCACAAACCCGAATACGAAGGAGCAGCACAGATGTCGGTTTCGGTCACCATGCCTCAGCTCGGCGAGAGCGTCACTGAAGGCACGATCACACGCTGGCTGAAGAACGTCGGCGACACCGTGGTGGCCGACGAGCCGCTGCTCGAGATCTCGACCGACAAGGTCGACACTGAGATCCCCGCGCCCGTATCGGGTGTTCTGCTGTCGATCAGTGCGCAGGAGGACGAAACCGTACTCGTCGGCGCTGAGCTCGCCGTCATCGGCACCGCTGACGGTGCCCCTGCCGCTACGCCTGCCCCTGCCGCTACGCCTGCACCCGCTGCTGCACCTGCACCCACTGCGCCCGCTCCGGTCGCCGAAGTTCCTGCTGCCCCGGCGCCTGTCGTCGAGGCACCGGCTGCGCCCGCCGCAGCCACTCCGGTAGTCGGTGGCGCCACCACTGCTGTCGTTCTCCCCGCACTCGGCGAGAGCGTGACCGAGGGCACCGTCGTGCGCTGGCTCAAGGCCGTGGGCGATGCCGTCGCCGCCGATGAGCCGCTGCTCGAGATCTCCACTGACAAGGTCGATACCGAGATCCCGGCACCTGTCGCCGGCACCTTGGTCGAGATCACTGCCGGTGACGATGCCACTGTCGCCGTGGGCGGTCAGCTCGGCCTCATCGCTACTGGTGCTACTGCACCTGCCGCACCCGCTGCGCCCGCTCCTGCGGCACCCGCCGCGCCCGCTCCTGCGGCACCCGCTCCCGTCGTTCCTGCTCCTGTTCCTGCACCTGCACCTGTTTCCACACCGGCGGCCGCTGCACCTGCAGCACCGTCCGCCGCCAGCGTCGACAATTCCGATTCCTATGTCACGCCGCTCGTGCGCCGGCTTGCAGCACAAAACGGCGTCGACCTGTCGACCGTCACCGGCTCCGGCATTGGCGGCCGCATCCGCAAGCAGGATGTCCTCGCTGCCGCGGCACCTCAGGCAGCGGCACCCGCGGCGCCCGCCGCCACTGCGGCACCGTCGGCACGTGCTTCACTGCCGGTCTCACCGCTGCGCGGACGCACCGAGAAGATGCCGCGCCTGCGCAAGGTCATTGCCGAGCGCATGGTCGAGTCGCTGCAGGTATCAGCGCAACTCACCACTGTCATCGAGGTTGATGTCACGCGCATCAACACCCTGCGAAGCAAGGTCAAGCGCGACTTCGAGGCACGCGAGGGCGTCAAGCTCTCGTTCCTCCCGTTCTTCTGCAAGGCAGCCGTCGAGGCGCTCAAGCAGTTCCCGCAGGTCAATGCCTCCGTCGATATGGCCGAGGGCACCATCACCTATCACGATGCCGAAAACCTGGGCATTGCGGTTGATACCGAGCGCGGGCTGCTGGTTCCAGTCATTCGTAATGCGGGCGACCTCAACGTCGCCGGCATCGCTCGTCACATCGCCGATGTCGCCGACCGCACGCGCACGAACAAGCTCTCCCCCGATGATCTCAGCGGTGGCACCTTCACGGTAACGAACACCGGCAGCCGTGGCGCCCTGTTCGACACCCCGATCATCAGCCAGCCGCAGGTTGCGATTCTCGGCACCGGTGCCGTGGTCAAGAGGCCCGTGGTCGTCACCGATAACACCGGCGCCGATGTCATCGCCATCCGCTCAATGGTCTACCTGGCACTGTCCTACGACCACCGCATCGTCGACGGCGCTGATGCGGCCCGCTTCCTCGGCGCGATGAAGGCTCGCTTGGAAGAGGCGGCCTTCGAAGCCGAACTCGGCCTGTAGTGCATCAATCGAAGTACTGCGAGAGGCTGAGACCATGAGAATTGCTGTTACCGGATCATCTGGCCTCATTGGCTCCGCCCTCGTTCCGCATCTGCGAGCTGCCGGCCATGAGGTGCAGCGCGTCGTGCGCCGCGCATCGTCCGCCCCTGACGAAATCACCTGGGATCCCGCCAAGGGCACCATCGACCTCGCCACACTCAACGGAGTCGACGGTGTCGTGCACCTGGCCGGCGCTGGCGTGGGCGATCACCGCTGGAGTGATGACTACAAGCGCGAGATCCTCAACAGTCGCGTCGACAGCACCAACACGATCGTGCGCGCAATGCAGCAGGTTGAGCATCGCCCCCGTGTTCTCGTCTCCGCATCCGCCATCGGCTGGTATGGCGACACTGGCGATCGCATCGTCGACGAGACAGCACCTGCGGGTACCGGGTTCCTGGCTGATGTGGTGCGCGCCTGGGAAGGCGCCTCGCAGGTAGCCGTCGAATCAGGTATCCGCGTCGTCAACCCGCGCACCGGCCTCGTGGTCGCGAAGTCAGGTGGCGCCTGGGCACGCATGTTCCCGCTGTTCAAGTTCGGCCTCGGCGGCAAGCTCGGCAACGGCAAGCAGTACTGGTCCTGGATCTCGCTGCGCGACGAGGTGTGCGCACTGCAGTTCCTGCTCGAGCAAGAGCACCTCAGCGGCCCGGTCAATCTCACCGGGCCGACTCCGGTAACCAATGCCGAAGTCACCTCGGTCATGGGTCACGTTCTCGGCCGTCCGACCTTGCTGCCCGCGCCAGCATTCGCATTGAAGGCAGCGCTCGGCGAATTCTCGACCGAGGTACTCGGCAGCACACGAGTCGTGCCCGCGGTGCTCGAGCAGGCCCAATTCCGCTTCCAGGATTCCACGATCGAGAGCGCTATCCGCACGGCCCTCGATAGCGAGTAAGCATGACCGAATCGCACGACGTCGTCATCATCGGAGCAGGCCTGGCAGGTCTCGCCGCGGCGCGGCAACTCTCGATTCATGGCATCGACGTCGTGGTCCTCGACTCAGCCGATGCTGTCGGTGGTCGGGTGCGCAGTGACGTCATCGACGACTTCATCCTCGATCGAGGCTTTCAGCTCTACAACCCCTCCTACCCGGAGTCCGCGCGGGTCCTCGATCATCAGGCCCTGCACCTGCAGCCTCTGGTTCCCGGAGTCGTCGTCAGCAAGGGCACCCATCGCATTCACCTCGGCGATCCACGCCGCAAGCCCGGCTGGGCCTTGCAAGGGGCATCGCCTCGCATCGGCTCCGCCCTGTCGAAGATGCGTTTTGCTTCCTACGCGTGGAAGCAATCACGCCGCCCCGTTGCGGAGATCGAGCGCGCCGCCGACCGTGACGCCTACAGCGCACTTCGCGCGGCAGGTATCGACTCCACCTTCATCGAGACAGTGCTGCGCCCGTTCCTCACCGGAGTATTCCTCGAGTCAGAACTGCACACCTCACAACGGTTCCTCGATCTCGTGCTGCGCTCCTTCATCCGCGGGGTGCCCAGCGTGCCTGCCGCCGGAATGCAGGCGATCCCTGTCCAGCTTGCGGGCTCCCTGCCCGCAGGGAGTGTGCGACTCGATGTTCGTGCAACAGAGGTCACCGGTTCTCGGGTACGTACTGACGACGATGACTTCGAGGCAAGTGCAGTCATCGTGGCCAGCGATCCTGTTTCCGCCGCAACCCTGCTGCCCGGGCTCACCATTCCTGCTGGCAACGCCGTCACCACCTGGTACCACTCAACGCGCACGAAACTCACCGGCGGCGACGGCGTGCTCGTCGTTGATGGCGAGCGACGCGGCCCAGTCATCAACTCCGTCGCCATCTCCAATGCCGCTCCCGATTACGCGCCGAACGGTCACACGCTTGTGTCGACCTCAACCCTTGGCACCGACTCGTCGGCGGAGGCTGAGCGCCGCGTACTCGAGCATCTCTCGGTACTGCACGGCACGAGCACCCGCGACTGGGAACTCGTCGGCGTCTACGCAATTCCGTACGCGCTGCCGGCCATGGTTCCGCCGCTGCAGGTACGGCAGCCCGTTGATCTCGGCGATGGCCTCTTCGTAGCCGGCGATCACCGCGACACCGCATCGATTCAAGGCGCGATGGTGAGCGGTCGTCGCTGCGCCGACGCCGTGCTCGCCCGTCTCGGAGTAACGTCGATCACCGGTGCCGCATGAACCGAACGACATCACTCGAGATCCGCGACATCGGATTCGGCGACGCGGCGGTCGAGTACCAGGCCGGCTGGGATCTACAACGAGAGATCCATGCCGAGGTTGTCGGCGGCTTGCTTCCTGACACCGTGCTGCTGCTCGAGCATCAGTCGGTCTACACCGCAGGTCGGCGCACCGAGGACTTCGAGCGACCCTTCGACGGCACGCCCGTCGTTGATGTCGACCGCGGGGGCAAGATCACCTGGCATGGCCCGGGCCAGCTTGTGGGCTACCCGATCGTGCGATTGCCTGACCCCATCGATGTGATCGCCCATGTGCGCCGTATCGAAGCCATGCTCGTCGAGGTGTGCGCGGAGTTCGGCGTCACGACTTCGCAGGTCAAGGGTCGCAGCGGCGTGTGGGTGACAGCTGATGAGCGCGGACCTGACCGCAAGATTGCCGCGATCGGCATCCGCGTTACCCAGGGCGTCACGATGCACGGGTTCGCCCTTAACTGCGACAACGACCTCGCCTGGTTCGATCGCATCGTGCCCTGCGGGATCCGCGATGCCGAGGTCACGACCTTGTCGCAGGAGGCCGGTCGCAGCATCACGGTCGCCGAGGTGCTGCCCGTCGTCAGCGCCCGCCTCCCCCTCGTCCTGACCGCGTAGGCTAAGCACGTGACCACCACTGACCCGGCTTACGGAGGCACCACCACCGATGGTCGCAAGTTGCTGCGCATCGAGGCTCGCAATGCCGAGACCCCCATCGAGCGCAAGCCCGAATGGATCCGCACCAAGCTTCGCACCGGGCCCGAGTACTCCCAGATTCGCGAACTCGTTAATCGCGAGGGCCTGCACACCGTCTGCCAAGAAGCCGGCTGCCCGAATATTTATGAGTGCTGGGAGGACCGCGAGGCCACCTTCCTCATCGGCGGCGAGCAGTGCACGCGCCGATGCGACTTCTGCCAGATCGACACCGGCAAGCCTGCACCCCTCGACACTGACGAGCCGCGCCGCGTGGCCGAGTCGGTGCAGACCATGCAACTGCGCTACGCGACCATCACGGGCGTTGCTCGTGATGATCTTCCTGACGAGGGTGCGTGGCTGTATGCCGAGACAATTCGACTCATCAATGAGTTGAATCCCGGAACAAACGTCGAGGTGCTCATCCCCGACTTCTCGGCGAAGCCTGAGTTGCTCCAGCAGGTCTTCGATGCGAAGCCGGCAGTGCTCGCGCACAACCTCGAGACCGTGCCGCGCATCTTCAAGCGCATTCGTCCGGCTTTCACCTACGAGCGCAGCCTCGACGTCATCACTCAGGCGAAAAACAAGGGCCAGATCACCAAGAGCAACCTGATCCTGGGCATGGGCGAGGAGATCCCCGAGGTCGTTCAGGCACTTCGCGATCTTCATGAAGCCGGATGCGACCTCATCACCATCACGCAGTACCTGCGCCCGAGCGCGCGCCATCATCCGGTCGAGCGGTGGGTGCGGCCGGAGGAATTCGTCGAGCTTGCTGACGTGGCCACCGGGATCGGCTTCTCCGGCGTCATGAGCGGCCCGCTGGTGCGCAGCAGCTATCGCGCCGGCCGACTCTTCAACCAAGCTCGCGAAGCGCGCGAGCGCGGCGGGCAGGCCTCCATCACTGTCACCGGCGCCTGACAATGAGCGCCGTCGTTCTCGCCACGCATATCTGGCCGAGCACGTCAGAACTCCCGATACCTGTCGAGTTCCTCGACCTTGATTTCTCCGGTGCCATCGGCGACCGTCATTACGGCGCGACCATGACCGCGGGGGTTCGTGAGAAGAAACTGTTTACCAAAGGTACCGAAATCGCAAACCTGCGCCAGATCTCGATCGTCGATCGCGGCGAACTCGATCGGGTAGCCGCGACGCTCGGCATCGAAGCGATTGACCCCGGAGTCATCGCCGACAACATCTACACCGAAGGCATCGACGACCTCACCTCACTGCCACCCATGACCCGTCTCGAATTCAGTAGCGGCGCCATACTCCTGCTCGGCGGCGAGAACTTCCCGTGCACGATCGCCGGCGCCATGGTTCACCAGGCCCACGGCGCTCGCACGGAGTCCTTCCCCAAGGCCGCCATGGGCCTACGCGGGGTAACCGCCTGGGTGGAGCGCCCCGCCCCGATTCGCCCTGGCGATCACATCACCGTTCATCGCTGGGCCTAGGCTTACGCCCATGTTCAAGCGCATTCGATCGACCATGTCCTCCCTGGCCAAGAACTGGGGCATGACCCAGAAGGTCTACCGAGCCCTGCCACTCGAGGTAGCCGGTTTCTTCATTGCGGGTGCCTTGGTCATCGGCCTGCCGCTCTACTTCTTCCTGGGCTGGATCACTGCGCTCATCGCAGCGATTCCGGCCGGTCTGCTTGCTGGCACCTTCTGGTTCAGCCGCCGAGCAATGAAGGCTGCCTACAAGCAGATCGAGGGCCAGCCCGGCGCCGCCGGCGCTGTAGTCGGCTCCATGCGCGGCGGCTGGATCGTCACCCCTGGAGTTGCTGTCAGCAAGCAGCAAGATCTCATCACCCGGGTTGTCGGCAAGCCCGGCGTCATCTTGATCGGCGAAGGATCCCCCACGCGCGTTGAGCATCTGCTTGCCACCGAGCGCAAGAAGACCGCCCGCTGGCTGCCCGAAACCCCGATCTATGACATGCAGGTGGGCATGGAGGCGGGCCAGATTCCGCTCATGAAGCTGCAGCGCGAGCTCTCCAAGTTGCCCCGCAACCTTCGTGGTGGCGAGATCACTGAGGTTCGTCGTCGCCTTGATGCCCTCGGAGGTGCAGCGGGTGCGCTGCCGATTCCCAAGGGGCCCATGCCGACCAGTGCAAGGTCGGTTCGCCGACCGCGCTAGTTTTTTCGAAAAACCCGCGAACCGACGATGCGGTCGTGCAGGCCGCGACCGTCACTGTCATAGACCACGGCCGGAATCACCAGGCAGATAAGCAGGGTGCGCAGCGCTACTCGCCACAGCGAGAGCCGGCCGCCGTAGACGGTGAGCACACAGATCCCCAGGATTCGCTGGCCGAATGAGGCGGTGGTGAGCCAGGTCAAGATGATGACCTCGAGGGCGAAGATTCCCAGGATCCCGAAGCTCGACTCTGGCGATCCGTACGTGGCTCCGCGGAAGATCAGAAGTGAGAGCAGGGAACTGGCTGCCCAATCGATGATGATCGCCCCCGCCCGGCGACCGAGACCAGCCGGTTGACCTGGGACTCCAGAGGCTCCTGGGGCTGGCACGTTCGCCTGGGACATCACCCCTGAACGCTAGCGCCAGTCCGTTAACACGGCTGAAACATTCGAGATACGACCGCGATATTCACCCCCCGTACGGTTAGCCCTGTTCCGGTGGCAACCGCCACCACGCGAGGCGAAGTACCCCATACAGGTATACGAGGCGGCACCCCACAGGGTGCAGGAGGAAATATGTTCAAGAATTCAGATGAGCTCTTCAACTTCATCAAGAAGGAAGACGTCAAGTTCGTCGACGTCCGATTTATCGACCTGCCCGGCGTCATGCAGCACTTCAACATGCCTGTCTCGGGTTTCACGAAGGATGTCTACGACGAGGGCCTGATGTTCGATGGTTCCTCAATCCGCGGTTTCCAGGCGATCCACGAATCCGACATGAAGCTGATCCCGGACCCCACCAGCGCGTTCCTTGATCCGTTCCGCGAGAACAAGACCCTCGTCGTGAACTTCTCGATCCGCGATCCGTTCACGAACGAGCAGTACTCGCGCGATCCCCGCAACGTCGCAGCCAAGGCTGAGGCCTACCTCGCCTCGACCGGTATTGCCGACACGGTTTACTTCGGCGCAGAAGCCGAGTTCTACGTGTTCGACGACGTGCGCTTCGACACCAACCAGCACGAGAGCTACTACCACATCGATTCCATCGAAGGTAAGTGGAACACGGGCCGCAAGGAAGAGGGCGGCAATCTCGGCTACAAGACCCCCTACAAGGGTGGCTACTTCCCGGTTCCGCCGGTCGATCACTTCGCCGACATCCGCGACGAAATGGTGAACGTCATGCTCGCCGCTGGTCTTGATGTCGAGCGCTCGCACCATGAGGTCGGCACCGCGGGCCAGGGCGAGATCAACTACAAGTTCAACACGCTGACCCGTGCCGCCGACGAGATAATGCTCTTCAAGTACATCGTGAAGAACGTCGCCTGGAAGTTCGGCAAGTCCGCGACCTTCATGCCGAAGCCGCTCTTCGGCGACAACGGCTCGGGCATGCACTGCCACCAGTCGCTCTGGAAGAACGGCGAACCGCTGTTCTACGACGAGCTCGGCTACGGCGGTCTCTCCGACATCGCACGCTGGTACATCGGTGGCCTGCTGCACCATGCACCGTCGCTGCTGGCCTTCACCAACCCGACCGTGAACTCGTACCACCGCCTGGTTCCTGGCTACGAAGCTCCGGTCAACCTGGTGTACTCGGCACGTAACCGCTCGGCTTGCATCCGTATCCCGGTCACCGGCACCTCGCCGAAGGCTAAGCGCATCGAGTTCCGCGTTCCAGATCCGTCCTGCAACCCCTACCTGGCCTTCGCAGCACAGCTGATGGCGGGCATCGACGGCATCAAGAACAAGATCGAGCCCCTCGCACCCGTCGACAAGGATCTCTACGAGCTCCCGCCGGACGAGATGGCAAACATCCCGCAGGTTCCCGGTTCGCTCTCCGCGGTGCTCGATGCACTTGAGGCGGATAACGAGTACCTGCAGGCGGGCGGCGTGTTCCCGGCCGATCTCATCGAGACCTGGATCGAGTACAAGCGCACCAAAGAGGTCGATCCGATTCGTCTGCGTCCGCATCCGCACGAGTTCGAGCTGTACTACGACATCTAAAACAAGCTCCCTTCGCGTCGATTCGCCTCGCGCGCACGGGAATATGCAGGGCGGGTCACTTCGGTGGCCCGCTCTGTTCTTGTTCACACCTCGTCGACGACTCCGTAGAAGACGCGATCGACAACGCCTCGCGCACGCCTGGTGATGCGCCGGTAGTCATCGACTAACCGCCCCGAATCCCCCGGCGGGTAACCGAGCACGTAGCCCACGCCCGCAAGCTCCTTCACGTCGGTGCTCAGCATGTCGGAGGGCATGCCGCGCACGAGCATGGCGGCATTTCGTACCGCAGTGGCAAATAGCCAAGCGCTGCGCAGTTCAGTGGCATCGCTGCGGACGATCAACCCGAGATCCTCGAGTTCATCCAAGGCGCGGAGGGTATTCGTGGTGCGCAGGCTCGGGTACTCATGGCCGTGCTGCATCTGCAGCAGCTGCACGACCCATTCGACATCGCTGAGTCCGCCTCGACCGAGCTTTGTATGCAGGGTTGAATCGGCGCCACGAGGCAGTCGCTCGGATTCCATCCGAGCCTTGAGGCGGCGAATCTCGCGCACGTCAGTGTCTGGCAGGCCTCCGTCGGGGTAACGCAACGGCTCGATGAGCTCAATGAAGCGAGCACCCAGATCGGCATCACCTGCCGCCACGAAGGCGCGCAGCAGCGCCTGCGCCTCCCAGGCCGACGACCACCGCTCGTAATAAGCCGCAAATGACGCGAGCGAGCGCACGAGCGGGCCGTTCTTGCCCTCAGGGCGAAGGCCTGCATCGATATCCAAAGGCGGATCACTACTCGGCGCCATCAGACGGGTGCGCAGGTCATTGGCGACCTGGAACGCGGCCTGATTGGCCTCGGTCTCATCAGCGCCGTCATTGGCCTCATAGACGAACATGACATCGGCATCACTGCCGAAGCCGAGTTCGAGACCACCGAATCGGCCCATGCTGATCACGGTGAAGCGCATAGGCAGCGGGCGACCCCACTCCCCCTCGAGATGTCGAATGACAGACCGCAGTGCGCCCTCGACGGTTGCCGAGGCGATGTCAGTGAGCGCCGGCCCGGCGATGTCGACCACAAGCGGATCGGAGCCACCAAGGAGGTCGGCTGCGGCCACGCGGAACAGTTCACGCCTTCGCAGTGATCGAACCGCGGCAACAGAATTCTCGATGTCGTCATGTCGCTCAGCTGCAGAGAGCGCCTCTGCGTCGAGGGCAGCCTTCGAGCGAGGCACCAAATCCGCGTCATCGGCGAGCAGAGAGACGGACTCTGGCGCGCGCAGGAGCAGATCTGTGGCGTACCGGCTGCTGGCCAGGATGCGGGCCATTCGCTCTGCAGCCGACGACTCATCGCGCAGGAGGCGGAGGTACCAGTGGGTCGAACCGAGGGCGTCACTAACACGACGAAAGCCGAGCAGACCGGAATCGGGATCAGGGGCGTCGGCGAACCAGCCGAGCATGACGGGCAGCAGTGTTCGCTGAATCGCTGCTCGTCGACTTACCCCGGAGGTCAACGCCTCCAAGTGGCGTAGCGCCCCAACAGGGTCGATGTATCCGAGGGCCTGAAGTCGTTGCTCGGCGGCCTGCGGTGTCAGACGTGCCTCACCTGCGTCGAGTCGGGCGACGGCGGCCAGCAAGGGCCGATAGAAGAGCTTCTCGTGGATTCGGCGAACCTCACGGGCATGGCGACGCCACGCCTGCACGAGCTCAGTAACGGGCTCACCGCGAAAGCCCATCGAGCGTCCGAGCCTGCGCAGATCCCGCTCATCTTCGGGCATCGTGTGAGTGCGGCGAAGACGATGCAGCTGGATTCGGTGCTCGAGCGTGCGCAGGAACTCGTAGGCGTCCGAGAGAGTGTGCGCATCGTCGCGACCGACGTAGCCCCACGTTGCTAGTGACTCCAGTGCGACAAGGGTCGTCGAGCTGCGAAGCATGACGTCACTGCGCCCATGCACCAGCTGGAGCAACTGCACCGAGAACTCGACATCGCGAAGACCACCAGGGCCGAGTTTGAGCTCTCGCTCGGCGAGGCGTGGCGGAAGGTGCTGCTCGACCCTGCGACGCATGGCCTGGACATCCTCGACGAACCCTGGGTGATCGGCGGCGCTCCAGACGAAGGGAGCGATCGCATCAACGTACCGCTCACCCAGCTCGCGATCACCGGCGCAATAGCGGGCCTTCAGCAGGGCCTGGAACTCCCAGGTCTTGGCCCAGCGCTCGTAATAGCCGACATGCGAGCGCAATGTGCGCACGAGGGCGCCTTGCTTACCCTCGGGACGAAGATTCGGGTCTACCTCCCAGATGGAGCCCTCAGTAGTCGGGTGATTGCAGGCGCGCATGAGACCGGTGGCGAGCAGTGTCGCGGTGCGCAGTGCACCCTCCTCCTCGGAATCACTCCAGGGTTCAGCGACGAAGATGACATCGACGTCGCTGACGTAATTGAGTTCGCGGCCTCCGCACTTGCCCATGCCGATCACCGAGATGCGGCACGAAGCCGCGTTCTCGGGAAGTCCTGCTCGGGCGATAGCTAGGCCGGCCTCGAGCACGGCATCGGCGAGATCGGAGAGCCAGCTCGCCACGACACCCATCGGTGCAAGGCCAACGAGATCTCGTGCGGCGATGCCCAGCAACTGCTCTCGGTAAGCGATGCGCAGAGCATCGAGTGCCGAGACATCGTCGGATGACGCCACCGGTTCGGGTACGTGCGGGTCAGCCCCGACTGCGCGTAGGAGGGTCTCACGCACCGCCTTGGCGCCGGGTGCCTGGGCGATGCGCTCACCGTCGGCCAGAACTTGCCATTGCTCGGGATGGCGTATCAAGAACTCGCCGAGGGCCTCCGACATTCCGAGTACGTCGATCAGGCGTCGGCCGACATCGGGCTCAGCAGTCACTGTCGAGATCACGCGCGCACGCAGTTGTGGTGAGCACGACTCCAGGAAGCGAGCGAGCAGTCGCAAAGCCTGATCAGGATCAGCGGCAAGGGAAAGGTCGGCAAGGAGATCGTGCTCGTCGCCGGAGTCTGCAAGCGCAGCCACCACAGGGGTCTCGAGTAGTTCCCGAGCGACGTCAAGATCAGTGAGGCCGGCGCGGGCGAGCTGGCCGACAGACCATTCAGCGGCCATGCCTCACCGCCCGAAGGATGCTCACTCGTAGAGCCTACGGTGTGTTCGGTTCTAGGCCGTGCGCGAGCGGAAGTGCTCGAGAACGAGCTCGCCCCAGGCGTGGGACATAGGCCGCCAGGCAGCGACCAGCGAATCGGATGCTGCGGCAACGTTCTCGCCAGCGACCTTGACATCAATACCGGCGCGCTCGAGCGCCTTGTCACCGTCGCTGAGTGGCACCCACCAGTTGAAGAGATCGCCATCGAGCTCGGGATGTAGCTGGAAGCCGTAGGCGTTGGCTCCGATTCGATAGCCCTGCACGCGGCAGGCTTCATTCGTGAGGAGCAAGGTTGCGCCCGGCGGGAGCACCGCCACGTGATCTTGATGCCACTGCGCAGCAGGAATGCTGCCCTCGGCGCCGATCGCGTTGATCACCGGATCTGCTGCGCCTTCGGCAGTGCGCTCGATGAAGCTGAGGCCAATCTCAGTCGTACCGCTGAGTTCGACCACACCATCGTTCGCCGCGGCGAGTAATTGTCCGCCCAGACATATTCCGAACACGGGGATCTCACGGGCTACGGCATCACGCAGGAGTGCGCGCTCAGCAGGCAACCACGGTGCGATGTCATCGTCATTGGCGCCCATACCGCCGCCCAGCGGGATCACGCCATCGACATCCACAGGAACCGACGACGGAACGCTCTCGCCCTCGTCGGCACAGATCACGCGAATCTCAATGCCGAGCTCGGCTAGCCAGTCACCCACGAGCAGGGGCGGGTCTGTCAGGTCATTGCGGATGGCCAGCACAACTGGCCGCGCGGATTCAGAGGTCACAACGTAGGAAGGTAGCGGTCGAGCTCCCAAGTAGTCACCTGGCGTCGGTACTCCTCCCACTCCGCGCGCTTATTGCGCAGGAAGAAGTCGAAGACGTGTTCGCCCAGGGTCTCGGCAACGAGTTCGGAACGCTCCATCGCCTGGATGGCCTGGTTCAGGCTCAGCGGCAGCGGCTTGAGTCCAATTGCGCGTCGCTCGGATTCTGTCAGGGCCCAGACGTCGTCCTCGGCGCCCGCGGGCAGTTCATAGCCCTCTTCAATGCCCTTGAGTCCGGCAGCCAGCATTACCGCGAAGGCGAGGTAGGGGTTGCACGCGCTGTCGAGGGAACGAACCTCGATGCGAGTGCTGTTGCCCTTCGAGGGCTTGTACATCGGTACGCGGATGAGCGCCGAGCGGTTGTTGTGACCCCAGCAGATCCACGCGGGTGCCTCGGCACCACCGGTGAGGCGCTTGTAGGAGTTCACCCACTGGTTGGTGACCGCGGTGATCTCGGGGGCGTGCGTGATCAGGCCCGCGATGAATGAGCGTGCGACCTTGGAGAGCTGGTACGGAGCACCCGGCTCGAAGAACGCATTTCGATCGCCTTCGAAGAGTGAGAGATGAGTGTGCATGCCCGAGCCCGGGTGATCGGTGAAGGGCTTGGGCATGAACGACGCGTAGAGACCCTGTTCGAGTGCGACTTCCTGCACGACGAGACGGAAAGCCATCAGGTTGTCAGCGGTGGTCAGCGCATCGGCGTAGCGAAGGTCGATCTCCTGCTGACCGGGGCCGCCTTCGTGGTGGCTGTACTCAACCGAGATGCCCATGGCCTCGAGCATGGTGATTGCCTGGCGGCGGAAGTCGTGTGCAACACCGTTGGGAGCGTTGTCGAAGTATCCGTAGCGATCGATGGGCTCGGGAACGACACCTGGGCGCGGTGCTTCCTTGAACAGGTAGAACTCGACCTCGGGGTGGGTGTAAAAGGTGAAGCCGAGATCGGCAGCCTTGGACAGCGTGCGCTTGAGCACGTAACGCGGATCGGCATAGCTCGGTGCACCGTCGGGCATGAGGATGTCGCAGAACATGCGAGCAACACCCGGACCCTCACTGCGCCATGGCAACAACGAGAACGTGGCGGGGTCGGGCTTGACGAGCATGTCGGATTCGTAGACGCGAGCGAAGCCCTCGATGGCAGAACCGTCAAAGCCAATGCCCTCGGCGAAGGCACCCTCCAACTCGGCCGGCGCAATGGCGACCGACTTCAAGGTTCCGAGCACGTCGGTGAACCACAGCCGCACGAAACGGATGTCACGCTCTTCAATGGTGCGGAGTACGAATTCGGCCTGCTTGTCCATGTCTCCAGTGTCCACCTTCACGTGTTACGAATGGGTTAATTGCCGTGGGAGTACGCTCAAGACGTGCCCATGATTCGCCTTGCGCTCTCCCAGGTGAACACCGTGGTGGGCGATTTGACCGGCAACTCGGCGCTGGTACGCGGCCAGGCGCGCCTCGCCCAGGAGCGTGGCGCCGACCTCGTGGTCTTCCCCGAGATGACCCTCACTGGCTACCCCGTCGAGGATCTCGCCCTGCGTCCCTCCTTCCAGGACGCCTCCGTGGCATGCCTGCATCAGTTAGCCCGAGATCTGCTCTCCGACGGACTCGGTGACCTGATCTGCGTCGTGGGCTATCTCGATCATCTTGATGCCACTGACCTCGGCATCGCCGGTCGTCCCCGCCGCTCCCCTGTCAACGCCGCCGCGGTTCTGCACCGCGGCGAAATCGTGGGCCGTTACATCAAGCATCACCTGCCCAATTACGGCGTCTTCGACGAGAGCCGCTACTTCGTACCAGGTGAGGCGCCGCTGGTGTTGCGATACGCCGGCACGACCATCTGCCTGGCGATCTGCGAAGACCTGTGGCAGCAGGGGGGTCCAATCTCGTGGGCGCGCACTGACAACGCTGGCCTGCTGCTCGTGTTGAATGCGTCGCCGTACGAACGCGACAAGGACGACGTCCGATTCGAGCTCTGCCGCGATCGGGCGCGCGAATCAGGTGCCGTCATCGCGTACGCGAATCTGGTCGGCGGACAAGATGAGCTCGTTTTCGACGGCGACTCGATGGTCGTACTAGCCGACGGAACCCTGGTCGCCCGTGCCGGGCAGTTCACTGAAGAGCTTCTCATCGCTGACGTCGAAATTGCCGAGTCCGAGGCACCTGAGGCGTTCTTGTCACTCGAAGCAGAACCTCGCACGAACAGCGACAAGGCCGAGGTGTCGATCTCTCCGCGCCTTTCCGAGCATGCGGAGATCTACGGTGCCCTCGTCGTGGGCCTTCGCGACTACGTGGAGAAGAACGGCTTCCGCAGCGTGCTTCTCGGCATGTCCGGTGGCATCGATTCCGCGCTTGTCACCGCGATTGCCTGTGATGCACTTGGCCCCGCTCGAGTCTTCGGCGCCGCAATGCCAAGTGAGTACTCGTCCGGTCATTCTGTCGACGATGCTTACGACCTCGCTGCTCGCACCGGTGCGAGCATTCGCACCATCCAGATCGCGCCCATGGTCAACGCTTACCTGGCCTCCATGGAACTCAGCGGCCTGGCCGAGGAGAACTTGCAGGCTCGGGTGCGTGGCACGACCTTGATGGCACTGTCCAATGCCGAGGGTCACCTGGTTCTGGCCACCGGGAACAAGAGCGAGCTTTCCGTCGGCTACTCGACTATCTACGGTGACGCCGTCGGTGGGTTCGCGCCGATCAAGGATGTCCCCAAGATGCTGGTGTGGGAATTGTCCCGTTGGCGCAATGCCGAAGCTGAGCGACGCGGAGAGATCGCCCCCATTCCGCCGAACAGCATCGACAAGCCACCGAGTGCCGAGCTTCGCCCAGGTCAGCTCGATACCGATTCGCTCCCCGACTACGAGGTTCTCGATGCGCTACTCGCCAGGTACGTCGACGGCGACCACAGTGCTGCAGCCCTGGTGGAGGCCGGCTTCGCTCCTGAACTCGTCGAACGAATCCTGCGCCTGACCGACCTGGCTGAGTACAAGCGGCGCCAGTACCCGCCGGGCGCCAAGATCAGCTTGCGAGCCTTTGGGCGCGACCGGCGCCTGCCGATCACTAACCGCTGGCGCGAACGCTCTTAGACAGGCTTGTCGCCGCGGGTTTCCTCGGCGAGCTGCTCGGGGTACTCGGCTTCCTCTTCACGCACGAGATCATCCGTGGATCCCGAACCAGGTTCCTTCGGCGGCAGGTCACCGCGCTGGGGCGCATGAATCACCGGCAGCAAGAACGCGACGAGCAATGCCGCGATCACGACGATCGTCAACGAGATGATCATCGTGACGTGCGAGGCACTCAAGAAAGCTTCGAAGGCACTCGACTGAAGCGCCGAGGCGGTCTCAGCTGGCATGCCCTGCTCCACCGCGGAGTTCAGCACTCCGACAGTCGCAACGACGGACTCCGAGGCTGTCTCCTGCGCCTGAGACGGCAAGGGCGATCCGGAAAGTATCGGTGCGAGCCGACTTGCGTAGGAGTTCGCGAGCACCGTGCCGATGATCGCGATCCCCAGTGCTCCGCCCACCTGTCGCACAGTGTTCTGAACAGCCGAGCCGGCGCCGGCGCGTTCGAGGGGAAGCACGTTCTGCATCACGGTCGAGGCTGGCGCGATGACGTTGCCCATGCCCAGGCCGAAGAGGAAGAAGATGCCGAGCAGGACCCACAGAGGCGTATCCATGCGCAAGGTGAGCATGCCGACCAGTGACAAGGCGACAAGGCACAGCCCGGTAGTCATCACGGCTCGGTAGCCAAAACGCTGAACGGTGTACGCGCTACGAGGGGCAGCGATGAGCTGTCCGACGGCGAAAGGCACGAAGCACAGCCCAGCCGTGAGCACCGAGTAACCGCGCAGGATCTGCAGATAGAACGGCAAGGTGAAGGTGATGCCGGAGAGGGCAAAGAAGCCCATGGTGGCGGCGGCGAGGCTGACGGCGTATCCGCGATTTCGGAAGAGCGAGACGTCGAAGCTGGCGTGATCGCTGTGGGCCTCAAGCCATAGGAACAAGGAGATGATCGCAACGCCGAGAAGCACCGGAAGGACCACCTCGAGTGAGAGCCAGTCGCGAGTGGCCGACGCGTTGATGATGCCGTAGATGAGTGCAACCAGGCCAGTCACCGAGAGCAGCAGACCAAGGAAGTCGAGTTTCCGTGCATTCGGATTCTTTGTCTCGGGCACCACCTTGATGATCGCGATGACGCCGATCAGCACGATCGGCACATTGATCAAGAACACTGAGCCCCAGTCGTTGCCGGTGAGCCAGTTGGACCACTGCGGATGCTGGAGCAGAATTCCGCCGAGAACAGGGCCGAGTGCGACAGCTGCGCCGACCGCGCCGGCCCAGGCACCGATCGCCTTGCCACGCTCATGCGGCGGGAAGACCACGGTGATGATGGCCAAGGTGGTCGGAAGCACCGCGGCGCCGCCGATTCCCATGACGGCCCGGAAGCCGATGAGCATCTCGACGTTGACTGAGAAGGCGCAGATGGCCGAGGCGAGACCGAAGATGATCAGGCCGATAATCAGCACCTTCTTGCGACCGATGCGATCGCCGAGAACGCCCCAGGTGAACAGCAACGAGGCGAAGACCAGGATGTAAGAGTCGATGGCCCAGACGAGGGCTCCCTGGCTGGCCGCAAGATCGCGCTGGATGGTGGGCAGGGCGATATTGAGCACGGTGTTGTCGAGCACGACCACCAGCAGGCTCACGACCAAGACAGCGAGAATCGCCCAGCGCTTGGGGTGGCCTTCGCCCGAGGTCATCCACGAGTTATCCACTCGAACTCCATTCTTGGGGCGCCCACCGCGACTCGACGGTATCGGATGGGCAGATGGCCTACCGGCATGCCATGATTGGCACGTCCGGGGACTCCATCAGGGAGCCTCGAGATGGGAGCGCACGATGACTGAGATTCCTGCCATCTATGGCAACGCGAACGGCCGCCGCATCACGATGCGCGATCTAGCCCAGGCAACCGCAGAAGGCCGCAAATGGCCGATGATCACTACCTATGACGCCATGAGTGCTCGTATCTTCGATGAGGCCGGCATTCCGGCGCTGCTCGTCGGTGATTCGGCGGCGATGGTCGTCTACGGATTCGACTCCACCCTCCCGGTCAGCGTCGATGACCTCCTGCCGCTGGTTAAGGCAGTCGTGCGCGGCTCCTCGCGCTCGATGGTCATCGCCGACTTGCCCTTCGGTAGTTACCAGGCCTCCGCTTCCCAGGCACTCGAGACAGCCGCGGCGTTCATGAAGGACGGCGGCGCTCATGCGGTCAAGCTCGAGGGCGGGCAGGCGATGCTCCCCCAGATCGAGACACTCGCCAATGCTGGCGTTCCTGTGATCGGGCATCTTGGGCTGACTCCGCAGTCAGTCAACCTGCTCGGCGGCTACCGGGTTCAAGGCCGCGGCGAGAGCGGTGAGCTCTTGATGCGCGATGCGAAGGCGATGGAAGCCTGTGGCGCTAGCGCCATCGTGCTTGAAGCGGTGCCGGCAGATCTCGCGGCACGAGTCACCGAAAGTCTCTCGATTCCGACGATCGGTATTGGCGCAGGTCCGGATACCGATGCACAGGTCATCGTCTGGCAGGACCTCCTCGGCATGTCAGCCGGGCCGCTTCCGCGGTTCGTCAAGCAGTACGCGGACCTCCGCTCGATCATGAGCGAGGGCGTGCAACAGTGGGCGGCCGACGTGGTCTCAGGCGCGTACCCGGCAGCCGAGCACACTTACGCGTAACCGCAGTTACACGTCGGTGACGCGCAGCCCTGCGTGTGCCTTGTATCGACGGTTCATCGAGATCAGGTTGGCGGTCATGGCCTCGACCTGACCGCAGTTGCGCAGTCGACCTGCGTAGATTCCGCGGATACCCGGGATGCGATTCGCGATGGCCTGCGTGATGTCGGTGGCCTCGCGGTCATCTCCCACGACCAGGACATCGGTATCGATCGAGTCGACTGACTCATCGAGCAGCAGGACAGCAGAGATGTGGTGGAAAGCGCCGGTGACCCGAGAGCCAGGCAGCAAGGCCGCGGCCTGCTGAGCGGCCGAACCCTCTGCTACCTCGAGGCCAAAAGCGCCCTGCTTGTCGAATCCCAGCGGATTGACGCAGTCGATGACGATTCGTCCGTCGAGAGCCGCGGCCAGCGATCCCAGCAGTGCTGCATGACCATCCCACGGCACCGCGACGATGACCACGTCGCTGCCGAGTGCGCAGTCCTCATTTGTCGCGCCAGATACTCCATGCCCGATCTCGTCGGCGATTCCCTGAGCACGTGCTGCATCACGAGAGCCGATCGACACCTGATGACCGGCCATCGCCAGCCGGCGCGCGAGGCCGCGACCTTGCTCGCCGGTGCCGCCGAGAACACCAATTCGAAGGTGTGCGACGTCGGGAAGTGCGCGGGGATCAACAGCTGCGGGCTTGCTCTCTTCAGTCATGAGTACATCCTGCCAGAACGTGATCAAGGTGCGAATCGGATGGTCGAAGGTGCAGCATTCAGCCGCTCAATCGGGCAGAAGAATCGACGTGAATGTGCGCGGCCCGACGATTTGCGAGTCGCCTGTTACCACGCATGCGACACGAAAAGACACACCGACATGAATAAGCGCGACTTTTCTGACATTCTCTGTCAGAGTTTCATCTGAAGAGTGCTGCAACAGCGCAGTTCTCATCGACACGGGAGGCATAACGTGGCGGTTGCAAAGAAGGCAGCAAAGAAGGCTCCTGCAAAGCGTGCAGTGGCCAAGAAGGCTGTAAAGAAGGCAGCACCCCGCAAGGCAGCCAAGAAGGCTGTCAAGCGCACGGTGAAGAAGGCAGCACCCCGCAAGGCAGCAGCAAAGAAGGCTGTCAAGCGCACGGTGAAGAAGGCAGCAGCAAAGCGCACGGTGAAGAAGGCAGCAGCTAAGCGCACCGTCAAGAAGGCCGCCAAGAAGGCAGTCCGCAAGGCAGCCCCGCGCAAGGCAGCAGCCAAGCGCACCGTCAAGAAGGCCGCCAAGAAGGCAGTCCGCAAGGCAGCCCCGCGCAAGGCAGCAGCCA
>JBILOY010000024.1:0-28355 GCA_044374195.1 Candidatus Nanopelagicales bacterium
CGAACAGATTCACTTTTGCGCGTACCGCGGCGAACGTGCTGTCCGCCACTGCCGAGGGCACTGTTCGTGGCCCGAGTCTGTGGAGTAACTCGACCTCGCTGGCCTCGCGCGCGATCGTGGCCGGTGGCGGCGGTGGTGCTGGTTATTGGGCCAGTGGCGGTCTCGGTGGTGGCCTGGTCGGCGGGTCGTCCTCTGGTGGCTCGGGAACGACCAACTACGGCGGCACGCAGACCAGCGGCAATGCGCTCGGCGTGGGCCAGAGCCTGGTGCTCAACGGCGGTATCTCGGTCAACGGTGGTGGCGCAGGCGGTGGCTACTGGGGCGGTGGCGCTGATCGAGGAAACAACGCAGGCGGCGGCGGCGGCTCCAGCTGGGCCAGTGATGATTCTGCTGCGGTCAGCCACACCCAGGGCTTCCGCTCAGGTGATGGGCAGATCCTCCTCTCCTACGCCGTCGATAATCTCGGCCCTGCGGTGGCCAGTGTTACGTCGACGCTTGCTGACGGGTCGTACAGGTTCGGCTCGGTCATTCCGATCCAGGTCAGTTTCACCGAGCCTGTTGCCGTGACAGGTACGCCGCGACTGACCCTCGCCTTCGACGCGGGTTCTGCGCGATCCACGGCGGTTCTGGACTACACGGGTGGCTCAGGCTCGTCGAGCCTGACCTTCGACTACACCATTCAGGTAGGCGACCTCTCGGCTGACCTTGATTACCTGGACTCATCAGCGCTCGTGCTCAATGGCGGAACGATCACCGACCGAGCCGGCAACGTGGCCACCTTGACCCTGCCGGCGCCGGGGGCAGCAGAGTCGCTCAGCGCCAACAAGGCCCTAGTCGTCGACGCGGATCCGCCCAGCACGCCGAGCCTGTTCGTCGTTGACGGAACTGACAGCATCTTGCTCGACTGGTCGGCCAACACCGAGCCTGATCTCAAGGAGTACCGCGTCTACTCGTGCTCAAGCCTGAGCGCGAACTCCTGCTCCTCGCTGTCGAGTTTCTCCACTCTCAGTAGCGTCACGGCACCCACGAGTGCCTTCGAGCACTTTGCTGTTGGCCGCGGCATTACCTACTACTACTACGTGGTGGCCGTCGACACCCGCGGCAATGAGAGTGCGCCTTCGACGGTCCTTTCCTGGACCCTTCCCGTGCCGACTCTGGTGACCACCCCGTCGGTGACGACTCCGACTCCGACCAATGACACGACGCCGACGATTACGGGCGTTGCTGATCCGGGCGCGAGCGTCACTGTCTACATCGACGGCGTGGCCCAATCACCCGCAGTCACCGTTGCCGGTGATGCCACATACTCGTTCACCCCGACCGCCCCGTTGAGCGCCGGCGATCACATCATCAAGGCCATTGCCAGCGTGACCGTCAGCGGTAAGACGAACAGCAGCAGCTTCTCCCTCGAGTGGACAGTCAACGTCGACACCACTGCACCTCGACTAAGCGCAGTTACTCGCGGAACCCCGAGTGCGAGTACGACCAGCGCCGACACACTGATCTTCCGAGCGCAATTCGATTCCGTCGTGACGGGCGTCAGTGCTGCCGACTTCGCCGTGAGCGGGACCACTGCAACGGTCACTGCGGTGACGGCGGTCACCGGAGTCACTGGCGCGTATAACGTGACGGTCAGCGGCGGAGATCTCGCCGGGTACAACGGCACCGTCGGGCTTGGCCTCGTAGGCGGTGCCTCGATCGCTGACGTTGCCGGCAATGCACTCACCAACCTTCAGGTCGTCGGTACGCCCGAGACCTATCTCATGGATAACAACTATCCGGGCGTGACCATCACCAGTCCGACGACATCGACGAGTTCCGGAACCACTCTCACCTTCACGCTGAGCAAGGCCTCGACTGATTTCGAGATCACCGATATCTCGACGACGAGTGGCTCGATGAGCAACTTCGTCGCAGTGTCATCAACGGTGTACACCGCGACCTATACGCCTGCTTCTGGGTTCAGCGGAACTGCGACGATCACCGTTGACTCGGCATCCTTCGTCGACGGTGGCGGACTCCCGAACACCTCCGGTTCACTGTCCTTGACCGTCGACACCACGCCACCCACGGTTACCGGGATCTCGTCGACGAATGCCAACGGGTACTACAAGACCGGCTCGGTGATCGACATCTCGATCACCTTCAGTGAGGTCGCCAATGTCGTCACGGCAGCGGGCATTCCCACCCTCCTGCTCGAGACGGGTGCCACCGATCGCACCGCCGCTTACCTGAGCGGCTCGGGCACGAACACGCTGATCTTCCGTTACACGGTTCAGGCGGGTGATCTGTCCGGTGATCTCGATGAGCAGTCCGCTTCGGCACTGGCCACGAACGGCGGAACGATCAAGGACATCGCCGGAAACAATGCGACTCTTGCCGTTCCTGCTCCGGGCGCAGCCGGTTCACTGGGTGCCAACAAGGCGATCGTGGTCGACACGGTGGCCCCGAACACTCCGACGGCACTTTCGGCGATCGGAGTTGGCGGCACAGCCCGCGCGTCAACACTGAACAGCACCAATACCGATCTGTCGGCGACCGCGACGATCACGGCAGGGCAGGCGACAGGGGGCTCCGCGCAGCTGTTGCTCGGCGCCACTGTCATCGCCACGGATTCCACGATCTCCTCCAGCGATACCTCGGTCACCTTCACGCTCGCGACTGCCGATGCCGCTGCTCTCCAGGCGGCTATTGCCAGTAGTGGTTCGCTGTCGGTTCGGCTCCTGGACGAAGCCGGAAATGTCTCCACGGCAAGCGCCGCTGTCACCTTGACCGTCGACTACTCGCGCCCGACCGTCACCTTCACGAGTTCGCGTGCATCACTACTCAACGGACAGACGGCCACGATCACCGCGACCTTGAGCGAGACCTCGACCACCTTCGCGTTAAGCACGTTCACTGTCAGCGGCGGCACTCTCTCCGCATGGTCGGGCTCAGGCACCACGTACACCGCCACGTTCACGCCAACCGCTGCATCGTCAGGAACGGCATCCATCACTTCTGGCGTGGGTGCCTGGACAGACCTCAATGGCAACCCGTCAACCGCTGCCACTGCATTGACCATGCCCTTCGACACCGCAGTGCCCACGGTCAGTTCACTGGCATCGAGTACGGCCAATGGCACGTACAAGGCCGGGGCGGTGATCGACATCTCCGTGGTGTTCTCCGAGTCGGTAACCGTGACCACGGGCACCGGAACCCCGACCCTGCTGCTGGAGACCGGAACGACAGACCGGGCCGCCACCTATGTCAGTGGCTCGGGCACGAGCACTCTGACCTTCCGGTACACCGTTCAGGCAGGCGACAACTCGGCCGATCTGGCTCAGCAGTCGACCTCGGCGCTCGCACTGAACGGGGGAGTCATTGCTGACTCCCTCGGCAACAATGCGACGCTCACCCTGCCCGCGACGACGGCTGGCGCCACGGGATCCCTGTCGACCAATGCCGCGATTGTCATCGACACCCAGGCTCCGAGTACGCCGACCAATGTCACGGTCACCGCAATCGGCGGCACCGTCGTCGCAAATGCGCTGTTGGCCTCGAATACGAACATGACCAGCACGGCGACCATCACCGCCGGTCAGGCAACCGGCGGATACGCCGAATTGCTTCTGGGCTCGACCGTGATCGCCACTGACTCGTCGATCCTGATCGGCGACTCGACAGTGAGCTTCGATCTTGGCCTTGCCAGTGCCGCAGCGCTGCAGGCGACCATCGCGGCTTCGGGGGATCTCACTGTTCGTCTCTACGACGCAGCAGGCAACGTGTCGACGGCAAGCGCGGCTCGATCCCTCGCTGTTGACTACGTGGTCCCCACCGTCACCATCAGCTCGCCGCGAACTGCCTTTACTCTCGGGCAGACCGCCACGATCACCTTCACGTTGAGCGAGGACTCAGCGAATTTCGTGGCCGGTGACGTGACTGTGGTCAATGGCTCCATCGGGGCATTGAGTGGCTCGGGCAGCACGTACACGGCGCTCTTCACGCCCGCCTCGGGTAACGCACTCGCCGGCTCGATCTCTGTCGCCGCGGGTGCCCTGACCGATGCCGCCGGAAACGGTAACTCCGCCAGTAACACCATTGGCCTGACGATCGACACCGTTGCGCCGTCGGTGTCGTCCTTCACGTCCACTACGGCAGATGGCTCGTACAAGCTCGGCGAGACCATCAACGTGCGGGCCGTGATGAGCGAGAGCGTGCTTGCCGGCTCCACGATGACCGTCACCCTCGACACCGGGGCCACGGTTACCTTGACGACGGCTACCTCGGGCACGGCACTGAACGGCACCTACACCGTGGGCGCAGCTCAGGCCACCAACGATCTCACCGTCACGAGCTACACCTACACGGCCGGCAGCATCACGGATTCGGCCGGCAATGCGATGACCTCGACTTCCGTACCGGCAGGTGCGTCGAATATTGCCGGCGGAAAGACCATTGCGATCGACACCTTGGCGCCTGCCGCAGCTACTGGGCTTGCACTCACACCGGTGGGCGGCACGGTCGTGTCCAACCTGCTCAACACGACGAATACGAATCTGACCGCGACGGCGACAATCGTGGCCGGCGAGGCCACCGGCGGTCAGGCGCGACTGTTGCTCGGTAGCACTCTGATCGCGACGGATTCCACCATTGCCTCTGGTGACACGAGTGTCACGTTCACCCTGGGTCTGACCACTGCGGCAGCTCTTCAAGCAGCAATTGCAGCAGGCGGAAGCGTCACGGTGGTTCTCGAGGATGCTGCGGCCAACGTGGCAGCCGCGAGCGGTGCCGTGACGCTGACAGTTGACTACGACGTGCCGACCGTTGCCGTGCGCTCCGGCACCACGGTCCTGGGTAATGGTGCGACAGCGAACGTCACATTGACGACAAGTGAGACTACGACCGACCTGGCATTGGGCGATGTTTCTGCGTCAGGTGGCACAGTCTCCGCCTTCACCGGTTCCGGCTCCTCGTATGCGGTGACCTTCACGCCGTCGGCCTCTGCGAGTGCCACGGCAACGGTCACCGTGGTCGCGGGTGCATTCGTCGATGCCAACGGAAATCCCAGTGCTGCCGGCTCAGTCGTGAGTTTCAGCGTCGACACTGTCGCCCCCGTTGCCCCGGTGATCTCCGGCCCGGCATTGACTAGCGACACCACTCCCACGATCTCGGGAACCTCGGAGCCGCTGGCGGCTGTCGCGGTGTACGACAACGGAGTTCTGCTGGGAACCACTACTGCAGATACAAACGGTGTGTGGAGCCTGACTCCCATCGTGAACCTCGCCGACGGCTCGCACCCGATCACGGCTCGCGCTACTGACGCTGCCGGCAATGTCGGTCTGGCAAACTCCCCGGCCTTCACTCTTGTTGTCGACAAGACTCCGCCGGTTGTCACCCTCGCTGCGGTGGCCGGCAATGACGAGATTCTTCTTGCCGAGAAGCAAAGTGGTGTGACCCTGAGCGGCACCATCGAGAACTCCACTCCGGCAGCGACCTTGACCATCGCCTTCGCCGGCGTGACTCGCACGGCGATTGTCTCCGGTGGCTCGTGGTCTTATGTGCTGACGAGTGCCGATTGGGTAGCGATCGGGACGGCGAATCCGCTTGGTCTGACACTGACGGCCACGGATGTCGCAGGAAATGAGAGCGTGCTGATTCGCTCTGTTGCCGTCAACTTGTCGCCGATGGCGCTGCCGGGCACGCCCGACCTGATCGCGGATGATGACTCGGGCACGAATAACGACAACCTCACCGCCACGCGCGCCGTACGCATTGACGTTCCTCTCGTCAACAGCGGCAATCCGGTCCACGTGCCCGGCCAGGTACTGGCGCTGGTCGATGGCAGTGGCTCAGTTCTGGCCAGCCATGTCCTGACCTCCGGTGATATCGCTTTCGGCGTCTACCGTTTTACGACGAGTGCACTCAACGACGGCACTTATGTGCTCAGCTCGCGGGTGACCGACGGGGTCAACACAGTTGCCTCGGCATCGACCCTCACCCTGCGCATTGATACCCGCGTGCCGGGTGCCCCGGGCGCACCATCCCTGCGCGGCTCCAGTGATTCCGGATCCTCGAACTCAGATGGAGTCACGAACAATCAGACGCCAACTATCCGCGTGGCTATCGACGGCGTCTTGTTCGGCTCTTCGGCACTCGTGGACACTGATTCCATCTCGCTCTTTGTCGGCTCCACGACTCTGGGCCCGGTGCTCCTCTCAGCGAGTGATATCTCCAATGGCTACATCGACTTCGTGATCCCCACGGCGCTCGCCGACGGTGGTCATGATTTCAGTGCGCGCGCAACCTCTAGTGCGAACGTGCCCGGTCTCCTGTCCTCGACGACAACGGTCGTCATCGACTCATCGGCGCAGGCTGCCCCCGGCATACCCGATCTCGCCTCGGCTGACGACACGGGCGCATCCTCCACCGACAATCTGACCGCCCGCACTCAGCCGAGATTCTCGGTGTCCTTGGCCACTGGCGGCGCATCGGTCAATGACGTCGTGCAGCTGCTGGATGGAGCCACGGTGATCGGCTCAGCCGTGGTCTCTGCCACCGATATCTCCGCCAACTCGATCAGCATCCTGGTATCGGGATCGTTGTCTTCAGCCAGCCATCTCATTCTCGCCCGGATCGTCGACCTCGCGGGCAACACCGGTGCCCCGAGTTCTTCGCTCACCGTCCAGGTTGATGCGACGACACCCGCAGCACCAACGCTCACACTCGTCTCGGCCTCTGATTCCGGGACGGTGGGCGATCGCATCACGTCGGTGGCTACTGCTTCCTTCAGTGGCACCGGTAACGCCGGCGAGACCATCACGGTGTACGACGGCAGCGTCTCCCTCGGCACGGCAACGGTGGATGGCAGCGGAAACTGGGCCCTGACGGTCGCCACCGCCCTGGCTGATGGCACCCACTCGATCACGGCAAAGTCCACGAGCGTTGTGGGCGCAACCAGCGTGGCATCGACAACTGCGGTGGTGGTGATCGACACCGCAGTGCCTGCCGCACCCGTAGTCACGGCAAGCAGTGCCAACACGCTGACACCGACCGTTGCGGGTACGAGCGAGGCCTTCGCTTCCGTGGAGGTATACATCGATGGAGCTCTCGCTGGCACGGTCACGGCAAATGCCGCCGGCGCCTGGACTTTGTCGGTCACCGTGGGTGGCACCGCCAGCTATCTCGTGACGGCGAAGGCCACGGATGCCGCAGGCAGCGTGAGCCCTCTCTCGGCCGCAGCCACCTTGGTCATCGACGTCACCGCACCGGTGGCACCGACCATGGCTGCGCTAACCACCTATTCGCTGACGCCCACGCTCACGGGAACCGCAGAGGCCAACTCGACCGTGCGCATCTACGACGGCACGACCTTGCTGGGCACCGCGGTGGCCGATGGCTCGGGCAACTGGACATTCACGGTCTCACCTGCACTCACGGCGAGTGCCCACAGCTTCACGGCCACGGCCACCGACGCAGCCGGCAATACGGGCGTAGCGTCACCGGCGGTCGCATTGTCCGGTGTGTGGGCAGCGATTGTTGGCGGGGCGGACTCCAACTCTGCCAATGACAACGTCTCGGTCACGGCTTCGCAGTTCGCTTCGATCGGCATCACTCAGATCGACTCGGCTGCTTCTGCGTCATTGCTCAGCGACGTCCTTGACGGCAAGGCCTCGGCCTCCGTGGATACCGCATCGGAGCTCTCCAGTCTGGCCGACATCGTGGCGGCACTCGCGCTCACTGCCGCGGGTGGTACTCCCAGCCCCGCGCTTACTCCTGCGGATTTTGCTGCACTCGGACTCACGGGTGTCACGACGGCAAACCTTGCCGACATCCTCGCGGCGATTGCCGCCACGCCCGACAACGGCAGCGGCATCTCCAGCCTGGCCTCGCTCCAAGCGACGGTGACATCCGCAGCGGCGGCTAGTGCTGCGAAGGATGCCGCTTTGGCCACAATCAGCGCCTACGCGAATGGCGGTTCCACTGCGCCGTCGGTTTCCGACTTCGCGGACGCAGGAGTGACCGGAGTCGACAGTTCGAACCTCGCGGCGATCAATGCCCTGATTGCCTCGCTCTCGGGCACTGATGTCGATTCACCTGCAGAGCTGCAGGCGGTGATCGACGCCTACCTGGCGGTGCTCGCAGCCGCTGACGGCACGCGTAACAACAACGCGACCTTGACGTCAGCGCAGTTCGCTTCACTCGGCATGAGCCAGATCGACTCGGCTGTCGAGCTCTCGCTGATGAATCGCGTTCTCGACACTGCCACCTCGTCACAGGTGGACACGGGTGCTGAACTTCAGGCACTCGGGGATACCGTCGCGGGCATCTTCGTCACGGCCGCAGGCGGAACGGCATCACCGGCCGTGACGGCAGCAGGACTCGCGGCGATCGGACTCACCGGCGTCACGTCAAGCAATCTCGCGGCAATCCTTGCTGCCATCGCGGCCACCAACAACGACGGCAGCGAGGTCGACACGATTGCCGAGCTGCAGGCTCTCGTCGATCAGATCGTGGCGAACGCTAAGGCTGCGGCGCTCGCGGTCATCACCGCCTACAACGGCACGAACACGGCACCGACTCTCGCTGACTACGAGAATGCGGGAATCGTGGTCCCTGCGGGCACAGATATCACTGCAATCAACTCAGTCATCGCGGTCACCGCCACGAGCGGCAAGGACTCGATCGGCGAGGTCCAGAACATTCTTGATACCTACGCGGCGCTCCTGGACGGTGCTGATGGAAATGCTTCGAACAACAACGTGTCTTTGACGGCTTCGCAGTACGCGCTGCTCGGCGTCACGGCGATCGATTCCGCTGCCAAGGCATCCCTGCTCAATGACGTGATCGACGGCAAGTCCTCAACCAGCGTCGATACCCAAGCTGAGATCGCTGACCTGGCGTCGATCGTGGCGCGAATCTTCGAGCAGGCCGCAGGCGGCACTCCCAACCCGCCGCTGACGGCGGCCGACCTGGCGGCCCTGGGCCTGACCGGGGTCACCACCGACAATCTCGCAGCGATCCTGGCCGCGATTGCGGCGACAGCCGATAACGGCAGCGGTGTCTCGACTCTGTCGGCGCTTCAGACCATTACCACCGATGCCGCAAACGCCGCGTCGGCTGCACTTGCCGTTATCTCCCCCTACGACGGCACGAACACGACTCCTACCGTTGCCGATTATGTGGCGGCCGGGGTGACCGGTGTTCAGGCGGGCAATCTGACATCCATCAATTCGGTTATCGCGGGACTTTCCTCTGGGGCTACTGACACGGCTGCGGAGGTGCAGGCCGTCGTCGATGCCTACAACGCAATCCTCAATGCGGCTGACGGCACCGCGAACGGCAACGCGAATCTGTCGGCAGCGCAGTTCCAGACTCTGGGTCTGTCGGTCATCAACACCAATGCCGAGTCACTGCTGATGAACGCAATCGTTGACACGGGCTCATCGTCTTCCGTCGATACCCTCGCCAAGTTGCAGGAGCTGGCCCGCATTGTCGACGCGATCAGCCAGCAGGCTGCAGGACTCACGCCCAGCCCCGCTCTCACCGCTGCCGATCTCGCCCTGCTAGGTATCACCGGCGTGACCGATGCGAACTTGGCGGCGACTCTTGCGGCTATCGCGGCGACGGCCGATGACGGTTCGGGCGTGAACACTGTGGCCAAGCTCCAGGCCGTTGCCTCGGCTGCCGCTGCGCAGGCCACTGCGGCGGCCATCGCGGTGATCTCCTCCTACACGGGCTCGGCTCCGGCGCCGACTGCTACGGATTACGCGAATGCCGGAGTCAGCGGAGTTAGCGCATCGAACCTCGCCATCATTAACTCGGCAATCGCGCCGTTGAGTTCGGCTGCTACCGATTCGTCGATCGAGATCCAGTCCGTTGTCGATGCTTACTCTGCAGTCATCGGGGCGGCCGACGGTCTCTCCAATGGTGGCGGCACCGTGACTCAGTCGCAGTTCGAGTCTCTTGGCCTGAGCATGATCGACAGTGCACCTGCAACTGCCCTGCTGAACTCGATCATTGACTCCTCAGCATTGATCGCCGTTGACACTCAGGCCGAGCTCGTCGTGATGGCCACGACGGTTGCCGGAGTGATCGCCACGGCCAACGGCCAGACCGCATCGCCCGCGCTCACCGTCGCGGCACTGGCCGCCCTGGGCATCACCGGTGTCACGGCCTCGAATCTCTCCTACGTGCTGGCGGCCTTCGCGACTGCCGGTGCCACGGGTGTTGACTCGCTGTCAGAGCTCCAGGCCGTGACGAGCGCGGCTGCAGCAGCAGCTCTCGCGGCAGGATTGGCAGTGATCAGCTCTTATGACGGTACGAACACCGCTCCCACGGTCACTGACTTCACTAACGCCGAGGTGACGGGGGTGACCTTCGCGAATATCGGTTCGGTCAACTCTGTTCTTGCTGTAGTGAGCGCAAGCGCCTCCGACACGACGGCGGAGATCCAGCCGATTGTCGATGCCTACGCAAAGGTGATCGCCAGCGCCGATGGCATCTCGAACTCCGGATCCCCGTTGAACGCCACGGACTTCGCGAGCCTCGGTCTGCCGGCCATTGATACCTCGGCCAAGGTCGCACTAATGAACGAGCTGATCGATGCCTCGACCTTCGCTGAGGTCGACACTCAGGAAGAGCTCGCGGCCCTCGCCGACATCGTGGCGGCGATCATCGCGACTTCATCCGGATCGACTCCGGCAGTAGCGCTGACCGTCGACTCCTTCGCGGCAATCGGCATCACCGGTATCGACGCAATCAACCTGCCGCTCATGATCGCTGCGATCGAGGCGAGTGCCGATGACACCTCCGGCGTGAACACACTGGCAAAGATCCAGGCGATCGCCAACCAGGTGATCTCCACCCAGAATGCCGCTCTTGCGGTCATTAGCCAGTACGACGGAAACAACGCCGAGCCCCAGCTCTCGACGTTCACGAACCTGGGTATCACCGGCGTCGATGCCACCAACGTCGCGGCAATCAATGCCTACCTGGCCTCGATCAGTGCGGACCGTTCCGACACGATTGCTGAAGTCCAGGCCCTCGTCGACGCCTTCTTGGCGGTCATCGCGGCGGCTGATGGCAATGCGAACGCGACCCCGTTGAGTTTTGGAGCCGATCAGTTTGCGCTCATTGGCGCTGCTGGGATTGATCAGGCGGCGGAGATCACCTTGATGAATGCAGTGGTCAGCGGACTGACTAATGCGGATATCGACACCACCGAGGAGATCGCAGAAATCGCCCGTGTCATCGAGGCTTTGATGCTTACCGCTGCCGAGGGGACTCCGGCTCAGGCGCTCACCGCCGCTGATTTGGCTCTCCTGGGAATCACGGGCGTTGATGCCAGCAACCTGGCACTCTTCCTTGCTGCGGTTGCGGAAAGCGGCGTTGACGGCCTCGGAATCGACTCGCTTGCTGAGCTGCAGACGCTGAGTGACCAGGTCAATGCGGCTCAGGATGCCGCGATCGCGCTCATTGCCGCCTATGACGGAACGGCGACTGCACCGACGTTTGCTGATTTCACCGCGGCAGGACTGGGCAGCATCGGAGCTTCCGCCGTCGACGAGTTCAACGTATTCCTCGCGGGAATCGCCGCTGCTGATTCCGACAGCTTCTTCAAGGTCAGTGCACTTCTCGACTCGTTCGAGATCATCCGTGATTACACCGGCTCGAATGCGGCACCGACGACGCTTGACTTCATCAACCTCGGGATCACCGGCGTGGATGCGACGAACCTCGCGGGCATCAACTCCTTCCTCGCGACGATGCCGGCGAGCCTGACAGATAGCCCCGCTGAGCTTCAGGCGCTCGTCGATGCCTACATCCTTTTGGCTCCGGGAGTAGACGGCATCGACAATGACAACGTCACCTTGACCCTGGCCCAGTGGCAGGCTCTCGGATTCGTCGACGCTTTGACGGACGCTGACGTGGAGGCCCTCAACGATCTCTTCGACACCCTGGACTGGACAGTCTCGGTGGATGCGGGATCAGCCTCATCAAACGGCCTGGCCGCGCTGGCCGCACTTCGCATTGCCCCGCGTTCTGCTAGCGAGCCCGGCGTGGCCGCGATCCCCACGCCCACTCCCGCGCCGACCGCCTCCAATGCTCCGGCTCCTGCAGCTACAGCAAGCCCGATTCCGGTACCCACGCGCAAGCCCGTCGTGAAGCCGACGACGAATCGTCCGGTGTACGCGGGTGCTCCGACACCGGGTGACGGAATCTCCGAGGTTAACCCGGGCGAGATTGCCGCAGTCGTCGATGGTCAAGAGCAGCGCGCGGGCCTTGAGATCGTTAACGACGTGACACTGCGCGTGACCTTGCCGCAGGGCGTGATCTTGCAGGTGAGCTCGATCCTCACCGATGGCAAGCCCGCGAAGGTAGCCAGTGATGGTGCGCTTCTGGTGGTTCAGGGCACCTCGGTCGATATTGCAGGCTCGGGCTACCGACCGGATTCGCTCATTGACCTGACGATCTACTCGACACCGACCCGCCTGGGTACCGTGACAGTGGAAGCGGATGGCACTTTCCAGGCCAACTTCCCGATCCCTGCAGGTCTCGAGCCCGGTGACCACACCATCAAGATCGACGGCACGAGTGCGGCAGGTGAGCTGACCACGGTCAGCGTCGGCGTGCGCGTGCTGCCGAAGTCTCAGGAAGCATCTGTCGACACGGTGAAGCCGTCGCCGACCGCGACGAATACTGCGGGTGTCTCCGATGGCTCTGGCCTGATCAATGGCACGACTGGTGTGGTGCTCGGAGGGCTCCTGGTGCTGCTCCTCCTCCTGGGCTTCATGATCGTGGCTGCCCGCCGTCGGCGCAGTGAGTCGCACTAGCCGAAATCGGCGGTTTCCCTCACGGATGTAGGCAGTTCGCTTAGTAGATCGAAAGAGAAGTGAGCGGTCAACCTGGAGCGGTGAGCTACGGATTCAGGGTGCGCATCGCGCCGAGCACCGAGGCCACATGGGCGACCTCGTGGGTGCGATAGATGCCCGTCCCGCCGAGTGAGGCAAGCACCGCGAAGAAGCCTTCGGCAGTGCGGAACTGATCCTCGAAGAGATCGAAGGCGTGCGGCAGTGCATTGCAGATCGGCAAGCCGAGGGCGCGAAGCCTGAAGCCATTGAGTAGCACGTGTGTCTGGTGCTGCACGCGCACCGCAGGGGTCACGAGATTGCCGTAGTAGAAGCCCATGCCCGGATCAATCGCTATGCGATCGACACCTGCGGCATTGGCGATCGCGATGCGCTCGGCAAAGTGATCGCGAATGCCGGGGAACGGGTCGGCATCGAGGGTGACGTCAGTGATGTCGCGGACGTTGTCACCCTTGACGTAGCAGAGGATCACCGTGGCGTTGAACTCCGCGGCGAGCTCGAACATCTCGGCCTGGTTCGCGCTGCCGGTCAGGTTCAGCACCTTTGCGCCGGCCTGCAGGCAGGCGCGCACGACCTTCGGTTCGTAGGTCTCGGCCGAGACATCGATGCCGTCTGCAGTCAGCTGCTCGATCACGGGTACCAGTGCAGCGATCTGATCATCGGCGGTGACCCGGGCAGCTTTGGCCGTGCTCGACTCGGCTCCGATATCGATGAAGTGAGCCCCCTGAGCGGCCATGATGCGCGCCTTACGGATGGCCGAATCCCCATGAATGGCAACACTTTCGCGGTAAGTGGAGTCACGCGAGAGGTTGACCGTGCCCATGATCACCGGGCTGGTGTCGGTGTCGTACTGCTTCGCGCCGATGCGCAGCGGGGCTACCGGCTGATCGAGCTCGTCAGAGTGGGCAGCGGCCAGGGCGGCGAGGGCCGAGAGGGTGAGCATTCGAGGAGCCTATGCGAGGAGGTCGGCGTTCATCGGACGTACTTCGCGAACACGAAGCCCTCGTCGGTGATGGCCTGGGCGAGGTGGAGCCGGGTGATCTGCGGGAGGGCTCCGTCGATGATGCCTTGCCCGTTGCCGGCCAGGATCGGAGCGAGGGTGATGTCGTACTCGTCGATGAGATCGGCGGCGGCCATCTGGGTGAGCAAGGTCGGCCCGCCCTCGCACACGATGCGCGAGAGGCCGCGCGCATGCATGGCACCGATGATCGTGCGGGCCTCGAGATCGGAAATCTGCTGCACGTCGGCATGGGCCTGCGCGCGCTTGAGCTCGCGGCTCGATGCGTCGTGCGAGTGGCTCAGCACGATCGGTTGCTGCGCTGACTCATGAAAGAGAGGGTCCTGCCACGGCAGATCGAGGGTGCGGCTGACGATCACCACGACAGGTGCGATCTTCAGGCCTGCCGCAGCGCGAGCCTGCTGGTACTCCGGTCGAACCTTCATCGGGCTGTAGCGCTCGGCGCGAATGGTTCCGGCGCCGACGAGCACGGCATCAGCGAGCCGGCGCACCTCACCGAAGATCAGGCGATCAGTGGCGCTGGAGATCGAACCGCTGAGGCCATCAGCACCGGCAATCGCGCCATCGAGGGTGGTGAGCATCATCGCTCGAGTCCAGGCGCCCTCCGGCCACGCGTACGCAGCGGCGATGTCGACGGGGGCGCCCGTCATTGAACCGCTGAGCATCTCCATGGCTACTCAGTCTCCAGTAGGAACTCTGCGATGTCTCGCGCATCGCGCGGCGCTGGGTCAGTGGCGGGATAGCCAACGGCTACGGCACCGAGTGGCTGAAGCGACTCGGGGAGTGAGCAGGCGGCCTGCACGACATCGGCGCAGAACAGAGTCGAGCCAATCCAGGCCGAGCCAAGGCCTTGCGCTGCAACGGAAATCATCAAGCTCTGCACGGCTGCGCCGCCGGCCACCATGAACATGTCGCGCTCGGCCGTATTGCGTTCCGCGTCGGGATATTCGTGAGCGCCGGCTTCGAGATCAATGAACGGAACGATGACAACGGGCGCCTCGCGCAGGATGTCGCCGCGGGCTACGCGCTTCTCGATTGACTCGGCGCTCATGCCGCTCGCAGTCAGATCGGTGATCCAGCGATCACGCATGGCATCCAGGAGTTGGGTGCGCATCGGCTGATCGCGTAGCACCAGGAACCGCCACGGCGTCGTGTGATGCGGGGCGGGCGCGGTCACCGCAGCAGCGATGGCGGTCGTGATGGTGTCGTCAGAAACAGGCTGCTCAGTGAACGATCGAACGGTTCGACGATTCGCGGATGAGGTGAGACGGCCCTGAGCAATTGCCTCGGCAGTTCCGAGGCCGAAGAGATCCTCGCTCGCCGGGCGAATGAGTACGCGTGCGCCGGGACCGTCATCGGCAGTGACGAACTGCTCCATGCCGCGCACGATTGCGATCGGGTTGCCGGCTGACTTGCCCTTGACTAGATCCGCGGCACTGGCGATTTCGTCGGCGACCGCGATGACGGTCATCTCGAGGATGCGTCCGTACTCATCGGGCGTGCCGGTGTGATCGTCGAGGGGTGAAACACCGGCCACGCCAATGGCATTGTCGGTCAGGCCATCGCGCCAGGCGCGGCCCATCGTGTCGGTGATGATCACGCCAAGACGAAGGCCGGTGAGTTCACTCAATCGGGTACGAATTACGCGAGCTGAGGCATCAGGATCGACAGGCAGTAGTACGACCGTGCCTTCGTCGACGTTACTCGCGTCGATGCCGGCGGCCGCCATGATCAAGCCGTGCTTGGTCTCGACGATGCGAGTGGTGCCGCGGGCGTGCACCTTGGTCGCAACAGTGCGCACCGACTCGGAGTCGATGAGGTCATCGCGATTGGCAGCCGCGACAACTCGACCCTCGGCCTTCGACACGATCTTGCTCGTGATGACAATGACGTCGCCATCGCGAAGCGTGGTTCCACCGTCCGGGAATTCGACGGAGCTCGCGGCGATCAGAGCGGCAATGTCATCTCCCGCGCTGATGCGCGGCAGCCCGGCGAGCGCAATGACCTGCATGGCTACTTGCGCAGTGACTCGGCCAGGGCGATGGCGGCATTGGCCATCGCGGCGGTGGCGTCGATGTCGGTCATCATGAGTGGCACGGCCTGCGTAGTGATTCCGTTGGCAGTGATGGTCGCGACCGAATCGGCGTCGGCGGAGTCGACCAACCAGCCGTCGAGCACTCCGCCATTGCTACGTGAGCCGTAGTGGGCGGCAACAGCGGATGCCGTGGTCTCGATACCGAGCGCGGTCAGGCAGGCATCAGCCATGCCGCGCACGGGTGCACCGCCGACGATGGGGGAGAGGCCAACAACGGGTGCAGCTGTGGTCGCGATGGCCTCGCGGATGCCGGGCACTTGAAGGATCGTGCCGATTGAGACGACCGGATTACTCGGGGGCAGCAGCACGATGTCGGCGGTCTCGATGGCCTCGAGCACGCCGGGGGCGGGCTTGGCCTGATCGACGCCGACCAGCACGAAGCCTTGGGCGGGAATCGACGCGCGGTACTTGATCCACCACTCTTGGAAGTGAATGGCGCGGCGTCCGCGCTCGTCTTCGATGATCACGTTCGTCTCGGCGCGATCGTCAGTCATCGGGATCAGGCGCACGCCCGGCTGCCAGTGCTCACACAGGGCGACGGTGATCTCCGAGAGCGGGAAACCGGCGTTCAACGACTGGGTACGAATCAGGTGAGTGGCGATGTCCTTGTCGCCGAGCCCGAACCAGGTCGGCTCCACGCCGTAGGCGGCGAGCTCGTCCTTGACCGTGAAGGTCTCGCCCTCCCGGCCCCAGCCGCGCTCGACGCTGATGCCGCCGCCGAGGGTGTACATCACCGTGTCGAGATCGGGGCAGACCCGCAGGCCGTGCACCCAGATGTCATCGCCGGTGTTCCCGATGACGGTGATCTCGGCATCGGGGCGGGCGGCCTTGAGCCCGGTCAGGAAGCGGGCTCCGCCGATTCCTCCGGCCAGGGCGGTGATGCGCATGGCGGCATCCTGTCAGGGAAGCGCGGGGTCGAGCCTGTCGGGCCGACTCTCGAGGACAGTGCCTTGAGCCTCTCGATTCGGCCCGACATACCCGACCCCTCGAGACAAACCCTCCCCGTCGCCGCGTGGGAGCCCCAAAAGCGTGTGTCCCCTGAAAAGAGGACGAATCACTCAAAATCATTGGAAATACAGGGCTTTTTTGGAAAAAATCTCAAAAATGCCCGTTTTTGTCCGAATCGGGCTTGACGTAGGGGGAACTACACCCCTGTAATACGCGTAGACATTCACGAGATTCACTCGTGGTGCCGGGTCGAGGAGGTCCTTTTCGTGGCTGACATGGTGCTTGTGCCCCTGTCTGACGTCGAGGAGTTGTCGTGGCAGGAGCGCGCCCTGTGTGCTCAGACCGATCCCGAGGCTTTCTTCCCCGAGAAGGGTGGCAGCACCCGCGAGGCCAAGAAGGTCTGTCTATCCTGCGACGTCCGCGTCGAGTGCTTGGAATATGCCCTGGGCTCAGATGAGCGCTTCGGTATCTGGGGCGGTCTTTCCGAGCGTGAGCGCCGCCGTCTGAAGCGACGCAACGTCAGCTAGGCGCACACCTGGCCACGGGCTGCAGGTCGGCCCGTGACTGTTGGTTTCCCTCATGACTTCCCCCACGGGTTTCCTGTCGTGCCCTCTTAGAGGAATGCTCACCCGTCCAGACGGCAAGTAGAGTGAAGAAGTGACCGGGCCCGTGGACGAGAACATCTCGGAGCCCTCGCCTGACAACTTCGATCCCTCGGCTGACTACTCACTGCGGCGTTCGCGGGAGCGTTCTGATGAACAGGGCCTCGTTGATCCCGAACACCCCCCGCTCGGCCCCGACGCCACCGAAGATGAATGGTGGTCGACGACTGCGGCCTTGTTGATCGAGCCCGAGCAGTTGCTGGCCGAGGCAGATGCCGCCGATGAGCCGATTGTGGGCCAGCTTGATCTCATCGGGTCGAGTGAGACCGATGATGAGGTGTCGGCGGAGCAGACCACCGAATGGTTCACCTTCGACGACGAAGCCGAGCCCGAGCCGCTGCTGCCGCGCCGACACCATCACGTCACTGCGGTTGTTGTCACCCACAACGGAGGCACCTGGCTGCCTGCGGTGATGAGCACCCTGGCCAGCCAGACTCGCCCCGCGGACGGCGCAGTGGGCGTCGACACAGGCTCGACCGATAACTCCGCCGCTGTGCTGCGTGCCACCCTCGGTCTCGACCGAGTGATCACCACGGCCAATGAGGGCTTCGGCCACGCGGTGCGCACTGGCCTCGAGCGCGTAGGTCGCATCGAGGTGCAAGAGGGCGACGAATTCGCTGAGCTCATCACCTGGGTATGGCTGCTGCACGACGACAGCGCACCTGATCCCGGCTGCCTTGAAGCATTGCTCAACACCGCTGACGACAATCCGAGCGCATCGATCCTCGGGCCGAAGATTCTCGGCTGGCACGACCGACGACTGCTACTTGAAGTCGGTGTCAGCATCACCGGTGCCGGCCGTCGATACACCGGCCTCGAGCGCGGTGAGCACGACCAGGGCCAGCACGATGGCGTTCGCGATGTGATGAGCGTGAGCTCTGCGGGCATGCTGGTGCGCCGCGATGTGTGGGAGCTACTCCAGGGCTTCGACCCCCAGGTGCCGTTCTTCCGCGACGATCTCGACTTCTGCTGGCGTGCACATCGCGCCGGTGAGCGAGTGGTCATCGCGACCGATGCAGTCATGCACCATCGCGAGGCGTCAGCCCACGGTCGACGTGAGCGCACCGGCAGCGATGAGGCCGAGCAGCGTCCGCATCGCCTTGACCGTGAGGCCGCGGTGCACGTGCTCCTCGCGCAGTCCGGTCGCCTTGCCGGCATCTTCGTCGCACTTCGGTTGCTGGTGGGCAGTGCCTTCCATGCGCTGGCTTATCTCCTGGGCAAAGATTTCAAGAGCGCGCGCGATGAGGTCGGTGCAGTTCTTGACGTCGCGCTGCACCCAGGTCGCCTGGTGTTCTCGCGTGATCTCAACGGCAACACTGCCGATGAGCCGATCTCGATCGTGCGCCCCCTTCGACCCACGACCGCCTCGCAGCTTCGGCAGGTGTTCGAGGGCGTTGTCGGCATCGCCTCGACGAGCGGCGCCTCGACTGAGCCCACCGTGAGCGCGATCGAATCAGGGCCGACTGACGAGGATGCCGCCTATCTCGACTCGGGCAGCCCGGGCCTGCTGCGGCGCATCTTCGTGCGACCGGGCTTCCTTCTCTTCGCTGCGCTGACCGTGTTCTCGGTAATCGCGACACGTGCTCTGTGGTTCGGTGACGGAGTGCTGCAAGGCGGTGCGCTTCTGCCCGCACCGCTCGGCGCAGGCGACCTCTGGGAGTCGTACACGCAGGCATGGCACAACGTGATGACCGGTTCCTCGACGCCGAGCTCGCCCTACCTCCTGGTCGTGTTCACCGCATCCGCCCTGCTCCTGGGCAAGGCGCCACTAGCCGTCAGCGTTCTTCTTCTCCTATCGATTCCGCTCGCCGGCTGGAGCGCCTACTTCGTCTTGCGCGGCGTGATCAAGACTCGCGCCATTCGCATCTGGGCCGGCATTGCCTACGGCCTGCTACCGGCGGTCACCGGTGCAATCTCCTCCGGTCGACTCGGCACTGCCATTGCGGCGGTATCGATCCCGTTCGCGATTCGCAGCTTCATGCGCATCACATCGCCGGGTGGCACCACCAGACGAGCCGCGGCCACCGCGCTGCTGATGAGTGTCGTGATTGCGGCGGCACCGGGTCTGTGGCTCCTGGCCGTGGTCTTCGCCCTGATCGTCGTCATCTCGCGCTGGAATGGCATGCGCGGGCTCTGGACAGACGTCAACCGTCGCCTGCTCATTGCCGTGGTCGGACCGCTACTGATCTTGTTCCCGTGGTCGGGCTACCTGATCACGCATCCCGTGCTGTTCTTGCTCGAGCCCGGTGCGGCAAACGTCACTGCCGGCACTGATCCGAATGTGTCACCGTTGCAGGTGCTGATGCTGCATCCGGGCGGCTCCGGCGCAGTGCCCATGTGGCTGACGATCGGCATAGTGCTCGCCGGCTTCCTCGCGATCTTGCGTGCCGAGAAGCGTCGTCAGGTCGTGGCGTGCTGGGTTCTCGCTGCCTTGGCATTACTCCTCGGCATTGTGCAGAGCATCTTGACTGTGGCACCTCCGGGATCCACTGTGCCGCTGCATCCGTGGCCTGGCCCGGCAACCCTTGTGCTCGGCCTGTGCTTCATTGCGGCTGCTGCGTTCGCCGTTGACGGCCTGCGCGAGCAGATGGCCGACCAGTCATTCAGCATTGCTCAGCCCATCGCGGTCGTCGTCGCTATCGCCGCTGCCGCGGCACCGTTCATGATCGCCGTCGGCTGGTTCCCCGAAGCTCAGGGGCAGATGCGTCGAGCGCCGGCGGAGGCTGTGCCGGCATTCGTCGCGGCGGATGCTGCAACTACCGATGCGCCGCGCACGTTGGTGCTCACTCAGAACTCATCCGGTGGCGTGGCTTACAACCTGATCAATGGTGCCGGCCCGGTGCTGGGCGATGCTGACGTGAGCCCTGGTGTTGATGTTCTCGCGCAGCTCGACGCGCAGGTTGCTGCTCTCGCATCCGGGCGCGGTGGCGATGAAGTCGACGCACTTGCCGGCTTCGGCGTGCGCTATGTGCTGTTGAGCAATACCTCGACGAAGGAGATCGTCCCCGTGCTCGATTCCGAGCCCGGACTGCGTCGGGTGTCGTCATCGGGTGGCGAGGTGCTCTGGCGCATTGATGGCACGACATCGCGCGCTCGACTGACCGAAGGCACTGATCAATCGACCGTGCCTGTTGCTACGCCAGGGGCGTCGAGCACCAATCCCTACATCGACGAGCGCGTTTCTGATTCCCCGTCATCACGCACGCTCCTGCTCGGTGCCACGAGCGACGGTGGCTGGCGTGCGGTCGCGACGAATGAGCGCACGCGAGAGACACTTCAACTCGACCCCGTCGAAGCAGTGGGCGTGTACTCGTGGTCGACGGCATTCGAAGTCCCGCCAGGCAACCCGACCATCACCGTCGAGTTCGAAGGCGGCCTGCGTTCCCAGGCAATGAGCCTGCAACTGGTCATCGTCCTGGTCTTCTTCGTCCTCGCCCTACCCGCGCGACGTGTCAACGATCCCGACCCTGATGATCTCGACAGCCCGCTCGCAGATCCGATGCATGAGCCAGGGGGTGCCGCATGAACCGCCTGACGACTGCCCTGCGCGCCCAGCGCTGGATGTGGATCGCGATCGCGGTTGTCGTGATCGTCGTGCTTGTCGGCACCTTGCTCGACAAACGCGGCTCCGAGTCGATCCCTGATGCGAGTGCGGTTGAGCCGGTCGGCTCGGCTGTGCTGCTGTGCCCCGAGCCCGGGGCGGGCTCGGATCTCGGCGTGCGCATCACCGCTGCGGTGATTCCGGGTCAAGACGGCCAGGTCGATCGACCCGGCAGGGCCGGCCTGGAGACCTTGCCCGGTAAGGAATCCGCGAAGTCGACGATCGAGATCCCAGGCGGCCAGGCTCAGATCAATGCATTCGGCGAGAGACTGCCCGCGATTCGCGCCTACGGTGTTGGCTCGCTTGCACCCGGACTCATCGCGAATCAGTGGGGTCGCGATCCGCGCGGCACGGGCCGCGGAATGGCCAGCACGGCATGCGCAAGTGCCGGCTCTGACTTCTGGTTCGTCGGTGGCGGCGCTATCGCCGGCCGTCAAACCCGCGTTGTGCTCGTCAACCCTGACGACTCTCCGGCCGTTGTCGATGTCATCGTGCATGGCACCAGCGGCCTGATCGATGCACCTGCAGGCAAGGGTCTTGTCATCAACGGTCTTGACCGTGCAGTGGTGCGACTTGATGTGCTGGCCCCGGGAATCAAGGCCACGGCCGTTCACGTGATCGCGCGCGCCGGTCGCGTGGGTGCCTCGGTTGCCGATGAGCAGATGTCAGGCCTCAATGCGGTCGGCACTGACTGGATCCCGCAGTCGACAGCGCCGTCAACGAAGCTCTATGTCCCCGGGGTAATGCCGGGCAAGGGTGCGCGAGTGCTGTCGATCGTCACGCCGGGCATTGATGACGCGACTGTGCGCCTTCGCGTGATCTCGCCGAACGGAACCTTCGCACCGGCCGACCGGGAACAGATCGATGTGCCCGCTGAATCAGTGGTGAGTTTCGACATGTCCGACGTCATCGGGCGAGATCCTGCGACTATCGAAGTGACATCTGATGTTCCCGTGGTTGCTGGCATGCGCCAATTCTTCGGTGGCAAGGGCGTGCAGGACGAAACGGCCTTCAGCTCGAGCGCGCAGCCGATGACCACCAGTTCTGCAGTCAGCGGACTTCCGGTTCGAGTCAGTACCGATGTCCGCGTCGCGATCACTGCACCTGGCTCCGAGGTGAAGGTCGACATCGTGCTGTTGCCCTTCAAGGGCGGCAAGGAAGCTGCGCAACCCACCGATCCGATCCGAGTGACAGTGGCTGCCGGTCAGGTGCGCTTCGTGCTGCTGCCTGAGCCGCAAGCCGAGTGGTTCACCGCCGTGATCACTCCGGTCGAGGGCTCAGGCCCGTACCTGGCCTCGCATCGAGTGCGTGAGAAGTCGAGGTTCGGCGACCTTGTCACGGGCTACCCGTGGTCGCCGCTTCGTACTCAGGTGCGGGTGCCGACCGCGCAGGTCGACCCCGGTCTCACGGTTCAGTAGCTGCGTCGTCACGGGCGCGACCTCATCGGCGCGCCGCAAACGCGCTCACGCTCGTTCGCACTACCGTTCAGGGCGTGAGTCGTCGCCGTTGTTCAAAGCCGTCATGCAGCGGGTCTGCAGTGTCGACTCTGACCTATGTGTACGCCGATTCCACGGCAGTGCTCGGGCCGCTGGCCACCTACGCCGAACCTCACTGCTACGACCTCTGTCAGATGCACAGTGAGCGCCTGACTGCGCCGCGTGGCTGGGAGATCGTGCGCATTACCCCGGATCCCGATGCATTGAAGCCGACCGGCGATGACCTCGAGGCCCTGGCCAATGCAGTGCGCGAGGCGGCTCGCCCGCGTTACACACCCGACGCCGACCCGCATCCGGCAGTGCCGAACGGCTCAGTTGAGGTGGCACGCCGCGGTCATCTCCGGATGCTCACCAGCGTTGACGACCTGCCCGCTGAAGTGCCGGCCGAGGCCGCTCCTGCCTCCCGCCAGGGCGAGTTCTTCGAGGATTTCGACGGAATTGACTTCGACGACGACCAGGATTTCGATCCTCGATAGCCTTGGGCTGTGCGCTCACTCGATCAGATCATCAAGGCCTATGACGTCCGGGGCATCTACCCCGATCAGCTGGATTCCGATCTCGCTCACGCCGTAGGCGCTGCCTTCGTCCGTGTTCTGAAGATCGCAGCGCGCGATGGTGGCCCAGGTGTGGTGGTGATCGGGCACGACATGCGTCCGTCCGGCCCCGAGCTCGTCGCCGCGTTCGCTGACGGTGTTCGCGAGCAGGGCTGCGATGTCATCCTCATCGGTCTGGCCTCGACCGACGGCCTCTACTTCGCCTCCGGTCACTTGAACATCCCCGGTGCGATGTTCACCGCGAGTCATAACCCGGCTCAGTACAACGGCATCAAGTTGTGTCGCGCAGGCGCTGCACCTGTTGGTCAGGACTCAGGCCTGCGCGAGATTCGCGAGATGATCGAGAACGACGCGATTCCCGCTTATGACGGCCCGATGGGCGAGATCAGCGAGCGCGACATGCTGACCGAGTATGCGAAGTACCTGCGCAAGCTTGTCGACCTCTCGGGTATCCGCCCGCTGAAGGTGGTCGTCGATGCAGGCAATGGCATGGGTGGCTTCACCGTGCCGGCGGTGCTCGGCACCGGCTGCGGTCTACCGGCCCTGCCTCTCGACATCGATGCCCTGTACTTCGAGCTCGATGGCACCTTCCCCAACCACGAGGCGAATCCGATCGAGCCGTCCAACCTGGTCGACCTGCAGAAGCGGGTTCTCGAGGTCGGTGCCGATATCGGCCTGGCCTTCGATGGTGATGCCGATCGCTGCTTCCTGGTCGACGAGCGCGGCGAACTCATCAGTCCGTCAACTCTCACCGCTCTGATCGCCTCACGTGAGCTGAAGAAGGCGCCGGGCTCGACCATCATCCACAACGTCATCACCTCGAAGGCCGTGCCCGAGGTCATCCTCGAAAACGGTGGCACTCCGGTGCGCACGCGCGTCGGCCACTCCTTCATCAAGGCGACCATGGCCGAGACAAACGCGGTGTTCGGTGGTGAGCACTCCGGTCACTTCTACTTCCGTGATTTCTGGCGCGCTGACTCCGGCATGCTCGCGGCTCTGCATGCGCTCGCAGCCCTCGGCGAGACCCCTGACGGCACGACGATCTCGAGCCTGATGCGCGAGTTCGATCGTTACAGCAACTCCGGTGAGATCAACACCAAGGTCAAGGATCAAAAGGCGATGACGGAGAAGATCCGCCTTGCCTATGCCGAAGGCACGACCACCGATGAGATGGACGGACTGACTGTTGATGGCGGCGAGTGGTGGTTCAACGTACGCCCGAGCAACACCGAGCCGTTGCTTCGTTTGAACGTCGAGGCACGCGATGAAGCCCAGATGGTCGAGCTGCGCGATGCGGTGCTGTCGATCATGCGGAGCCAGGCATGAGCGCGAGCATGGGTGGTGCGCTGGGTCTCGACCCGCGTCTGTGGGAAATCCTCGCCTGCCCGTGCGATGCGCACGGCGAGCTGATGGCCGATGAGGCCGCGAACCAAATCGTGTGCACGGTGTGCAAGGCACGCTTCGATATCGAGAACGGCATCCCAGTGATGCTCATGCGCGAGGCCTAAGAGTGGTTCTCGTCGTTCGCGGAGCCGTCAAGGACTACGACTGGGGCATCGTCGATGGCCTGGCGGCGTGGTCCGACGAAGCCACGGGCGGTCCGCAGGCCGAGCTCTGGTTCGGTGTGCATCCCGGTGGCCCCTCACCGCTGATTGATCCGGTCGGCGACGACACGGGTGAGCACCTTGGTCATCACTTCGATGTCGAAGAGATTCCCCTGCTCGTGAAGCTGCTCGCGGCGGCTCGTCCGCTGTCTGTGCAGGTGCATCCCGATGCCGAGACTGCAGCTGCCGGCTGGAAGCGCCAGCAGCAGCCCGGTGAGCCTCGCGTGCTCAGCGATCCGTTCGAGAAGACCGAGATGATGATCGCTCTGGAGCCCTTCGAGGCATTCGCGGGCTGGCGCAGCCCCGAGCAGGCAGCGGCGATCCTCGAGAACGTGCAGGGCACTAGCGCTGCCGTGGCCGCGATTCGTGCCCATGACATCCCCGCAGCTATCCGCGAACTGCTGAGCATCAGCGCGCCCGAGCGCATTGGCCAGTTAGCCGCTGCAGCGCAGGCGGCCGGCCTGCCCCTCGAGCAAATCGAGGCGTATCGCACCGTGCAGGAGCAGTACCCAAACGACTCGGGCGCCCTGCTCACCGCAATGCTCGACTACCTGACCCTTGACATCGGCGAGGCCGTCTACGTGCCTGCAGGTGTTCCGCATAGCTACATCCGCGGCACCGGCGTCGAAGTGATGACGTCGAGTGACAACGTCATTCGTCTTGGTCTCACCGGCAAGCCCGTGTTCGTCGATCGCGCGATTGAGGCGCTGCGTCTCGACCTTGAACCGCAGATCGTGCGTGCCGAATTCGGTGACACACTGTGGCCCACCGCTTCACCCTTTGTTGTTCGCCTGCTGCGTGACGGTCGCGAGAAGCTGCCCAAGGGCGCGTACCGAATCGTCGTCAACGTCGAGGGCAAGGCCATCATCGACAGTGACATCGGCGAGATTTCACTTCGTCAGGGCACGGCTGCAGTGATTGGTGCGGGTGATCCCGATGCCTGGGTCGAGACCGCAGGGCTGGTCGCTGTGGTCCAGTCGACCCAGCGATAGACCACACTTCGCCTACGCGCATCACTTAACGACAGGACATCCATGAGTACCGAAGGCGGAATGAGGGCGGTCTTCGCGGCGCTGCTGGCGAATCTCGGCATCGCAGCAAGCAAATTCATCGCCTTTGCCTTCACCGGTTCAAGCTCGATGCTGTCGGAAGCAATTCACTCCTGCGCTGACTCGGGTAATCAGATCCTGCTGATCATCGGCAATAAGCGTTCGAAGAAGGCTGCCGATGCCCGGCATAACTTCGGTTACGGTCGCCGACGCTATGTCTACGGCTTCATTGTTGCGATCGTGCTGTTCTTGGTCGGTGGCGTGTTCTCGCTGTACGAGGGCATTCACAAGATCCAGCATCCAGAGAAGCTCAACGATGCCTGGATCGCTTTCGTAGTGCTGTTCGTCGCCATCGGGCTCGAGTCACTCTCGCTTCGCACCGCGGTCAAGGAAGCCAATCACGCGCGAGGTAAGCGTTCCTTCCCGCGCTTCTTGAAGGATGCTCGCCAGCCTGAACTGCCTGTCATCTTGCTTGAGGACGCCGGCGCCCTCGTCGGTCTCGTCTTCGCTCTCTTCGGCGTGAGCATGGCCGTGATCACCGGTGACGGACGCTGGGACGGCATCGGCGCCATGGCCATCGGCATCCTGCTTGTTGTCATCGCAGTGTTCCTGGCGATGGAAATGTCGGCAATGCTCGTGGGGGAGTCGGCTCTTCCTGAAGAGGTTGAGGCCATTCGTGCCGCACTCGAGAGCAGCGACGGCGTGCTGCGCGTGATCCACCTGCGCACCGTTCACTCCGGCCCCGATGAGCTGCTTGTCGCGGCGAAGATCGCCGTGGCTCACTCGGCCACTGGCGCTGAGATAGCCCAGGACATCAACGACGCCGAAGCGAAACTTCGGGCTGCGGTGCCCTCGGCGAAGTACGTCTTCTTGGAGCCCGACATAGATCGCGGCACGAGTTCCTGACCATTTCCCACGATTGACTCGCCATCCCACGAAAGCAATAATCGTGGGATGAGCCCCAAGTCAGTTGATGTCACGCAGGTCTGGAAGGTTCGCCTCGACTCCCGTCGACGGCCGACCCTCCCTGAGGAAGCCATGCGCGCCGCCGGCTTTTCACCGGGTGACGATCTCCGGGTTCGCGTCGCCGAAGAAGGTCTGCTGATCCTCGAAACACCCGCGCATGCGCTGGCGCGCGCCCGGTCCCGCGTGGCTCATGTGCCCCGTGATCGCTCGTACGTTGACGAGTTCCTGGCAGAACGTCGTGCGGAAGCACAGTCCGAACTGTGAAACCAGCTCTACTGGACTCGTCCTGCGTCCTCGCCTGGCTTCTACGTGAGCCCGGCGCCGAACTCGTGGAGCCGATGCTTGCTACCGCCTTCATTACATCGGCAAACATGGCCGAGGTCATGACGAAGGTGGAGCGCCTTTCCGGTCAAGGGCTCGAATGCGCTGAAGATCTAGTCGAGGCCGGTCTGACAGTCGTACCTGTGGGGTGGCGCGAGATTCAGTTCGTCCCTCAACTTCGGCATCAAGAACAGGGGCTGCCGTCACGCTCCGGCCTCTCATTAGGTGTTGTCACGTGTATCTCATACGCAATCGCGCAGGATATGGAGATCTGGACGGCTGATCGGTCTTGGGCTGAGTTTGACCTGCCGGTACCCGTGTCGCTCATTCGCTAACGCCACAGCAGTAACACCAAGAATTCCAACGCCTTTGCCGCGGTGCGCCGATTCGGCGGATTCGGCCGAATCTGGCAGAATTGGTAATGCCTGCGAACCAACGAAGCCTCGTGACGTTCGCCAATCCCTGTAAGCCGAATTCACGAGGAGTTCTGCATGTCCGTGTTCAAGTCCGATGGCACCCCCGATTTCAAGGTCGCTGACCTTGCCCTGGCCGATTTCGGCCGCGACGAGATCCGTCTCGCCGAGCACGAGATGCCCGGCCTCATGGCCATGCGCGCCGAGTTCGGCGACAGCAAGCCGCTCAAGGGCGCTCGCATCACGGGTTCGCTCCACATGACCATCCAGACCGCCGTGCTGATCGAGACGCTCACCGCTCTCGGCGCCGACGTGCGCTGGGCATCGTGCAACATCTTCTCGACCCAGGATCACGCTGCAGCTGCTGTCGTCGTCGGCCCGAACGGCACCGTCGACAAGCCGACCGGCGTGCCGGTCTACGCCTGGAAGGGCGAGACCCTTCCGGAGTACTGGTGGTGCACCGAGCAGATCCTGATGTGGCCAGACGGCAAGGGCCCGAACATGATCCTCGACGACGGTGGCGACGCAACGATGCTCGTGCACAAGGGCACCGAGTTCGAGAAGGCCGGCGTCGTGCCGACCGCTGATGCCAGCACCTCCGAGGAGTACGCAGTCGTTCTCGAGACCCTGCGCCGCTCGCTCACCGAAGATGCCACTCGCTGGACTGAGATCGGCAAGGGCATCATGGGCGTCACCGAGGAGACCACTACCGGTGTTCACCGCCTCTACGAGATGATGCGCGAAGGCTCGCTGATGTTCCCGGCGATCAACGTCAAC
>JBILOY010000043.1:0-5851 GCA_044374195.1 Candidatus Nanopelagicales bacterium
GTCACACGATTGCATGAGTCATTGCTCAATTCCCTGAGGTATCTCATATCCTCACCCACCGTTGATCGCGAGGTGCTGCGAGGTCTTGACCTTGTTGAGTTGCCGACACCAGAGAATGTCGCGCATCTCGAGTCTGTGCCCGAGCCTGCTCCAATCACTCAAGCTCACGTCGCCGAGCCCTTCAGTAAGGGGCGCCTGCTGGTGACAGCAGTATTGGCGGGCAATGCCCTTGGCGGGATCAGTTTCCTGATCTACCTGATCGCCGAGCAGGGCGCGAAGGCGATACCGGTGGCGGTCCTGGGTTGTGCCGGAATCATGATTGCCTTCATGATCGTCGTGCGCCGTATTCGGCTGCGCACCTCGTGGGCGATTCCGATCATCGGCGTCCCGGCACTCGTGCCATGGCTGCTGCTAGGCCAGGATTACGGGTGCCAGCAGTCAGTGGTCTTGTCTCCGATCCTGAACGCTGCCGGATTTTGCGTCATGGTGATCGCTGCCTGGGCCACTCGTGTTGTTGGCATCGTGGGTCTGCTGACCTGGGGTGTAGGCGGAATTCTCATTGCCCTGAGTGCGCAGACCGACTGCCGCCAAGCCATGACCGTGACTCTGGTGAACGTCCTGGTCGCTCTGCCTCTCATCGTCGCGGTGACCTATGCGGGCACGGCGGCGTACGAGCGCTCACGGGTTCGCGCGATGGAGATCCGCCAACAGGAGAATCGTGAGCGCAGCCGCGCACTTGCTGCGGTTGATATCAACACCGAGCTTCAAGGTGTCGTGCAGGATGCCGTGACCCTTGTCGGTGTGATCGGCGAAGGCGCGTTGATCGATCACACAATGCGCGAACGGCTTCGGCTCGTCGACGGCCGAATCAGGGCCCATATGCAAGTCGATCCGCTCGCAGCAGGAGCATTCGCCGTGCTGGCCAAGTCGATCGTCGATTCCCTCGCCGAGCGTGGGGTGATTGCCACCGTCAAGGGCATCAACTCCTCCACAGACCACCGACCCATTGACGAGGCGGCCCTGGGCGTCATCTACCGACTCCTGTCAGCCGTCGCCACGCGCTCAGGCGTGCAGGTGATCAGCAACGGGCAAGAAGACTTCCTGTCAATGAGGGTCGACGCCCAGGCTCTGTCCGTGGCCGGCCTGAAGCCGGGTACGACAAGCACCTTCGGTGACTGCCTGATTGACGTCGACCTCGATGAAGTGACCGAGGGCAAGGCCCAGACTGCAACCGTGGTGCTCAGCCGCCCGGTTCAGGCCTAACTAGCCGACCTTCGGTCGCCCTGCTGCCCGCGGGCGGGCAAGTGCCTGATTCAGCAGGCGCACCAGCACGTTCTCATACTCCGGATGCATCGCGAGATCGGCAATCGTGATACCCAGCATTACGGGCTGGGGGAGTGCGACCTTCGTGGCATGCAGGAAGACATTTGGCTCAGTGCTGGGCTGAAGCGAGTAGTCGCGCACCAGTGATCTCAAGGATTTGCCGGTGATATAGCCCTCGAATGCAGGAACGACCAACTTCGTGCGCGGATCGCTGATGCCTGATTTTGCAATGCGCTGATCGTCTGCAAGTGAACGCATGCGCGCCTGCGTGATTCGATACGACGAATGCGTGGCGCGCGTGCGCAGCCATGAGTTCAGCAGGTCGGCAGGTGCGTCAGACTCGCGAAGTCGCTGCGCATAAGTGCGCAGTCGAGCCGCATCGGTTGCCGTGAGTTGTGACGGCAACGGTTGACCTGAGAGCAACAGCAGCATTCCCGCCGTCATGCGCTGGCTGAGCGGGCGACCGGCGTAGGTCACGGGGTTCGCGTTCTCGGAATCGATGAGCCAGATGCCGCCACTGCGGCGTGCTTCGAGTCGACCTTCGTTGATGAGCTGAATGACGCGCGCATTGGAGACGCCGATGGAGACCGCGTATTCCGAGACACCGATAAGCACTGCGTAACCATTCATGAATCAATAGGGAAGTGATAACCAGGTTAGTAGCCCCAGTAAGGGGGAAATGCCATTTGTTGTCCTTAAACACCAGGACGCCTCACCATGAAAGGCAGTACGCGCAGGAAGAGAACTGGGGACAAAACCTGGTGCCGAGCATCCGAAAACGCGGGTGATGATGAAACGGATTTCATTCACGCGTTGTGAGGAGCTTTCGGATGTCTGCGCGTTCACGCCGTTCGGCGTTGCGCAGTCATGCCCGCAAGCGGGGCGTGCGACTCTCCGGCGGCGTGGCCATCACCGTCTCGGCAAGTCTGATCTTCGCCACCTTCGGTTCTGGCACTGCTGCCATGGCGTCCGAGACATCTGCACCCGCCACCGAGCAGATCAGTGCGCCGCAGGAGCCCTGCATCGTGCTGCCGATCGCGACCGCATCTCAGTCGGCAACTGCGTCACCGTCATCGACGATCTCGCCGAGTGCTTCGGCGTCCGGGTCAACAAGTGCGTCACCATCGGCGTCCCCCAGCGCATCTCCATCAAGTTCGGCAACCGACGCCGAGAGCGCATCTGCATCCGCTTCGTCGTCCGCAACGCAGTCACCGAGCGCATCCGCTTCTGCATCCGCCAGTGCGACAGCGAGTTCTTCGACCTCCTCGCTGCCGAGCGCCATCGCGAGCAGCGCCTTCGAAGCTGCGCTCAGTGGACGAGTCGGTGAGATCGCATCGGCATCACCGAGCGTTGATGCGCCGGCAGAGGCAGGCGCAGCATCCGCGACCCCTGAGCCCATGACTACTTCGCCGGCGCCATCGGAATCCGCCTCGCCCTCCACGAGCGCGTCTGCGTCAGCCGCAACCCCGTCCGCATCGGCCAGTGTCAGTGCCAGTGCCAGCGCCTCCGCGCGGCCGTCCGGCTCGAGCAGCGCCTCCGCGTCTCCCTCGGGCAGTGGCACAGCTGACCCCTCTGGCTCTGCCAATCCGTCGACTAGTGCCTCGCCCAGTGCCTCGCCCAGTGCCTCGCCCAGTGCCTCGCCCAGTGCCTCCGCCACCGAGCCGGCCGAAGCCGCGGTGCTGCTGGCCTGCCCCGATGTTCCGTCCGGCGTCACTGCCACCCCTGGCGATAACTCAGCCACGCTCTCCTGGGCGGATCCCCGCCAGGGTGAGCAGGCTCCCGTGCCTCCGACCTCCTACCGCATTCGGGCAGAGGCGATTGACGACTCTGCGGATGCCCAGGAGATCACCATCGAGGCCCCGGCCAACACGGTCACGGTTACCGGCCTGCGCAACGGCCGCGTCTACGCCATCACGATGATTGCGATCAACCCTGCCGGCGAGAGCGAGGCCTCTGAGCCAGTGGAGGTCACGCCCACCAATGGCATGGATGGCGAGGTGTCGCGACTGGTCGTCGAGTACGAGGCAGGTGTTGACCCAACGGAATCTTCGACGGTCGCCACTGGCGCCGAGCTCATCGATTCGGTGGCCCTGGAGCCGGGCAAGGAACTCGGTGACGGTCTGCGCACTGTGGAACTCAGTGAACCGGTCTCCACTGACGAGGCACAGGCCATCGCGGAGGAACTCACTGCCGACCCGCGCGTGGTCTCGGCAGAGCCCGATCAAATTGTCACCACCGCATCGTTCCCAGATACTGCGCCGGATGACACCTCCTTCGCAGGCCAGCAGTGGAACCTGTGGGGTGATTACGGCATCGGTGCAGCGACATCGCCGACCGAGATGACCTCGGCATACTCGACCGCTCAGGGAAGGGGAACGCGCGTTGCCGTGATCGACACCGGCATTACGCCGCACACCGACTTCGGTGATCGCCTGTTGCCGGGCTACGACTTCGTCTCTGATTACCCAGAGCTTGCGGGAGTTCGCGACTCGGGAAGTGTTGTGCAACGCCGTGCGGGTCCAGTTGCTAGCGCAACCTCAACAAGCCCAACCACAGCAAGCCCAACCTCAGCAAGCCCGACGTCCACAGACTCTGCGAGCCCGAGTGCGGCTTCTGCCTCGGCTTCCGCGATTGCATCGGCAACGAGCAGCCCTTCGGCATCGATTACTGCATCGGCTACCGCTTCAAACTCAGCTTCACCCTCAGGCTCGACTTCCGCATCCAGTTCACGGTTGCCCTCTCCATCTGTCTCAGCCTCCGCCATCACCATCGCACCCAACGGCGAGCTCGTCAGCTTTGACGGCGACTACGTCAATGCAGATCGCTACGGCTCAGCTGGCTGGGATTCGAATCCCGCTGATCCCGGCGACTGGCGCAAGGTCGCGCCGGTGCGCGATAGCTCCTGGCACGGCACTGCGATGGCAGGCATCATCGGCGCCGAGGCGAACAACGGCGTCGGCATTGTCGGCGTTGCGCCCAAGGTTCAGATCCAGCCGATTCGTGCACTCTCGTGGCGTGGTGGTTTGCTCTCCGACGTCGCTGCTTCGATCACCTGGGCTTCCGGTGGCTCAGTTCCGGGGGTTCCCGACAATGCGACTCCCGCCAATGTCATCAACCTGTCGTTCGCGACCGCCGGTATGTGCACTCCGGCACTGCAGACGGCAATTGATGGTGCCGTATCGCGCGGCGTCAGTGTCGTGGCAGCAGCAGGAAACGCGAACGACGATGTCCGCAACTACGCGCCGGCCAACTGTGAGGGCGTCATCAGCGTCGGTGCCTCCGACAGAAGTGGCAAGCGCGCTGCCTACTCGAACTACGGCGAGGGCATCGATGTCTCTGCACCCGGCGGAGATCTCAATGTCGATGGAACCTCGGGCGTGTACACGCTCTCCAATTCCGGTACTTCCGATCCCGCTGCCGACGGTTTCGCGCATACCCAAGGAACCTCGGTCGCCGCCGCGCATGTCTCCGGCGCGATCGCACGACTCATCGAGCTAAACCCGAAGGCTTCGCCGTCGCTACTGCGCTTCCAGATCACTGGCACGTCGTCGACCAAGCGCTTTGCTGACGACGTCTGTGACGTCGACCCGGCAAAGGCCTGCGGTTCGGGCATCGTGCAAATCGCGTCCAACGCGATGACGAACACCTTTGCCTACACAGGAGCTGTTCAGACTTTCACGGTGCCGGCGGGTGTCACTTCGATCCATGTGGATGCTGTCGGTGCAGCGGGTGGCGGAAACAGTGGAGGCTCCTACGGCGGTGCTCGTGTGCAGGGCGTTCTTCCGGTCACGCCAGGCGAGACGCTCAATGTCTATGTCGGCGGCGGCGGAAAGTCCGGAGCCGCTGGCGTGGCCGGCGGATGGAATGGCGGCGGCAGCGGTCAGGGTAGTTACGGCGGTGGTGGTGGCGGCGCGACCGATCTGCGTCAGGGTGGAACGGCGATTGGTAACCGCGTCATTGTCGCCGCTGGCGGTGGCGGTGGCGGTCTCTACGGCGGCGGCGGTTCGGGTAACTTCCCGGCCGGTAACCCGGGAACGGTGTGCAGCTCGACCTGGACCAATTGCGTCAATGGAAGTACCGGCGGCACTCAGTCGACAGGTGGAGCGAATGGTGTCGGTGGCTCGGCTACTGCCTCCCATGCGGGCGGTGGTGGCGGCGGCTACTTCGGCGGTGGCGCGGGGACTACCAACGCCGGCGGTGGTGGCGGCTCCAGCGCTGCCCTTGGTTCAGTATGGCCGCTGACCCATACTCCTGCCGCCAATGCGGTGACTGGTGCGAATGGCACCTTGACGATCACCACAACCGTGGACTCGCTGGCACCGACCAATCTGACCTTAGCCGGTTTCAGCCGCTCGGTTGATCTCTCCTGGACACCATGGCCCTTCGACGCGGTGACGGGCTACCGCGTCAAGTGGGGAACTGATCCGGCAGCGTTGACGAATCAGTTCGATGTGAACTCACCTGCCTCAGGTGCTCGTCACCAGAGCATGACTCCGCTCGCGATCACCAACAGGGCACTGACCTCGAA
>JBILOY010000061.1:0-7886 GCA_044374195.1 Candidatus Nanopelagicales bacterium
CGAGATCGCTGAACTCGCTGGTCAACCGAAGAATCGCCTCTTGTGGCCTGTTCGCACTCACGGTGTCTCCCTTACATGATGTCGAATCACTTCAACCTGCGTTACGTATCAATCAATCGGTGATCAGAATTCCGAGCCGATAACCCTGACAGTGCATATCTCGGCAGGGCCCATGTCGACCGCTGTCCCCGACACGAACGCGGTGCGAGGCGTCACAGTGTCATTCCAGACGCGAACCTCAAGAACCTCGCCACGGCGACGGATCGCCGAGATGTTCGCTCCGGTGACGTCGAGAAGCTGTCCGGTGTCTTGCTCACCGCCGCCTTGAGTGTCAATCTCCAGCACAGGCATGGCGAAGCGCTCATGGTCGCGGATCAGATTCTCGACTTTCGCCGAGGGGTTGATACCGAAGGACATCCGGTAGATCCCTTGGCTTTGACCTTCGGGGGCGGGGATCGACGGACCCGCCCAGATGGGTCGAGTGGGAACGGTGGGCTTGGCGATGATTCCGACGGCACGAAGAAGCGTCATGGCGATGGCGGTTTCAGTGACTTCGTACTCTATGACGCCTTCGGCGAGCACAGCAGTCTGCCCGGCCAAGATCGCGCCGCGAGCAGGCCAAGTCGGGGATCCGATCTCGGAGACGAAGCCTTCGCCGCGCAACGGCCGCTGAACCACCTCGAACGGCGAGAGTGCGGTCGATGAGTCGACTGCGTCAGGCAGGTGCACGTGCATTCGCAAGCGGTGATCCTGACGCCGGTTCTCCACCGTGAGATCAAGCTGCACGAATGGTTCGTCACCGCATCTGGTGGCACGGAGGTCGATGCGAACGCCGTGAAACAGGACAGAGGTGACGTCGTCATCAGCTTGATCCACGACGCTGGGCGTCACAGGCGATGAACCTGGTTGGGGGCTAAAGGTGAAAAGGTCACCCTCATCCTCATCGATCGTGAATGAGATCCGGATAGCGCTGTCAACGATGAGGTCGGTGCCGTCAACTGTCACCTGCACCGATTGCGGAACGATCCTCGCGCTCGGATCGATCGTGTCCCAGCCGAGGGGTGCGACTCCGTCCCGCTCGAATGAAGACGGGTTCCATCGGAGGATGCCTGGCGTGGAGGGCAGAGTGCGAAGGTGCTCGGCAGCGCGATCGACGATGCCCGTTACGAGTTCGTGTACACGATCGAAACGAGAATCGACATCCGCCGCTACTGCATCGGCGCCTGCGCCGTAGGCGCAGTCATGGCCGGCGTTGAGGTGCATCAAGTCCCATGCCTCATCGAGTGCTTCGGAATTCCAGAGTCCGGGGATGAGCGCGGCGAGCGGCTCTGCATACCGCTCCAGGCGAGTCTCCAACTGGCCCCGTCTCAGTTTCTGGTAGGCCCGTGTCGCCACAGTGTTGGGAAGAAGTACCCACGTAGAAGCCGCCCTCAGTTCGCCTTTCCACACCGGCGGGTTCGCGGGCCTTCCGGCAAGCGTGAGGAACCGTGCCAGTGATGCGACCTCCACGGAAAGACCAAGACTCGCGGCTTGTTCGAGCGCCTGCGGAAACTGACCGCGATGCGGGGCGGTGTGATCTGCTCCCACCGGCACGAGCACAACTCCACGATCGGAAACAGAGCGTGCGCGGGCGACCGCGCCCTCAAGATTCGGATAGTCAGCGTCGGTGGTCGCTTCCGGATCCGAGATGTCCGCACCGAGCGAGTAGCCATGCACCATGTACTCGGCGAGTACCTCGCTGCCGTCGGCACCTTGCCAGACGAAGGATGAACGGTCGACTACTGCGGGAACACCACGCAAGACCACAACGTGCTCGATCCCGAACATCTGCAGAATCTGGGGAAGCTGACCGATATGTCCGAACTGGTCGGGGAAGTAACCGGCCCAAGGGCCGTCGACCGGAAGTGTCAGGCCGAGCGCCTCAGCCTGGCCAAGGCCTTTCTCAAGATTGCGGATGATCCCCTCGCCCGAGACCAGGAACTCATCAGTGAGTGTGTAGAACGGACCGAAGCTCAGTCGGCCGCCCCTGATGTGATTCTCGACCACCGAACGCATCTGCGGACGTACGTCGAGATAGTCCTCCACCATGATTGTCTGGCCATCGAGATGGAAATGAGCGAGTTGCCCTGGCTCCTCCAGTAGTTCCAGTACCAGATCGAGCAGCGCGACCAACTTCGGGCGGAATGACTCGAATGGCTCATACCATTCTCGGTCCCAATGCGAGTGAGGCAGCAAGACGGCCTGGACGGGGGAGGTCTTGGCCATGCCCCACCTTCTCCCGCGCTGGATGCCAATGCGCAGGCAATGGCGGATCGTTTTCCCGATGATTGTATGACGTACTATGTTTCCCTGCGCCAAGGGCACACCACATATGAACGAACGCTGCTGCTGAAAGCTGCTCGCCGAGGGTGACGTTCGACGCGGCCTGATCAGTCGGCTGAGAACTCCAGTACCTTCACCTGCCGGTAAGTCTGACCCGCGCGCACTACCGATGATGGGAAGTGACGGAAGCGCGGACTGTCGGGGAACTTCTGCGTCTCCAGGGTGAAGCCCGCGAACTGGCAGTAAGGAGTGCCGCCCTTGCCGACAATCTCCGAGGACAGATAACCGCCGGTGTACATCTGCAGCCCAGGCTCGGTCGTCCACATGCGCAGTCGGCGACCGGAATCGGGATCCAGGACATCGAGTGCCTCAATCAGTTCCGGCTCTCCCGCACGGTCAACTCCACTCAGACACCAGTTGTGGTCGTATCCGCTGCCGCCGTCGAAGATTGCCGTTCCCGTCGGCGGGAGTTCAGCCATGCGCGCGCCAATCGGTCGTGCGCCGCGGAAGTCAAAGGGCGTACCTTCCACCGCTATCACTTCACCAGTGGCGAGGAGCTCGTCGTCGACCGGAAGGTAGAACTCCGCGGGGATACGCATGAGCTGACGCAGGACGTCGCCGGAACCATGGCCGGCAAGGTTGAAGTAGGAGTGGTGGACCATGTTGATGATGGTGTCCTGATCAGGCACTGCTTCCATGGTCAGGCGAAGCTCCCGACCGTCGAGGCGGTAAGAACTCGTCACCTCACATCGGCCCGGGAAGCCCATTTCCCCGTTCGCACTGGATGTTCGGAAGGTCACGCCCTTGCCGTCGGGATGTACCTCCGATGCCCAAAGGCGGCTATCCCAACCATCGCGGCCGCCATGCAAGTGGTTCGACTTCTCATTGCAGTCAACCTGGTAGTCGACGCCGTTCAGGCGGAACTCACCCCGCCGAATCCGATTTGCATAGCGGCCGACTGTCGCCCCGAAGTAGGCGGGAGAGGACGCGTACTGTGCTGCGTCATCGAAGCCCAGCACGACATCAACAGTGGATCCATCGGCACCCGGCACGTGCACCTCTACCAATCGGGCACCGTAATCACTGACCTTGACGGATACCCCTGCATCGCCGTCGATGACGAACGCTTTCGCGGCTTGTCCGTCGACCTGACCGAAAGACTGCTCCGAGACCACCGAGCCTCCACTGTGTATGATTACTTGAACGTTCTAGAGAACGCTACGGCCTCGCGCCCCCGAGGTCAACAGCAGTCCTCTGGAATCCGATGCGCCGGCGGTCGCGGAGTAGTCTGCGGCGCTCTCACGAACGCGAATCGTCGGAATGGTCCCTCCGCCGGCGAGCACGACTCAAGACAGGAGAGGCGATGTCCCGATCTAGCGCTCTCGATGCTGCGGGCATCGCGGCCTTGCGCCGCGAGGTCTCGGGGTTGGTCGACCATCATGGCGTTCCGGCTTGCCAATTTTCCCTCGCTCTCGACAGCGAGGTCGTGCTGCATGAGACATTCGGCGTCGCCAGTGACACCACACGGTTTGCTGTCTTCAGCGTCACCAAGCCGTTTGTTTCCGCGGTCGTGTGGCAACTACTCGACGAAGGTCTGCTCAGCCTCGACTTGCGCCCAGCCGAGCTCATTCCCGAGTTCGCGACCCACGGTAAGGAGGAGATCACCCTTGAACAAGTCCTCACGCACACATCGGGATTCCCATATGCGCGACTTGAGGGCATAGACGCCACAACGCATGAGGGTTGGCGGCAGGCATTTTCCCAGTGGAAACTCGATTGGGCACCAGGCACACGCTACGAGTATCACCCGCTCTCCGCACACTGGCTGCTGGCCGAACTGATCCGCAGCGTCACCGGTGAGGATCACCGTGACAGCCTCGAACGTCGCATCCGTGTACCGCTTGGCCTGTCCAACCGAATTCTCGGTCTCGGCCTGGACGACCAGCAGGACATCGCTCCGCTCACGCCGGTCGGCCAGCCGGACGACAGTGTCGGCGGCATCACCCTTGACGACCTGCTCTCAGTGGTCGATCCCGAGGTGTGCGAGCTGGGAATCCCCGGCGCTGGTGGTGTCATGACGGCCGGCGACGTCGCACTCTTTTACCAAGAGTTGCTCCACAACCGCGCACAGCTGTGGAGCCCGGTGATGCTGCACGACGCGACCACTCACATCCGTAACACCTTTATCGATGAATACTCCGGTGTGTCTGCCAATCGCACGATTGGAGTGAGCGTTGCCGGATCCGACGGATTCGCAGCTCGCCGGGGCTTTGGCAACCTCACTTCACCGCGAGCCTTCGGTCATGGTGGTGCAGGGGGTCAGATTGCGTGGGCTGACCCCGAAAGCGGGCTGTCGTTCTGCTATCTCACGAGCGGACTGGAGCAGGATTTCGCTGTGCTCGAAGCGCGGGAGAACACCCTGACTGACCTTGCTGCAGCGTGTGTTCGACGCTGACCCAGAGCCCCGAGCGAGCCTCGGGCGGTTAGGTCAGGTTGCGTTGGCCACTCCACCAGGTGCGGCGTTCCCATTCACAAGGTGACCCGCGTGACCTTCAGGAGCGCGAAGACGTCAAGACGCCTCTGTTTGCCGAGGACAAACCACGTCTCGCGGGTGATGAGTGCGCACACCCCTTGTCAGCCCAAGGTTGCTACACCCGCCGACTAGGTGGGAAGGTTGCCGTTCCGAGATAACGAAATCCCCCACACATCGGCGAGAAGTGTGAGGGATAACGAGTGCGCCCGACAAGATTCGAACTTGTAACCTCTTGATCCGTAGTCAAGTGCTCTATCCGTTGAGCTACGGGCGCCCGGTCGCGAACGACCGTCGGAGAGTCTACAGGCTCCCCGCCTGTCGCCTAAACCGCCCCGAGAAGACCCCCTTTCCCGCGGGAAACCCGCCCGGGGCGTCCACGTGCCACCCGGCTATCTCGGTCAGCTGGTCAAGTAGGAGTGCAAGCTCTCCGACGTGACGGGAACGGGGACGCTGCCTTGCGCAACTCGCTGAAGCGCGTGGACTGCACCCTGGCCGTACACCTTGCTCAGCGTGCGTAACTTCATCGCGGTGGGATGCCAGTTGAAGAGGTACACACGGTTCCGGCCGCCGTAGTCCGAGACGAAGGTGTCGCGTAGGCACCGATCGATGGGCTGCATTACCGAGTAGCTTGAGCCATTCCCGAAGTCCGGAGCCGAACCCAGGCGAGAAAGGGCGAACTTATCCCTCACATGCCGACCCAGGAGCACCACCACGTTGGCCTGTGACGCCTCGAGGATTCTGGTCATCCACATATCCGTGCAGAACGCTGCAGATGCCTCCACGCCGCGGCCCATCCTGCTCTTGCAGTGGACCACTTCGGTGATGGCGTAGTTGGATCGCGGATCAGCCTCCGGCCCGAGTAGCTCCAGGGCTCGCTCATGAGTGTTGTTCCAGGTCGGCTGCGGCTTCTTGGGCTGTGTCACTCCGCTGCGATACTCCCCGTCCAGGCAGCGAGTGAGGAAGTTCTTCTCTTCCGCATGGTCGAACGTGACCGGTGAGTCATCCCGTGTGGTGATGCGCTCCACGAAGAACCGTGCGGCTCTCTCCGGCTCCCATTCGTATGTCGGGAACTCCTCGCGTTGGTCGCCATGCTCCTCGTTGATGCTGGGGTTGCTCGAGATGAAGAGCACCTTCGCCGACTGGAGATTTCCGAACCATGGTTCCGGTCGTTGCCGAGTGGCAGGTTCCAAGGTGAGTCCTTGCACGCTCACGACTTCGTGACACGGATGCGAGCTCGAACTGAGCGCGTTCGACACTTCCCGGCAGTCACAGACCTCTTCGGCCAATCTGAGCACATTCGCCTGCTCAGTCAAGATAGTCACTCAGATCTGTCGCGTGGATTCCCTCCGCGATGTTCCAGAAGGACACGGATTCCGATTCCGGGGTCAGCTCGAACAAGGGGATGACCTTCACCATTGAAAGGCGTTCCTCCATCAGGAGTTTTGCCGCGTAGCGCGCCATCGAGGCATGGACTTCACGCTGAAGTTCCTCACCGGTGGTCTCATCGGTCAACCGTGCACCGATGGCGGCGATGGGCAGTCCCTCCTCGTCATGCAACTCACGAGGGAATCCATCAAATGAGGAGCCATCCGGGGCTACGGCCTCATCGAGGGTGACATTGATCGCGAATAGCGGACCGCTCGTTCCCTCGCTGACGACGAAGACATGACCCTGCCAGGGAAGGCGGTCTCCCCCGTCAGGGGTAGTCAGCCAATGCGCAGGAAATGAGACAAACTCGTCGAGCACCGGATGAGGGCCTACGCCATAGGGGCCATCAACCCAACCCCACGTCAAGGTGAGGTCTCGCGCAATGCCCAAGGTGAGCAGGGAGGCCAGTCGCACGATCGCCGTGACACTCGTGATCTGCGATGGCTCCGGCTCGATAACAGCAGGGAGATCACCCTCCGACAGCAGCATCAACGCCGCCAGGCGTGGGTTTCCTGCTGCGATCGGCCATATGCCCTCGACAACCTCATCGCCCGCAGCGGCGGAATCTCCGAGCACATTGAGCTGGACGACAGGCTGATAGGAATCATTGACCAGGGACAGGGATCGGTAGATCCCATCGCCCGTGGTGAGCTCCGCGAGGAACAAGGGTCCTTCGGCTCGCTTCGCGACCTCGGCGAGCACGCTGAGGGCGACTGCCGTGCGCGAACGCGGACCCAGGCTCTCCTGCTCCGTGACCTGATCCACAGTCTCTCCCCCGGGCGCATTCTCGACGGTTTTCACAATAGGGCGAGTAGCCCGATGAGACGTCAGGGGCGCCCCGAATGGGACGCCCCTGACAGGTGGCGGAGGCGGCGAGATTTGAACTCGCGATGGGCGTTAAACCCAAACCGCATTAGCAGTGCGGCGCCATAGACCGGACTAGGCGACGCCTCCATGCAACCGCCCCAATTCTGCCTTATGGCCGGATCAGGGAACCACCGTGCTGCCCGCATAGGTTATCGGGCAGACTTTCGGCCATGACAACGACGTTGGCCATCGACTGCGGAGGTGGCGGGATCAAGGCCTCCGTCCTCGATGAGGCAGGCACGATGCGGGCCCATCCCATCCGGGTCCCCACGCCCTACCCGCTGACGACCGAGTTGTTCGTCCAGACCTTGGTTGATCTCGCGGCTCAACTGCCGAAGGCTGACCGGGCCACAGTGGGCATGCCGGGCATGATCCGCCACGGTGTTGTCATCACCACCCCGCACTACGTCACCAAGTCGGGCCCGCGCACCCGCGTTCTTCCCGAGCTCGTCGTGCAATGGGAGGGCTTCGACGCTAGGGCCGCACTGGAGACGGCTCTTGGCATTCCCACCCGAGTACTCAACGACGCCGAGGTGCATGCCGCCGGCGTGATCGCCGGGCAAGGCCTCGAGCTGGTGCTGACCCTCGGTACCGGCCTGGGCTGCGCAATCTACGACGGCGGCCATCTCGCACCTCACCTGGAGATGTCGCAGGCACCGGTGCGCTGGGGCCTGTCGTATGACACGTACATCGGCGAGCACGAGCGTCGTCGCCTTGGCGATGCACTCTGGTCGCG
>JBILOY010000011.1:0-85410 GCA_044374195.1 Candidatus Nanopelagicales bacterium
CGCCTTGGCGACCTTCTCCGCCTTGATCTGGGCAGGCGACTTCCAGCAGAGCCCGCTCCAGTGGCTCTTGCCACGACCGTCGCGCCAGATGGTGAAGAACGCGCGGTCCTGCCAATAGCGATTCCATTGAACGACCGGGGTCTTGCGCAGCTTGGCAAGAATTCGCACGCCCTCGTCGCCGAACTGCTTTCGCACAGCCGGCTGCATCATCCAGGTTGCGCCACGGGCTAGACCGCGGTTCATCTGGTAGGCACCCTGATAAACGCCTCCCGAGGATCGGGCCTTGTAGTTGCCATGACTCTCGCGCTTGGCAATACAGATGCGGTGCTTCTCGGCCTTGGCGCTAAACCAGGAGCCGCGGTACAGGCTCGGTCGGATTCCGTACCGGTCGCGGGAGAGACCGAGGCCCCGGGCATAGTTGCGCTCGCGCTCGATGGCTGAGGTCTGCGCGGTTCTGGAGACGTTTTGCGAGCTCACGGCAGGCGTCTCGGCAGTGTCGGGGTTCGGCACGGGGGTCACGTTGGAGGTCGTGGCGCTATCTGCCTCGGCGGCTGCGACAACAGGAGCGAGCACCGCACCGAGGCCAAAGGCCCCGAGGGTGAACAGCGCCACTGTGGCGGACTGCAGCCGGCTGAACATGACACCTCCAGTTGAGGTCATCGAGGAACTCGATAACCCCCCTACGGTGCCTAAGAATTCCCGATCTGTCACCTTCGACGTGACGTGAAAAGCCCGAGGTTCAGGAGGATAAATCGGATATTTCAGACTTCAGTCGTCGTAATCTAGGGGGGCAGAATCGTCTTAAGTGACGGTGGTCACATTCATGGATTAATCGCTGGCTTCGATCTGTGACAATTACGACATGAGCATCCAGGCTGCCGTCATTGACCCGGACCTGCCCCGTCTTTTCCTGGAGTTCGGGCTACTTCTCCTGGCACTCGGTCTGCTCACGAGGTTCGCCCACCGCCTGGGAATTTCCTCGGTGCCCTTTTACCTCCTGGGCGGCCTCGCGGTCGGTAAAGGGGGTGTCGTCGGCATCGATGCCGAGGGGACATTCATCCCCACCATCGCCGAGCTCGGGGTCGTGCTTCTCCTGCTGCTCCTGGGCCTGGAGTACTCCGGCAGGCAGATCCTCACCACCGCCAAAGACCAGTCACGCTCCGGCCTGATCGATCTCGTCGTGAATTTCATCCCCGGGGCAGTTGCTGCCCTGATCTTCGGCTGGGGCTTCGCGGGCGCCCTCGCACTCGGTGGCGTCACCTACATCTCATCCTCGGGAATCGTCTCGCAGGTAGTGCGTGATCTGCGCTGGCGCCGCAACCCCGAGACCGCGCCCGTCGTCAGCATCCTCGTCATGGAAGACCTGGTCATGGCGCCGTACCTTCCCGTGCTCACGGTGGTTCTCACCGGCGCGGGGTTAGCGACGGGACTCATCCAGACCGGCGTAGCACTTGCCGTCGTGGCCGTCGTACTGCTCATCTCTATCCGCAGCGAGTCCTGGGGCACTCGACTTTTCATCGGAACCAATCCGACCGGGCTCCTTCTCGTCGTCTTTGGTGCCGCCGTCGCAGCGGCAGGTCTCGCCGGACTCGTGTCGTTCTCACCTGCAGTAGCAGCCTTCCTGGTCGGACTTCTCCTGACCGGTGAGGTAGCAGAGGCCGCTCGACGGCGACTTGACCCACTGCGCGAGGTACTTGCCGCCGTGTTCTTCACCTACTTCGGTCTCTCGACAGATCCCGCAGACCTTCCAGCCGTGCTTCTCCCAGCGTTCGTGCTCGCGGTCATCACCATCGCTACGAAGTACTTCACCGGTTGGTATGCCGCACGGACAATCGGTGCGACCGCAATCGGTCGACTACGAGCCGGCGCGCTGCTGAGCTCGCGCGGTGAGTTCAGCATCGTCATTGCCGGGCTTGCTGCCGCTTCGACGGTTCTCCCGCCCCAGTTCCAAGCGTTCGTAGCCGCCTATGTGCTGATCACGGCAACCGCAGGTCCGCTACTGGCTCGATTCTCCGAACCCTGGGGCTGGCGCATCCAGCAGCGCAACCATGCACGGAATGAATCCTGATCAGATCTGGATGTCCTCGAGCATCTCGGTGACAAGCGCCGCGATCGGCGAACGCTCTGAACGGGTGAGAGTTATGTGCGCGAAGAGCGGGTGACCCTTGAGCTTCTCGACCACGGCGACGACACCGTCGTGGCGACCGACGCGCAGGTTGTCGCGCTGAGCAACATCGTGGGTGAGCACGACCCGGCTGTCCTTGCCGATACGCGAGAGCACGGTCAGCAGCACATTGCGCTCCAGTGACTGCGCCTCGTCGACGATGACGAAGGCATCGTGAAGCGAGCGTCCGCGAATATGGGTGAGGGGCAAGACCTCGAGCATCCCGCGATCGACGATCTCTTCGACGACCTCCTGGGTCGTGATGGCGCTCAGGGTGTCGTAGACCGCCTGGCCCCACGGCCCCATTTTCTCCTGCTCGCTGCCCGGCAGATAGCCAAGCTCTTGGCCACCCACGGCAAAGAGCGGACGGAAGACCATGACCTTGCGATGCTGCTGGCGCTCAAGCACTGCCTCCAGGCCGGCGCACAGGGCCAGTGCACTCTTGCCGGTACCTGCGCGGCCGCCGAGTGAGACGATGCCGATCTCGGGATCCATCAAGATGTCGAGGGCGATGCGCTGCTCGGCGCTGCGGCCGTGGATGCCGAACGCCTCGCGGTCACCGCGCACCAGGCGCACGCGCTTATCCGCGGTCACGCGGCCGAGGGCACTACCCCGATCCGACATCATCACCAGGCCGGTGTTGACGGGCAGGTCGATTGCTTCGTCGACATCGACGATGTTCTCTTCGTACATCGTGTCGATGGTGTCGGAGGAGACGTCCAGCTCGACTATGCCGGTGTAGCCGGACGCGACGACGAGCTCCGCGCGATACTCCTCCGCGGTCAGGCCTACCGCCGAAGCCTTGACGCGCATCGGGAGGTCCTTGCTCACCAGGATCACGTCGCGACCATCAACAGAAAGATTGCGCGCAACGGCCAGAATGCGAGTGTCATTGTCGCCAAGGCGCAAGCCGCTCGGCAGGATCATCGGATCGCTGTGGTTCAGCTCGATGTGAACGGTGCCACCCGCGTCGCCGACTGACATTGGCTCGTCAATGCGGCCATGCGCAATGCGCAATTCATCAAGCAGCCGAAGCGCGTGCCGCGCGAAGTAACCGAGTTCAGGATGACTGCGTTTTGCCTCGAGCTCTGTGACGACGACCACCGGGATAACGACGTGATGCTCATCGAACCGCAGGAGTGCTCGCGGGTCAGACAGCAGTACGGACGTATCGAGGACGTAAGTGCGGCGGTCTGCCTTGGGCACGAGGGGCCTCCTGGTGGGCCACCGTCGGGTGCGCCCGAGTGTCGGTTACGAGTCAGCGGCTGCTGGCTCTGCCCTGACGCTAGGACTGCCTACCTCCCGCTGACCCCCGACACGCCGCGCGTGAAAGTGAGCACGAGGTTGCGCCCAGGTTACGTGCCGTAGCGGCGGTTGCGGTCAGCAAAGGCACGCATGGCACGCAGAAAGTCGACGTGCCGGAAATCTGGCCAGTAGGCCTCGCAGAAGTAGAACTCGGAGTGGGCGCTCTGCCACAGCAAGAAGCCCGAGAGTCGCTGCTCGCCCGAGGTGCGAATCACGAGGTCGGGATCGGGCTGGCCGCTCGTGTACAGGTGCTGGGCAATGTGATCGACATCGATGAGCTGCGCGAGCTCATCGAGCGTGGTGCCTGCGGTCGCATGCTCAGTGATCAGCGCCTTGACGGCATCGACGACCTCACGGCGACCGCCGTAACCGACCGCGACATTGACGAGTGAGCCGTCAATTCCTGCGGTGGCCCGCTCGGCCTCCTTGAGCAATGCCTGGGTCTGCTGGGGCAGTGTGTCGAGAGCTCCCACCGGATGCAGCCGCCACTTCCCCTGGCCTACGAGATCGGAGACTGTGTCTTCGATGATGCCGAGAAGTGCGGTGAGCTCTGGCTCAGGGCGATTGAGATTGTCGGTCGAGAGCAGCCACAACGTGACGACCTCGACACCGGCCTCATCGCACCAGCCGAGGAAGTCGACGATCTTGGCGGCGCCCGCGCGATGACCTGCCGACGAAGACGAACCCTGCGCCTCGGCCCAGCGGCGGTTGCCATCGAGGATCACGCCTACGTGACGTGGGCGACGCTCCGGGGGTATCTGCGCCATGAGACGACGCTCGTACACGCCATAGAGAACATCGGAGAGACCCACGCCCGAAGGTTACCTCTAAAGGGCCTCGAGCCGAGCCCGCATGGATGATGCCTCGGTCACGGGAGCTGTGCAGACGAATCCGCGACAGATGTAGGCCGCAGCCTTGCCGTCGACGAGCGGCCGATCACGCATCAACGGCACATCGAGATCGCCCCAGGCAACGACGGTTCCCGGCAATGGCACGAAGCGCGCAGCCGCGAGCAGGTCAGCGAAACCATCGTCATCCGGGCCACCGGCGACAGCGATCTCGACAGGCCCCGCAATCAGCGCAGAAGCTGCCACTAATCCCCAGCCCGCCACGCGAGGTGCACGCCCGGCCAGCATGGTGACGATGCGCAGTGACTCCTCTGCGATCACCCGATACTCAGTCAAGCCGGTGAGTGCAGAGTAGGTGACGCACGCATTCGCCACCGCAAACCAGCCCGAGGGTTCCGCGTTGTCGGACGGATCACGCGGGCGAATGATCAGCTGCTCAGCATCATCAGCCGTGTCGTAGAAACCGCCCTCGTCATCAGCGAAGTGCTGGATCGCGACATCGAGCAGCAGACCGGCAAACATCAGCCATTCGTCGTTGCCGGTCGCTTGGTAGAGCGCAAGCAAACCCTCGGCGACACTTCCGTAGTCGTCGAGTACGCCGGCGCTGTTTCCGGCATGACCATCTCGCGAGGTGCGCGCCAGACGATCATCGCCGGCTGCGCCCAGATGCACGGAGATCAGCAAATCAGCAGCCTCTGCTGCCGCCTCAATCCAGGCCGGCTCGTTGAGCAGAACGCCCGCGTCAGCGAGCGCAGCAATCGCCAGGCCATTCCACGAAGCCACCACCTTGTCATCGCGGCCGGGGTGAACTCGTGTCGCGCGTGCAGCGAACAGCGTCGAGCGAATGCGAGTCCAGCGTCCGAGATCCGACGAGTCATGAAGCATCTGCAGGGTCGAGGAGCCGTGCTCGAAAGTGCCCTGGGGCGTGACCTCGAGTAGTTCGGCCGCCCAGGTGCCATCAGCCTCGCCCAGAACCTCGATGAGCTCTGCCGGTGTCCAGGCATAGAACTTGCCCTCGACGCCCTCACTGTCGGCGTCGAGGGCAGCCGCGAAGGCTCCCTCGGCGGTACGCATGTCGCGAAGCAAGAACTCGGCGGTCTCACGCACGATGCGATGAGCGAGCGGATCAGCAGTCAGCCGGTACCAGTGGGCGTAGACGCGAAGCAGCAGAGCGTTGTCGTACAGCATCTTCTCGAAGTGAGGCACCACCCAGCCGGCATCGACGCTGTAACGGGCGAAGCCACCGCCAAGCTGGTCGTAGATGCCCCCGCGCGCCATCGCCTCGAGAGTCGCAGAGGCCATCAGGTAGCCCTCGCCGACTCCGGTTCGAGCCGCCTCGCGGAGCAAGAACTCCAGGATCATCGATGGCGGGAACTTCGGCGCTCCACCGAGACCTCCGTTCACCGAATCGAATTCGCGCGTGAGAAGCTCAACAGCCTGCGCCAGCACTGCAGCATCGGGTAGTTCGTCATCCGACTGCAGCAGGCGACGCTCACCGAGAGCGCTACCGATGCGATCGGCCGCCGCGATGACATCCCCGCGACCTGTCTTCCAGGCTTCGGAGATCCCGGTCATCAGCTGCGGGAAGGACGGCATGCCATGTGCGGGCCGGGGCGGGAAGTACGTGCCTGCGTAGAACGGACGCGCCTCGTGATCGATGAACACGCTCATCGGCCAACCGCCGTGGCCGGTCAGCGCGACAGTGGCGTCCATGTAGACCGAGTCGACATCGGGCCGCTCCTCGCGATCGACCTTGATCGACACGAAGTTCTCATTGAGGTACTCGGCCATCGCGTCGTTCTCGAAGCACTCATGGGCCATCACGTGACACCAATGGCACGCGCTGTAGCCAATCGACAAGAAGATCGGCACGTCGCGGCGGCGAGCCTCCTCGAATGCCTCCGGCGACCACTCCCACCAGTCGACCGGATTATCGGCATGCTGCTGGAGATAGGGGGACGTCGAGTTCGCGAGGCGGTTGGTCACCAGATCATTCTTTCGTGCCCAAGCAGGGCCGCACTTCAGGCCCAGGTCAGCCGGCGCGCAGGATCAACAGGAACTGCCCGCCACCGGGATCGATCTTCGTCGAGAGAGCGAGATCGGGTGCGAAGCGCGAGAGACGATCGACGAGCCACGCGGCCGCCTCGTCGGCATCAGCCTGACTCGGGCACCGGGCCACGACCTCCTGGCCACCCTTACGTGCGAGACGGTCTACGACAGCTACCAGCGGAGCCGGATCCACGACGAAGATCTCAGTCGACCACGGCACCACAGGAGCGACCTTGCCCTTGCGCGTATTGCACGACCGATGCGCGAGTCGTTCTACTCCGGCCTTGGCCTTCTTGTCCTTCGAGATGAGCCCGGAGTCGACACTCGGCCCGCGATCGGCATTAGCGGAAGCATCAGGGTCGACGGGCTCGTCGCACAGCCAGCATCGCCAGCCATCGCGTTCGCCCACCTCATTGAGATCACTCATAACGTCAGGCTATGGGGTCTGTCGACGATGCCCTAACCTCGACGAGTGCATGCCGCCCTTCCTGGCCTCCTGGCCGGACTCACCTTGATCATCGCGATCGGCGCGCAGAATGCCTTTGTTCTACGTCTCGGGCTCGCTCGCAATCACGTAGGCGCAGCCGTTGCGATCTGCGCAGTATCAGATGCACTGCTCATTGCGGCCGGTATCGGTGGCCTCGGTGCAATCGTCCGCGGAGTCCCCGCCGCTCTCGTGGTGCTCAAATGGATCGGTATTGCCTACCTGACCTGGTACGCGATCAAGAGCTTCCGAAGTGCTGCGCATCCTGAAGTCTTGCTGCCGAGTGATCAACAGTCACGCAGCCTGCGCTCAGTAATCGCAATGACCTTGGCGTTCACGTTCTTGAATCCGCACGTGTATCTCGACACCGTGCTCTTGCTCGGCTCCATCGGCAATCAGTACCGCCCTGATCAGTGGTGGTTCGCACTGGGCGCCGGTTGCGCGAGCATCCTGTGGTTCTGCTCGCTGGGTTTCGGCGCGCGAGCTGCAGCGCGACTCATGTCGCGGCCGAATACCTGGCGCATCCTCGACATCACCATTGGCGTCTTGATGCTGCTCATTGCAATCCGATTGCTGTTCTCCGATCTCAGCTGAGAACTACCACCACTTCGTCGGATAAGTGCGGTCACCCAGGACTTTGTGGGCTGCCCACGCGAGGAGCACCGCGGAGATCGCGGTGGCAATCAGCAACGGGTAGGCCGGCAATGCATCCCGCCACTCCGCTTCAGTCAGCACCGCCGTCATCGACACCGCAACTGCGGGGGCATGAAATGCGCCTGCCGCGTGCATTACCAGCAGGGTGAGAAATGCCGCGATGATCGAGTTGAGCGGGCGTGACCCCGGAACGCAGGCCAAGCCAAGGCCGAAGAAGCCGGCAATGACATAGGCCACGACTACTCGCAGGGGCCTTGCGGATTTCGTGTTCGCCGTGGCAAACACGAGAGCGAAGGTGACGATCGGTGCCACGATCAACGGCGCGAGCGGGGTTCGCCCCATGTCGAGTAGGTGATAAATGCCGAACAGTAGGGCCATGCCGATCGTCTCGACGAGTACCAGCGGGATGAGCCGCTTGAGCGGCAGATGCGTGGCCGGATCAATGGGTCGAATGCGCTGGCGCCAGGTGTCTTGATGGTCTGCTGGATAGGGCATGTCCTCAGGCTACTCGCGCCCTCGCACTAATCTTCGGTCGTGGCGAAGTCACTTGAAGAGCTCGTGCATCCGACCTGGGTGCCCGTGCTCGAACCTGAGCGCGAGACCCTCACTGTCATCGGCGAGTTCTTGCGCCAGGAGTTCGCGACAGGTCAGGCCTGGCTCCCGGCCGGCGACAACATCCTTCGCGCCTTCGCCAGGCCGCTTCCCGAGGTTCGCGTGTTGATCGTCGGTCAGGATCCGTATCCGACCCCAGGGCATGCGGTCGGGCTCTCCTTCTCCGTTGCCCCTGACGTACGTCCGATCCCCCGCAGCCTGCAGAACATCTACAAGGAACTTGAATCCGATCTCGGCATCGCTCGGCCGACCAACGGGGATCTCTCGCCGTGGGCTGATCAAGGAGTCCTCCTGCTCAACAGGGTGCTGACCGTTCGGTCCGGCGAGCCCGGGAGTCATCGCGGTATCGGCTGGGAGCGCATCACTGACGCGGCGATCGCGGGGCTGGTCGCGCGCGATGACGAACCGCTTGTCGCGATCTTGTGGGGCAAGGATGCCCAGACCCTCGAGGATTCCTTGCCCGATGTTCCGCTGATCATCAGCGCGCATCCGAGCCCAATGTCGGCTGATCGCGGATTCTTTGGATCGAGGCCGTTCAGTCGCGCGAATGAGTACCTGGAGGATCTCGGTGGAGATCCGGTCGACTGGTCGCTGAGCTAGTTGCCCATTGACGCGTTGATACGTGCATCGACGTCGCGATGCGTGACCCGCTCGGCGACGAAGGACATGAACGGGATCGTTCCGGCCAGCAGGATTCCGAGGGTCTTGAGAATTCCGTAGCGCATTCGGAAGGCGAGATCGACACCAACGATCAGGTAGATGAAGTACAGCCAGCCGTGCGCGATCCAGAGCACGCTGTAGGCGGCCGGCTTGGTCTCGTTGTCGGAGAAGAATCCCCAGACGGCTCCCCCGTCAGAGACCCACAGGATCCACAACAGCAGCATCCACAGGAAGGCAAAGGCGAGGACAACGCCGGTGATCCAGGCCATGACCCGGTACCGGAGGGCTGCATTACGAAGCTTCTGCATACTCGCGAGCCTAGTAGCCCGGAACCTCGCCCGTGCGCGGCGGATCCGCACCCGGACGCTGGCAGGTGATGCCGGCCACGGCGATGCCGTAGCGGGCCGCGCTGACAACCTTGTCGGTGTCGCGCACGTCATCTCGGGTCAGGCCACGGTGCATCCACTCGGCCAGGAACCCGCCGCTGAAGGAGTCACCTGCACCCACGGTGTCAACGACGGGCACCTTCGGCACATCAAGCACGATTTCGTCACTGCCGTTCATGACGCGGACCGCCTTGGCCCCATCAGTGAAGAGCACGACCGCACCGCTCTGCAGCTGCAGGGCACGGGCGGCCTCGATGACATCGAGCTCAGGGAACATGAATTCGAGATCATCACCGCTGACCTTGACGATGTCAGCGCGACCCAGCACCGAGTCGAGGGTCGAACGGAAGACATCAGAAGTGGTCATCACGCTAGGTCGGCAGTTCGGGTCGATCATCACGATGCGGTCATCGGGTGATGCGGACACCACCGCACGCGTTGCGTCGGCGAGCGGCTGCAGTACGAGGCCCAAGGTGCCGGCATGTACAACGCGACAATCGGTGCGCACAGCAGCGAGGGCCTGATCGGCCGACACTGCAGCGGCGGAGGTTCCCTCCATCATGAAGCGATAGCTGGCGGCGCCGTGCTCATCGATCTGCGCGATCGCCAAGGTGGTGGGCTCGAGCACCTGGGTGCCGAGGGCGTAGTTCACGCCATCATCGGAAAGCAGGCGCATGATGCGTCCGCCGAAGGCATCGGTGGAGACACCTCCGAGGAAGGTGGTGTCGATGCCCAGCCGCGCACACGTGCGGGCAGTGTTCAACGGAGCGCCGCCGACGACCGAGGTCACGTTGCCCGAGGGGTCGACAATGATGTCGACCAATGCTTCGCCGATGACTGTGATCATGATGAGGAAACCGTAGTGGAATCCGGATCCGACGCGGGCACCTTAGGTCGGGCGTCAAGGCTGAGCCAGCGCACATAAGCAAAGACCACGAACAACGCGAAGACCCACCACTGGAAGGCGTAACCGAAGTTCTGAAGCGGGAAGGGCACACCGGAGGTTTGCACTGTTGCTGGCACTGGTGTCGGGGCCGACCCTGACTCAGGGCTCTGCGTGACCAGGTTCAAGTAACCGGTGCGGGTCGGGAGTTCCCAACGATCGCCAAGCGCGCTACCCGAGATAGTCACCGCCGTGCCCTGCACCACCGGGGCATCTGAGTAGAACTCCTCATCAGGCGTGTAGGTGCCCTGCACTGTCACCTCACCAGAAGGCGGGGCGAAGCCGGCGGCATTCGCATCAGGCAGCCACCCTCGGTTGACCGCGACCAATGAGCCGTCGGCCAGCTGCAGGGGTGTCACCACCCAGATACCTACTTCGTCACGGAGGACTCGATTAGTCACGGCCACCTGCAGATCAGCGACATAGGTGCCGGTTGCCACGATCTGCCGGCCGATGTCAGCGCCATCGATCTCCTTGCCTGCCTCCGGGAGTTCGGTGACCGAGATGGGCGCCCCCTGTGCAGCACGCTCCGCAGCGAGGATGTCCGACGTGCGATCCCACTGCCAACGACCAAGCAGCACGCAGCCGGCGATCAATGCGATAGCGAGGATGCCCAGCGCTATCCAGCGCGGGGTGAGCGCAAGACGCAGCATGCGACTAGCCATCAGCAGGTTTCGGCTCCTTGGCCGCTCGTGCTTCTTCGGCGCCGCGTTCCTCGGCTTGTTGCGTGTACTGCTCGTCAGCCATGCGAAGGCGATCGGATCGGCCAGGCGGAAGATCCGGATTGATCTTCTTGATCTGCCGGTTCATCGATTTCCAGATGACGAAGATCGCAATGCCCAACAGCAGAATGAATAGGCCGGCGATCGGGCCGGCCCCGTCGATCACGGAATTGAGGTCATCGGTGGCGTCTGCGTAGATCATGGTTGCCTCAGTCCTGCGAAAAGATCGGTCTCGGGAATATCAGTCTCTACCAGGGAGCGGGCAAGCTCGAAATCCTCGCTCGGCCACACCGACTTCTGGAGATCAAGGGGCACCGCAAACCACCGTCCGTCGGGGTCAATCTGGGTGGCATGCGCCTTCAGCGCCCGGTCACGCACCTCGAACCATGCTGATGCATCGATGCGCGTGGTGATGCGCGATGAGTCGTCGGGTTGCTCATCCCAGCCCTTGATCCAGTCGTGATACGGGGACTCGAGATCCTGATCGATCATCGCCAGGTGCAGGGCGGTCACGCGCGCCTTAGTGAACTGCTGGTTGTAATAGATCTTCTGCACCTGCCACGGGGCACCGAGCTCAGGCAGGTACGTCGCATCGGCAGCAGCGTCGACAGCGCTCATGGTGACCTCGTGCGTGCGCACGTGATCAGGATGCGGGTAGCCGCCGTTCTCGTCATACGTGGTGACCACCTGCGGACGAAACTCACGAATGTGCCGCACCAACGGTGAAGTGACGTCAGCGAGGGGCAGATCCGCGAAGCAGCCGACCGGCAGTGGGGGCAACGGGTCACCCTCGGGGTAGCCGGAATCGGGGAAACCGAGCCATGCGTGGCGCACGCGCAAGATCGCAACAGCCTCGGCCATCTCGCGGCGTCGCACTTCCTCGAGTCCAAGTTCGTCGACAGCTGCCTGGGTGCGGGCGTTCAGGACATCACCGCGCTCACCGCCTGTGCAGGTGACCACCATGACCTCGACGCCCTGCTCGACATACATGGCGGTCGTGGCCGCACCCTTGCTCGACTCGTCGTCGGGGTGCGCATGCACGGCCATCAGGCGAAGATCGGGGGACACCCCGCTAGTCTCCCAAGAGCAGCAGCCAGCCGCCACGCGACCCCGCTTGGCGACCGAGATGAGGACCCATGCCCAGCCCCTACCGTGCCGATCAGCTCAGCCCCGAGATGCGGGCTCGCTACGGCATGGACGGCAGCAACTGGCGCACCCTCGTGATCGTGATTGTGGTGATTGTGATCTTTCTTGGCGCAGTCGCCTGGGCCACCATGAATATGGGCCGTGAGGCAGCGCAGTATCGACTGCTCACCTGGAATGTCACGGGCCCCACCACGGTGAGCGTGGAGTTCGAGGTGCGCAATTCCACCGACAGCCCTGCCATCTGCATCGTGCGAGCGCAGGACGAGAACCACATCGATGTCGGCTACAGCCGAGTAGTGGTGCCACCGGGCGATGACTACGCGCGCGTGCCCTATGTGCTGACCACCCTCGCCCCTGCTTTCGCGGTGGAGCTCCTCGGCTGCGAGGCCGGCAGCGAGCCGCGAGTGGCGCCCCCCAACTTTCCGCCGGGTGTTGCTGTTCCCCAGTAGCGCTGAAGGGTCTGCGCGCCTGCATTACTCTTACTCACCATGAGCACTGACGTGACCTGGTTTACCCAGGAGGCATTCGACGGCCTACAGGCAGAACTCGCCGAGCGCCAGGGTCCGCTGCGGCTGGAGATCACCACGCGTATCTCCTTGGCCCGTGACGAAGGTGATCTCAAGGAGAACGGCGGCTACCACGCTGCCCGCGAGGAGCAGGGCAAGAACGAGGCTCGTATTCGCGTGCTCAAGCACCTGCTCGAGAACTCCAAGGTGGGTGTTCCTGATGCGGCAGACGACGAGGTTGCCCAGGGCAAAGTCGTAACCGTGCGCATTCTCGCGCTCGACGAGGAGATGACCTTCTTGCTTGCCTCGCGCGAGGAAGCAGCAACCGCGTCAATCGACGTTTACTCCCCCACCTCACCGCTCGGGCAGGCCGTACTCGGCAAACGCGTCGGCGAATCAAGCTCCTATGAGCTCGCCAACGGCAAGACCATGGAGGTTGAGGTACTCAAGGTCGAGGCTTACGCCCACTAACGAGTGCTGGTGCGCGCGAAACAGCGCAGCGACTAACGGCTCCTGGTGCGCATGTGTTGCGCACCGACTAACGGCTAGTCGTGCGGGTGTACTTGCGCACTGCGAGCGTCGCGAAAATCGCGATGAGCACCGCGCACGAGATCAGTGTGTACAAAGATGCGTGCTGCAATGGCCAGTAGTCGGGCTGAATGCCTGTGGGATTCCCGAATAGTTCTCGAGTGGCCAAGACGACAGTCGACACCGGGTTATATGCCGCGAAGGCCTGCAACCACGATGGCATCGACGAGATTGGCACGAAGGCATTCGACAAGAATGTCAGCGGGAACAGCCAGGCCAAGCCAGCCGTATTTGCAGTCTCCGGGTTCGGCATGTGCAGGCCGATCCACGATCCGATCCACGAGACGGTGTAGGCAAAGAGCAACAGCAGTGCGTACGCACCGATTGCCGGGAGAATGCCGTTGCTGATGCGCCAGCCGACGATGAAACCGGTGATGCTCAGCACGAAGAGAACCAGGATCTGTCGCACCGCATCAGCGGTGGTGCGTCCGACCAGTACGGCGGGTGGAGACATCGGCAGTGCGCGGAAGCGATCGATGATGCCCTTGTGCATGTCCTCGGCCAAGCCGACCGTGCTGGCTGCAGCTGCGAAAGCAACTGTCTGGCCGAAGATGCCCGGCATCAGGTAGTTGCGATAGGCATCGGCACCCGCGTCACCGGGGATGGGAATTGCGCCACCGAAGACGTAGGCGAAGAGCAGCACGAAGATGACCGGCTGCACCAGCGAGAAGAAGAGCATCTCGGGAATGCGCAGGGTCTGGATCAGGTTGCGTCGCGCGACGACGAGCCCGTCGTGGAGGGTCCAGCCCAATAGCGGACGTCGCATCGTCTGCGGATTGCCCACACTCAGCGTTGCCATTACTTGCTCCCTCGGCCTCGGCGGCCCTTCTTGGGCGGTGCAGCGGTTGTTTCAGCTTCGGCCGCGTGGCCAGTGAGTGACATGAAGACGTCATCGAGAGTCGGGCGACGCAGGACAAGGTCGGAGACTTCGATGCCATCGGCATCGAGCGCGCGAATGGCGTTCACGAGAACCGTGGAACCACCAGTGACAGGCGCAGAGACTCGTGAGTCCTCCACGAGCGGCTCACCTGTACTCACCGAGCGAACCGCACGCACCGCATCAGCAATTCGCGACGAGTCGGTGACGTGGATCTCGATACGATCACCGCCGATCTGATCCTTGAGCTGCTCAGAGGTGCCATGTGCGATCACGCGACCTTGATCGATGACGACGATGTCCTGGGCGAGCTGATCGGCTTCTTCGAGGTACTGCGTGGTGAGCAACACCGTCGTGCCCTGCGCGACGAGATTGTTGATGACATCCCACAGGCCAAGGCGCGAACGCGGGTCAAGACCAGTGGTCGGCTCATCGAGAAACAGGATCGACGGCTGGGCAACCAAGCTGGCCGCAAGGTCGAGGCGACGACGCATGCCACCTGAGTAGGTCTTTGCCGGTCGATCAGCGGCGTCGGACAGATCGAACCAGTCGAGGAGTTCCTCGGATCGTTCCTTCACGTACGCGGGTGTGAGGTGGTAGAGCCCGCCGAACATTCGCAGGTTCTCGCGGCCGGTCAGGTACTCGTCGATGGCGGCGTACTGGCCGGTGAGCCCGATCGATCGGCGTACTTCATCGGCCTGCTTGACGACGTCGAAGCCAGCAACAGTGGCGCGGCCTGCCGTGGGAGCAAGGAGGGTCGAGAGGATTCGTACCGTGGTGGTCTTGCCGGCACCGTTGGGCCCCAGCAGGCCTACCACCTGACCACGCTCGACAGTGAGGTCAATGCCATCGAGGGCGCGCACGTCACCGAAGGTGCGCACCAGCCCTTCGGCGTGAACAGCAAGATCACGAGTCATGTCACCATCCAAGCACGCGCAGATGAAAGCCCTGCAGGGCGTTCGTCAGGAGCGAATCTCGCCCTTGCCGCCGATTTCCCGCTGGGCGCCCAGCCGCGCGCGCGACGCAGCAGCGCGACCGGCCTGCGAAGCCGCGCCCTTGTCGCTGCGCACTCCCCCGGAGTACCCGCCCCAGGTACCGCTGGCCGCGGAAGAACTCCGATGGAACGCCTTGACCTCTGCCGACTTCTCGCGCAGCACGAGCGCGCCTGTGCCGGCGCCTTCGACGACGGTCGAGGCGACTTCCGCAACGACCTGAGCCTTGGCCTGCTCCATGCGCTCGCCGATGCGCGCCACGTATGCGCGATAGAAGGATGCGCGCGCAGTCTGGGCAGTGTGTGGCTTGCGCAGCCGACGCAACCCGCCCATCGTGCGGGTGGACGATACGTAGGTCTCGCCCTTCCACTTGCCTGTCGCGAGCCAGGTCTGCGCACTCGAGGTCATCTGCACCGCAACGGAGCCGTACAGTGCTTCGATCGCATCAAGATCACCCGGCATTCCGTAGACGATGACAAAGGTGCTGTTGGACGCCACATCCACGTGCGCATCATTGACATGCGCAATCGCCACGAAGAGCGAGACGAGATGCACATTCGCCCGCTTGCCCTTCTCTCCGATGGTGCGGGTGCGTGACTCAGGACTCTGTCGTGCTTCCTTGCGCAGTATTCGCGCACGCGCAAAGGCGAGATCGACACTCGCAGCCGTCGCGAGTGCCTGCGCCTTCATCAAGTAGGCCTCTGCTTCAGCCTCGTTGTCGGTGCGCTCAGCCTTGGCCAGCAGTGCTGCGATGCGATCGAGGTTCACGGCATGACCGTCGCGAGATCAAGTGAAGAGTACGTGGCTCGAAGCAGCAGGGCAGCTTCTGGCCCGAGAGTGCACTCGACCAGGGTGCACATTGACGACGTGAATCGCGGTCCATGCGCCGGATCATCGGTGCCGTGACTACTCATCACGATGTGGTGGGTGAGCTCATGGAGTACTACCGACTCTCGAGCTGCCCAGGCGGTGTCGAGCGGAATCGCGATGACCTGCGACTCGGCTTCGTAATGCGCCTTCATCTGGCCCTTGCGAGCACGTACCGAGACCGGCGCCACGACTCCGAATGCCTCGATTACGCGCGGATGACTCACCACCCAATCCACGTATGTCGCGATTGCCTCGAGTTCGCCGAAACGGCGCTGCACAGGCACCTCGATGATCGAGCCGTGAAAGTCGACCTTGCCACCACGGTTCAGCGCCTCGGACCATTGGTCCTCTGCCGCATACACAGTTGAGCGAAGGCGGTCGGTCACGCGTCGAAGGATAGGCTGACAAGGCTGTCAGGGGGTCCATCAGGAGGTGAGTGCGTGCGCAGGATCGGTCACGCACTCGGTCGAACCCCCTTCCTGAAGGGCCTGCCGCTCGAGGTCGGTGTCGTCACCGCGGTCGCCTTCTGCGTGGCACTCGGCTTCGGAATTCTGGCCCCGGCGATTCCCGTCTTCGCGCGAACCTTTGGCGTGTCGACGATGGCTGCGAGTTCGGTCATCTCCGTCTTCGCCCTTGTGCGCTTCATCAGTTCGCCCGCCGCAGGCGCGATGATCAACCGCTTCAGCGAGCGCTCAGTGCTGTCGACCGGGCTCATCATCGTGTCGATCTCGAGCCTGGCTGCCGGTTTCTCGCAGAACTTCACGCAGTTGCTGATTCTGCGCGGCATCGGCGGCCTCGGCTCGACCATGTTCACCGTCTCGGCCCTGTCGCTGCTACTGCGCACCGTCAGCGCCGAGCAGCGAGGCCGTGCGTCGAGTGCGTACCAGAGCGGCTTCCTCTTCGGCGGTATCGCGGGCCCGCTAGTAGGCGGCCTTGTCGTCGCCGTCTCTATTCGCGCACCGTTCTTCGTGTACGCCGCAACCTTGGGCATCGCTGCCGTCGTGACTCTCGTCTTCTTGTCACCGAGCAGGGTGCAGGCGAGGGAAGAGGTCGTGGCCGAGGGCGGCGCACAGCAACTCGAAACGCTGGGCCAGGCATTGCGACATCCCGCGTACCGCGCCGCGATCAGCGTCAACTTCATCACCGGCTTCGTCGGCCTCGGCCTGCGCATGGCGATCATTCCGCTGTTCGTGACCGAAGGGCTGCAACGTGGAGCTACCTGGACGGGCATTGGCTTCCTGGTGGCCGCGGGAGTCCAGGCCGTGCTTCTTCTCCCCGCCGGCCGAATGGCTGATACCCAAGGACGTCGAAAGGCGCTGATTATCGGCTCGGTAGCCCTAGCCGTGGGCATGCTCGTCATCAGCATCGCCGACTTCGAGGCCAACGCACTCGGCGCTGCGAGTTCAGTAGGCCTAGTGCTCTTCTTGATCGCACTCGGCATCCAGGGCGCCGGTTCTGCATTCCTGAGTTCTGCGCCAGCTGCCGTGGTCGGCGACATCGTCGGGGGCAAGCGAGGTGGCGTCGTCGTGTCGACCTTCCAGATGACCTCTGATCTCGGCATCGTGATCGGACCGCTGGTCGGCGGCCTCCTCGTCGATCTCCTCGACTTCGACTTCGCCTTCATCGTGGCCACCGCCCTGTGCCTGGTGAGCCTGCTCATCGTGATCGCGATGCCCGAGACCTTGAAGAAGGCGTCACCGCACGCACCTGCATGATCACGGTGAGCTGAGCCAACGACGTATCGAAACATTCGGAGAGGGGAACCGGTGCATGAAGCGTCCCTTCCTCCAGCGCTCCTTCATGCAGAAGATAAGCCTCGCGCTCGCCATGGCAGGACGACAGATTTACAGTGGTCACATGTCAAAGAGCATGGTTCCCCCGGAAAGAGCGTTGCCTGGTCGCGCTGAGGCCTGGTTCACCATTCCCGAGCAGCACGCTGTACTGGGTTCGTCCCTGGAAGGCCCCTGGGCCGCAGGCACCGTCCGCATCTACCTGGCGATGGGCTGCTTCTGGGGAGCCGAGGAGATCTACTGGCGTCTACCCGGTGTCGTGTCCACCAGCGTCGGCTACATGGGCGGCTACTCGGGGCACCCGAGCTACGAAGAGGTCTGCTCCGGCATGACCGGGCACACCGAGACCGCGAGCGTGACCTACGACCCCGCCGTGATCAGCGATTACGACATCTTGAAGGTGTTCTGGGAGAACCACGACCCCACGCAGGGCTACCGCCAGGGCAACGACATCGGCACGCAGTACCGCAGTGCGATCTTCTACACGACCCCAGAGCAGAAGGCGATGGCCGAGCTCACCCGCGATGCGTACAACGTGGTCATCGCCGAGCGCGGCTACCCCGAGATCACCACGACGATCCGCGACGCCGCTGACTACACGTACTACTTTGCCGAGGACTACCACCAGCAGTACCTCTACAAGCGCCCGAACGGATACCGCTGCCATGCGAATACCGGGCTCGCGCTCCCCTCACTAGCTGTATGAGTGATTCGGAGATAGGCGAAGAGTACGAACGAGAGCTTGCTCGCGTGGTGGAGCGTGTGCGCACCATGCCACTCACGAAGCTGGCCACGTGCTCCGATGACGTGTTTGCCCTGTGCTGTGCCCTGGCAGATCTCTCGCAGGCAGCGGGGTCAGGGCTTGCCGGATCTCCCGCATTGCCACGACTCGGCGACCACGGGCTTCCCGATCAACTCCGGGTGCTGGGAATGGAGTTGGCGGCCACGGGCGAGAATGCCCAGATCGCGCGCGGACTGGAATTACTCGTCGACATGCGAAAGGCGCTGCCGTAGCAGCGCCTTTCGAGATAACCGACTGGGTTAGTCGCGACCGGAGACTATCGCCAGAAGTCGCAGGATCTCCAGGTAGAGCCAGATCAGCGTGAGCTCGAGGCCGAAAGCCATGCGCCACGACTCCTTCTCCGGCAGACCCATCGCGATGCCCTCCTTGATGGCATCGAAATCGAGCAGCAGGGTGAACGAGGCGAGCAGCACGCCGGCAGCGCAGAGCAGCAGGCCGATGCCGCTGACTCCGTAGAAGCCCCAGCCGCCACCTACCCCGAAGAGCGAGGCGATCAGGGAGACGATGCCGATCAGTCCGTAGCTGATGAGTGCAGCGAACATGACCTTCTTGAACTTGCTGCCGACCTTGACGATGCCGGTGCCGTACAGGAACAACATCACGCCGAAGGCGGTCATCGTGCCGATGACGGCCTGGAGAACGAGGCCCTGGTAGTTCTGCGCGGCCGCGTACTGGTTGTACCAGTTGCTGATGCCTCCGAGCATCACGCCCTGGACAACGGCATAGGCCAGCATCAGCGGGACGGAAATCTTCTTCTTAAAGGCGTTGACCAGGCCCAGCACCAGGCCGACGATCGCCGCGCCGATCCAGATCATCGGCATGTCAGCGGCCACGTTCCAGCCAATGACGGCGAACACCACGGTGATGCCGAACATGATCGTGCTCTTGACGATCACGTCATTGAGGGTGACCTTGGGCTCGCCGAGGCCCGCATTCGCGATGATCTCCTCGAAATTCTTGTCAGCGTCGACCTTCTCGTACTTGGAGAGGATCGGGTTATTGGACTGCTTGTAACGACCGGTGTCTGCCATGGGGCAAATGTACCCAGAAAGGGGCCTAACCAAACCTGGTGGGGCCAGAAAATCAGGAGTGCCCTCGGTGGGATTTGAACCCACACTGTGCCGGGTTTAAGCCGGGTGTCTCTGCCAGTTGGACTACAAGGGCTTGGCGGTGGGGCCGACTGCTGCAGATCAGCAGCAGTCGCCGCGTAAGAAGGCCAGGCTGGTGGCCCAGGCGGCCGCGGCGTTGGCCGGCTGGAAGACCTCCGGGCGGTCATCGTTGAAGAAGGCGTGCACCGAGTCGGGGTACCGCTCCACGGTGGCCTTACCCTCGTGGGCGTTGATCACTGCCGAGTACGCGGCGATGGGCTCACCTGCCCAGGATTCATCCGACTCAGCCGCGTGAATCAGGGCGCACTTACCCGCATATCGCGACCAGTCGGGGGCGTAGTCGGGCCAGGGCATGGCTGGGTAGAAGGCCACAGCGCAGCGGATGTCATCGCTAACGGTCGGCGCGAGCAGCGCCAGGCCACCACCCATGCAGAAGCCAATGACCCCGACCTTCTCGCTGGTCACCTCAGCGCGGGCCAGCAGCCAGGGAGCCGCCTGGGCCAGATCGTCAGCAGCCTGGGAGATGTTCAACCCCATCATGAGCTTCTGCGCCTCGTCGGGCTCTGTCGTCTCGATACCGCGGTAGTGATCAATCGCCAGCGCGACGAAACCCTCGGCGGCCAGCCGGTCGGCAACGTGGGTGATGTGCGGCACGAGGCCCCACCACTCCTGGATCACGATCACGGCCGGCCCGGCGCCACTGGCCGGCAGGGCCAGGTAGCCGTCGACAGCCGAACCGTTGATGGGAATCGTCACGTTGCGCATGTCAGGAGTCTAGGAGAGAACGAGGGTCATGTCGGGCTCACATCACGGGTGAGGTCGAACCTCGGACGATCAACTGAGTCGGGAGCTGAATTGATTCCTGTTGCATCGGGGAACCGCCGGTGCGGATCTGTACGAGCAATGCCTCCGCGGCTACTCGACCAAGGTCGAATACTGGCTGCGCCACCGTTGTGAGGTCCATGAGCTCGGCGAGACTGTGGTTGTCAACTCCGATGATCGAGATGTCCTTTCCAGGTACGAGTCCATGGGCGCGCACAGCGCGGATAGCCCCGAAGGCCATTTCATCCGACATCGCAAAGACAGCAGTCGGGCGATCACGATTGGTCAGCAACGCGGTCATGGCTTGCTCGCCACCTTCGAGCGTGAAGTAGCCGAAGGCTTCCAGAAGTGAATCGGGCTGAATGCCTGCGGCGAGCATCGTCTCTCGATACCCGCGGTAGCGCTCGAAAGTCGGAATGGATGGCGACTTCGCGGAATTTCCGCGAATGACTCCAATGCGCGAATGCCCGAGGTTGATCAGATGCTGTGTTGCGATGCAGGCAGCATTGAAATCCTCGATCGAGACTCCAGCAACGCCCTTCTTGATGGTGCCGATGAGGCTCGTCGGCAGGCCAAGGTCCAGCACGTCATCGAGTTGAGGATCATCGGCCTGCAATGCAATCGCGAGGATGCCATCGACCCGCCGGCGTAGACGCGGTGCGGGAGGCAGTCGATGCTGCGAACTGGAGGTGCTGACGCTCATCAGCAGCAGATCCATTCCGGCGCCCTGAAGGACGGACTCGACGCCCGAAATGACGGTGGAGAAGAACCAGCGGGAGATGTAGGGCGTGATCACGCCGATGCTGCCGGTACGGCCGCTGGCCAGGCGCGAGGCGCTTGGGGAGATCACGTAGTCGAGTTGTTGGGCGATGGACTGCACCCGGGCACGGGTGGCCTCGTCGACATTGGGCAGTCCGCGTAGTGCACGCGAGACTGTCGCGGTCGAGACACCAGCTGCCTCGGCGACGTCACGGATGGTGATAGCCACGGTTCCTCCTTGATTGGCCCCCGAGTCTAAGCAGGAGGCTGAGGCACCGACAACCGTTTACATGAAAAGTACAGGCTTGATTCAGGGAGTTGCGGCAGCAAGTCTGTAAGCGATGCCATCAAGGATGTCGCACTCCGAGACGGTCAGCGTGGGCAGGCCCACTGCCTCCACTACGGCACCTAGTACGAGGGCACCGCCGCCGATGATGTCGACGCGGCCGGGGTGCATGTACGGCAATGCCGCCCTCTCAGCCCTGGTCATCGCCGCCAGATCGGCAATGGCCCTCTCGAGGGGTTCGCGCTCGATGATTGCGCCGTGCAGGATCTCGGGGTCGTAGGACTCCAGGCCCAGCGCGCGTGCCGCCACTGTGGTGACAGTGCCGGCCACGCCGACCAGTGTTCCGGCAGCCCGCAGATCGACCGACTCCCCCGCTCGGCGCATTGCCTCGGCAAGATCAGCGCGCACCAGTTCGATCTCTGCCTCGGTCGGCGGATCGGAATGCAGGTGACGCTCGGTCATGCGCACGCAGCCGATGTTCACACTGATGGACTGCTCACCCAGCACAAACTCGGTCGAGCCGCCGCCGATGTCGACGACTAGGGCCGGCGAGACAACACCCGACAGTGATCGCGTGGCGCCTTCGTACGAGAGGCCGGCTTCTTCGGTTCCCTCGATCACCTCCGGTGCAATACCCATGCGGGCGACGACACCATCGACGAACTGCGCGCGGTTCGACACATCGCGACTTGCCGACGTGGCTACGAATCGAGAGCGTTCGACGCCGTGTGAAGCAATGATCGACGCGTACTCCGTGCAGACCGCAAATGTGCGCTCCAGCGCGGCGGCTGAGAATTCACCGGTGCGGTCGACGCCCTCGCCCAGGCGAACAGTACGCATTAATCTGACAACATCAGTGAGTGTTCCGGATGCATCGACATCGGCGATCAGCAGCCGAAGGGCATTGGTACCGCAGTCGATTGCGGCGACGCGAGTCATGCGAGCTGCGAGCAGGGCGAGGTGCGCCACCACGGCTCGAGTGCTGCGAGTACTTCATCACCCAAGGGGTTGACGCCTGGCCCTACCGCCAGGGCATGCGCGGCAAGAACATGCAGACACTTCACGCGATCAGGCATGCCACCCGCACTGATGCCGTGGATCTCCTCGACATCGCCCATCGCGTAACGGGTCTCGAGATAGGAATCGTGCGCTGCGCGATACGCGGCGGCGAGTTCCTCGTCACTGCCGAGTCGCGCTTCCATCTCGCGCATCATGCCGCTACTTTCGAGCGTTCCGATCGCTGATGTCAGCCGCGGGCAGGTCATGTAATAGGTCGTCGGGAACGGAGTGCCATCCGGCAGGCGCGGAAGAGTCTTCACTACAGTCGGCGACCCGCACTCGCAGCGATGAGCAACATCGATCGAGCCTCGCGGAGTGCGACCAAGCTGCAGTTCAATACGCGCGGTGTCGTCGACGCTCAGGCCCGGCGACACCGAGGGATCATTCGGCACCGGTGAGCCGGTCAGCCTGCTGTAGTGCGCCATACAAGGAGGCGTACCAACTCGGTGCGGGCGTGGTGCCGAGGCCACTGCCATCGAGTGGCTGGCCATCGGCGCCCAAGGTCACGTAACCGATCTCGCCGGGCAGCACGAAGTGCAGACGGCGACGCGCTTCAGCAGCGACGAAGGCTGGGTCGGCCCAGCGCTCCTTCTGCAACTTCAGGGAGTCAACCTGTGCCTGGGCCGAGGCAACATCGGCTTCGAGGCCGGCGATCTGGGCCCGCTGGGCGAACCATGACTTGATCGGCACGGCCAAGGTCACGGCCAAGATGATGAGCACCACCGCCAGCACGAGCGCACGCCCAGTGATCGACCCCTTGCGACGGGGGTCGAGCAGGCCAGAGGGGGCGCTCATACTGACCAGGGTGACATGAAAGAGGTGAAAGTTCAGCCGGCGAAACGCGGGAATGCCTTGGCGCCCGCGTAACGACCTGCATCATCGAGTTCTTCCTCGATGCGCAGCAGCTGGTTGTACTTCGCGACGCGCTCCGAACGAGCCGGGGCGCCGGTCTTGATCTGGCCGCAGTCGGTGGCGACCGCCAGATCGGCGATGGTGACATCCTCGGTCTCGCCTGAGCGGTGGCTCATCATGCAGCGGTAGCCGTTGCGCTGGGCCAGCGAGACAGCATCGAGAGTCTCGGTCAGGGAGCCGATCTGGTTCACCTTCACCAGGAGGGCATTCGCAACGTCGGCGTCGATGCCGCGCTGCAGGCGCTCGGGGTTGGTGACGAAGAGGTCGTCGCCGACGAGCTGCACGCGATCGCCAATCGCCTGGGTGATGTGGGCGTAACCAGCCCAGTCATCCTCGGCCAGCGGGTCTTCGATCGAGACCAGCGGGAAGTCGTTGAGCAGGCCCTCGTAGTAGGCCGTCATCCACTCGGCCGAGCGAGCAGCGCCCTCGAATGCGTAGGCACCGTCCTTGTAGAACTCGGTCGACGCAACGTCGAGTGCGAGTGCGACGTCCTTGCCTAAGGTCAGGCCGGCGGACGCGACTGCGGTTGCAATGAGCTCAAGAGCTGCACGGTTATTCGGCAGGTCGGGGGCGAAACCGCCCTCATCGCCGAGGCCGGTTGCATAGCCGTTCTGCTTCAGCACGGCCTTGAGTGCGTGGTAAACCTCGGTGCCCTGGCGCAGTGCCTCGCGGAAGGTGGGAGCGCCGATCGGGGCGATCATGAACTCCTGGATGTCGACGCCAGTGTCGGCATGCGCGCCACCGTTGAGGATGTTCATCATCGGGACGGGCAGCACATGAGCGTTCGGGCCGCCGATGTAGCGGAAGAGTGGGAGGCCGGCTGACTGGGCAGCGGCCTTCGCCACGGCGAGCGAGACACCGAGGATCGCGTTCGCGCCGAGGCGTGACTTGTTCGGGGTGCCGTCGAGATCGATCATCGCCTGGTCGACGAGGCGCTGGTCAGCGGCGTCGTAGCCGATGATCTCGGGGGCGATCTCCTCTTCGACAGCGGCGACGGCCAGTAGGACGCCCTTTCCGCCGTAACGCGCCTCGCCATCGCGGCGCTCAGCGGCCTCGAAGGCGCCGGTGGAGGCACCCGAGGGCACGGCAGCGCGTGCGACGGTGTCGTCGTCGAGAAGGATTTCCACCTCAACCGTGGGGTTGCCACGGGAGTCGAGGATTTCGCGGGCAATCAAGGATTCGATAGCAGCCATGGTTCAATCCTAGGGGAGCGCCATGAGGCACCGAATCACAGGACTTCCGAGGATTGGGAGTCCATGCGAAGCGAAAACATTCGCGACGAGGCCCGCTACGGCTTCGGAGCCACTGCCTCGCCCCGAATGCCATTAGCGGCATCGGTGCGGTAGCACTGAAGCTTGTTGTTGCCGCTGCAGACCACAAGAGCGAACGGAGTCATCGGGCCGACATTCGCAGGAGTCCACGTCAGATGCAGAAGGCACGTGCCGCGCCCACCGGTCGGCTTCGAGCCGCACTCGTTATCGGCCGGTGTATGTATCACTGCACCATTGCCACCGGCCCCGGAGGCGATTGGCTGCAGATTGAGCGTATGCGATTTCGCCGATCGATTACTCACCAGAACAGACAAGATGGCAGACGAACCGACCGGGACAGAACCGAAGTCGGTACACGAGAAGGTCCACACCGCACTTGCACGACCGGATATGCAATCCACGGTGATGAACTTGGATTTCCCGGCGTCGACATTCGGATTCGGTCCCTGGCTCAGCGGCGGTCCATCAATCCGCATCGGCATCGGCCCAACCGTCACGGGCGCGTCTTGAGTCAGCGCCTGGCACTCCCCACGGAGATTGCAGGAACGAGACCCGAGCCCGGTCAGGTATCCCGGGTCCGTGACCATGGGAGCGGACCCAACATCGCCTTGCCAGATGATGGAGAAATTCTCGACGCCTTTGCTGAACTGGCATACAACCACCTGGTTGCTGGTCTCCAGGCACCGCTGGAATCGTGAACCCACCAGCCAGTTGTAGGTGGCGATCCATGCCTGTCGCTCATTCGCCGCCTGCTTGGTGAGCTGAATGCCGAACTTGCTATCAGGCTGCGCGGTCCAGACAAACCAGAAGGTGGATCCGAAGCCGTACCTCACCGAATCTATGTAGGTCCGCGAAAGGAGCGTCATCGCATTGTCACCGGAGATGTCAACCTTGGTCTCCCCCAATCCGGCGAGGCCGTAGTTGATCTCAGTGTCGAACACGGTCGTGAACGGTGCCCCGGAAAGTGCAAGAGCTGCTCGGAACTGGCCGATTCCCTTGATTCGATCGTCAGCACCACCCGAAGCCGACGGGTAGGAATGAACCGAATAGGCATCCGCAGGCCAACCGCGGGCCTTCAGCTGCTGCAGGTACTCGGGGAAGAAGGTGCCGAAGGAACCCGTCGCTCGGCTGGTCGTATTAGCTGCCACCACGAGTGCGTTGGGATTACAACCGCGAATCTCCTCGAAAGCCGCCTTGGTCAGGTCAGCCATCTGGGCAGCAGTGCCCGTCCAAAATGTTTGCAGATTGGCCTCGTTCCACACTTCGTACGACGAGATGGACGCGCCGTATCGCTGGCACACCGTGCGGACGTAGGTTCGCCAATCAGAGATGTCGGTTGGCATCGACTTCGCGGACGGCCCCGCCCACGAAGGTGTCTTACCTAGAACAAGCATCACCCGTGCGTTGACTGCCTGTGCCAACTGGATTTGCTTGTCGATCTTGCGCCAGACGAAAGTTCCTCGTGTGGGCTCCAGGTCGGCCCATGTTGTCTCGGTGTCCCAAAGACGGGTGTAACCGACCGGGACATCGGGAATTGTCGCTGGATCGATTGGCCCATCTGCTCCGGTTGGATTCGGGCTGTCGAAGTCACTCACCCAATTGGCAGGTGCGTGAATGCCGAAGAGTGATCTCGACACTTCCTCGCCTATCGGCGTACCGTAATCATTGAGGACAGTTGAGTCTTCTGCCGCGATGGTCGAGGCGATCTGAGGAATAGCGTTTATCTGGTACCGCGTGTTCATCTCGGGGATGACGTACGAGGCCGAGCACAGTGTGACCACGTTGAAGGCCATGATGGGCTGTATCCCGCGACTTAGTGACCTCGCCCGGCTTCCACTTGCGCATTCCTTGATCGTTACCTGGAAGTTCGCGAAGAGGCCAGGAGACAAACTGATGCCCCACGCCTTGGCGTTAAGCAGAGTTGCGACGGACCAACTCGCGAATAATTGGGGATTGGATGCCTTGAGCACGTCGAGTTCGGCTTGCGTGGGGTCAGCCGAGCTCACCAGGAGCGCATTCACGCGCCGAATAAAGGATTGCGAATTCGGGGAAATCACGATTACCGAATTCGCGATCTGAGTTGTCGAACTGGCAATCACCGTGGCACGGGAACGCATCGATCGCGTCGACGAGGAGACCCGTGAGGGAGTCGGCACCGTCACATAGGCAGCCCTTTGGGCCGCCGACCACTGAGAGGCACCTTGGGCATAGACATACACATCGGGGACAAGCTTGGCCAACCGCACTTGTGAAGCACTCGTGATTCGGGTCTTCCCGAAATCCGCGAGCCACGTGCCACCGGTCAGTCGACACCCACGTGAGACTCTTGGCTTGGTTGCGGCGAGCTTGATGAGCATTTGGTTGCGAAGGGTGCAGCCGCGCGCATCCTTCGAAGTCGACGCCAGGTTAGGAAAGAGCCCCGTCTTGAATCCCACTCGCAGGGGTGGAATAACGGGAGTCTCGGCCAGGATCCGTAAGGGACTGCCCGAAGCTGTGGCTACTGAGGGCGCACGCACGACGGTGGCCTGACTCACCGCCGCCTGAGTGTCCGAGACGTTCAAGCCCGCGAGAATACTGACAGCCACTGCAGTGACCAGGAATCGACGCATGCGCCAAGTATGCGCCCTGCGCTCGGCCACGTCGATCCACCACCAGATTCTCGATCTCGGCGGTGACGATCCCTTAGATGCCCAGCAGGGTGCGCAGGTGCCTCGGTGCCGGCGACCCTTGGCTGAGCATGAGGTCATGCACCTGGCGGTCGTTCCAGTCGGCGTGCAGTACGCGAAGGTCGTTCGAGATCTCAGTGACGGCCTTGTATCCGACGAAGTAGGTCGGCAGCTGACCTGAGGTAAGCAAGGCACGACGCCACTTGCCGACCGCCTCGCCTTCCTCCTGGAATCCGCGATCGCGCATGAGCGCGAGACCTTCAGCTTCGGTCATGTCGCCGGCATGCACGCCGACATCGAGGATCGCGTTGATGGTCATGCGCAGTTGCATCTTGAGTTGCTGCAACCGGATCGCGAGAGCAGAACGTGCATCGTCGGTGGGCGTGTAGCCGCGATTGATCATCAGCTGCTCGGCGTAGACCGCCCAGCCCTCGACGAACACTCCGCTCATGCCGAACTTGCGCACGGGCGAGGCTGCCTTCAGTGCTCGCGCGTGCGCGAGCTGCAGCACGTGACCGGGGAATGCCTCGTGGATGGTCAGGTCGTGCAACTGCACGCCGTTGTACTCGCGGTAGAAGGAATCCACTCGCTCCGGTGACCAATCGGCGGGAGTCGGTGAGACTGCGACGAAGGTGGGAACGGGCGCGGTCTCGAGCGGGCCTGGCGCGTCGCAGTAGGCCACCGCAACTCCGCGATGAATCTCCGGCATCTCGATGACGCGTACGTCGATCTCCGGCACCCAGACGAGGTCGTGGGCAATCGTGAAGTCACGCGATCGGGCATTGGCTGCCTCAACTAGGGCCAGCACGGTGTCATTGGTGACCGGGAAGTCATCCGCGACCTGCGCGAGTGCTCTCTCGACCACATCCCCGCCGCTCTCGCCGAGATACTCGCAGGCGACTTCACGGATCTGTTCGCTGACGAGATCGAGATTCGCATGTGCGTCCTCAAGCAACGAACCAGGAGTCGTGCCGTCATCAAGACGGTGCCAGAGAACCGCCGAGTAGAGCCGCTCCCCTAGCCGCGGATCCTTGCGCGAGATTGGCAGCTGCTCGCCCAGCCATGTGGTGAAGTCATCGATTGCCGCCATCGCTGTTGTGGCTTGCACATTGCTCATGCCGTGTTCCACGAGCAACGGTGCTAGTTGACCTTCGATCAGCGCCCGAGCACCCGCAAATTGCGCGAGGGCCGTCTCGACATGAATGGCCGGCATCTCCTGCAAGGTCTCACGCGCATCGGTCAGGAAGCGAGGGATCTCGCTCAGGCGCCCGACGGCGCTTTCCAGACGATCAGTCAACGGCGCGAAGTCACGCGAGAGAAGTAGATGAAGTGCGGTGCCCGGATTCCAGGCCATGGGATTCCAGGTCTGCTCGCGTAACTCAGTGTCATCGAAGGCGGCCTTGGTCAGCGCACTGCGCAAGATCTCCAGGTCGACGAAGTCGGCAACATCGAGCTCGACATCATCGACTGCATCAAGCGCAGTGAGGTGATCGTCGATGCGCATTGCGCGAGCACTAACCGCATTGTCGGTGAGATCCGGCAATTCACTGTCGTGCGCGTGATCACCCAGCCACGTGGCAGCTACCGGATCAGCAGCGAGCAGATCGGCAAGCACTGCATCAGCAATCGCGTGGAACTCCTGCGTGGCCTGGTTCATCCGAGACCCTCAGCCGCGCGAATCTCGGCGATCCGTCGACGCGTGGCATTGCGCAATGCTCCTTCGGCATCCCAGCCGCACTCGCGAGCCTCCGACACGATCGCGAGCAGCAGATCACCGAGCTGCTCGGCAGACTCCACGCCATCGAGGGCACTCGAGGCACGGTCAATCTCCGCAAGGTCGGATGCGGGCGTCTGAAGACGTGTGCTGCGACTGAGCACCTTCGAAGCCCGCAGCAGAGCGGGGAGGTTCGCAGGGATGCCGTCGGTAACCGACTCACGTCCCTTCTCCTTCGCCTTGAGCGCGTGCCAGTCGGCTTCTACCTGTTCGACACTCTTGCCCTGCGTGGGGTCGTCAGTGCCCTTGTCGAACACATGCGGATGTCGAGAGATCAGCTTGCGGGTGATGCCGTCAGCGACGTCGTCGATATTCCAGGGATCCTCGGCATCGTCCTGCGCGATGCGCGCATGGAACACGACCTGCAGGAGCAGGTCGCCGAGTTCTTCGCGCATGCCAGCGCGATCACCGGCCTCAATTGCCTCGACGCTCTCGTAGGACTCCTCGATCAAGTACTCAACGAGTGACTCATGCGTCTGGCGTGCATCCCACGGGCATCCGCCCGGTGAGCGAAGGGTGTCCATCACCGCGACGAGTTCGAGAAGTCGCGCTCCCGTCATGCTCTGCGGCGATGCGCCCTCACTCGTCATGACTAGTCAGCCGGCGGGATGGAGAGATCGCTGGGCGGCGCACCGATCTGGATCGAATCCGGGCTCCAGCTGCCGTAGCGCGGGTTCACCGTGACACCGAGCTCATTCGCGGTGGTTACGAGTGCCTGCCGGAAGATCGCCTGCTGTTCCTCAGCGGATGCTCCGGGCGCCAGGATCTCCTGGATCTTCGGGGTGAGCACGTTGGCGCGGAGGAAGGACTCGATCTCGTCCGGTGCGATACCGGCTTGCGCGGCACTGGCCTCGACATCCTTCTCTGTAGCACCGCCCTGGAGCAGGCTCTGCCCCGCAGCATCGATCTCGCCCTGGCTCGCGGTGACACCCACGGCGCCCGCCAGGCCATCGAGGAGATCCAGGTAGATGAGCAGGTTCAGTGAGTTGGCGGTCACCTGTGCCTCAATCGCGTTCGGTGACTTACCTGTGGCGACGAGCACACCCTGGGTCCAGTCGGTGAGCTCGGTCTCGCTGATGGTCTCGGAGCCCACCTTGGCGGCAGTGCCGGCATCGGTCGAGCCGCAGCCGCTGACGACGACGCTGGCGGCAGCCAGGCTCGAGACGAGCAGGGCTGCGGATACTGCACGGGTGCGACGCTTCACGACTTCTTCTCCGATTCAGGTGCGAGGGTCTTGGACGGCCAGAGCGCCGAGATGAGTTCGGTGGCCCAGCCGAGCAATTCCGTGCCGCTGACCGGAGCACCGCCCATAAGGGCCGTGACCGGACGCGGCACGATGATGGTACGAGTCGCAGGCTTGACCTGCGTGCGCGGGTATAGGCGAGTTAGGCGCATCTGGCCGGATTCCGGAAGTTCCACCGGGGCGAAGCGCACTCCCTGCCCTTGCACTAATACCTCGGCCAGCCCGACTGAGCGCGCGAGCACCCTAAATCGCGCCACGGCCAACAGCGCCTCGACCGGTGCGGGCAGCGAGCCATAACGGTCGGTGAGTTCTGCCGCGACCTCGTCAACCTGCTCGTCGGTGTGGGCGTCTGCCAGTCGCTTGTAGGCCTCCAGACGCAGGCGCTCATGCGGTACGTAGTCGTGCGGGATGTGCGCATCGATCGGCAATTCGACCTTGATCTCGGGCAGCACGACGTCGGTATCGCCCTTGTGTTCAGCGAGGGCCTCGCCCACCAGTCGCACATAGAGATCGAAGCCAACGTCAGCGATGTGGCCGCTCTGCTCACCACCGAGCAGATTGCCTGCGCCGCGAATCTCGAGATCTTTCATCGCGATGCGCATACCCGAGCCGAGATCGGTGTGCTGGGCGATCGTGGCCAGGCGCTCATGCGCGGTTTCGGTGAGCGGCTTCTCCGGCGAGTAGAGGAAGTACGCATAGGCCCGCTCACGCCCTCGACCGACTCGACCGCGCAGCTGATGAAGCTGCGAGAGACCGAAATTATCGGCGCGATCGACGATCAAGGTGTTCGCATTCGCGATATCGATGCCCGACTCGACGATCGTGGTGCAGACAAGTACGTCGACCTTCTTATCCCAGAAATCGACGATAACCTGCTCGAGCTGGTGTTCGCCCATCTGGCCGTGCGCCACTGCAATGCGCGCCTCGGGTACGAGATCGCGAAGCCGTGAGGCCACTCGATCGATCGACTCGACACGGTTATGGACGAAGAACACCTGGCCATCACGCATGAGCTCGCGGCGCATGGCGGCGGAGATCTGCTTGTCGTCGTAGGGGCCGACGAAGGTGAGCACGGGGTGACGCTCCTCGGGCGGTGTCTGGATCACTGACATCTCACGAATACCCGTGACGGCCATCTCCAGGGTACGCGGGATCGGCGTTGCCGACATCGCGAGAACATCGACGTTGGTGCGCAGTGCCTTCAAGTACTCCTTGTGCTCGACACCGAAGCGTTGTTCTTCGTCGAGAACCACGAGGCCGAGATCCTTGAAGCGAACATCAGGGGTCAGCAGGCGATGAGTGCCGATGACCACATCGACTGAGCCGTCAATGACCCCGGCCAGCACCTCCTTGGCCTCCTTGTCAGTGCTGAACCGCGACAGCGCGGCAACCTTCACCGGGAAAGCGCTGTAGCGATCCGAGAATGTCGAGAAGTGCTGCTGCACCAAAAGCGTTGTGGGCACGAGTACCGCAACCTGCTTGCCGTCCTGCACGGCCTTGAACGCCGCGCGCACAGCGATCTCCGTCTTCCCGTAACCGACATCGCCACAGATGAGCCGATCCATCGGCGCAGTGCGCTCCATATCGGCCTTCACCTCATCGATGCAGGCCAGCTGATCAGGAGTCTCGACATAGGCGAAGGCATCTTCTAGTTCGTGCTGCCATGGGGTATCGGCAGCGAACGCGTGCCCCTTCGCTGCCTGGCGCGCGGCATACAGGCGAATGAGCTCGCCGGCGATCTGCTTGACCGCCTTGCGGGCACGGCCCTTGGCCTTTTGCCAATCAGCACCGCCAAGACGATGCACGGTCGGCGCCTCGCCTCCGACGTACTTCGTGACGAGATCGAGCTGATCGGTCGGAACGTAGAGTCGATCGGCCGGCTGCCCGCGCTTACTCGAGGCGTACTCGAGCACGAGGTATTCACGTGTCGCGTCTCCGACAGTGCGCTGCACCATCTCGATGTACTTGCCGACGCCATGCTGCTCGTGCACCACGAAGTCACCGGTCTTGAGCGACAGTGGATCAATAGTGCGCCGACGGCGCGAGGGCATGCGGCGCATATCGCGCGTGGCTGAGCGCTGCCCGGAGACATCGCTCTCGGTGATGAGCACCAGCCCGGGGAAGATGAAGCCGGCATCGAGCCGACCGGTGGTGATGTGCACGACACCCGGCTGCGCGTCGATGAGGTCGTCGACCAGCCGTGCCGCGACATCCTCGCCAGCAAGAGTCTCGGCGATGCGCTCGGCTGAGCCGTGGCCCTGCGTTACGAAGCTGACGACGCGCCCTTCGGCCAGCCAACGGCGAAGGTCGGTGACGATCGCGGTGTAATCACCCTTGTAGCCATTGCACTCACTCGCGTCGACGGTGATGCGTAGTTCAGTGTCCTGCGCCAACTCGTCATCGCTGGGCAGGGCGCTGAGATCCCACCAGCGCATCGAGCGCTGGATTGCTGCGATCTGCAGGTCGTCTATCGACAGGTAATTGAGGCCTGCGAGATCAATGGGGGTGTCATTGCCTGCTGCGGCGTTGTGCCACGAGGCGGCGAGGAACTCCTCTGCCGTGCGCACGAGATCGTGGGCGCGTGCATCGATGCGCTCGGGCTGCATCGACACGACCTGGGTACCTGGAGCAAGCAGCCCGATCAGTGAGGTCATGCCGTCAGCGAGCACAGGCGACAAGGACTCCATGCCCTCAACCGTGATGCCATTGGCCAGCTTGTCGCACATCTCGGTGAGTAGTGGGATGGATGAGAGTTGAGCTGCACGTGCGCGCACTTGGTCGGTCAGCAGTAGCTCGCGAACGGCCGGCGCCCACAGGCCCTCGTCAACGTTTTCGAGCGAGCGCTGATCGGCGACAGCGAAACTGCGGATCTCCTCGACGTTGTCGCCCCAGAACTCAATGCGAAGCGGATGCTCATTGGTTGGCGGGAACACGTCGAGGATGCCACCGCGTGCGGCTACCTGTCCGCGTCGCTCGACGAGATCGACACGCTCGTAGCCCAGACCCACCAGTCGCTCAACGATTTCCATCGGGTCGCCCTGATCATCAACGCGCAGGCGCACGGGCTCCGCATCACCGATGCCGATGATGATCGGCTGAGCGACTGCGCGGATAGAGGCGACGATGACATCGATCGGCCCGATCAGCGGATCAGTGGCGTCGGGGTGAGCAAGACGGCGCAGCACCGCAACTCGTCGTCCCACGGTGTCGAGCGACGGCGACAGCCGCTCATGGGGCAGCGTCTCCCACGACGGGAACACCTCGACGTGCGCATCGACGATCAGCTCGCGTAACTGGGCGGCAACATCCTCGGCCTCGCGACCGGTCGGGGTGACGATGAGTACGGGCACTCCTCGACCGCTGATCATTGCCGCAACTGCGGGCTGAACGGGAACGGCGGCGGTCACATGTACGGGCGAGCTGCCCGCAGGCATCTCGGTGACCGCGGCAAGCTCACCGCGCACTGACTTCAGGAGACCGGCAAGACTCACAAGCCAGCAGCCTCGCGAAGTGCTGCACGGAGGTAATCGACGAGTGCGGGGTGCGCGACGGTCAGGTCGGTCACGTACGGCGGCATGTGGTTGAACGTGACCTCACTGCCATCGACATGTGACGGAACCAGGCCATAGTGCTGCGCCACACCATACGGCGCCGCGACATCCCACTCGTAGAAACCGGTGTCGTGCACATAGGCCTCGGCTCGGCCGCACAGGATCTCGTTGACCTTCGCGCCCACTGAGCCGACATCCATGATCTCGACACCATGGGAGTTGATACCTGCGTCAGCGAGCAGGCGAGCGAGGATCTCGACGGTGGCGGCCAGAGTTGCCGGCGGGCGACTCCGCGAGGCGACGATGCGAATCGCGCGGTCGGTCGGCAGGGCTGCGGGGGCCGCGCCTTGATCGGACATCGTGCGAGTGAGTTGCTGGGCCGGAAGGTCGACCGTGCAAGCCGACAGTCGCTTCTCGGATGCATGCCACAGGGCGATGTGCACGGCGAAGTCAGCCCGACCCTGGCCGAACTCATAGGTGCCATCGAGTGGATCGACGATCCAGACACGTTCGTGCGCAAGGCGCAACTCGTTGTCCTTCTCTTCTTCGCTCAGGAGCCCATCATCAGGACGCGCCTCGCGCAGTGCCGCGACGATGAACTCATTCGCGGCGGCGTCACCGGCCTTGCGCAGTTCATTCGCGCGATCCTTGTCACCTGGATCAACGGCGCCGAAGGAGTCCCGCAGCTCAAGCAAGAGCTGGCCGGCCTGCTGCGCAACCATCGACGAGAGCTGGGCATCACTGATCTGAAGATCTGTCATCGCTATTCCTTTGCGGGGCCGGTATTGAAGGTGCTCTGGGTGCGCTCGAGACCATTGGTGATTAACGAGCAGGTGGCGTCAGCGGCGCGCTCGATGAGCTCAGGCATTTCAACTCGCTCAGCGCTTGCGAAGGGCTTGAGCACGAAGTCGGCAGGATCCTGGCGGCCAGGCGGGCGCCCGATGCCGATGCGCACGCGATAGAAATCACCGGTGCCCAGGGCCTTGCGCATGCTCTTGAGCCCGTTGTGGCCGTTATCGCCACCGCCAAGTTTCACGCGCAGTGCTGCGAAGGGAATATCGAGTTCATCGTGGATCGCGATGAGTCGCTCGACCGGAATGTCGTAGAACTGCATCAGCGCCTTGATCGGCCCACCTGACTCGTTCATGTACGCCAGTGGTTCGGCCAAGATGATCGACGTCTGACTACCCGGCATCCCTAGCTTGCCTTCGAGCACCATCGCATTGGCGCGCTTGTGGCGCGAGAGCTTTCCGCCGGTCATCGTCGCGATGCGATCGACCGCCATGTACCCGACGTTGTGCCGGGTGGCCGAATAGTCAGGACCGGGGTTCCCGAGCCCGGCTATAAGCCACGCATCACTCATGGGAATCCCGGTCCTGACTAGTCGTGCAATAAGGCCTTAGTTACTCAGCAGGAGCGGCTGCGGCCGCGGCTGCGGCATCAGCCGCATCGGCTGCGTCAGCTGCCGCGCTGCCCGAGCGGGCATCCTTGGCGTCCTGAACAGCCTGTGCCTCGGCGGCCTCGACGAAGGCAACTGCCTCGTTGCCGCGGTCGGTGGCCTCGCCGGCGGAGATGATGATGAGGTCAATGTGCTCGATGAAGCGCTTGACCGGCTCGCGCTGGATATCGCGCGGCTTGGTGATGATGTTCTTGCCCTCGAAGCTGATGTTCAGCACGACGCGCGGCTTGCGCAGGGCGAGCTCGAGCTCATGTGCTGGCAGGGAAACGTGGGTGACCGCTGAGCCTTCGCCGTAGATGACTGCGGGGATGTTTCCCTCGCGGCGGGTGCGGCGCGCTGCACCCTTGCCGAAATCGGAGCGGGGAACGGCGATCATGGAAACTTCAGACACTTCAACTTCTCCTCGTACGTCGGACACCTCGGCAAAGCGCGTTGGGCGCCGACCGCGTCGATCACGGTGCCAGTGCGACACCCTCGCCGAGGAATTGACCAGAGTCTAACGAGCGAGGGCCCGGGGACGAAATCGGCCCCGGGTTAGCCCAATGGGCTAGTTGCCCATCTGGTGTGACGGGGTGTCGTCGAACATGCTCGTGACCGAGCCGTCGGTGAAGACTTCGGTAATGGCCTTGGCCAGCAGCGGAGCGATCGAGAGCACGGTGAGCTTGGGGAAACGGGCCTCGTCGACGATCGGCAAGGTGTCGGTGACGATCACCTCGGAGATGTCGGAGTTCTGAAGGCGATCACGGGCCGGGTCGCTCAAGATCGCGTGGGTGGCGGCCACGATCACACCTGCCGCCCCCTGCTCGAAGAGGGTCTCGGCGGCCTTCACGATGGTGCCACCGGTGTCGATCATGTCGTCGACCACGACGCAGACGCGGCCCTTCACCTCGCCAACGACCTCGAACACCTTGACCTGGTTGGGCACATCGGGATCGCGACGCTTATGGATGATGGCCAGCGGGGCACCCAGGATGTCGGTCCACTTCTCAGCAACGCGCACGCGACCGGCATCAGGCGAGACGACGGTGATGCGGTCATGGCCGACGCTCTCCTTAACGTGGCGCGCGAGCAGTGGCAACGAGAACAGGTGATCGACGGGGCCGTCGAAGAAGCCCTGGATCTGCGAGGTGTGCAGGTCGACGGTCATCAGGCGATCTGCGCCGGCAGTCTTGAACAGGTCAGCGATCAGACGGGCCGAGATCGGCTCGCGGCCGCGGTGCTTCTTATCTTGGCGGGCATATCCGTAGAACGGCATGATCACCGAGATGCGCTTGGCGGATGCACGCTTGAGCGCATCAACCATGATCAGCTGCTCCATGATCCAGGTATTGATCGGCGTGGTGTGGCTCTGCAGAACGAACGCGTCGGCGCCGCGCACTGACTCCTCGAAGCGCACGAAGATCTCGCCGTTCGCGAAGTCGTAGGCAACCGTCTTCGACAGCGGAATGCCCAGCTCGGCAGCAACCGCGTTGGCCAGTTCAGGGTGTGACCGACCTGCAAGCAGGACGAGCTTCTTCTGAATCGGGGCCATGATCTCGGTCACCGTTACTCCTTTGCCGACGCGTTGTTGGACGAATTCTGCTGCTGTGCTTTTCGGGCTGCTTCAGCGGATGCCGATTCCGGGCGCTTGCGCTCGACCCAGCCTTCGACATTGCGCTGCTGGGCGCGGCCGACGGCCATGGCACCCGGCGGGACATCCTCGGTAATCACCGAACCAGCTGCGGTGTAAGCACCGTCGCCAATCGTGACAGGCGCGACGAGCATGGTGTCGCTGCCGATGCGCACCTGTTCGCCGACCACTGTGCGGTGCTTCTCAACACCGTCGTAGTTCACGAAAACCGTTGCAGCGCCGATATTCGAGCCAGCCCCGACTTCAGCGTCGCCGACGTAGGAAAGGTGCGGAACCTTGGCACCATCGCCGATGGTGGAGTTCTTGATCTCGACATAGGCGCCGGCCTTGGCGCCCGCACCGAGCACCGCGCCCGGGCGCAGGTAGGTGAAGGGGCCAACCGAGGCACCCGCCCCGATCACGGCAAGCTCGGCCCAGGTGTGAATCACGGAGGCGCCCTCACCGACCTCGCATGAGGCCAACGTGGTGCCCGGGCCGATGCGCGCACCGGAGGCAATCGAGGTCGGGCCACGCAGCGTGGTGCTGGGCAGGATTACCGCGTCAGGCTCGATCTCGACGTCGACGTCGAGCCAGGTCGTCGCGGAGTCAAGAATCGAAACGCCCGCACGCATCCACTCGGAATTGATGCGATCGCGCATGATGCCCGCGGCCTGCGAGAGCTGCAAGCGATCATTCACGCCGAGAATCTCGTCGCTGTCGATGCACATCGAGGCGCTGATGGTCTCGCCGTCGCCCTCGAGGAAGCCGAGTACGTCAGTCAAGTACTCCTCGCCCTGAGCATTGTTCGTCGTAATGCGCGTGAGTGCGGCATCGAGATGCGCGGCGGAGAAGGCATACATGCCGGAGTTGATCTCGGTGACGGCGAGCTGCTCGGCACTGGCGTCCTTGTGCTCGACGATGCCGGTGACCTGGCCCGCGCCACCCCGCAGCACGCGACCGTAGCCCGAGGGATCGGCAAGTGATGCCGTGAGCACGGTGGCGACGGCATTTGTCTGCGAATGCTCGACAAGCAGGCCGATCAAGGTCGTTCCGGTCAGCAATGGGGTATCGCCTGTCAGTACGACAACAGGGGCGTCGTCGATCTGAAGGCCACGTGCGCGCACTTCTGCGAGCGCGATGCGCACCGCGTGTCCGGTGCCCTTTTGCTCCTCCTGCACGACCGACAGCGCCCAGGGCGCGATCTCCGATAGGTGCTCGGTGACCTGATCGCGGCCATGTCCCACCACGACAACGACATGAGCCGGCTCGACGGTGGCGGCTGCTTCGAGTACGTGGCCAAGGAGGGATCTGCCGGCAACGGGGTGCAGGACCTTAGGGAGGGCGGACTTCATCCGCTTGCCTTCGCCGGCGGCCAAGATGATGACAACCGAGGGGCGCGGGGCCGCTGAGGTGGTCACGATTTCCTCCGATGGGCATGAAGAGAAGGGCCGAACGGGGGAAGGGCCCAAGCCTATCGGGGAAGAGAGAGCTCCCGGGGATGGGATCGAACCATCGTTGACGGATTCAAAGTCCGCTGTCCTGCCGCTAGACGACCCGGGACTACGTGCAGTGGCCAAGGTTAAATGATTCGCGAGTTCCGCTGGACACGGGAGGTTACGGTGGCGTAGGTTACGGAACCGTAGGTAGTACTTACTGCCTCGCTAAAGGAGTGTCATGACCCTCGCCCAGCCCGTCACCGTGGAGTCCCCCGTCGACGAGGACTTCACCACTACGACGATGCGGGTGCTGCTCGCGCTCTTCATCATCGTTCCGCTCCTCGCTGTCATCGTCGCGATCCCCATCGCGTGGGGCGGCTTCGTCGGCTGGAGCGACCTGTTCCTGATCGCATTCTTCTGGGCGCTTACCGCAGGTGGAATCACCGTGGGCTTCCATCGCTACTTCACCCACGGCTCCTTCAAGACGAACCGCTTCATGAAGTACGCGCTCGGTATCGCCGGCTCACTCGCAGTGCAGGGTTCGCTCTCGCAGTGGGTTGCAGATCACCGCAAGCATCATCAGTTCTCCGACGACGAGGGCGATCCGCATTCGCCGTGGCGCTTCGGCACCAGCAAGCGCGCGGTCGCTAAAGGCCTGTACTGGGCGCATTTGGGTTGGCTCTTCAGCGAAGGACAAACATCACCGGAGAAGTACGCACCAGACATCGCGAATGATCCTGATGTTCAGCGCATCTCACGTCTCTTCCCGCTCATGGTTCTCACCACGCTTCTGGCACCCGCAGTTCTCGGTGGCCTGCTCACCTGGTCATGGATGGGTGTCCTGACCGGATTCTTCTGGGGCAGCCTGATTCGCATCGCACTCGTGCATCACGTGACGTGGTCTATCAACTCGATCTGCCATGTCTTCGGCAAGCGTCCGTTCGCCTCGCGAGATCTCTCCACCAACGTGTGGTGGTTGGCCATCCCCTCCATGGGCGAGTCCTGGCACAGCCTGCACCATGCCGAGCCGACTGCAGCGCGGCATGGAGTGTTCAAGGGCCAGATCGATATGAGCGCAACGTTCATCCGACTTCTTGAGAAGACAGGCTTCGCGACCGATGTGCGCTGGCCCAAGCGCGAGCGCCTGGTGCGCAAGCTCAATGACCCGACTCAGGAGCATCGCCTACGCAAGTTCCATCCGGCCAGGGCGAGCTCAACTCGATGAGCACCTCCGTCGAGGATCTCGAGACTGAAGACTTCGAGATCGAAGCTGACAACGTCACTGACATCGGCTCTGCGACACGTCGCGACACAACGCCACGCTCGCCGGACACCAAGATCCGGATGAGCGGGCAAGAACGCCGTGAGCAATTGCTTACGGTCGGACGGAAGTTGTTCGCCGAGAAGGGCTTCGAGGCGGTCAGTGTCGAGGAGATCGCCAGCACGGCCAAGGTTTCCAAGCCGGTTGTATACGAACACTTCGGCGGCAAGGAAGGGCTGTACGCCGTTCTCGTCGACCGCGAGATGAACTACCTGCTGAATTCCTTCGAGAAGGCATTGAATGGCAGCAACCCGCGCCTACTGCTCGAGCAAGCAGGCATGGCTCTGTTCGACTACATCGACGAATACCCAGATGGTTTCCGCATCCTCGTGCGCGATTCACCGATGGCACAGACGACCGGCACGTTCGCAAGCCTGATTGTCGATGTCGCCACTCGAGTCGAGCATCTACTTGCCGATGAGTTCGCCGCGCACAAGATGGACAAGAAGCTTGCTCGCATGTATTCGCAGATGCTCGTCGGCATGGTTGCACTCACGGGTCAGTGGTGGCTCGACGTGCGCAAGCCGAAGAAGGACGAAGTCGTCGCGCACCTGGTGAACTTGGCCTGGAATGGCCTCGCGGGCATGGAAGCCAAGCCCGAACTGCACATGCGCAAGCGCTAACCGACAACCTTCGCACCGTGTGCCGGGCTCGTCGCCGTCTTCACCGTGCGGCACACCCCGGCTGAAGTCAGCCCCACTGCGATGTCGAGCGCATGCTCGTGATCGCGCGCGAGGAATGCGCAGGTCGGGCCACTGCCCGACACGATTCCGCCGAGTGCTCCGAGGTCATCACCTGTTTCGAGTACCTGCGCGAGGGACGGGCGAAGTGAGATCGCCGCTGCCTGCAGATCATTGCTCAGCGCCTTGCCGAGAATCACTGCGTCACCGGCGCGAAGCCCCTGCATGAGGAGGTCGGACACGTACGGGTCAGGCACATCGAGGCCCTTGCGCAGTCGATCACACTCGCCGTAGACCGCAGGAGTCGAGAGCCCGCCGTCGGCAAGGGCGAACACCCAGTGGAACGAACCGCGCGCGAGCGCAGACATCAGCTTCTCGCCGCGCCCCGTGCCGACGGCTGTGCCGCCGTGAAGTGCGAACGGAACATCGGAGCCCAACTCGGCAGCGAGATTCATCAAGTCGTCGCGATCAGTGCCCAGGCGCCACAGTGCGTCGCAGGCCACGAGCGCGCCCGCAGCATCAGCACTTCCGCCGGCCATGCCACCTGCAACCGGTATTCCCTTGTTCAGGTGCATCGTGACGTCAGGCTCGATACCCGCATGGGCAGCGAGCAACATTGCTGCGCGATACGCCAGGTTCGACTCATCAACAGGGAGAAAATCTGAACCTTCACCTGAGATTGTCAGCGTGGTTCCGGCACCAGGTTCCGCGTAAGTGGCTTTCACCTCATCGCTCAAGCTCACGGCATGGAACACCGTGGCGAGCTCGTGATAGCCGTCCTTGCGCAGCGGGCCGACCGACAACTGAAGGTTGACCTTCGCGGGTACGCGAACGATCACGGAAGTCAGCGCCATGGCTTGAGGGTAGGCGTTCTAGCGAGCGCGAGCGCGGTAGAGGCTGTCGGCGAGGGCGATGAACTCCGGCAACGTGAGGGCCTCTCCGCGGCGCCCCGGGTCAATGCCCGCGGCGCGCAGCGCCTGCTCCGCCGCATCGGGAGAGCCGGCCAACTGAGCGAGTGCACCGCGCAGGCTCTTGCGACGCTGGGCGAAGGCCGTATCAATTACCTTGAATACCCACTCGCGACTCGACTCGCAGGTGGGCTGCTCGCGACGATCGACGCGCACAAGTGCCGAATCAACATTGGGCTCGGGCCAGAACACGTTGCGCCCGATGTTGCCGGCCATGCGCACCTCGCCGTACCAGCGCGCTTTCAGGCTCGGTATGCCGTAGGTGCGGCTGCCGGGGTCAGCGGCAAGTCGCTCGGCGACCTCCTTCTGCACCATGACAAGTGCGGTGCGAATGGTCGGCACGACTTCGAGCAGGTGCAACAGCACAGGTACTGAGACGTTGTACGGGAGATTCGCGACGAGTGCAGTGGGCTCCCCCGGCACGACATCAACCTTCATTGCATCCGACACGATCAAGGTAAGTGACTTGGTGCGATCGGGCATATGCAGGGCAATGGTGCGCGGCAGTTGCTCCGCAAGAACCGGATCGATCTCGATGGCAATCACCGAGGAAACTTCCTGCAGCAGTGCAAGCGTCAAAGAGCCCAGACCAGGGCCGACCTCAAGTACGCGATCGGTCGGCAAGACATCGGCCGCGCGCACGATGCGCTGTACCGTATTCGGGTCGATGACGAAGTTCTGGCCGAGCTTCTTGGTCGGGCGGATGCCGAGTGACTCGGCGAGCTCGCGAATCTCGCGTGCACCCAGGAGTTCTGTCATCAGAACGGACCGAAGACCTTCTGCGCGTTATTCCACAGAGTCGTGGCCATTTCCGCCTCGCTCACATCGCGCACATCGGCCATGGCGCGAACGGTGTACGGCATCAGGTACGAGCCATTGGCCTTGCCGCGGTGCGGAGTTGGGGTGAGGTACGGCGCATCGGTCTCGACCAGCACTAGCTCGTCGGGAACCTCGAGCAGCGCATCGCGCAGCACCTGAGCGTTCTTGAAGGTCACCACGCCCGCGAACGACATGTACCAGCCCTTGCTCGCGCAGTACTCCGCCATCGCGGCATCGCCGGAGAAGCAGTGGAACACGACAATCTCGGGTGCGCCCTCTTCCTCGACCAGTCGGATCACATCGTCATGCGACTCGCGATCGTGAATCACGAGCGGCTTGCCGAGCTCCTTGGCCAGATTGATGTGCCAGCGGAAGGACTCATGCTGAATCTCGCGGCCCGATTCATCGGTGCGGAAGTAATCGAGACCTGTCTCGCCGATCGCGCGCACCTTGGGATCGACGGCGAGCTCCGCGATGGCTGCCCATGCTGCTTCAAGGGCATCGCGACCCTCCTCCAACTGCAGGCGCGGTGCCTCGTTGGGGTGCAGGGCGACGCCGACGACAACCTCGGGGCGAGACTGCGCCATCTCGACCGACCAGCGCGCTGAGTCGACATCGCAGCCGATCTGCACAACGCGAGTGACGCCTACGCCTGCGGCAATCTCGAGCAGGTCGTCGGGATCAGGCGTGGAGCCTGGGTGGCGATCGCCATCGCGAATATCAAGATGACAGTGGGTGTCGATGACGGGCGCAGCGAGGGGCTGCGGTGCCGTTTCGAACACGTCAGGCCACTTCCTCGATGCGCGGGAACAGCGAATCACCCTTGGTGATGATCGCGCCCGGCTGCAGGCCGCCCCATGTGCCGGCAACGGTGATGCGCTGCTCACCGATCGGGCCGAGCTGAGCCTCTGCACCAAGCTGATTCCAGAGCGAGCTCATCGCCTTGGGCATGAGCGGGTTGTAGAGAACGGCAACAGCGCGAAGCGATTCGCAAATCGTGTAGAGCACAGTGTGCAGGCGATCATCGTTCGCCGGATCCTTCGCGAGCACCCACGGTGCCTGCTCAGTGACGTAGCCATTGACGAGATCAATGAAGGACTTCACCGCAGTGATTCCGGTCAGGAAGTCGAGATCGACGATCGCACGATCGGCCTCTGCAGCAACCGCGGCGAGTGCGTCGTGCAGCACGACCTCGGCGTCGGTGACCGCAGGTGCAGCAGGCAGCACGCCCTCGCAGTACTTACCGACCATCGCGGTCGCGCGCGAGGCGAGGTTGCCCAGGCCGTTCGCGAGCTCTGCGGTGTACCGCGCCGACATGTCCTCCCATGAGAACGAGCCGTCTTGCCCGAAGGCAATGGCGCGCAAGAAGTAGTAGCGGAAGGCATCAGAGCCGAAGTGATCGATGATCTGGTCTGGAGAGATGCCGGTGAGCTTGGTCTTCGACATCTTCTCGCCGCCGACGAGCAGCCAGCCGTGCGCGAAGACCTTCTTCGGCAGCGGAAGATTCGCAGCCATCAGCATTGCGGGCCAGTACACCGCGTGGAATCGCAGGATGTCCTTGCCCACGAGGTGCACATCAGCCGGCCAGGTGCGCGCGAACAGCTTTCCCTCTGCAGTATCGGGCGCTGCGCCGAATCCAACAGCAGTGGCGTAGTTGAGAAGTGCGTCGAACCAGACGTAGACAACCTGCTTCTCGTCCCATGGAAGCGGGATTCCCCAGCCGACGCTCGAACGCGACATCGAGATGTCGACGAGGCCTTGGCGTAGGAAGCTCATCACCTCGTTGTAGGCGCTTTGGGGCTGGATCGCATCGGGGTTCGCTTCGTAGTGATCGATCAGGCGCTGCTGGAAGGCCGACAGCTTGAAGAACCAGTTGTCTTCCTTGAGCTGCTCGACCGGACGACCATGCACCGGGCACAGCTTCTGCCCGTCGTATTCGCCCTCACCATCGACGAGGTCACCCGGAAGCTTGAATTCCTCGCAGCCGACGCAGTACGGGCCTTCGTAGGGAGCGGCGAAGACGTAGCCGTTCTCGCGCAGCACCTCCCAGAAGCGCTGCACGCCCTCGATGTGGCGCGAGGAAGTCGTGCGAATGAAGTCATCGTTGGCGGCATCGACAGTCTCGAGAACCGGAAGCCAGTCGGAGCTGACGAGGCGGTCGACCCACTGCTGCGGGGTAACCCCACCTGCCTCGGCGGCGCGTTCGACCTTGGTGCCATGCTCATCGACACCGGTAAGGAACCAGACCTCTTCCCCGCGCTGGCGATGCCAGCGGGTGAGCACATCGCCCGCGGTAGTCGTGTACGCATGCCCGATATGAGGGGCATCGTTGACGTAATAGATAGGCGTGGTCAGGTAGAACGCCTTCTCGGACGGTGACATGTGTTGATCTTAGGGCGCGGGGCTGGTGCCCTTCGCCGCGACGACTGCGGCGTACACCTCACGACGCGGTACTCCGGCCTCCTTGGCCACGGCGCCGATGGCTGTCTTGCGGTCTTCGCCATCGGACTCTCGGGCCGCGACCGCCGCGACCCAATCATCTGCAGTGACCAAACCGGAGGCCTCGCGCTGCTCGGATTCGCTGGCACCGCTCACGACGATCGTGATCTCGCCACGCACGCCCTCGGCTGCCCAGTCGGCGAGCTCCCCGAGCCCACCGCGCTTGACCTCTTCATAGGTCTTCGTCAGTTCGCGGCAGACCGCAGCACTCCGGTCAGCGCCAAAGCTCTCGGCCATTGCTCGCAGGCTTGCCTCAATGCGATGCGGGGCCTCGAAAAACACCATCGTGCGCGGCTCAGCGGCGAGTTGCGCGAGACGGGTGCCGCGCTCGCCGCCCTTGCGCGGTAGGAAGCCTTCGAAGCAGAAGCGATCGACCGGCAAGCCAGAGACAGCGAGTGCGGCAAGCACGGCGGAAGGACCGGGGACGATCGTCACGGTGATCCCGGCAGCGACAGCGTCAGCGACGAGGCGATAACCCGGATCGCTGACCGACGGCATGCCGGCATCGGTCACGACTGCGATCACCGAGCCCTCGAGTGCGGCCTGCACCAGCGAATCGGTGCGCGCGATTTCGTTGCCCTCGAAGTACGACACGATGCGACCAGTCGGGGTGACCCCGAGATCGCTCATCAGGCGGTGGAGTCGCCTGGTGTCTTCCGCTGCGATCACGTCAGCGGTCGACAGAAGCTCGATCAGGCGGGGCGGGGCATCGCCGATATTGCCGAGGGGCGTTGCCGCCAGCACCACTTTCCCCTTATTGCTCACTCGCGCATTGTGTCAGTTCTGCGAGCCACCTCCCCGCCTACGATGGGCGGGTGACCGACACGCGCGATGTGGCCTCGCTGACCCGCAGGCTCGTGCCCCCCATGCCTTCACACGGCATTCGCGGCTGGATCGGCCCACTCGTCGTTGCCTTCATCGGCGGAATCCTGCGCCTGTGGAATCTCGGTACCCCGCACGCCATTGCCTTCGACGAGACCTACTACCCGAAAGATGCTCTCTCACTCCTGCGCTTCGGCTACGAGCGGGCGATGGTCGACGGCGCGAACGAAACGTTGCTCGCCAGTGACGGCAACTGGCGCGTACTCGACATCTTCAAGCCCGAAGCAGCGTTCGTCGTGCACCCCCCGCTGGGCAAGTGGACCATCGCGGTCGGCCAGTACTTCTTCGGCGGAACTCCGTTCGGTTGGCGCATTGCCGTGTGTGTACTCGGCATCATCGCCATCGTCATCACCGCACGCATTGCACGCAGACTGACCCGCTCTGATCTCATCGGCACCCTCGCCGGACTCTTCCTCGCGCTTGACGGCATTCACCTCGTGTTGAGCCGCACCGGCCTGCTCGACATGATTCTTGGGTTCTGGGTGTTGGTCGCATTCGGGCTGCTGCTCATCGATCGTGATCGCACACGAAGGAAGATGGCCGAGTTCGTCGAAACGAACGGCATCGAGGCCGCGGCTACGAAGTACGGCCCGCGCTTCGGCTACCGCCCCTACCGCTGGGCCGCAGCAGTTGCTCTCGGTCTCGCCTGCGCCGTGAAGTGGTCAGGCATCTGGTTCATCGTCTTCTTCGTCATCATGACTCTCGTCTGGGATATCTCGACTCGTCGCGCCATCGGCGTGCAGCAACCGTGGCGGGCGACCTTCCTGCGCGAGACACCGCTGACCGCTGTCGTCATGGTCGCGATCGCGATTGTTGTCTACTTCTTCAGCTGGACGGGCTGGCTACTCACCGACGGTGGCTACGACCGCAATTGGGCGGCAACACAAGACCCGTCGATTATTCCCGCGGCTCTCAGATCGCTATGGCACTACCACGTGGAGGCGTGGAACTTCCATGTGAACCTCACGTCAGCGCACTCGTATGCGAGTAACCCGCTGTCGTGGCCCTTCCAGTCACGCCCAACGTCGTTCTACTGGAACTCGATCAAGGACGGATCCCAAGGCTGCCCCACCAACAACTGCGCGGCTGAGGTTCTTGCCCTCGGCAACCCGATCATCTGGTGGGCTGCCATCGGCGCGATGGTGCATCAGGTCTGGCGCTGGACTGCTCGCCGCGACTGGCGCGCAGGCGCGGTTCTCGTCGGCATCGCCGCCGGCTGGCTGCCGTGGATGCTCTACCTCGACCGCACGATCTTCACCTTCTACACCGTGGTCTACGTGCCCTTCGTCGTCATGGCGCTCGCCATGACCTGCGGCTCGATTCTTGGCCCGTCGAATGCACCAGAACGCCGACGGCGCTGGGGTGCGATTGCCGTGGGCACGCTCGTACTACTCGTCGTGCTCGCAGCCTGGTGGTTCTATCCGATCTGGACTGGTCAGGTCATCCCGTATGAGCAGTGGAACCTGCGCATGTGGATGCCGACCTGGATCTAGTCGGCTACTGGCCGAGCAGCTGCTTGATCTGCGAGATCTCGGATGTCTGCGCATCAATGATCGTCTGAGCAAGAGTGACAACCGCGGGGTTACCACCGCTGTCGATCACGTTCTGCGCCATGGAGATCGCGCCCTCATGGTGGACGATCATCCCCTCCAGATATAGGCGATCGAAGTCAGCACCGCGAGCATTTCGGAGCTCATTGATTTGCTCCTCGCTCAGCAGGCCATCCATGTGACCGGTGTGCTTGCCGATCTCGCCGAGCGCACCGGCGGCCTGAAGCAATCCCTGCATCTGCGTGATTTCCGGTGCCTGGGCAGCTGCAATCGTCGAGGCAAGCTTTTGCACCTCGGGGCTGGCACCGTTGGTTGCCGCTAGTTTCGACATCTCCACGGCCTGCTCATGGTGCGGAATCATCATCGCCAAGAACATCGCGTCATCCGGGATCAATTCGCTTGTCAGGCTCTGCACCTGGTCGGAGATCGCCGACGAGAGGGAATCAGGAACCAGATTGGTGCTACCGCATGCGGTGGTCATCACGAGCGTGGCTCCCAGAACGAGTGCTCCGGCTAGTGCTGGGCCTCTACGCAGCTTCACGACAATCCCTTTCGCTCATGGACCAGTGCGGTGCCTGCGGATTTAGTTTCACACGGGATCCCGAATCGGGCACATTCAGAAGGTAAGAGGGATGCAAGGGCACGTGGAGCTGAGGGGAACCGTCACACCCTGCGGGTGTTCCTCCTCGAATCCCGATTCCCTACATGACAAAAGCCGCCCCGAAGGGCGGCGCTTTGTCATGGTGGAGCTGAGGGGAACCGTCACACCCTGCGGGTGTTCCTCCTCGAATCCCGATTCCCTACATGACAAAAGCCGCCCCGAAGGGCGGCGCTTTGTCATGGTGGAGCTGAGGGGAACCGTCACACCCTGCGGGTGTTCCTCCTCGAATCCCGAGTCCCTACATGACAAAAGCCGCCCCGAAGGGCGGCGCTTTGTCATGGTGGAGCTGAGGGGATTCGAACCCCTGGCCTTCTCATTGCGAACGAGACGCGCTACCAACTGCGCCACAGCCCCTTGCGAGGCAAGAGACTAGCAAGTGACCCGATGAAGGCGCGGGGCGGCTGACCTACTGGTTGACAGCGCGACGGTCGTAGTCGGCAGAGACAACCGGAATCTCGGCCGTGATGTCTTCATAGGCGGCTGCAACGGCAGCGATCTCGGCGGCCTGGGCGGCTGATGCTTCGCGCATCTCTTGAGCGGCCTCGACCATCGCGCTGCCCGTCCACTCGCCCGGGCGAGCCTTGTCGATCGGGCGCGGCATCTGCGAAGCACGGGGGGCGGTGACATAGGTCGGCAAGGTGGTGGGCACTGCCTCCCATTCCACGTCCTCGTCGTCCCAGGCGTTCCAGTTCTCCCAGTCGTCGTCGACCGCCGCCTTGGTTGAGACAGGGACTGCGGTGCGCTCGCTGCGGGAGGCGGGTGAGGAACGTCGCACGCGGGCGGGGGCCGCCTGGGTGCGAGCCGAAGCGGTCATCGCGCTGGCGACCATGAAGGCCGCGGTGAGCAGGCCGAACAGGATCGGCAGCCACTTGGGGGCGGCCGAGACCAAGGCGAGAAGCAATGTGAGGGCGGTCAGGGCGGTCAAGGAGGCCAGCACAATCGCCCGGCGCTTGCCCGACGGGGTAAAGGTGATCTGTCGGTTCATGTGATCGCGTCCCCCGCGGCTTGACTGCACCTCATCATGGCTGCCGAGTCGGGCCATGGAGTTCTCGAAGCGGGCGGTCGACCGAACTTCACTGATCTGGTCGTGACGACGCAGCCACATCGGGATCAAGACGGCAGCCCACAGCGCGATGATCACGATGTAGATGAGCCCCGTCACGTCTCGTACGTTAGAGGCCTATATAGGGGACAGCGTGTAGGTGCGACGTGGGGCAGCTTCGGCGTGTCGCGTGTGACTACTGGGAAAGCTGCTGACTTCTGAGCCTTCGGAGCACTCCATCGGGCTGATCGCCTGACAGCAAGACGTACGAGACGTGGTCGCACCACTGGCCATTGATGTGCAGATAGTCGGCTCGAATGCCCTCATTACGCAGGCCCAGTTTCTCGGCCACTCGTCGTGACGGCTCGTTCTCCGGACGAATGTTGATCTCGATGCGATGTAAGCCGCACTCGCCAATCAGGTAGTCGCATGCCATCGCGACAGCAGTTGTCATGATGCCGCGACCGGCAACCTCGTGATCAATCCAGTAACCGATGTAACCGCCGCGCAGTGAACCCATGGCAATGCCGCCGACAGTGACTTGTCCGCGAAAGTCACCGTCGACGTCAAGTGCCCACGGCAGCATGCGCCCGGCACGTGCTTCACGATTCATGCGACGCACCATCGAACCGAATGTTGGCGGCGCTTCACCTTCGAAGGAGCCCTCAGCAGGAAGGGTTGCATCCCACGGAGTCAGCCACTCGCTGTTGCGCGCACGCACATCGCGCCAGGCGCGTGCATCGCGAATTCTCAGCGGCCGCAACCGAATATCGCCCTCGATGAGGGTTACGGGCCAATCGATCACTTCAGTCCTGCGACGAATTCCGTCAACCAGGCGCGCAACTCCGGACCAAGATCGTCACGTTCAACAGCGAGGGTGATCACGGCTTGCAAGTATGAGATTCGATCGCCCGTGTCGTAGCGACGACCGGAGAACACAACTCCACGAACTCCGCCGCCTTGATCAGCGGGCATCGTTGCTAGCGTGCGAAGTGCGTCAGTGAGCTGGATCTCGCCACCGCGACCGGGCTTCGTCTCGCGAATGACATCGAAGACTGCAGGGTCGAGGAGATAACGACCGATGACGGCGTACGAACTCGGCGCATCGGCGACATCGGGCTTCTCGATCAGATCGGTGATCAGGACAACATCATCAGCACCGGTGCGCTCAATGGCGGGGCAGCCGTAAAGCGAGATGCACTCGCGCGGCACCTCCATCAGGCAGACGACCGAGCCGCCGAACTCGGCACGGACAGCCGCCATGCGAGGCAGGATCGGATCGCGCGGATCGATGAGGTCATCGCCAAGGAGCACCGCGAAGGGCTCGTGCCCGACATGGCTTTCTGCCATAAGAACCGCGTGGCCGAGGCCCAGCGGGTCGCCCTGCCGGACGTAATGGATGGTCGCGAGGTCGGTCGAGTGCTCGACCATCTCCAGGCGCTCGGTGTCGCCCTTAGCGCGCAGAACCTCTTCGAGCTCGAAATTGCGGTCGAAATGATCCTCGAGCGGGCGCTTGCTGCGGCCGGTGATGAACAAGACGTCATTGAGGCCAGCAGCCACGGCCTCCTCGACCACGTACTGGATCGCCGGCTTGTCGACGACGGGCAGCATTTCCTTGGGGGTGGCCTTGGTGGCGGGCAGGAACCGAGTTCCCAGACCGGCGGCAGGAATGACGGCCTTCCGCACGGGCATGCTCCACGTGTTCGGCTTGTCCATGGTCTGACGATAGAGGATCAGGCACGATGGGTTCGTGACAACCGCTGACCCGAGCCCCGCAGCCGCCAAGGCAGCATTCCGCCGCGAGATCCACATTGCTCGCCGGGCCCGCAGTGAATCTGATCGTGTGAAAGCCGCCAACCGCCTCGCACCACGAGCCCTGCCAGCACTTGGAGACTGCGGCACAGTGGCCTGCTACCAATCAACACCCACCGAGCCGGGTACTGAAGCTCTCATCGCACTGCTGCGGCAGCGAGATATTCGCGTGCTGCTCCCCCGAGTCAATGACACGTCGCTCGAATGGGTTGAGCTCAAGGATTCGACAGACTTCGTGAAAAGCGAGCTCGGCATTCAGGAGCCGGCAGGCCCGGCGATCGCTGACGCACTGAGCGATTGCGATGCGATCGTCCTGCCTGCTCTTGCCATCTCGCGCGACGGGACCCGCCTCGGTCAAGGTGGTGGCTACTACGACCGCACTCTTCAGTCCGTGCCGGCGTTCGCCGACGGTGGTCCGATGCGCATTGCACTCATCTTCGAGGGTGAACTCGTCAAATCACTTCCGGAAGAATCGCATGATGCTCGGGTGGATCAGGTCGTCACACCGGAGCGCGTCGTTACCTTCTGAGCAACTGATACAGCAATTCGAATGCGGCCACGCATGATGTCGTCATCACGATGAGCGCGATCACGAATGACGCTCGCGATCGTGACCACAGCAGGTGCATCTCCCAGCCAAAGCCCGAGAAGGTGGTGAGGGCGCCGCAGACTCCGACGAGCAAGAAAACCTGCAGGTTTCCGGTGGTCAGGGCAAACACCACACCCGCAATTGCCGAACCAAGCACGTTGACTACCAGCAGGCTCCACGGGAATCGTTTCGTCGGCGCATGACCGGCAACCCAGCGATCAAGGATGAATCGTGATGGCGCTCCGATCGCAGCGCCCAGCGCAATAGCCAGTATCTCCATCATCCGGCGAATTTCCGGGTGAGCCGCACACCGAGTGGCACGGCGAGCAAGCCGAGAAGCAGAGTCGCTCCGATGTAAACACCGGCCAGACCGAGCCTGCCCTCGTCGAGCATCACGCCCGTCTCAAGCGCGAATGCGGAGAAGGTGGTGAAGCCGCCGAGCACTCCGGTGACGATGAAGGGGCGCAGGTGTTCTTCGCGTGGATGCCCGGCAAGAACTGGAACCAGCATGCCGATCAGCAGGCAACCAAGCACATTGATGGTCAAGGTGCCCGTCGGGAATCCGCCGACAGCAACCGGATTCCACAGATACGACACCACGAACCTCGCGAGCGAGCCGAGGATGCCACCGAACGCAATCCATGCCAGCACTCTCGGGGTGATCACGCACGAAGGGTACGTGGGCGCGCTGTCGATTGGACGAATCGACTGAGCTAGGGGCAGACTTAGCACTCAGCACTCATGAGTGCTAGATCCGGCCAGGAGGAAAAGTGCCCACCTACGAGTACACGTGCTCGAATTGCGAGAGCAACCACGAGATCGTTCAGTCGATGTCGGATCCGACCCTGACCACCTGCCCCTCCTGCGGTCTGGAAACCCTGCGCAAGCAATTCGGGAATGTTGGCGTTGTCTTCAAGGGCTCTGGCTTCTACCGCAACGACTCACGCGACAAGAAGTCGAACACCGGCGGCGCTAGTTCCTCGTCATCAAGCAGCACTCCGGCGTCGACGCCAAGCAGCACTCCCGCACCGAGTTCCCCTGCGCCGAGCACGTCGACTCCATCGAGCACCACCAGTTGACCTGTGGACAGCCGCTTTCGGCTGTCCCGATGCGCCCATAGCCTCATTGGGTGCTCGCAACCCTTACCCGCGGTGACCTCGCCCGCGTGATTCGTCGCCATCGGCGGGTTGTGGCAGCGGTTCTCGCGGGAATGGCAACGCTCCTCATCGCCAACGCCGTCTCTCAAGGGGCAACCGAACCGGTGAGCACCAGTGGCCCCACGCTCTCGCAGGATGAAGTGGCCCTGGCAGTCACTCTCGAAACTCGCGCCGCAGCCGAAGCCGTTCAGCCCGGCGATCGCGTGTCGGTCGTGGCCGTCAGCGACGACGGTTTCAGTTCGATCGTGGCTGAGGGCGCCCGGGTGCTCAAGACTGCATCAAGCGGAGGTTTCGGTGCGAGCGACGCCGCTGTGACCCTCGCGGTTGACGAAGCATCCGCGCTTCGATTGGCTAGTGCGTCGGCGCGCGGCACTCTCACGCTGATCATTCGTCCACCGAGTGGCTCAGTGTCGTGAGGTGCGAGAGCGGATCAGCCGCCGTGATGCGGCGGCACGTCGGCGAGTAGGCGTGCTTCAAGGGACTCAAAGCCCCCTGAGTCGTCACGAGTCTGCTCGGGCAGCAGGTCGACATTCGACCTACTTCGGGCAACTCGCTGCGAGCCAAGCTCAGTGAGCGACTCGTCGACCGCCGTCACGAGAAGTCGAAGATCATCACGCGTGATCGTGAACGGTGGTGACACTTGAAGCCCTCCGTCGGCAAGCAGCCGGGTGATCACACCCTTATCGCGCACTGCACGAACAAGCCGAGGCCCGATGGTCGGATCCTCCGCCAGTAGTGCGGGGTCGAGCTGCACGGCACCGAGCAAGCCCACCCCAGCTCGCACGTCAATCACGAACGAGTGATCGCGCAGCGGCGCCAGGCTAGCGCTGAACATCACCTGCTTGTCAGCTACGGCCTGCACGAGTTTCTCACTCTCCAGGATGTCGAGATTTACGAGCGCCACTGCCGCTGACGTGGCGTGACCGGAGTACGTGTAGCCGTGACGCCACGCCTGCCCAGGAGTCGACCAGAACGGCTCGGCAATACGCCCGGCTGCGAGTACTGCGCCCATCGGCAGGTAGCCGGAGGTCATGCCCTTGGCAACTAGCAGCATGTCGGGATCAAGGTTCCAGCGGCCCGAGGCGAACATCTCGCCTGTGCGACCAAATCCGCAGATGACCTCGTCGGCGATGAAGTGCACGCCACGCTCGCGGCAGATCTCACGCACGCGCGAAAGGTAACCCTCGGGCGCGATGTAGACGCCGCCGGCGCCAATGACTGGCTCGCAGAGGAACGCTGCGACGTTCTCCGCGCCGACCTCATCGATGGCACGCGCGAGATCCTCAGCGTCATCCCAGGCGATATTGCGTACTTCGGTGAACATTGGGCCGTAGCCGTCGCGGTTGGCCGGGATGCCCGCAATCGACGTTCCCGCCATGTGCATGCCGTGATACGAATGAGTGCGCGTGATGATCATCTGCTTGTCGGGCTTGCCAGTGAGCACCCAGTAGCGACGGCTCATCTTCACTGCTGTCTCGACCGAGTCACTTCCGCCGGAAGTGAAGAAGACTTTGGTGTCCTCGGCCGGCGCCAGCGCCGAAATGCGATCAGCAAGATCGATCAGGGGGCGGGTCGCAAAGTCACCGAAGGTGGAGTAGGACGCGAGATCGCTCATCTGCTTGGCTGCTGCCTCGGCCAATTCGCGTCGACCATGGCCGATGTTGCAGAACCACAGTCCGGCGGTGGAGTCGAGGTAACGGTTGCCGGCTTCGTCGACGACGTAGCAGCCGTCACCCGTGGCCAGCACAAAGTCATGGCCGGCGACCGCGCCCATGTCGGCGAAGCCATGCCAGAAGGCGTTACCCGGGAGTTTCGTCACGACCCCAGGGTAGGGCAGGACATCCATAGGCGCGTGTCATAACGTCTAGTCATGACCCAGCCGCTGTCCACCTTGGACACCGTTCTCGAGGAGAGCGCGTGGCGTGAACGTCGTGCCCGGCACGAAACCCGCGTGCGCCCCTGGGTCGAGCCGCGCCAAGAGCGCAGGAAGAGTGGCGGCAAGCATCCGACCGATGACTTCCTCTTCGAGTACTACCCGTATTCGATGGGCAAGTTGCTCGCCTGGCATCCAGGCCACGGAACCGCGCTCGCCGGTGATTCCAGGGAGTACCTCGAGTTCCCGCAGTACACACGCGTCGCTGAAGGAGTCACGACGAGCCTGACCTGGCTGACCGTTTCACCTGATCGCGTCAACAGACTGAACCTCGCCATTCGCTTGCTCGAAGGGATGGAAACACGACCCGCGAACACCGGCTGCTTTGGTCTGCACGAATGGGCCATGGTCTACGGGCTCGAGCAGAGCGAGATCCGACACTCCGCATTCCCGCTGCGCCTGACTCCAGGCGAGATCACCGACACCGTTCACGACGTCGGCCTTCGATGCACGCATATAGATGCGTACCGCTTCTTCACCCCTGCTGCGATGCCCCTGAACCCGATCGAGCCGACTCGCGCGACTCAGCCCGATCTCGATCAGCCCGGCTGCTTGCACGCGAACATGGATCTCTACAAGTACTCGATGTGGTTCAGCCCGTACGTGAGCAGCGATCTCATCGCCGATTCCTTCGAGCTTGCCCGATCGGCACGCACCCTCGATATGCAGGCATCGCCTTATGACGTCTCGCAGTTCGGACTCGAGCCGATCAAGGTTGAGATACCGGAAGGACGATCGGAGTATGCGAGGCGCCAACGAAAAATCATGGAGCAGTCGGCGCCGTTACGCGATCGGCTCCTGGTCTCATTGCGACTGATCCAGAACATGCTTAATGCGGATAACTTGCAGGTGGAAAATCTCGACTACGCATCCTCGGAAAACTCCTGATACGTTTCTTCCAACATCCAGAGCGACCGAGAGATCTGGCTCATTGAAGTCGCAGCAACCCTCACGGGTGCTAATGCCAGAGACGATGTGGAAGGAAGAATTTTTCTGAGTGCTGCCCACCTAGGTCATCACATCCACGACTTATCCCTGTCCCGCACCACCAATAAAGGAGAAACACCATGAGCATTCGACTTGGCGACGAGGCCCCCAACTTCAACGCAGAGACCACCGAAGGCACCATCACCTTCCACGACTGGAAGGACGGCGCTTGGGCAGTCTTCTTCAGCCACCCCGCGGACTTCACTCCTGTCTGCACCACCGAGCTCGGCGCTACCGCCGGCCTCAAGGCGGAGTTCGACAAGCGCAACGTCAAGGCCATCGCGATCTCGGTCGACTCAGTTGATCAACACAACGCATGGGCGGGCGACATTGGTGAGGTCTCGGGCAATGCCCTGAACTTCCCGATCATCGCTGATCCCGATCGCTCGGTATCAAACGCCTACGACATGCTGCACCCGAACGCGGGCGACACCTCCACGGTTCGCTCGGTCTTCATCATCGACCCGGCCAACAAGGTTCGCCTCACCCTGACCTACCCGAAGTCGGTCGGCCGCAACTTCGACGAGATCCTGCGCACGATCGACGCCCTGCAGCTCACCGACAGGGCTTCCGTCTCGACCCCCGCGAACTGGAACGTCGGCGAGAAGGTCATCGTCGCTCCGACGATCTCCACCGCAGACGCCATCGAGAAGTTCGGCCCCGTCGAGGAGCTCAAGCCGTACCTGCGCTACATCCCCGCTTCAGCGGTCAAGTAACTCGAGCACAACGTCGAAGGGTCCGAGAGCAATTGCTCTCGGACCCTTCGAATGTTCGGTTCAGGCTCTACCAGCGGGGCAAGGCCTTGCCCGGGTTGAGGATGTTCTCCGGATCCCACGCCGCCTTGATGCGCGAGTGCAGATCGATGGCCACGGCGTCTAGTTCCTGGGCCAGCACATTGCGCTTGAGGGTGCCGACACCGTGCTCGCCGGTGATCGTGCCGCCGCAGGCGAGAGCCACATCAAGAATCTCGTTGAAGGCAGTCATGGCACGAACGGCCGCTGCCTCGTCACCGCGCGGGATCACGATGGTCGGATGCAGGTTGCCGTCGCCGGCATGACCGAACGTTGCGATCATCACGTCGTTCTTCACCGCGAGCTCCGCAATCATCGTCATCGCGCGAGCGAGCTGCGAGCGAGGGACGGCAACATCGTCGAGCAGCCAGTCGCCCATAGTCTCGAGGGCGGGGATCGCCATCCGGCGAGCTCCGAGCAGCATCTCGGCCTGCTCGGGATCCTCGGAGCGGTAGACCTCGATGGCACCGGCTCTTTCACACAGTTCGAGAAGCAGATCAGCCTCGGCGATGCCTGCATCACCGGGAGCATCGCTCTGCGCAATAAGAAGGGCCTCGGCTGAGGTGTCGAGCCCCATCGGGCGCCAGGTCTCAACAGCCTGAATGGTGGTGCGATCCATCAGCTCGAGCATGCTCGGCGTCATCTTCGTCATGATCGCTTCGACCGCACGCCCCGCAGAGGCGATGTCGGGGAAGACGGCAACCGCGGTCGTCGCCGGAGGCGGAAGTGGACGCAGCTTGAGTCGCGCCATCGTCACGATGCCGAGGGTTCCCTCGCTGCCGACCATCAGGCCGGCAAGGTCATACCCGGCTACGCCTTTGACGGTCTTGCGACCAAGTCGAGTGATGCGACCGTCAGCAAGAACGACTTCGAGGCCGAGCACGGCATCGCGCGTGACTCCGTACTTCACGCAGCACAGGCCACCAGCATTGGTGTTGACGTTACCGCCAATGGAGCAGAAGTCCTTGCTTGCAGGGTCGGGCGCGTACCAGAGGCCGTGCCCGGCGACATGTTCGCGCAGATCAGTGTTGAAGATGCCCGGCTGTGTTTCGACGTAGCCGTTGGAGATATCGACGTCGAGCACCGCGTTCATCTTCTCGACGCAGACGATCAGCGAGCCGTCAACGGCATTGGAGCCACCCGAGAGTCCGGAGCCAGCGCCGCGCGGCACCACCGGCACCCGATGCTTATGTGCTGCCTTCATTACCTCGGAGACCTGCTCGGTCGTGCGGGGGAAGACGACGGCGAAGGGCTCGCCTACTTCGGAGCCCGTCGAGCGATCCTGCTTATAGGTAGGAAGCCGATCGGGGTCAGTGACGACGTCACCGTCAGCAAGTACCGCAGCGCATGCGGCCAGGACGGCATCCTCATCAGTCACGGGCGCAAGGCTAGCCTGGGGCAATGACCACCGCCGATCGGCCGCCTCGCAGCGCCTTAGTGCTTCTCGCACTTGTGATGGGCGCCATCGTTGCGAATATCAACCTGAGCATCGCGAATGTGGCGCTGCCCACCATCGGTCACGATCTGAACGCGTCACAGGATCAACTGACGGGCATCGCGAATGCCTTCGCCCTTGGGCTCGCCTCGACAGTTCTCTATCTCGGCACCATCGGCGATCGGTACGGACGCAAGCTGCTCTTCGTGCTCGGCGGCGTGCTGACGATCCCCACCGCGATGCTCGCCGCGTGGGCTCCCAATGCCGAGATGCTCACGATCTCGCGCTTCCTTGGCGGTATCGCTGCAGCTCTGCTCTTCCCCACTACTCTCTCGCTGATCAATGCCCTCTATAAGAACAAGGCGAAGGTCGGCGCAATAGCGCTGTGGTCGGGCATCGGTGGCGGCGGCGCAGCGCTCGGCCCGCTGATCGGTGGGTGGCTCCTGGAGAGCTACTGGTGGGGTTCGGTCTTCCTCATCACGCTGCCGCTAGACATCATCGCCCTGGTCGTCGGATTGATCGTGCTGCCCTGGCACGCCAGCGAGGAGCGCTTCAAGGTCGATCACCTCGGCGGAATTCTCTCCGTTCTAGGAGTCGGCGGGCTGGTGCTCAGTATCGAGATCGCCGACAAAGGCTTCTCTCCAAGCTGGTTCGCGCTCTTTTTCAGCGCTCTCGTCGCTCTCGCACTCTTCTTCTGGCGCCAGACAAAGGCTCCTCGCCCGCTCATCTCGATTCCCCTCGCGAAGGCACGCACCTTCTGGGTCGCATTCGTCGCCGGCGCGATTACCTTCGGATCACTCATCGGTGCGATGTTCATCGGTCAGCAGTTCACCCAGAATGTTCTTGGCTATTCGACCTTCGAGGCTGCCGAGGTCGTACTGCCCGCGGCGATCTTCACCGCGCTTGGTGGCGCCTTGGGCGGCAAGCTCATCAGCGGCAAGGGCTCGCAGTTCACCTTCATGCTTGGCCTGGGTTCAGTCGCCCTCGCTTTCACGATCATGCTCATCACTTGGACGGATCAGGCGCAGCTCGGCTGGATCCTCGCCGCCTACACCTTCATGGGCCTGGGCGTTGGTCTCGCCTCGACTTCCGCATCGCGTGCACTGATGTCATCGGTTCCGCCGAGCCGCGGTGGCATGGGCTCATCGTTCCTGGATCTCACTCGCGATTTCGGTGGAGCGATCCTGCAGGCACTCATGGGTGGCCTCCTGGCCGCCGCTTACGCGAGCCACATGCTCGGCTCGATCTCGTCCGCGCCTTCTGACGAGACTTCAAAGATCACCAACCAGGTCGCCGACGAGCTCACCAGCTCGTTCACGAGCGCCTCCGACGTCGCGCAGCAGTACCCGCAGTACTCGACCGACATTCTCTCCGCGGCATCGCAGGCCTTCACCGATGGCAAGAGCATCGCAATCGTCGTTGCGCTCGCGATGACACTCATCGGTCTCGCGCTGGTGCTGGCGCGCTTCCCTGGCAAGTCGAAGGAAGAAGCTTTCTACGATCACATCGCCGCGAGCGAGCCCAGCTCGGGACAGACGCAGGCGACCTCAGCCCAGTAGGGCAGAATATGAGCCCCCGGCCCCGTAGCTCAGGGGATAGAGCGTCGGTTTCCTAAACCGTGCGTCGCATGTTCGAATCATGCCGGGGCCACAGAATTTGTCACTGGTTCCAGCTCAAGCCCACGTCTTTACCCTCCCCAAGCCGGCCCCCTCAGCCAGCTCGTGGAAAGCCCCGCTGAGTTGCTCAAGGCTTTGCTCGACTCCGAGAATCTCAGAGTCACGCTTAAATAGGGCTATGACCAAGACCGTTCAGCCAATCCTGTCCAGCGGAACCTTCACCCTTGGCGCGAAGGGATCTGACCCGCTCACCGTTCGTCGACTCGGGTTCGGCGCGATGCGCATCACGGGTAATGGCATCTGGGGAGACCCGCAGGATCACGACACCGCCATCTCGGTGCTTCGTCGCGCCGTCGAGCTCGGCGTCGACTTCATCGACACGGCAGATGCCTACGGTCCCGACGTCAGCGAGAACCTCATCCGTGAGGCACTTCACCCGTACGACAACGTGATCATCGCGACCAAGGGCGGCCTGACACGGCAAGGCCCCGACGCCTGGGAGCCGGTCGGACGCCCCGCTTACCTTCGCCAGTGCGTGAAGATGTCGCTTCGACGCCTCGGCGTCGAGCGAATTGATCTGTGGCAGTTGCACCGCATTGACCCGCAGGTGCCGATGGCCGACCAGTTCGGGGAGATCGCGGAGTTGCAGCGCGAGGGCCTGATCCGTCACGTCGGCCTGTCCGAGGTGTCGGTCGACGATGTCCGGGCGGCTAGTGAGTACTTCGACGTCGTCAGCGTGCAGAACCACTACAACGTCGGTGCCCGCACCAGCGAAGAACTGCTGCAGTATTGCGAAGCTCACGGCATCGGCTTCATCCCGTGGTTCCCGCTCGGCGGCAGAGAACTGGTCGCGGCCGACAGCCCACTTTCCGCGATCGCTGCTCGCGTTGGTGCCACTGCGGGACAGGTGGCGCTCGCCTGGCTGCTGCAGCACTCGCCGGTCATGCTGCCGATTCCCGGAACCGGTTCGATCGCGCACCTCGACGAGAACTGCGCTGCTGCTCTCGTCAAACTCGACGATGCCACGATGGCCGAGCTGGATCGACTCTCAGCATGACGCGATCATGAGTTCACCACGACGCAATCGCGGCAACGGCGCCTTCTGGGTCTACCTGTCTATTGCCGCAATCGGCCTGATCGGTACCGCCTACTTCAATATCAAGGGCTTCACCGAGCCATCGGATTCGTTCTTTGCCGCGTGGTTCGCCAACTCGGCTGTGATCTCTCTTTCGATCGATCTGCTCGTGGTCGCGAGTGCGGCATCAATCTTCATCATCCTTGAGGGCCGCCGGCTAGGCATGCGCTGGTACTGGCTTTACGTGGCCGCCTCGTTCATCACAGCAGTCGCCTTCACCTTTGCTCTTTTCCTGGCCATGCGAGAACGAAAGCTTGCCGCCGATGAGCGCGATGCCATCGCCTCGCTGCCAGAGGGCCCAGACCAAGGGAACTAGCCGCCCCTGGCAGTGGCGCGCGTGGCCCGGGTGAGGATTCCGTCGCGGACAATGCCAGTCCAAGCCTCAATGTGACCGTGATCACCGCCTGAGGGCTTGGGTTGGGGTAGTTCTCGACGTGCGGAGATCCAGATGGCGGGTTACCTTCGAAACGCGGCGCCCGCCGCGAACACCTATCTAAAGGAATGTTCATGAGAATCGCCCGCACTTCAGCCATCGTGGCACTCGCCGCGGCAGCTGCGCTTACCTTCTCCGCCTGCAGCAGCTCGTCCAACGACGCTGCTATGGCCCCCAGCGAATCAGCCGCGGCTCCCGCAGAATCAGCCCCCGCCGAGGTCGCCACTGTTGGCACCATCGTTGAGATTGCCGCTTCAGATCCGAACTTCAGCACTCTGGTTGCCGCCGTTGACGCAGCAGGCCTGGTCGAAACCCTCAATGGCGCTGGTCCCTTCACGGTCTTCGCACCCACAAATGATGCTTTCGCAGCTCTCCCCGCCGGTGTGCTCGACGCACTCCTGCTCCCGGAGAACAAGGATCTTCTCGTCCAGATCCTTACCTACCACGTAGTCCCCGGCACGGTCATGGCTGCTGATGTCATGGCAGGCGATGTCGCCACGGTCGAGGGCCAGAACATCACCATCGCAACCGATGGCGGAGTTACGGTCAACGGCGCTGCAGTCCTGCAGACTGACATCGTTGCCTCCAACGGCGTTATCCACGTCATCGACGCAGTTCTGCTGCCGCCGGGAGTCGACGCAGCCGCTCTCGCCACTCCGTAACACCCGCACAACTCCCACATTGCCTTCGGGCAGGTGCACGAAGCCCCGGATCACTCAGTGGTCCGGGGCTTCGTTCGTGCACGATGTGCTGACACTTTCAGCACTTTCCTGACGGGTCTAAATCCCTTCAATGAACACCGTGTCGCCTCGCCTCGAGACACCAAGACGCGCGAGCGGCGAAAGCCCGCCGGGGCCTCCACGGGAAACTCCTGACACCGAGTCGAACACTGCGCCATGGCAGCCGCAGCGAAGAGCATCGCTGAAGAGCGACACGATGCATCCGGCGTGAGTGCAGGTGGCGTCCAACGCAGTGAGGGATGAGCCTCGACGCACGATGAAGACCTCTCGTGAAAGGCCACGGCTGTCGATTACCGACCAAGCGCTCGTGACTCCATCGGGGATAGCAGAGATTGGCCCCAGTTCACCGACCGATCGCGTCACCTTCGCCGCTGATGACTCTGGCGCTGAGGGCGCGGCACTTGAGGTGGGTTGTGGTGCTTGGGGACGCACTTGCACCTTGGCACCGCGACGCCACACGAGCGTGTTCCCGCGCCGAACTCCGCGCCATTCATGGCCGTTGAACACGATCTTGTCGCCGACGCGACGCGGAGGCGTAGTCGGCCCCGACGCTGCAGCGGCACTTGCGGTCGGAATGGCCAGAAATGCCGCTGCGGCGAGAAGTGCTCGTCTACCAAGTAAGCGCATCATAGAATTTCACCTTGAGAAACCGACCGAGTCAACAGTTTCAGAGCGAATACCTCGTGAAGGGTCGGTGCCCCCACCCCCTCGAAGGTGCCGCTCCACTTGCGGCAAGTCGCGTCCGCTGGCCGCGAAGGTAGACTTCATGAATGCGGATGGGACTTCTGGCGTACGGCGCCATCGGACACGAACACAATCTTGCAGTTCAGAACACCGAGAGTCTTGAGCTAACCGCCGTCTGCGACGTCAACCCCGAGCGCATTGCAGCTGCGCGGGAGCTCGCCCCCGACGTCGCCGCCTTCGCGAGCGCCGAGGAGATGCTCGACTCCGGCCTCGTCGACGTCGTCGTGGTGTCAACCCCTCCCAATACCCACCATTACTGGGCGATGGAAGCCCTGCGACGAGGCATCCACGTCGTACTCGAGAAGCCAATGGCTCTCACCGCCCAGGAGTGCGACGAGGCAATGGCGCTGGCGCGAGAGAAGGGCCTGACCCTCATCGTGTTCCAGAACCGGCGATTCGATGCGGACTTCGTCACCATCCGTCGGCTCATTCGCGAGGGCGCCATCGGCGAGGTATTCCAATACGACAGTTTCGTCGGCGGTTATTCGCGCCCCTGCGACTACTGGCACTCCGATGTCGCGGTCTCAGGCGGCGCCATCTTCGACTGGGGCTCTCACTACCTCGATCAGATCCTTGATCTATTCGACCAGGATATCGCGTACGTCTCAGGCGTGAATCACAAGCGTCATTGGAATCACGTCACGAATGCCGATCATTCGGTGGTCACCGTAACATTTGTTGACGGCACCCAGGCTACGTTCGTCAACTCGGATCTGTCTGCTGCTCGACCCCCGAAGTTCCGGGTGTTCGGCACGCAGGGCGCAATCGTTGCTGATTGGGACCCTGCGGCAGAACCCGCCGTGGCCGATCTTCCTGCGCTCGTCACCATCTACGCACCTGACGGTTCTTCACGATCTGTCACCCTCGATGAGGTTCCCGCCTACACCTTTCATCGTGAGCTTGCCGCGCATCTCGCGTCCGGAGCCCCGATGCAGGTCTCCGCACAGCAGTCGCGCGATGTCGTTGCCGTGATGGAAGCTGCAGAGGAGTCGGCGAAGAGTCTTGGCCGACAGGTCGTTCCTGAACTCCTGCGGTGACCGACGTTCGCTGGGGAATTCTCGGCGCCGGCTGGATTGTGCAGCAGGCGACTGGCGCCGCACTGCGTTCAGCCCATGCTGCGTCGCTCCAGATCGTTGCAGCGCGTGATCTCGCGCGCGCGGAAACGGTAGGTGCTGCACGAGCGGTGACTGACTACCGCGCAGTGATCGAGGCTGATGATGTCGACGCGGTCTACATCGCCCTATCGAATGAGATGCATCTGCCGTGGATTCTTGCGGCCGTCGAAGCAGGTAAGCACGTGGTGTGCGAAAAGCCGCTCACCCTTTCTCCCCAAGACACGGAGTCAGCGTTCGATGCAGCAGACCGGGCAGGTGTGCTGCTCGTCGAGGCCGTCTGGTCGCGCTGGCACCCGCGCATCGAGCGCATCGTCGAACTCTGCCGCGACGGTGAGCTCGGCGAAATCGAGACCTTTCTCGGCACCTTCACCTTCCCGGAGGTCACGCCGGGTAACTATCGACTCGAAGCTGAGCGCGGTGGCGGTGCCCTCCTGGACGTCGGCATCTATCCCCTTCACGTGCTCGCCGCCTGCATGCCCACAGTTACGTTCCTCCCTTCATCAGTTGAACGACATGAACGTGATGGTGTCGATCTCACCACTCAGGCGACCCTTGAGTGGGAGCACGGGCGAGCGAGCATCGCGTGCTCGTTCAAGATGCCCGAGTCACAGCGGTTGGTCATCGCCGGCACTCAGCAAAGCGTCAGTGTTGATGACGATCAGGCATTCACGAGCTGGCGGACTCAGACGTCGCTCACCATCGGGTCCCGCGTCGAGAACTTCGTGGCTGTCGACGCCTACCAGCGAATGTTCGAGGCCGTCACACGTCGCATCCTCGGCGAAGACGATTGGGTCATGCCTCGAGAGGAATCTGAACGCGTCGCCAGCATGGTCGAGCAGATCCAGCGGTGGAGAACCTGAGCACACGATTCGCTCAATGCCCGTTGCCCCCTACTGCTTGAGCGCGGCTCAGTGCTGACGGCGCGGCGCCGCGTACGGCTCCCCGAATCGCGTCGAACTGCCGACCTCCTTGGGTGAAGCGTCCAAGGGTGGTAGCGATTCTTGGCGAGGAGGTGCAGACTGATTGAATGAAACCGATAACTCATGTATCGAATCGGGTCGTGGCCGCGGCCGCGGCCACCGTTCTTGTTGCAGGCTCGATGATCTGGGCTGCTTCGCCTGCCATGGCCGCGGATGTCATCGTCCCACCGGGAAGCTCGAAGATGCCCGCTGGTGCCATCGACTGCACCCCACGCGCCGACGGATCCCCCGTTCCCCGGGAGTGCACTCAGGCACCGGGTCAAGGATCCGACTCAGAATCCTTCGACACCTCGAGTATCCCCGGGATGGAAATCACTCCCGGTGCCGCGCGTACCGCAACCACCTTCAATCTCCGACCCATGATTGCGGCGCTGGGGAAGTATGCGTCGTTGCCCATCTTCTACGTTGATTTCGGCGATGGCACCGGGTTCGGGGGCTCCGGTGACCTCAAGGCACTGGGCAGTTTCCCTTCGTCGCATGTGTACGTGAATCCCGGTACCTACAAGGTGACCGGCTACGCCTCCATGAACGGCCGCACCGAGAGCACGTCGGCCACGGTCACGATCGTTCCCGCCAAGGAAGAGCCCGCAGCGGCTAAGGAAACCCAGGACTGGCAGCAGGCGGCAACTCCCGCCGCGAAGGCCGTTGTCCCTGTGGCAGCGGCTGATCGTGGCGGCTCACTCAGCGTCGGCACCGCGGTGTCGTCGATCACTGAGCGCACCGCCAAAGCGGCTGCTGCTACTGAGGGCAGGGCTCCTCAGGTCAACGCCACCACAGGCCAGACCACTTTGGTGAACATTGCGTCCTTGCCCGCTGGCAGCACCGTCAATGCCCGCGTCAAGATCGGGAAAACCTGGACAACCCTGCCCGCCTCACAGGTCGCGACAAACGGCGTTCTCACCCTTCCAGCGTTGACTTTCACCAAAGCCGGCACCTATCCCGTCAAGCTCACTCTCTCGAACGGCTCAACACGCTACGTGAAGGTGAAGGTCAACAAGGGCTAAGTGCTCTAGCCCATCCGCGGCGGTGGCTGCTGCCCAGGTCCCGGCGGAGGCTGCTGGCCGCCCGGCGGCGGTGGCTGCTGACCACCCTGAGGCCGAGGTTGCTGCCCGCCAGCGGCAGGAGGCTGCCCGCCCATCGGTGGCATCGGCGCTGCGGCTTCACCCGACTGAGTCACGGGCGTTCCGCTGAAGCAGCCGATCACATACGGGAAGCCGCTGGTTGCGTGGTAGCCGTAGGTGCCATCGGGCCCGACGCGACCGTTGCAGGCATCGAGTTGCCCCGCCTTCTTGGAAGCGCGGTAGGTGTAGGCACTCCAGGCATTCGATGTTGGGTTTCCGGTCTTGACGTAGCCGCTCGTGACCTTGACGGTCTTGGTGCATGACTTATTCGTGCAGCCGTAACTGTTGTAGATCGGGAAACCATCAATGGCATAACCGAGTACTCGGCGTTTTGCCAGGTTGCATTCCGAGGACGTGATCAAGGTGTGATCGTGGTAATCGCTGTTGTAACCGGTGTGACCGCCGCATGAGTCAAGCAGCCCGTTATAGACCGGGTCACCGAAGGCCGAATCTGCAGGTACCGGGCCTTCCATCGGGCCGTAGATCGGGATACCAGTGACAGTAAAGCCCAGAGTTCCCATGCGAGTCTCGATTGATGTTGTCTTGGCACTCTTCCTCGGCTTCAGCGGAACGGTCCAGGTGTACTTCTGCTCCTTGAGTCCATTCGGAGTCTTCGAGACGAAGGTGTAACCCGGCATTCCGTTGGACGACACAACGAGACTGCTGCTCGTGCACTTCACGGTCACGACCGGCTTCGCGTAATCACCGCCAGGCCCGACGACAGCGCTGAGATCAGGGAACATGCCCGTGGGGCAGGGATTCTGCGCCGCGGATACTCGCGGAGTGGTCATGACGATTGATGTTGCCACGATGCTGACGGCTACTACTGCCAGAGCTGAGATCCGCACCGACAGCGCGACTGCTGGGTTCTTCAACACTGTCATCTCCCTGCGGGCTGGGCTTGATGGAGCAGACTCTAGGCCCTTGCTGCGCTTTAGGCATATGGCGTGGCGGTACTGACTTGGCGATACGTGCGTGACGATCAGCGTGGTCGACCGCAGCCCTATCCTGGCCGTATGACCCCCACCAGCAGCCGATTCGGCCCTGCTCCGATCATCGCCATCCACGTGCTCGCCGCGATCGGAGTGCTGTTCTGGCTGTCCGAGATCGTCAGCGCCTTCGTCGACCAGACGAATGCCTGGCTCGTCTTGCTTCTCGGGGTTGTCCTCGGTGGAGCTCACGTGCTGATCTCGCGCTTCACCTCGCAGCATTCCAAGCGCGCATTCGCGGCGATGTGGTTCGTCGTGATCGGCGACACCCTGCTGACGATATTCGTGAATTGGCAGGCGATCCTGCTCGTCGGATTCACGGTCGTCCTGCTGCTCCTCACCCGAGTCGCCTCGGCACGACGCTGGTTCGCCTAGGGTCACGCAGCATCGCTGCTAGCGTTCGAACATCGAAGTTCAATCCACGCTGTAATCCTGCCCGGGAGGCATGATGCTGAACCGCTTCTGGCGCCGATTGGCTCTGAGCATTGCGGTGCTTGCCGTTGTCGCTGGCATAGCCGCACCCACCGCGAGTGCTGCAGAGAACATCAGCCAGTACAACGTGGCCGTGACGCTGACCCCCGAAGCCGTGATGCAGGTCGTCGAGACCATTAACTACGACTTCGATGGCCAGCTCGATAGGCACGGAATTCAGCGCGATCTCGTCATTCAGGAATCCTTAAGCGACGGGGGCACTCAGATCTACGAAATCACACTGAACTCGATTACTGCTGACGGGGCTCCGGTTCCCTTCACCACCACAGAAAGTGGTGACTTCCTGAGCGTGCGGATCGGTGATCCGGATGTGAACGTGAGCGGGATCATTGAGTATCAGGTGAAATATTCGGTGACCGGCGCCGTCAGGGTGCTCACTGCCGATGAGGCGTCTGCCGCTAGCGGTCTTAATGCAGGCGACGTCGAGCTGTATTGGGATGTCATCGGTGACGGCTGGAGCGTGCCCATTTCCTCTGCAGTCGCAAGCGTCAACGGACCTACACCGGCCACGGCTTCAGCGTGCTACTACGGGACGGCAGGCAGCACCAACGAATGCATGATCGCCGACGTCGACGGCGATCTGATCACCGGGCAGGTCAGCCTGGCAGCAAACGAATCGCTCACCGTCGTGGCCGCGTATCCGGCATCCGGCTTCACGGAGATTCCGACGCCAAACATCGAGCCACCATTTGTCATCCCTGGTATCGCCTGGATCATCTCGCTTCTGGTGGCTCTCATCGCCCTCATCGTGCCCATCGGGTTCGTGCTCATAAAGCGACGCGACCTTCGAGGCAAGGCACTCGATGGTGCGCCTGTGCAGTTCGAGCCGCCGGATTCCGTGCGACCAGCTCAGCTGCAAGCTGCTCTCGACGGGAAAGTCGATGCACGCGGCGCCGTTGCCACGCTGCTCGATCTGACCGCGCGCGGTTACCTGACAATGTCAACGGAGGACGGCGGCCTACTGCAGAAGGACTCACTCACAATCTCTCGCACGACGAAGGCCTCAGACTCTCTGGCTTCGTGGGAGTCGGCGTTTGTCTCTGGAGTGATGGGTACCGCAAGCACGAAGACGATTGCGGGCTACGACCCCGCACTCGCAGCGGCGATCAGTCAGACCTCCAACACTCTGGAAACAGAGGCCGAGAGCTCTGGTCGACGCACGACCACTCGCAACAACGGCTTGCGCGCGGCACTGATCGTGCTCGGGATAGTCGGATTCATTCTTGGGTTCCTGATGCTGATCGTCATGCCTTCGGGCAGTGGCGTGCTTGCCCTCATCCCCGGCTTACTCCTGCTTATCTCCTGCCTGATCGCCTCACGGCTTGTGCCGGTTCGCGAGACAGCGGAGTCCGCGAACTTCCAGAGTCGAGCGAGGGGTTTTCAGAAGCTGCTCGATACCGATGCGGCCGAGGCTCGTCGCGAATTCGCCCAGCGCACCGGACTCGAGCCTTTCGCGATCTTCGCGACCATGCTCCCGTATGCGGTCATCTATGGGCTCTCTGAGTCTTGGACCCAGGCCTTCCCCGATATCACCGACGCCCAGCTCAATGACGCCGGTTTCTTCTTCGGTTCCACGTGGGCCATGTATGCGTTCATCAGCTCTGCAGAGGCATCAGTAGCGCTGGCCTCCACTGAGCCGAGCCGCGATTCGGACTCCGGATTCAGCGGTGGTGGCGCCGGTGGCGGTGGTGGAGGTGGCGGTGGAGGTAGCTGGTAGCTGGTAGCTGGTAGCCGGCTAACTCACGAGCATCGAAGGGAAATTCAATGCTGATTGGCGTTGACTGGGGCGGCACGAAGATTGAAGTTGTCGCTCTCGAGCCTGATGGCACCGAGCTGCTGCGCATTCGTCGCGACACCCCGCGTGGCGATTACGAGGGCTGCCTGCGCACCGTGCTCGAACTCATTGACGAGGCTGAGGCGACGACCGGCAAGACCGGCTCCATCGGCATCGGAATCCCCGGTTCTCTCGAGCCCATCAGTCGTCTCGGCAAGGGTGGCAGCTCGACCTGGATCAACGGCCAGCCCGTTGAAGCCGATTTGCAACGCGTCATCAACCGGCCGATTCGCGTGGTCAACGATGCCGATTGCTTCGCAGCATCCGAGGCCGTCGACGGTGCAGGTGTTGGATACACCGTGGTGTTCGGCGTGATCATGGCGAGCGGAACAGGCGCAGGCATTGCGATCAACGGCCGCGCGCATCATGGCCCGAATAACAGTGCCGGCGACTGGGGGCATAACCCGTTGCCCCTCGCTCATGCAGATGAACTACCCGGTGATCCGTGCTACTGCGGAAAGAGCGGCTGCATCGAGACCTGGCTATCTGGCTATAGCTTCACTCGCGACTTCATTCGTCACGGAGGTGCCGACGTGAAGCCGGCACAGATCATGGAACTCAAGCGGGCCGGTGACCCGCTCGCCATCGCGAATTACGAGCGCTGGATTGATCGAGTCGGTCGTGGCCTCTCGGTCGTGGTGAACACCCTTGACCCTGACGTCTTCGTCATGGGTGGGGGCATGAGCAACATCGACGAGCTCTACGACGACCTGCCGGCGAAGATCGGCGAGTACACCTTCTCGCCTGTATTCCACACGCCCATCGTGAGGTCAGTGCACGGTGATTCGAGCGGCGTGCGCGGCGCCGCCTGGCTCTGGCGCGACTGACCTGCTGGCCTGCTGGCCTGCTGGCCTGCTGACATAGGCTGAAGTCATGGCATTGACTCAGCAGGACATCGACGATCGCTTCGAATTCGGCACGGTCTTGATCACCGAGGCCGGCGCCCTCGCGATGACCTACTTCAACTCCCTGGGATCCCTCGACATCAAGAGCAAGGGTCCGCAGGATTTCGTCAGCGAGGCCGATTACAACACCGAGATCTTGATCAAGGACGCCATCAAGGCCCGCTTCCCCGATGACGCCTTCTTCGGCGAGGAGACCGGACCGACCGGCATCGACGGCGCTGACGGCATCTGGGTTGTCGATCCCATCGACGGCACGCAGCCCTTCTTGATGGGCATGACCAGCTGGTGCGTCTCCATCGCATTCATCCGCGGCGAGGAAATGCTGATCGGCCTGGTCTACAGCCCGGCGGGCAACGAGTTCTTCGCTGCACAAAAGGGCAAGGGTGCCACACGCAACGGCAAGCCGATTCACGTGCGCGAAGCGAAGACCCTCGATGACGGAATCGTCAGCGTCGGCTACTCCACGCGCACCTCGCCGGCAGACCTCATCTCGATGATGACCGGCCTACTCGAAAGTGGCGGCATGTATCACCGCAACGGCTCAGGTGCCCTCGGTGTCTGCTACGTCGGTAGTGGTGCGCTCATCGGCTACATCGAGCACCACATCAACGCCTGGGACTGCCTTGCAGGCCTGCTGATCGTGCAGGAAGCCGGTGGTCGCACCAATGACTTCATTCGCGACAACGGCTTGCATCACGGCGGAAACATCATCGCCGCAACGCCTGCTCTGTACGACCAGCTGAAGAGTTTCGTGCCCTCCAATCCCCCGTTGCAACGTTGACTCGAGCCCGCGATCGACTGGGCCGCCCGGTCAGCGCGAACTCTCCGGATGCCGTCCCGGGAGTTGTCGAGCGCAGTGAAATAAACGCAGTCACTGCATGGCGGGAAGCAAATGGCTATCTCGAGCGCGACCTGCCCTTTCACGCGCATGAGACCTTCGAACTTCGCTGGCGTTGCTGCCCCACGAATGAGCGTCCGCTGTGGCGGGCACTTGCTCGTTGGGCGGCCGCCATCACGCATATCGAGCGTGGTAATGCCAAAGGCGCCTCATCTATCGCACGCGAAACCATGGCCGAACTCGCGCCCATCAACCCCGCGCCCTTGACCCGCACCGAGATCGATGGGGTGCTCGCCTCGCTGCTACTGCTCAGTCAGACGAAGTAAGGTGCGCCTCGATTGAGACGCGGTGCCTAACGAATGCGGTAGGTCACAATTTCGCGGTACGGAAGGTACTTGCCCTTGGCGGGGGCAGAGAGCGAGACGGTGACCTTTGATGCCGAACGTGAATTCACGATCACCTTGCCACCGATTCGCTCCACTTCGCAGGCCATCATGGCGTCGATCGGCTTCATGCGATTGACCGGCACACAGGTAACCGTGACCTTCGCACGCTGCCTGGCGTTGGTCCGTACGTTGTCCACGTACAACTCATTCGAACCACGGAGCAGCTCATCGGGAAGCTTCAGGTTGACGGCGTACTGGCTCTTGCCGGTCTCGAGGGGAATGTCGACCTGCGTCACCGAACCATCTCGCTCCTTCACGATGACGATGAGCTCAATCGGCCCGTCGTATCCGCGCTCAGGCGTGTAGAGCACCTGTCCGTTATCGACCACTGCTTCTCCGTGCTCAGGCTTCTTGACGTCAACGATGACCGCGCCACTTGGCACGCCGGGAAGGTCGACTGTGGTGATGACGAGGGTCTCGCCAATAGGCGCGGGAATCGCCTCCGACAGGTCGGGGGTGATGGTCTCAGTCGGCTTGGGGGCACGCGTCGGAGTGGGAACAGGTGACAGGCTCACCGTGGCGGAGGCACTCGCACTCGACGAAGAGAGTGGCGACGCACTCGCGGATGCGCTGGCCGACGCACTGGCCGACGCGCTGGCCGACGCACTCGCGGAGGCACTCGCGGAGGCACTCGCAGTCATCGTTGCGGACGGTGCCACGCTCGCCGACGCGGATGCCGGAATGTCGCACTCATTGTCCAGAATCGCTCCGCCTGCCGGCCAATTCTGACCCGGGAAGCCCGGGAACGGCGGAATGATGTCACCCCAACCCGGGCTCGGGTAGAGCGCTCCGTTGTGACCGTCATGCCCACTGATGACGGCATCCTGCGAGATGGTGATCCGCACATACGGGTTCTGCTTGCTTGCTGTGCGATGGCAGATCACGATCTTGCCCACCGGTGCTGCGGGAATGGTGGGTGACGCAGTTGCCGAGGGGCTAGCCGAGGCGGATGCGGATGCAGATGCAGATGGAGCCGCAGATGAGCTGGTCCCACTAGCCACAGGCGTGGGCTGCTCGAGATCTGTTGCAATCCACAGCGCGTACTGCGGGAAGCCAGACAGCTTCTTCTGCGTCAACGTGATGCTCTTGACATCGCCGCTAGGCGTGAACCATGCCGAGGCGCCTTGCGTGTCAACACCAGTACCCATGAGGGTCTCGGTCTTTGGGTCCCACATGGGCACATCGGTCTGGCCTGTCACCGTGTTGAAGGATTCGATGTAGAACTCATTCATGTTGAGCCTGCGCCCGGCCGAATCCTTGGCCGTAACCGTCACATTCTCGGCGTCGACATCACCGAGGGCCAAGCCCCAGGTGCCCGCGATGGGCGCAGATTTAAACGTGAGCGTGACGCTGCCGGTGGTTTGACCCGAGGCCACTGCGGTGAGCAGATACGTGGAACCGCGGGAGGTTCCGTACTGAAGGCCAAAGGGCGATGAGGCGATGAGGGTCTGTGACTTGGCAACGGTCTGCGTACTGTCGACCGAGGTGAAGCCTGCGCTCGGGAAGGTGGAGTTCGGGAAGGTCACTTCGCCGGTTCCCCCGCTGGCCGTCCAGACGCCATAGACCCCGGTGCCGGAGACTGCCTGCGAGACCGATGGCAGGACAAAGGCTCCGGTCGTGACGAGTGCGAGGGACGAGACAGCAATAAGTGTGCGACGCATGGGCAAGAGCCTAGGTCCGGCGTCACCGCCGCAGAACGAGATGGCGTCCCTCAAACGAGGGTCAGGCTACTGAGGCGGTGACCCGGTTGCGACCTGCGTCCTTCGCGGAATACAGGGCCTTGTCCGCGCGAGCCAGGGTGAGATCCAATGACTCACCTGACGGCCAGCCGGTGAGACCCACGGACAAGGCCGAAGGCACGAGGCCACCCGCGGTGGAGATCGGGCGTTCGACCACCTTGCGATGTACGCGAGTGAGAACTGCCTGGGCTTGATCTAGTGGCAGATCGAGCACGACAAGGAACTCATCGCCACCCCAACGCCCCACTAGGTCCGCCTTGGAGATGTTGCTTTGCAATCGACCGCCGATGGCCTGGATGTACTCGTCGCCCACTAAGTGACCGAGTTCATCATTGATCTTCTTGAGGTTGTCACAGTCGACGATCGCGAGTGAGCGATCAGCCGCGCCCTTAGTCGTAAGGCTTTCTAACAACCCTCGACGATTCATCAGGCCGGTGAGAAAGTCAGTGCTCGCCTGCGCCTTGATGACATCTGCCTGAGCGGCGCGCTTCAGCGCATTCACGAGTTCGTATTCGCGCCGAGTACGAACGTAGGCGGCTAGGACAGCGATGATCCCGACGCCAGCAATGATGAAGAGACGAACGATCTGCGCAGTGGCATTTTCGTCGGATGTGAGCTGACCGAAAGTGAAAGCACTCAACCACACGATGACAGCAACGACAGCAGTCATCGTCGGTCGAGCGAAGATGGCGGAGAACATGGGTACCACCGCAAGCACGCCGACATAGGCAGTCTTCGACCCTTCGGCTGAATCAGCAGCCAGGATCAGCACGATGAAGACAAGTGGCAGTACAAAGCCCAAGGCCCACCGAATTCGCGTTCCCTGCACGCCCAGCAGACGTGCCTCTGCTCGATCCCCCAGCGCTGTCATGCTTCGATTATCGGCCGAAAAGAGCTCTCACGTCCGTTTCGCCCCGTGAACGACTGAATCTTCGACCGAAAACTCAGATGTAGATGTGCGACATGTCGTGATACCTAGGGCCGGCAATGGCGCCAGGGCCGAAGAGGTCATCAAGACGCGCATTCTCTTCGGCTGTCAGCTCGATCTCGGAAGCCACCAGGTTCTCTTCAAGGTAAGACACCTTCTTGGTGCCCGGGATCGGCACGATGTCATCACCTTGGGCGAGCACCCAGGCAAGAGCTAGTTGCGTGGGCTTGATGCCCTTCTCTGACGCCAACTGCGTGACTCCACGTACCAACCTGAGATTGCGCTCAAGATTTTCACCCTGGAAGCGCGGGTTACCGCGTCGGTAGTCGTTCTCCGGGAGTTGATCGAGGCTAGTGATTTCGCCAGAGAGAAAACCGCGAGCAAGTGGCGAGAAGGGCACGACACCGATGGTCAGTTCACGAGCAACATCAAGAACGCCGTTGTGCTCGATATCGCGGGTCCACAGTGAGTACTCACTTTGGATCGCGGTGACCGGGTGAACGGCGTGCGCTCGACGAATGGTGTCAGGCGCTGCCTCGGAGATACCCAGGGTTCGCACCTTGCCTGCATCGACGAGCTCCTTCATCGCACCCCAGGTCTCCTCGACAGGAACCTCGAGGTCAACGCGATGCTGGTAGTACAGATCGATGTAATCGGTGCCCAGCCGGAGAAGTGAGGCATCGCATGCTGCGCGCACATAGTCAGGGCGGCCATTGATGCGGATCTTGCCTTCAGGAGTGATCTCGTGACCGAACTTGGAGGCGATCACTACCTCTGATCTGACCGGGCCGAGTTCGCTGCCGAGAAGTTCCTCGTTGGCGTACGGCCCGTAAATGTCGGCGGTATCGAAGAAGGTGACGCCGAGGTCCAGGGCGCGGCGCAAGGTCGCGCGCGAACCGGCCTCGTCAGGCACGCCGTAGTTGCCGCTCATGCCCATGCAGCCGAGCCCTTGTTCGGACACGACGAGGGAGTGGCCGAGGGTTCGAGTGCGCATCGGGATCCTGACGACGGGGGGCCTTCAGTCTAGGGAGCCCGAGCGGCCACGTGCGGGAATAATGGATCAAGTCTAAAAATTGACAGCGTCCAGAATTGACCTACGCTTGTCCCATGCAGCCCGATCAGTTGCTCCGCGAGCACGGAGTTCACGTGACCGCCCAGCGCATAGCCGTGATCAATGCCGTCACCGGGCACAAGCACGTCAGTGCCGACGACATTGCCACGACTGTTCGCACGGATATCGGTTCCATCTCACGGCAGTCCGTCTACGACACGCTGACCCTGCTGGTAACGGCGGGCCTCGTACGAAAGATCCAGCCCGTTGGCTCACCCGCACTCTTCGAGCGGGAGATGGGCGATAACCATCACCACATCATCTGTCGAGATTGCGGTCATCTCGCTGACGTCGAATGCGCGGTCGGAAGTGCTCCGTGCCTGACGGCTTCTGACGATCACGGTTTCGAAATAGACGAAGCAGACGTCGCCTATCTGGGTCGCTGCCCTTCCTGCCAGAAAATCTCGAACATCTAAATCAGCACCACTATCAAGAGGAGAAACACATGACGACAGAGGCAAAGTGCCCGGTGACCGGTGGCGGCACCTGGCAACCCATCGCCGGAACCACCAATCACGACTGGTGGCCCAACCAGCTGAACCTGAAGCTGCTGCAGATCAACGCACCGTCAGCCAGCCCCCTCGGTGATGATTTCGATTACGCCAAGGAGTTCAGCTCGCTGAACTACGCCGAGCTCAAGGCAGACATCACCGCCCTCATGACCGACTCGCAGGAGTGGTGGCCCGCTGACTACGGCCACTACGGTCCCTTCTTCATCCGCATGGCATGGCACAGCGCCGGCACCTACCGCACCACTGATGGTCGTGGCGGCGGTGGTTCGGGCATGCAGCGCTTCGCACCCCTGAACAGCTGGCCCGACAACGTCAACCTCGACAAGGCTCGTCGCCTGCTCTGGCCGATCAAGCAGAAGTACGGCCAGAAGATCTCCTGGGCAGATCTCTTCCTGCTCACCGGCAACGTTGCCATGGAGTCCATGGGCCTGAAGATGTTCGGCTTCGCCGGCGGACGCGTTGATACCTGGGAGCCCGATGACGTCACGTACTGGGGCTCGGAGACTACCTGGCTCGAAGACGGCCGCTACACCGGTGACCGCGAGCTCGAGAATCCGCTCGGCGCTGTTCAGATGGGCCTGATCTACGTCAATCCCGAAGGCCCCAACGGCAACCCGGATCCGCTGGCCTCGGCACGCGATATCCGCGAGACCTTTGCTCGCATGGCCATGAACGACGAGGAGACAGTCGCACTCGTTGCAGGTGGTCACACCTTCGGCAAGACGCACGGCGCGGGAGATCCCGGGAAGTATGTCGGCCCGGAGCCCGAGGGCGCCCCGATCCAGCAGATGGGCCTGGGCTGGAAGAACAGCTTCGGTACTGGCAATGCTGAGTACACGATCTCCAGCGGCCTCGAAGGTGCCTGGACTCCCACGCCGATCACCTGGGACAACAGCTACTTCGAGACCCTGTTCAAGTACGAATGGCAGCTCGTCAAGAGCCCTGCCGGTGCTCAGCAGTGGATCCCGACCGACCCGGCTGCAGCCACGACCGTGCCCGATGCACATGTGGCTGGCAAGACGCATGCTCCGATGATGTCCACCGCAGACCTCGCACTGCGCATGGATCCCATCTACGAGCCGATCTCGCGCAGGTTCTACGAGAACCCTGCTGAGTTCGCAGATGTCTATGCTCGTGCATGGTTCAAGTTGCTGCACCGCGACATGGGTCCGCGCAGCCGTTACCTCGGCCCCGAGGTTCCCGCAGAGGTTCTTATCTGGCAGGACCCAGTCCCCGCACTGGATCACCCTGTCGTGGATGCTGCAGATATCGATGCACTCAAGGCAAAGCTTCTCGCTTCGGGCCTTTCGGTCTCTGAGCTGGTCGCAACCGCATGGGCGTCGGCATCAACCTTCCGTGGAACTGACAAGCGCGGCGGTGCAAACGGTGCACGCATTCGCTTCGCACCGCAGACGTCATGGGAAGCCAATGACCCGGCTCAGCTGGCAAAGGCTCTCAAGGCAATCGAGGCTGTTCAGGTCGAGTTCAACGCATCGGCCACCGGTGGCAAGAAGGTGTCGATCGCTGACCTCATCGTTCTCGGCGGCAACGCAGCGATCGAGAAGGCCGCGAAGGATGCCGGCATGACCATCACGGTTCCGTTCGCGCCGGGCCGCACCGATGCTCTCGAATCTGAGACTGACGCAGCGTCCTTCGAGGTTCTTGAGCCCACGGCTGACGGATTCCGCAACTACCTGGGCAAGGGCCTTGTTGCTCCTGCTGAGGCGTTGCTCCTGGAGAAGGCAAGCCTGCTCAACCTCACCGCACCGGAGATGACCGTTCTGGTCGGTGGACTGCGTGCGCTGAACGCCAACACCAAGCAGTCCTCGGTCGGCGTGCTGACCAGCAAGCCGGGCGTGCTGACCAACGATTTCTTCGTGAACATCGTTGACATGGCAACTGAGTGGGTTCCCACGGATGACACCGAGGAGCTCTTCGAGGGCAAGGATCGCGCCACCGGCGCTTCCAAGTGGAAGGGCAGCCGAGTCGATCTCGTCTTCGGCTCGAACTCCCAGCTCCGCGCCGTGTCTGAGGTCTACGCCGCTGACGGTGCCCAGGAGAAGTTCGCTCGTGACTTCGTAGCAGCCTGGAACAAGGTCATGAACGCAGATCGGTTCGACCTCAAGAAGTAGTCACGTCTGATCGGTAAGGCCCGTGGTGCAGATGCGCCACGGGCCTTACTCGTTTCCAGGCGCCCCGCGGCCTGAGTCAGCGCTAGGCCGGAGCCTCTGATTCAGGGGAATTAGCGTCCAGAATCCAAGGGACAAGGCGTCAAGTACCTCCACGAGGCGGTGATCCATGTCACATCGATGCCATGAGACAACGTTGTCTATGTCACGCCGCATTCCAGGGCAATTCGGGCGCTTCCAGGGCTCGGTCGGGCGTGTCGCGCACCAACGCATTTTGCGGAAAGTTGTTGCGCTGCATAGCCTTTTTAAGCCCCCAGGGGTGCGTGATTCCCGCTTAGGCGGATCACCTGCATGGTTCAGTACACGGCGTGTGAATCGTCGGTACTCATGTAGGAGTTGGTAGCGAGACCGGGTGGAAAGAGACTCGGGACCGCAGGGATCTGAATCACGGCGGCAGGCTGACTGGCCCGCCCGAACGAGGACTCGTGAACCCTTTCCGGATATCCCGGCGCTCCATCGCGCTCGGAGCCAGCACCGTTGCCCTGGTAGGCATCGGCGTCGGCACAGTGTCAGCCAGTTCGGCCGCGGCCGAACTCCCCGACGCCGCGGTCACCATGACGATCGAGCAGGCCGTTCTCGCCCCTCAATCGGTGCCCACGGCCCGACAGATCGCCCTGCAGCAGCAGGCCATCCGCCAAGCCCAGTTCGCGTACTTCACGACCCAATCCAGTCGGACGCGCGATATCCAGGGCTACGAGCCGAGCCTCTACCGAGGCACGTACTTCAAGAAATCGGTAGAGAATCGACGCAAGTGCATCGTGATCCGTGAGAGCAATGGCCGCTACAACGCCATCAACCCCACCCGCAAATACCGCGGGGCCTACCAGGTCTCCCCCGAGCTTGCTCGAGGTGCGACCTGGATGATGCTCAAGGAGCACAGGGCCTTGATGGGTGATGAGCGTGCTAAGCAGGTTCTCGAGAAGCTTCGCCGCACTCCGATGAATGCCTGGCCTCGCTACTGGCAGGACGCCGCATTCAGCACCATCCACAACTGGGAACGCACGGGTGCCGGCGCCTCGCACTGGGCCGGCGGACGCTGGCACTGCTAAGAATTCACTCGACGCGGCCCAGCCGCGGCGCTATCGTGTTGCCCATCACGATTGGAGGACACATGACTCGCAACCTTCGCACGTTGATCACCGCGACCGCCGCCTTCGGCCTCGTCCTTGCCGGCGTTGGCACAGCCCAGGCGGCCGGCACGCTCTCTGCCACGCCGACCACCATCGCTGGCGCCACACTCGACGTCACGGTGCCCACTGCCGCGTCTCCCAATGGCGTCTCACCCGATGTGTACTACGACGACGCAACAGGCACGTATTACCTCTACACCACGAACATGCCCACAGGTGTCTACACCAGCACCGATGGCACCAACTGGACACCTGTTGCAGGCGCATCAATGCCCCAGGGCTTCGACTGGTCGGTCGTCAAAATGGGGCCGAACAACTACCGGCTCTATTACTCGACGATTAATCCGAACGGCGCGCAGACGGTAAGTTGTACCAAGATGCGCAAGGAGTTCAGGTACGCGACATCGACTGATCTCGTGCGCTGGACACCCCAACCCGGCGTTCTTCTCGATGACATCGGCTGCGGCGTGCCGCACGTGCTGAAGAAGACCGATGGCAGCTACCTGCTGTACTGGAACACCATCACGGCCAAGCACGGCATGCACATCGCGACATCGCCCGACGGTCTCACGTGGACAAAGTTGCCCGGCATCATCGCCGACGATCCCGACCTCGTGGATCCGGCTCCCTTGCAGATGCCCGATGGCACCTTTTTGATGGTTGCTTCGACAACGGGCAGCAGGGGACAGGGCCAGCAGCTCAGAATTCTCAGCTCAGGCGATGGCATCACCTGGAGCTTGCGGGATAAGGCGCTCTATGCGCCGAGCGGCGTCAGCGTGCTCGACCCGGCCTTGAAGTTGATCGGGCAGCAGCTTCGCGTGTGGTTCGGCTACGCACCGGGCATGGATCACAACAACTCGAAGATCGCCAGCGGCCTACTTAACCTGAAGGCGGGCACCGTCGACAATGCCAGCTCTTCATCGAGCTCAGCCTCGAATGCATCGGCCAAGATCAAGCCATGCAAGAAGGCAGGGTCGAAAATGAAGTCCGGGTCAAAGGTCGCAGTCTGCACGAAGGTCAAGGGCAAATTGATCTGGGTTCTCCGTTAGTTACCGCTCGGGGGTGCGCTCGTGACTCACTTGATCCGGACTGAATCATTTCCCCACGGGGTAATCGGTGCTGACGACGGCGACTTGAACGCCTCCGGCAGGTCTTCCACGATGTGCCAGGTCGCGGCAAGGCGCCCAACTCCCACAAAGAGTCCGACCTGAAGGCCCAGTTCGACTATCTGCCCCTCGGTGAAGAACTCGCCAAGCTCGGCGTACAGCGCGTCGTCAATCGCGAGGTGGTTGGTCGCAAAGAGATCTGCGTATCGCAACGCGATGCGCTCGGCATCGCTGAGATCCTCGGCCTCGTATGGCTTCTCTAGTGAGCAGACGAGCTCTTCGCTGAAGCCATCAGCAAAAGCGTCCTCGTAACGAATGGCCATACAGCTGCGGCACTGATTGTGAAAGGCGATGCGGAGGCGCACGAGTTCAACCAGTCGTCGCGGCAACTGGCCCTTCTTGAGCGCGCGCGTGTAGGCGATCAGGGGCTCGGCGAGATCTGGGCGGTGCGCGAGAATCGAGGAAACCGCCAACTCGAGAGATGACTTCTCGCCAGCAGCGATGAGTTCCGCCATGTGCGGATCAATCTCGTCAGCCTGCAGCCGTCTCAAGCGCGCCATGTGACCTCCCGGGTAGTCGCCTCATTATGACTGGGATCGGACAGTCAAGGTCAGGTAATCCGCGTACTTCGCCACTTGGCCGTCACCGGATGATCGTCCGCGCAGGCCGCGGTAGGCCCAGGGCGTGACATCCTGAATCAGCCAGCGCGCATCCTCGGCGCGTGAGGCAAGCCAGCCTCGCGGTAGGTGAATCGCGAGCGGATCCTCGGCCAACATCTCGAACGTGGTCGGCCTGCCGATTGAAGTCAAGAATGCCGCGGCTACCAGCGCATGTCCGTCGCTGCTGAGGTGCAGCCGATCCGGCGCCCACATGCGGTCCTCGTACAGCCGCGGCAAATTCCAGAGGTCAACGATGGCCGCGCTGTATTGCAGGGCACTTCTTCGAATGCACTCGTTATAGGCGTGCGCTCTTTCGGCCGTGCCACCTGTCATCGGGATTCGCCTGCGCGGATCGAAGCCTGCAAAGACCACAACCTGATCGCTGAAGCCACTGACTTCGCCGAGCAATCGATGGAACCTATTTCCTAGTTCCGGCGGACTCACCTTCGTACGGATGATGTCGTTGGCCCCGGCGCCGAGAGCGACGAGTGAGGGCCTCAGCCGTTCAAGTTGAGGAGCTTGGTCATCGGCCACCTCGTCAAGCTTGCGTCCGCGCACGGCCAGATTCGCATAACGAAAATCCGGCGCATTTACGGCGAGCTGCTCCGCAACGAGATCTGCCCAGCCTCGCAGGGATCCGTCAGGACGGAAATCCCACAGACCCTCGGTGAAGCTGTCGCCGAGGGCTACGAAGGAATCAATTCCTGACTTGGTCATGTCACCCACACTCCTGTAACGCTTCGTGAGTACTGAATCTACTCGAAAGCCCCAGAGCCATTAGTAGGTTCTACCCATGGCTGCAACGAACCCCGACCGCGCGTCGTACTTCCCGGCTATTGAGAAGAAGCATGGTCTGCCGATGTCCTACTGGTTCGAGCAGATGAAGGAAATCAAGGATCTCAAGTACCCCGAGCAGATCGCCTACCTTCGGGAGAACCACGGGTTCAGCCAGGCCCACGCGAACGCCCTAGTGCTCTACAGCAAGGGGAACACGACAAGCAGGCGCTTCAACACTCTGGACGACTACCTCGCCCCGCACGGGGAGGAGCAACAGGCCAAAGCTCGGGAGATCTTCGCTGCGATTACGAAGAAGTACCCGAAGTCGCAGATCGTGATCGCTTGGAATCAGCCAATGGTCAAGATCGGTGATGACTACGTCTTCGGGCTATCGGTGCAATCGAAGTACTTCCTGATCGCCCCGTGGGGCGACGGGGTCCTTGACGCATTCCGGCCGCGCCTCGAGGGGTACCAAGTCAACAAGAAAACGATCAAGGTGCCCTTTGACTGGAAGGTCGACAAGAAGCTGCTCTGCGACATGGTCGCTGCACAGCTTTCGGGACTCGAAAGCTAATTCGACGTCGCGCTCTCATTGTCAGCAGCGGAATCACGCAGACCCAGCGCCGCAGCCACCGGAACGGCCGTGAGTCCGTAGACGAACACTGTGACGGCGATGATGATGAATGCTGCGGGAAGGATTTTCTCCGCGCCTGGCACCTTTGCGGCAACCAGTGCCGCGCCCACGCTGGATGCTGTCGCTGCTGCAACAATTCCGCGCGGATCCATCCAACCGATGAATGCGCGCTCCTTGCGGCTGAGACCTGCGTTTCCGGTGCATACCAATGCGATGATCGGGCGCACGACGAGAATCAGAATCAGAGCGATACCCATTGCCGGCAGGGCAATGGTCGCCACGAGCGGAGATGGCACGATCGCCGCGATACTGATGAAGAGCACGCCAATGCCTATTGAAGCAATCGTGTTGAAGAACGGCTTGACCTGATCAAGCGAGGTACCGAGTCTCTTGGCGAGACGCGGCGACGCTACTCCCATCAGCAGCGCAGCGAGCAAGCCGCTGTCCTGGGCGATGAAATTCGAGAACCCGGTAACCACGATGACGGATCCGATCAACACCTGCGTGCCGAGCATGTGATTGGGATGCACAATCTTTTGCCCCAGTACGACTAGAACTACCCCGGCAGCGGCGACAACAACCGCTACGACGAAGCTGGCAAAGAAAGTGCCGATCGCCTCAATTGTTGAACTTTCTTTCGAGGCATTGATGAGCTGGAAGATCACGACGGCGAATATCGCACCGATGGGATCCAAGGAAGTGCCCTCCCAGAGGAGGATTCCGCGGACTCTCGGCTTCAGTCGGACTAAGTCCAGAATCGGGGTCACGACTGTCGGACCCGAGACGATCAAGATCGCACCGAGGAGGAATGCCAGCGGCCATTCGAGTCCGAGGACGAAGTGAGAGGCGAGCGAACCACCGATGAAGGTGATCGCGCCGCCGATCCAGATCAGCTTGCGCACCACGTTTCCGTCGCGACCTTGCAGGGAAATACTCCCGAGCTCCATCCCGCCCTGGAACAAGATCAGCGCGACCATCAGATCGACGGCGACGGGAAATGCTGAGCCGAGGATCTCGTCCATCCGAAGGCCGGGGGCGATCAGTCCGAAGAGGAAACCCACGGGAAGAAGCAGGATCAGAGCCGGGATCCTGAGCCTCGGCGCGATCACCTGGCAGGCCGTGGCAAGGCCGAAGACCAAAGCCGCGGCCAGCATCATGTCGGCCAGGGACACCTGAGTCATGGAGGGCATTGTTCCGCCCTGAGGCAAAGTTCGGCTGAAGGCACCAATGTTCAGCGTGGCTCGAGCTTCAGATCCTGAGGGTCAAGCGCTTACCGCCGTGAAATCCCGACGAATTCGTCACGAGGTGCTGTCTGGTTCGGCCTCGGTCGTATCGGTTTGGCCAGTCCGGTGTCTGCGATGTATCCAGGCATCGATGTCATCGACGTCGCGCTCAACAACACCCTTGATATCGGCAGCCGCATTCTCGGCGAGATGTTCTCGCTTCGCCGCAACGGCGCCTTCCGCCGCCTCGCGTGCTAGTTGCCCACCACCTGGCCCGCGTAGCGCGTATGCCAGCACAACCGCCAGCGTCGCGCCGGCAAGGGGGCCGACAAGATAGATCCAGTAAGCCGTGAAGTCATTGGCGATGAGATCAGGAGCAAAGGAACGCACCGGATTCATCGATGCGCCCTCGAGCGGGCTAGCCCATAGCCCGGCTAGGGCGATGTACCCGCCGACAGCAAGAGCGCCGATCGGCCCGATGTTCTGCGCGCCTGATGCCGTGCCGAGAATGACGCTCACCAAACCCAGCGTGAGGATGAACTCCATGGCGAGCCCTGCCCACGGAGACGCCCCGGCTGCCGGGTAGGTCGCACCATTGCTCGCCGAGACGCCGATCACCAACTGCAGGAAGGCGACAGCAAGCAGGGCGCCGATGACCTGCGCCACGATGTAAGGAATCACTCGCCGCCACGGAAAGTCACCGCGCAGGGCGAAGGCGAAGCTCACCGCAGGGTTCAGGTGAGCGCCGGAGATCTTGCCCATGAACAAGATGATCGCCATCACCATCAGCCCAGGTGCCACGACAGCGGCAGCCCGTGAAACCGTTCCGGGATACGCGGCCGCCATCATTCCGCCGCCGGCAGCCACCAACACCAAGAAGAAGGTGCCGAGGATCTCGGAGAGAAGCCGACGAAAGCCATAAGCAGGGTTCGCGAAATCGGCCTTCTCGTCGATGACGTCACGGGCAAGGGTGTTTAAGGCAAGGTCACTCACCACTTCAGTGTGGCCTATGCCGCAGCAGAAGCAAGCAACACGACTACTTCGACCACTACGCAAACCAGGATTGCGTTGAACGTCGCGGTTCTGCTCTTCGATATTCGGGCGTAGGCGCCGGCGCAGACAAGGGTGACCACTAATGCCACCGGGTACCACAGGCTCGACTTCGCGCTCTCCCATGCCAGCACCGCTGTTCCGATGACGAGCAGGAGCCAACACAATCTGGTCGCTCGCACCACCCCAAGGCTGATGACGAATCCCTTCACGCCTGCTGCCCTATCGGTGTCTACATCAGGCAATGCATTCGCAATGTGAGCACTGACGCCGACAATTGCGAATGACAGCGGCAACCAGAGCTGCGGGGCTTCACCTGTTAGCCCGTACGTCAAGAATGCGGGCACGGCTCCGAACGCAAGCGCATAGGGCAGCCAGGACCACCACGTGCGCGACAGCACGGTGTTGTAGAGCCAGGCCATCGCCAGTGCGAACACATGGAATGAGCCACCCACGAGCCCGGCCACAGCCCAGCTCAAGGCGCATGAGATCACCAGAGAACAGCCCGCCGCGATCCACAATGCCTTCGCTGAAATCCCGGCCGCGACGGTGGGCTTGTCCGTACGACCTGAACGCAAATCAAATTGCGCATCGAAGGCGTCGTTGCTCCAGCCCACGGAGAACTGCCCGATCAGTACGGCGAAAAAGACTCCCGTCAATCCAAATCCTCGCCAGCCGAGGCCCAAGGCAAGCAGCGTGATCACCAGCGTGACCGCTGCGGTGGGGCCTGCGTGGGTGGCGCGAACGAACCCCACTACACGTGACACCGCGGGATCACCTCAGCCTTCATGGAGAGCACGATAGAGAGCATCGCATGTATTCGCCTCAGGGTGTCGCAGCTGACTGCCCCGTTGGCGACAAGCATCGGCCTATGCAGAGCGACTTCCGTTGGCGGTAGCAATGAGCCTCCGCTCACCTTCTCGCGAGGGAAGAAGCAGCGCGGGAAGGATGGCCGCAGCAGCGACGACCGCAAGGACCCCGAAAGCGAGGATCACTCCGCCATCCTGCAACAGCACAGCAACAACGGCCGCGCCGGCCGCGCCGCCGAAGTTACGCATGAGAATCATGAAGGAGGTTGCCGCGCCAACATCATCGCGAGGAGCTGCGTGCTGAATCAAGAGGAGCGCCGGAATCAAAATGAGTCCCGCAGATGCGCCCACCAGAACTGATGACAAGAGGAGCGAGGGGTAGGAGGCCGAAAGCACAACTGTGACTGATGCTCCGATCGCGAGAACGGCCGAGAGTGACCTGTCCCTACACTGAGAAGTCCAACACTGCGTTTTAGGGCGGGAATAGGCATGAAGGCATCGGTTGTGGCTCAAGTATTGATTGCCGGACTACTCCTGACCGCATGCGGCTCAGCATCTTCTGGGAGCGATGACACCGCAGCATCACCAGCGAGTGACCAATCCAGCGCAGCCAGTGGAATGCTCAAGGGATCACTTCCATCCGGCTCCTCGGAGAGCTCAACTGATCCATCAACT
>JBILOY010000022.1:0-35615 GCA_044374195.1 Candidatus Nanopelagicales bacterium
GAGACCGGTGAGGTGTTGGAGGGTCAAGCGGCCTGAGCCAAGCCAGGAGCCCGGCATGCCCAGCACGAGGGACATGCCGGGCTCTGCATGCGTGAGGGCTGAACTGGCCACACTCATCAGCAGGATTGGGGAATTCCGCTGGTACTCGACACCGAGGTCGTTAGCCGAGTGACCTTGATCTTGTCGGGCTGAGCCCTTCAACCAATGCGTCCCTGCGACGACGGCGATCGAAGAACGAGACCATGGCCATGTGAGGCACCGTCAGTCCCCACACGATTGCGAGACCGATCCAGAGCCAGGTCGCGGAGATCGCGACGGATGGGGTCAGTGCAGCCAAGAGCCCCACCACGAGGATTGTCCCGACCAAGGCAGGAACACCGTGAAGGAAGGTTCGTCCGATCGAACGGACGCTCACGCTTCCGTAGGCATGTAGTGACAGGCGTGCGGTATGTCGCAACGAATGCCAGAAGCTGAAGTAAATCGCAAAGGCCAGCAGCGGCGCGACGACGTAGCCAAGAACTGTCAGGGCCACGAGTTCGAGGGCGGCGCGCAATCGCCCTTGCTTGATCAGCATGACAAGCGCCACCACGATGATCGTGAATACCGCAATTCTTACGCTGGAGATCAGTGCGGGCGTGAACAGCTCAGCCAGGCGTGGCTGGATTTCCATCAAGGTGCTGACTGCAGCGGGTGAGGTCAGAGGGAGCAGAACGGGTGCGCTGCCGGCTGCAATCGCGTGAATCACCCGCGTGACGCCCGTCTCCTGGGGTGTCCCATCGAGCTCGTGGCTGGCCTCCACGTCGCCGGTTCCGAAGTGCCACACGGTCATTGCCAAAACGATGATGAAGGCAGGTCCGGGAGCAGTCAGGACGGCCACGGTCGCAGCGATAGCGAGCCCTAGGTAGGCCGCTCCTACCACCAGCGCGCGATGACGGGGTATCAATGTGGCGAAGGTGAGGTAGTCGACCGCTCCATGGGGAATGCCGATGGCGAGGGCAACAATCGCAACTGCGATGAGCCAGTCTGGCGTTCCGGTGGAGACCGTTGTCGATCGCGCGAGGATCGATAGCGGCACGGCCACGATCACCGCGACGAGGCCGATATTCAGGACCGTGCGATTGGCAGTGCCCGTGAAAGCACTCGACCCACGCTTCCCGAGACTCCACTCCGTCAAGGACACCTGGCAAGTCTCCCGCTTCGGCGGGGCCAGCGCACGCCAAACTCGATCCGTCGGCGTGGTGCTCCCGCCTCAGTGGCGGATAACCCATGCCAGTTCGTGGCACGGTCAAGGCAGTGCGGGGTGACCGTTAGGCTCCTGTGTCATGGCTGAGTTCATCTATACCCTGAGTAAGGCTCGCAAGGCACACGGCGACAAGGTCGTCCTCGACGACGTCACGCTGTCCTTCCTGCCCGGCGCGAAGATCGGTGTAGTTGGCCCCAATGGCGCCGGTAAGTCGAGCCTGATCAAGATCATGGCTGGCCTCGACCAGGTCTCCAACGGCGAGGCCAAGCTGATGGACGGCTTCACCGTCGGGATCTTGCTCCAGGAGCCCAAGCTCGATGAGTCCAAGAATGTTCTCGAGAATATCCAAGACGGCGTCTCAGAGACCAAGGCCATGGTAGATCGCTTCAACGCGATCTCCGAGGAGCTCGCGCTACCCGACGCCGACTACGACACCCTGCTGGCTGAGATGGGCAAGTTACAAGAATCCATCGACCACCTGGGCGCCTGGGATCTCGACGCCCAGCTTGAGCAGGCCATGGACGCCCTGCGCTGCCCACCCGGTGATGCGGACATCAGCCTGCTCTCCGGTGGCGAGAAGCGACGCGTCGCACTTTGCCAATTGCTGCTACGCCAGCCCGACTTGCTTCTCCTCGATGAGCCCACCAACCATCTCGATGCCGAAAGCGTGCAGTGGCTCGAGCAGCACCTCGAAAAGTACCCCGGCACGATCATCGCCATTACCCATGATCGCTACTTCCTCGACAACGTCGCTCAGTGGATCCTCGAGCTCGACCGTGGGCGCGCTTACCCCTACGAGGGCAACTACTCCACCTATCTGGAGACCAAGTCCACGCGACTGAAGATCGAAGGGGCAAAGGACGTCAAGCTGCAAAAGCGCCTCACTGATGAGCTTCAGTGGGTGCGCTCGAATGCGAAGGCTCGTCAGACCAAGAGCCGCGCGCGTCTTGATCGCTACGAAGAGATGGCCTCCGAGGCGGAGAAAGCACGCAAGCTCGACATGGAAGAGATTCAGATTCCGCCGGGCCCGCGCCTGGGCGCAGTCGTCGTCGAGGCCAAGAACCTGACCAAGGCCTTCGGTGATCGCGTTCTGATCGACAATCTCTCGTTCACGCTGCCTCGCAACGGCATCGTCGGCGTTATCGGCCCGAACGGTGTCGGCAAGACCACGCTGTTCAAGATGATCGTCAATGCTGCCGAGGCCGGCAGCGATCCTGAGGCACTTGCGACCAGCGGCGAGATCAAGGTCGGCGAGACGGTGAAGTTGTCGTATGTCGACCAGAACCGCACCGGCCTCGACGAGACCAAGAATGTCTGGGAGGTTGTCTCCGACGGGCTCGACTGGATCAAGGTCGGTAATGTCGAAATGCCCTCACGTGCTTACGTGTCGGTGTTCGGCTTCAAGGGCCCCGATCAGCAGAAGCAGTCGAAGGTGCTCTCCGGCGGTGAGCGAAACCGACTCAATCTCGCATTGACCCTCAAGATGGGCGGCAACCTGCTGCTTCTCGATGAGCCCACCAATGACCTCGACGTCGAGACCCTTGGCTCGCTCGAGAACGCGCTTCTCGAGTTCCCGGGCTGCGCGGTGATCACCTCGCATGATCGCTGGTTCCTCGATCGCATCGCCACTCACATCCTCGCGTACGAAGGTGACTCCCAGTGGTTCTGGTACGAGGGCAACTACGAGTCATACGAGAAGAACAAGATCGAGCGTCTCGGCGCTGATGCAGCTCGCCCGCATCGTGCGACCTACCGCAAGCTCACTCGAGACTAGCAATGACCGTTCCCTTCCGCCACGAGATCATTCGTCGGTTCAGTGATATCGATCAACAGCGACATGTCAACAATGTCGTCTACTTCGACTACCTCCAGGACACTCGGGTAGCACTTTTTCATGAGGTGTGGCAGTCGACCATGACGGATCTGCATCAGGTGATGGTTCACCAGGAGATGCGCTATCACAAGTCGTTGTTGCTCAGTCTCGAGCCGATCGTGGTCGAGGTGTGGGTGAGCAAAATTGGGGGCTCCTCCTACACTCTTGGATACCGGGTGTGTGATGAGGAAGGTGATCTCTCTGCGGAGGCGAGCACGACTATCGCGTGCATCAATCCGGACTCGGGTCGCCCCGCGCGGATTCCGAGCGACTTGCGATCAGTCCTTGAAGGATTGAGAATCGACGCGTGAGCTTTCGCATCAGTGTCGAGGACGCCCGACTCCTCGCGGCCGTGTGCAAGCGCCAGGCTTCCTGGGATTCCCGAGCACGCGCTCGAGTGCTCACCACTGCCAAGGCCATGGGTGTCTATACCGCGCCTCCCATGGATGTGCTGGCCTTCGTCGCGATCCCCATCGAGCCCGATATTGATGACGTTCCCCTCGACGTCGCGGTCTCCTTGCACTCGGTGATGAAGGAACTTGAGCGCATTGCCGCCGACGGGCTGCCCTTTGATTCCGAGAATCTTCTTGCGGTCACTGTTCCCGTGACGTCTACGATGAATGTGGCGCAGCTTCCGCCGACAGAGGGCTGGCAGGTGCCGATCACCGCTGTGGCCGGTGATCTGCTCACGATGGTTAACGAAGCCACTGAGGAGTTCACTCGTCGCGCCGAGGGCAAGAGCGAGGGCGAGCGTCAGCTAATTGCCGATGAGATCTGGGCGCGCACCGCGTGGGCAGGTCTTCCGATGCGCGCACTGCACGCCGCCCAGCGCCTGGGCATGATCGGCAATGACTCCGCGCGTATCGCTGCAGCGACTAATGGGCCCTGGAAGCGCCTCAGCACACCACGCGGGCAGATCTTCTCTCGCACGAGCGGATCATCTGCTCGCCTCGCGCTGCATCTGGTGAACTAGCCGTTGCTCGAAGTGTCGTCAATATTCTGCATGGCGTGAGCGGCACCGACGAGATACATCCACAGCTGGTTCTCGAGTTCGGCATCTTGCATGTTCATTTCGATGATCGCGTCGTGCATGTGGGTGAGCCATCGATCGCGGGCTTCGGCATCAATGGCGAATTCCATGTGGCGCATGCGTAGACGCGGATGACCACGCTCCTCGCCATAGGTCTGCGGGCCGCCCCAGTACTGCTCCATGAACATCAGCAGGCGGCGCTCGGCTTCGTCGAATTCATGCGCCGGGTACATCGGCGCGAGCACTGAGTCTTGGCGTACACCCTGGTAGAAGCGCGCAACGAGCTTGGCGAAGAACTCGTGTCCGCCAAATTGCTCGTACGGCGTGATCTGCTTCTCGGTGTCGCTCACCTGCCTATTGTGGCCGACGCCCTGCTGACTGCTCAGCCCGCTCCACCAGATGTCGTGCCATGGGCGGGAAGACGAAGGCGTGGAACGGGGCAACCGACCACCAGTACATGTGCCCTGCCAGGCTGCGGGGCCAGTACACGGCTCGTTGGATGAGGCGCGATTCATGGGCATTCACCGACTGAACATGGAATTCCAGCCACGCGCGACCGGGCATCTTCATCTCAGCGCGCAGCCGAAGCAGATCGGGTTGATCCTTCGTCTCCACTCGCCAGAAATCGACGGGCTCGCCCACCATCAGATGATGGGGATCCCTGCGACCGCGTCGCAGTCCGACCCCGCCCAGTAGGCGATCCATGAGTCCGCGAATCTTCCAGAGCAGGTTGGCCGAGTACCAGCCGTTCTCCCCGCCGATGCACTCGACGGCCTGCCACAAATCCTCAGCGGAGGCGTGGCACTCGACCTCACGCACATCGGTGTACAGGGTTCCGCCTGACCAGTGGGGGTCTGTCGGAAGTGGATCACTGGGTGCCCCGGGGGTGGCGGCGCCCGACCACCGCGTGATGACGTGGGCTTCGCGAATGCGGGTGAGTGCGAGCTTGACCGCAGCGTCGAAGGGCATCAGGCCTTCATCGGGATCGGGAATCCAGTTGGCGATGTCATGTTCACGGCACACAGCGGGATGCCGCAACGATTGCACGAGTGGCCTGGCGATCGATTTCGGAACAGGCGTGACGAGATTTACCCAGTGGCTCGATAGGCCGGGTGACAGCACGTTGATGGGCAGGATGATGCGACGAGGAAGACCGGCCACGCGGGCATAGGCCTGCATCATCTCCTGGTAAGACATGACTTCAGGACCGCCGATGTCGAAGGATCGATTCACCTCGGGTGGTAACTCGGCAGCAAGCACTAGATACCGCAAGACATCGCGAATCGAAATGGGCTGAGTTCTCGTGCGCACCCAGCGAGGGGTGATCATTGCGGGCAGTCGTTCGGTCAGGTAGCGCAGCATCTCGAAGGAAGCGGAGCCGGAGCCGATGACGACGGCGGCCCGAAGCTCGATGGTTGGCACTCCCGAGCCGCGCAGGATTTCGCCAACGTTCACGCGAGATCTCATATGCGGGCTCATGCGATCCACCGGCACATCGGGAGCGAGCCCGCCGAGGTAGACGATGCGGGTCAAGGTGCTTGACGCTGCCGCATCAGCGAAGGCTCGGGCCATATCGCTCTCAGCGCTCTCGAGGTCTCGCCCGTGCTGAAGTGAATGCATGAGGTAATAGGCCACCTGGCAGTCGTTCATCGCGGCACGCAGGTCGTCAACGCTTTGCGCATCACCCTGGATGATCTCGACCTGATCGGCCCACGGCATATCGCGTAGCTTTTCCGGCGAACGCGCCAGCACCCGCACCGCGTGCCCGGATGCTAGGAGCTCTCGTACGAGTCGACCCCCGACATAGCCGGTGGCCCCCGTAACCAGACTGCGCATTGTCATGAGTCCAGTCTGGGGGGTGGCGGGGTAGGCGGCGACCCGGGCATCATTTGGCCGGGCATTGGCCTCATCATCATCGGCATCACGATCCCGGCGCGATCGAAAGCCAGCTTGATTCGCTCTCGAATGGTTCGAGCCAAGATGATCTGCTTCTCGGGCACTGCCTTTGCCGTGACACGAACGACCATCGCCTCACCGGACATCGATTCAACACCCGCGAACGTCGGCTTGCCGAGCAACATGTCGTCATAGGTGGGGTCTTCGTCCATGTCGAGGGCCACGCTCTCGATGAGGTCGCGTACTCGGTCGAGATTCTCGTCGTAGGCGACCGGAATATCGACGCTGGCGAGGGTCCAGCCCTGTGAACGGTTGGCCACCCGCAGAATCTCGCCATTACGCACGTACCAGACCACGCCGGAGAGATCGCGCAGTCGTGTGTATCGCAGGGCGACCTCCTCGACGGTGCCGATGACCGGGCCGAGATCGACTACGTCGCCCACGCCGAATTGATCCTCGATGATCAAGAAGATGCCGGAGAGGTAGTCCTTGACCATGGTCTGGGCACCGAAGCCCAGGGCAACTCCGACGACGCCTGCGCTCGCAAGTAGGGGAGCAACATTCACGCCTAGTGCCTCGAGAGCCATCAATACCGCGACTGTCCAGACAATCAACGAAACTGAACTCGTGAGCAAGGTGCCGATGGCGGCCGCACGCTGCTCGGTGCGCTGGGTCATGAGCATCTCGGAGAGCTCAGCGGTACGCGTGTACTTGCGTGTTTGCTCGAGCCGTTCGATTCGGGCGCGATCAGAGGTGCGCTTGACAATCTTGTGAATAACGCGCACGAGCACGATCTGCACGATGAGCGAGACGACGATGATGAGGATGACCTGAAGAGGAGTGCCCAGTACCCACTCCACCGGAGCGTCGTACCAGTTGGGCTTTGCTGCTGCTGTGGTGATCATCATGAGATCCACTTCCGGAAGAACGCCAAGGTGTCGGCGGACTCCTCGATCGACTTGTCCATGGAGCGGGCGCCGTGGCCCACGTTGCCCTCGGCGCGAATCAGGATCGGGCGAGTGCCTGAGGTGGCGTGCTGCACCGCCGCGCAGAGCTTGCGACCGTGCATCGGATCAGTGCGAGTGTCGTTGTCGAACACCGCGAACATGGTGGCCGGGTAATCAGTGCCCTCGCCGACGTTGTGATACGGCGAATAGTCGATCAGCCAGCCGAACTGCTCGGCGATCTCGGGGTCGCCGTACTCCACGGTCCAGGTCGGGCCGAGCTCGGAAGTCGTGTAGCGAATCATGTCGAGCAAGGGAGCCACGCACACCACAGCGTTGTAGAGCTCGGGGCGCTGGGTCATCGCGGCTCCGACGAGCAGGCCACCGTTCGAACCACCGTAGATGCCGAGCTTTGACGACTCGGTGTAACCCTCGGCGATCAGGAATTCGGCCGCAGCGTGGAAGTCGTCGAACACGTTCTGCTTCGAGCCGAGCATGCCTGCTCGATGCCAATCCTCGCCCTCCTCGCCGCCGCCACGAAGGTTGGCAATGGCCCATACGCCGCCGGACTCAACCCACGCGAGGATTGCGGCCGAATAGCCAGGAGTCAGCGGAATTCCGAAGCCGCCGTAGCCGTACAGGATCGTCGATCGCGGCCGATCAGGAGTCTCGGTCGGTGCGATCACGAACATGCGCACCACCGTGCCGTCCTTCGAGATGTACTCGACCTGGCGTGAGTAGACCTTGGGCACCTCGACCGCGCCGGGAGGCGAGGCATGCAGGGCAACCTCGCGAGTGCGAGCGTCGAAGGTATAGATATGCGGAACTGTGGTGTGGTCGGTGTACACAAACCAGCAGACAGGCCCGCCATCAAGATGCTGCACGGGGCCGCCGATCGTTCCGGCGCCAGGCAACGGCACCGACTCGATGAACGTTCCGTCACTCGCTGCGCGCAGGCTCATCTCGCTGACGCCATGGCGGGTGTGCACCACGAGGAGTACATCGCGATCGAGCTCAGGGCCATCGAGTAACGCATAGCCATCGAGCACGGCATCAAGATCCTCGGGTACGAGGTCTGTCCACGTGAACGGGTCGTCATGTGAGGCAACGGCGAGGCGCGCATACGGCGCATCGAGATCGGTGCTCACGTAGATGCGTCCATCGCGCTCGAAGGAGAGCGAGGTCTGAGCATCGACGTCTCCTTGGACCAACGTGAACGACGGATGCTCAGGGTCGCAGGCATCGAGATCGGAGATCCAGAGATCATTGCGCGGCTCGGTGCCCTCGGACGCGGAAACCTGCAGCCATCGGCCGTCGCGGCTGACCTCGACCCCGTAGTAGTTGGTCATGGTCATGCCCGCGCCGAAGACGAGTACGTCGGCCTCGGCTGGCGTGCCGACCACATGCAGGTACACGCGGCGATGGAAGTTCTGCTCGGACTCCGGCAGCAGCTCCGGGGCGATTCGTCGCACGTAGTAGAAGGCGAAGCCGCCGATGAGCCACGCAATGGGGGAGTAGCGGCACCGATCGATGGGGCCTTCGATCGTCTCGCCAGTCGCGACGTCCATCACATAAAGAAGTGACTCCTCATTGCCGCCGACCGACAGCTGGTACGCAAGTCGGTCGCCCTCCTTGGAGGGCTGCCAGGAGTCAAGGGTGGTGGCGCCTGTGGGGTCGATGGTCATGGGATCAATGAGCGTGCGCTCAGTGCCGTCAGCCTCGACGACGTAGAGCACGGCGAACTGCTGACCGGGCTCGCGGCGGATCAGGAAATAGCGGTCACCTCGCCAGTAGGGCGGCGAGACGGTGCCTGCGCCTAAGAGCTCGCCGACGCGGGTGACAAAGCCCTCGCGCGAATCCCAGTCAGATTGCTCGGCGGCGAGCAGCTCTGCTTGGGCGGACGCCCAGGCCTTGGTGCGTGGGTCGTCGGCGTCCTCCAGCCAGCGATACGGGTCGGGTACCTCGGTGCCGTGCATGACGTCGACGAGGGGAAGCCGCTCGGCGGCGGGGTATGCGGGGCGATCGGCCATGACCTGAGCCTACGTGGGGCTCGGGCGGCGGGGACATCCCTTGGCAGCCCTGAATGACAGCGTTTACAGTGTGGTCGTGGATCCCGCCCTCGAATCCCTCGCTGCCGCCTGCGGCGTCGCTACTTCCTATGTCGACCAGAGCGGGGCTTACGTCGACGTCAGCGAGGACACAGTGCTCGCGGTGCTTGCCGCCCTGGGCACCGATCTTCGAGAGGCCGCCGATCGCCCGGCTGCCATTGCCGCTGCCGCCGAATCGATGCGCCTTCGCGACTGGCGCCGCATGCTGCCGCCGATTGACGTGGCTACGCAAGGGACTTCCCGCACGGTGTGGGTGCATGTGCGCGATGGTGCACCCGCCTCGGCTTACGTGATTACCGAGTCAGGTGAGCGCGTGGAGCTCACGCAGGTCGACAACTGGACAGCGCCGGTTGATGTTGACGGCCTCTTGATTGGTGAGGCTTCTTTCGCCATCCCCGTTGATCTTGCTCTCGGGTGGCACACGCTGCACGCTGAAAGCGATGACCGTCAGGCGCAAACCTCGCTGGTCATGACTCCCGCGCGACTTGATCCTGATGCGATCGCCGGCGATCGCCAGTGGGGCTTCGTAGCGCAGGTCTACGCGACGCGCTCGCGCGAATCCTGGGGGATCGGCGATCTCCATGATCTCGCCACGCTTGCGGCGTGGAGCGGCAGCGAACTCGGAGCCGGGTTCGTACTTATCAATCCGCTGCATGCTGCAACTCCCGTCTCGCCAATCGAGAACTCGCCGTACTTGCCGGTGACCCGTCGATTCACGAATCCCATTTACCTCCACGTCGAGGATGTTCCCGAGTTCGGCGACCTGAAGAAGAAGCAGCGTGCGCAGATTGAGGAAAGCGCAGCGCCGCTGAGAGCGATGAACCGCAGCGCAGATCTCCTTGATCGCGATGCTGTCTGGGCTGTCAAGAGTGCGGCACTCGCTGAGGTGTTCGATGCGGGGTTGTCGAAGCAGCGGCGTGCGGAATTCGAGGCCTACTGCGCAGCGCAAGGAGTCGGCCTGCGCGATTTCGCGACCTGGTGCGCGATGAGCGAGGTATTCGGCAACGATCCTTCGACATGGTCTGCTGACTATGCGCGACCTGATTCACCGGAAGTCGCGGCCTTCCGCGCGAAGCACTTAGCCCTCATCGAGTTCCACATGTGGATGCAGTGGCAGATGGATCAGCAGCTCGCCGCCACGCAGAAGGCAGCGCGCGATGCGGGTATGGCCATCGGGGTAATGGCCGATCTGGCCGTCGGCGTTCATCCGTCAGGCGCCGACTCGTGGGCTTTGCAGGATGTTCTCGCGCGCGGAGTCTCGGTCGGCGCTCCGCCTGACATGTACAACCAGATGGGTCAGGACTGGTCGCAGCCACCGTGGCGACCTGACGCCCTCGCCGAGGCCGGCTACCTGCCGTATCGCGATCTTCTGCGCACGATCTTGCGTCACGCTGGCGGACTGCGCATTGATCATGTTCTCGGTCTCTTCCGACTGTGGTGGGTGCCGTCAGGCATGGGTGCGCGCAACGGCACTTTCGTGCGCTTCGATCACGACGCGATGGTCGGGATCTTGTGCCTCGAGGCGCAGCGCGCCGGCGCGATCGTCGTCGGCGAGGATCTCGGCACGGTCGAGCCGTGGGTGCGCGACGTGCTCGCTGCCCGCGGCATCCTCGGCACAGTCATCTCCTGGTTCGAGCGCACGGACGGCGTCATCACGCCGTTGGATGACTGGCGACGCGACATCTTGGCCAGCGTCACCGTGCACGACCTCCCCCCGACCGCGGGATTCCTGCGCGATGAGCACGTGCGCATCCGCGAGACCCTCGGCCTCCTTGCGACTGATCCGGCCGACGAGTATTCGAATGCCAGGCGCGATCGTGACCAGTGGGCGCAGCTTTTGCGTGACGCGGGGTTCTTGGCGGTCGACGCCGATCTCGATTCCGATGCCGGGCTCGATGCCATGGCCATCGCTCTGCATCGTGCAGTGGCATCGACACCGGCCCGACTCATCGGCGTTGGTCTGACTGACGTAGTCGGGGATCGGCGGGCGCAGAACCAGCCAGGCACCTACCTGGAGTATCCGAACTGGCGAGTGCCGATGACTGATTCCGCCGGCCGTCCGGTGCTCCTTGAGGACGTCATGGCAGGACCCGAACTCCTTGCCCCGATGGTCGACGCCGTGCGCCGGATGCATCAGGGGCATGAATAGGATGACGCCGTGAACGCAGGACAGGCACTCTTACTCTTCGCAGGCATCCCGATCGGCTTCGCCGTGATCGTGGCTATTGCTGTTTCCGCTCCCAAGTGGATGCGTGGCGATCGTCACTCCGGCCTGCCCGGTGAGCCCACAGCCGAAGGCCCCGTCTTCATCGCCAGTTCGGGCTCTGCTCCCGATCCGTCGATTATCCCGCGCGAGATTGGCGTGGGTTCATCCTCATTCGTCGGAGGTGGCGCACATGGAAGCTTCTGATCTGACCCCCAAGCAGCGAGTCGCGATCACGGCCGCCGTCGAGCTCGCTCGTGAGATCTCCGGACGCTGCTTCGCTGTATACGTCGGTCCGCTTGACCAAGGTCGTGACTCGGCCATCGCCAAGCATGCTCTGATCCCCGGCGCCCAGACCTCGGTGCTGATCGCTGTTGACCCGGTGGCGCGCACCATCGACATCGTTACCGGCACTCAGGCCGCGATTGACATTGATGACCGGTCTTGCGAACTGGCGGTCTTGGCGATGCGATCAAATTTCGAAGCCGATGATCTTGTCGGCGGAATCCGCGCCGGTGCGATGCTGCTCGCCGAGCATGCCCGAGCCCCGCGCGTGCTGCACCTGAACGAGCCTGCCTAAGCCTGCTCGCGCTGGCCGCCTACTCGAATGAGGGGCCGGCCGTGCGGGTGCGCTTGATCTCGTAGAAGCCCGGAGTGCCTGCGACGAGCAATGTGCCGTCCCAGAGCCTGCCGGCGGCATCGCCGCGAGGAGTCGGGGTGACCACGGGGCCGAAGAAGGCGATCTGCTTGCCATCGGCGCCCGGAACCGCGATCACCGGGGTGCCGACATCCTCGCCGACGAGTGAGATGCCCTCGGCGTGGCTCGCGCGAAGATCGGCATCGACGGCGTCGGAGTGCGCGAACTCTGCGAGAGCCGCCGGCAGCCCGACCTCGGCAAGCGACTCAGCAATCACTGCGTCGAAGTCCTCGCGTTGTCCGAGATGAATGCGAGTTCCCATGGCGGTGTACAGGGGCAGGATCACATCGTCGCCGTGAGCGTTACGTGCGGCAATGATCACCCGTACCGGGCCCCAGGCCCGCTTCATCAACTCGACGTACTTCTCCGGGAGTTCGCGTCCGTCGTTGAGCACTGCCAGCGACATCACGTGCCAGCGCACGTTCACCTCGCGCACCTGCTCCACCTCGAGCATCCAACGGGAGGTCATCCAGGCCCACGGGCAGGCGGGGTCGAACCAGAAATCTGCGGTGACGCTCACGTGGGCTCCTCGGGTGGCTCCTGTGCATCAGGCGCATAGGGTTAACCCATCCTAAGGAGGTCATCGCGTGAGCGACAACGAGAACATCACCCGGGCCGAGGCGGCCGATCGATCGGCGCTTCTGCACTCGCACTCGTACGAGGTGCTCCTTGATCTCACGCAGTCGGGCGACACGTTCATCTCGACCACGACGGCAACCTTCGACTGCCGTACACCGGGGGAGTCGAGCTGGATTGACCTCATCGCACCATCGGTTCGCTCAGTGGTGCTCAATGGCATCGAGCTCGATGTCGCCACGGTTGTCTCCGGGGCGCGCATCGCGCTTCCGAATCTTCAGGCGGCCAACACGGTCGTCATCACCGCCGACTGCGCCTACATGAATACTGGTGAAGGCCTTCACCGCTTCGTCGACCCGGTCGACAACGAGACCTACCTTTACACGCAGTTCGAATCGGCCGACGCGCGCCGCATGTACGCCTGCTTCGAGCAGCCAGACCTCAAGGCAACCTTCCAGCTCAGCGTCATCGCCCCTGATCACTGGAAGGTCATCAGTAATGCGGCCTCACCCGAGCCCTCGGCACTGGGCGAGAGCAAGGCGCGCTGGGACTTCCCGGCCAGCCTGCGCATGTCGACCTACATCACCGCACTCGTGGCGGGGCCGTACTACGAAGTGCGCGATTCCTACACCGGCACTTTCGGTACCTACCCGCTCGGCGTCTTCTGCCGCGCCTCGCTTGCCGAGTTCCTCGACCCCGACGACATCTTCCTAATCACCAAGCAGGGCTTCGAGTTCTTCGAGAAGCAATTCGGCGTGGCCTACCCGTTCGGCAAGTACGACCAACTCTTCGTCCCTGAATTCAATGCGGGCGCGATGGAGAACGCCGGATGCGTCACGTTCCTCGAGGATCTCGTCTTTCGCTCTCGCGTGACCGATGCGGCCTATGAGCAGCGCGCCAACACAATCCTGCACGAGCTTGCGCATATGTGGTTTGGTGATCTCGTCACCATGACCTGGTGGGACGACCTGTGGCTCAACGAGTCCTTCGCGGAATGGGCTGCGCACTACGCCAACGTGCATGCCACGCGCTTCACCGATGCCTGGACCTCATTCTCCAATCAGCGCAAGGCCTGGGCGTACCGTCAAGATCAGTTGCCCTCGACCCACCCGATTGCTGCCGACATGACCGATCTCGATGCGGTGCGCGTGAACTTCGACGGCATTACCTACGCCAAGGGCGCTTCGGCACTTCGCCAGCTGGTGGCCTGGGTTGGCGAGCCTGAGTTCCTCGCCGGCATTCACGAGTACTTCACCAAGCATGCCTGGGGCAATACCCAGCTCGATGACCTGCTCGTCGAACTCGAGAAGAGTTCAGGTCGTGACCTGTCGGGCTGGACCCAGGAGTGGCTGCGCACCAGTGGCGTAAACCTCATGCGTCCGCTCATCGCTGTTGATGCGAACGGCAACTACGCATCAGTCGCGATCGAGCAGGAGCCACCGAGCAGCCCTGCCGGCATTGCGCCAACCCTGCGCTCGCACCGCATGGCAATCGGTCTCTATGACGTCGTTGGCGGCGTACTCACCCGCCGTGATCGTCTCGAGCTCGATGTCGTCGGTGCTCGCACCGATGTCACGTCACTTATTGGCGTGAAGCAGCCCGACCTCCTCCTGCTCAATGACGATGACCTCACGTTCACCAAGTTCCGTCTTGATGAGCGCAGTTGGAAGACTGCCGTCGCCCACCTCGGTGACATCGACTCATCTTTGGCACGTGCACTCATCTGGGGTGCGGCTTGGGATATGACTCGCGACGCCGAGGTCAGCACTGGCGACTTCCTCGATCTCGTGATCTCCGGCATCGAGAAGGAATCTGATGTTGGTGTCGTACAAGGCGTACTGCGTCAGCTCAAGGCGGCTATCGATCAATTCTCTGCTCCCGAGAACCGTGCTGCCTACGTGCGACGCATTGCCGCAGCGCTCCTGGAGTTCGCGCGTCGTGCAGAACCCGGCAGTGATCATCAGCTCGCCTTCACTCGGTCGTTCATTAGTTCGGCCGGCACTGCCGACGAGCTCGCGATCCTCACCGGATTGCTCGATGGCTCGGTTGTGTGGCCCGGTCTCGCGGTCGACACCGATCTGCGCTGGTCGCTGATCCAGCGGCTCGTCACGGTAGGCCGCTTCGGTGATGACGAGATCGATGCCGAGCTCGTGCGCGATGACACTGCAACGGGTCGCCGCCAGGCCGCCGTCGCACGTGCTGCGCGCCCGACTGCTGCTGCGAAGGCGCAGGCCTGGGCTGATATCACTGAGCGCACTGACCTTCCGAATGCGATCCTCGAGGCCACCATCGGCGGCTTCATGCATCCCGATCAGATCGAGTTGCTGAGTCCGTATCGCGACACGTACTTCGCCATCCTGGGTGAGATGTGGAAGTCGCGCACGAATGAGACAGCCACGAATATCACGGTCGGGCTGTACCCGTTCCTGCTCGTTGATGACACCACGATCTCCATGACAGATGCGGCGATCGCGGGCGATCTAGGTGCGACTCCACAGCGTTTGCTCGCCGAGGGTCGCGACGGCGTCGAGCGAGCAGCGCGTGCCCGTGCGCGCGATGCACGCGGCTGATCGGTGACCCATGCCTGAGGGCAATGTCATCCATAACCAGGCGCGCCGGCTTTCGCGGGCGTTTCGGGGCAGGGCGGTAGTGGTCGACAGCCCGCAAGGGCGCTTCGCTGACGGCGCTGCGCGCGTAAGCGGCGCGCAGATACGCAAGATCGAGGCGCACGGAAAGCACCTGTACATCGGCTTCGATAACGATCTGTGGATTCATATTCACCTCGGCCTATTCGGCAAGTGGCGGCTGGGTAAGGGTGAGGCGCCCGATCCCCAGGGCCAATTGCGCCTGCGCCTGCGCGCCGAGGAGTCGTACGCCGAACTCCGCGGACCGACTGTGTGCGAGGTACTGACCCCGCGGGAGAAGAAGGCATCGATTGCGAAGATCGGACCCGATCCCATCCGCACCGATGCTGATCCCGAGTTGGCATGGGTGAAGGTGCACAAAAGTGCGCAATCCATTGGCGTACTTTTGATGGATCAGCGCATCTTCGCGGGCGTCGGAAACATCTATCGGGCCGAGGTGCTTTTTCGGCATGACATCTCACCCTTTCGCCTAGGCACTGAGATTTCGCGCTATGAGTTCGATGGCATCTGGGCTGATCTCGTTCTGCTCATGACCCAAGGAACCAAGAAGGGTCGCATCGACACCATGCGCCCCGAGCACCTGCCTGAGGTGATGGGTCGAGATAAGCGCGTCGACCGTCATGGGGGAGAGGTGTATGTGTACCGACGTGCAGGGATGCACTGCTATTTGTGTGAAAGCGAGATTCGCACCGCCGATATGCAGGGCCGCAATCTGTACTGGTGCCCGCGCTGCCAGACATCGTGAGCTGAGCGCACAACACGAAGGCCCCCTCATGGAGGGGGCCTTGTCATGTGAGCGGGCGACCGGAATCGAACCGGCACCTCCACCTTGGAAGGGTGGGGCACTACCACTATGCAACGCCCGCGTGCGGGGCGAACCCCAGCGCGAAAAGTGTATCGGGCCGCGAGCCAGGGGCCGACGGGCCAATTGGTGTAGGCGATCGATCCTTGGTTAGGCCACCCTTAGTAGGGCTTACCCCCAGGGAGTCAGTCGATTCGTCGGCAGGGGAGTGCCACCTCTAGACTCACGTGGCCAGCGCGGGGCGTAGCGTAGTGGCTAGCGCGCCTGCTTTGGGAGCAGGAGATCGGGAGTTCGAATCTCCCCGCCCCGACTCCCAGTGCATCGATTCCTCGAGGCGCAACCCATCAACACAGGAGATTGATCTGCAGTGAAGAGCGACGTCGAGACCCTTTCCCCGACCCGGGTCAAGCTCACCGTTGAGGTGCCCTTCGATGAGATGAAGGACAGCCTTGATGCCGCCTACGGTCGCATCGGCAAGCAGGTCAGCATCCCGGGCTTCCGCAAGGGCAAGGTCCCTGCGCGCATTATCGAGCAGCGCTTCGGTCGCGGTGCGGTGCTCGAGGAAGCCGTCAATGACGCCCTCCCGAAGGCATACGACGAAGCCGTGCGCGAGCACAAGGTGATTCCGGTCGGCCAGCCGACCGTTGATGTCACCGAGATCGAGGATGGCAAGCACCTCGCCTTCACTGCTGAGGTCGATGTTCGCCCCGAGTTCGATCTTCCCGAGTTCTCTTCACTGCGCGTCGAGGTCGGCAATGCCGTTCCGAACGATGACGATGTTGCTACCCAGGTTGACTCGCTGCGCGCTCGCTTCGCGACGCTCAAGGACGTCGAGCGCGCCGCCGCTGATGGCGATGTGCTTCTGGTCGACATCGCCGGTGCCACTCCTGAGGGCGATGCCGTCGACGACCTCATCGGCAATGCGCTCTCTTACGAGCTCGGCACCGAGGGCATGCTCCCCGGCTTCGATGAGGCCGTGCGAGGCGCCAAGACCGGCGATACCCGTTCATTCGAGTTCACCCCGCAAAACGGTGACTGGGTCGGTATTCCGCTGACCGTCAACGTCGAGGTCAAGGGCGTGCGCGAGCGCGAACTGCCGGCACTCGACGACGACTTCGCCCAGTTGGCCTCGGAGTTCGACACCGTCGCCGAGCTCCAGGACGACGTCAAGACTCGGCTGCTGCGCCTCAAGCGCCTCGAGCAGGGTGCTGAGGCCCGTAACAAGGTGCATGAGGTGCTCATCGAGTCCCTTGACATCCCGCTGCCCGAAGGCGTCATCGCCGCCGAGGTCGAGGCGCACTTCGAAGATGGCCACGACAGCGGCGAGGAGCACCGCGCCGAGGTCGAGCAGCAGGCCCGCGAGGCACTCAAGAGCCAGTTCATCCTCGACAAGATTGCCGAGCAGGAAGAAGTATCCGTCGGTGAGTCCGAGCTGTCTGCGTGGCTGGTGCAGCAGGCTCCGCGCTACGGCATGGGCCCCGATCAGTTCGCCCAGGCGCTCGTCGAGGCCGGCCAGGTTCCGATGGCCATCCAGGACATCCGCCGCGCCAAGGCCCTTGCGGTTGTTCTCGAGTCGGCGACCGTTGTCGATGCTGACGGCAATGCCGTTGATCTCAAGGCTCTCGATGCCGAACTCAATGGGGCACTCGCTGCCGAGTAGTACTACGTGAATTAGTGAAAGGGGCGGTGGGCAACCACCGCCCCTTTTTCATGGCTATTGGGTTTCATGGCTATTTGGCCTCGGGCGAACACGCACTCTCGCGGGAAGTCATTCGGGGTTGTGCGCGTTAGGGTCTAGTGACAGTCAACAGGGAAGTGCAGGAGGCACAGTGAACGAGATTCACTCGAGCGACATCTACGTTCCGCAGCTGCGAGGTGCCAGCGGCATGTCCGGTTTTGGCGACATGCTCGATGAGCGACTTCTTCGCGAGCGCATCATCTGGCTCGAGGGTCCGGTGATGGACGAGAACTCCAACCGCATCGCCAAGCAGCTCCAGGTGCTTGCGGCCGAGGATCCCGAGAAGGACATCACCCTCTACATCAACTCCCCGGGCGGCTCGATCAGCGCCGGCATGGTCGTCTACGACACCATGCAGCTCATTCCCAATGAGGTCGCGACTGTCGCCATGGGCCTGGCCGCATCGATGGGCCAGTTCCTGCTCGTCGCAGGTGCACCTGGCAAGCGCTTCGCAACCCCGAACACGCGCATCATGATGCATCAGCCCTCCGGTGGCCTTGGTGGTACCGCGAGCGACATCAAGATTCAGGCCGAGCAGATGCTCTTCATCAAGAAGCGCATGGCACTGCTTATCGCCGAGCACTCCGGCCAGACCATCGACCAAATCGAGCGGGACTCTGATCGCGATCGCTGGTTCGATGCTGAGGAGGCCAAGGAATACGGCCTGATTGACCACGTGTACTCGACTTCGGCTGATGCGCCCAGTGCATCGGCTCGCAAGGGCAAGGGAGAGACCAAGTGATGAACCCCATGAGCATGCTCGATCCGGTCTCGCGCTACATCCTCCCCGAGTTCCGTGAGCGCTCCGCCACCGGCGAGCGCGTGCACAACCCGTACACCAAGCTCTTCGAGGAGCGCATCATCTTCCTCGGCGTGCAGATCGACGATGCATCCGCTGACGACGTCATGGCCCAACTGCTGTGCCTGGAGTCCATGGATCCCGATCGCGACATCCAGATCTACATCAACTCACCCGGTGGCTCGTACACCGCGATGACCGCGATCTACGACACCATGCAGTTCGTCAAGCCGCAGGTGCAGACCGTGTGCCTCGGACAGGCTGCCTCGGCGGCGTCGGTGCTGCTTGCTGCGGGCACTCCTGGCAAGCGCTTCGCACTGCCGCATGCGCGCGTGCTGATTCATCAGCCGTACACCGAGGGCGGCGGTCAGGGCTCTGACATCGAGATCCAGGCAAACGAGATCATCCGCATGCGCACCGAGATGGAGGGCATCATCGCCCACCACACCGGCCGCACGGCTGAGCAGGTAGCCAAGGACATCGAGCGCGACAAGATCCTCACTGCCGAGCAGGCCAAGGAGTACGGCATCATCGATGCGGTTATCTCTTCGCGTAAGGCCTGACCTCGTCCGTTTCGCCCTACTTCCTCGGGTGTGTCGCATGGCCCATGACGCGCGATCGACAGGCCCTCACGGTACGGTCTAAGAAGCCCAGTTCCCCCCTGGGCTATCGGGGCGTCCTCGGGCGCGAAAGGAGCACTTGTGGCACGCATCGGCGAGAGTGGCGATCTGCTCAAGTGCTCGTTCTGCGGAAAGAGCCAGAAGCAGGTCAAGAAGCTCATTGCCGGCCCCGGCGTCTACATCTGCGACGAGTGCATCGACCTCTGCAACGAGATCATCGAGGAAGAACTCAGCGAGGCCTCTGATGTGCAGTGGGGCGATCTGCCCAAGCCCCGCGAGATCTTCGAGTTCCTCGACCAATACGTCATCGGCCAGAACGTCGCGAAGAAGGCGATGTCGGTTGCTGTCTACAACCACTACAAGAGGGTCCAGGCCGGCGAGAGCGATCGCCCCAAGGACGACAACATCGAGCTCGCGAAATCCAACATCCTCCTGCTGGGCCCCACCGGCTCGGGCAAGACCCTGCTGGCCCAGACCCTCGCGCGCATGCTCAATGTGCCGTTCGCGATCGCTGATGCCACGGCTCTGACCGAGGCCGGCTATGTCGGTGAGGATGTCGAGAACATCCTGCTTAAGCTCATCCAGGCCGCTGACTACGACGTCAAGAAGGCCGAGAAGGGCATCATCTACATCGATGAGATTGACAAGGTCGCTCGCAAGAGCGAGAACCCGTCGATTACTCGCGATGTCTCCGGCGAGGGCGTGCAGCAGGCGCTGCTGAAGATCCTCGAGGGCACTACTGCTTCGGTTCCTCCGCAGGGTGGTCGTAAGCATCCGCATCAGGAGTTCATCCAGATCGACACCACCAACGTGCTGTTCATCGTCGGCGGAGCCTTCTCTGGTCTCGACACGATCATCGAGCAGCGCCTGGGCAAGAAGGCCCTCGGCTTCACCTTCGACATCGTCGATGGCGAGCGCGAGCAAGACGAGCGCGACATGACCGACGTCTTCCAGTACGCGATGCCCGAGGATCTCCTGAAGTTCGGCATGATCCCCGAGTTCATCGGCCGACTTCCTGTCTTCACCGCAGTAGCGAAGCTCGACCGCGAGGCACTTGTGTCGGTGCTCACTGAGCCGAAGAACGCATTGGTCAAGCAGTACCAGCGCCTGTTTGAGATTGATGGTGTCGAGCTCGAGTTCACCGAGGATTCCCTCGACGAGATTGCCGACCTCGCGCTGCTGCGTGGCACCGGTGCTCGTGGCCTGCGCGCCATCCTCGAAGAGACCCTGCTCAACGTCATGTACGACGTCCCGAGCCGCGATGATGTCGCCAAGGTCGTCATCAATGCCGAAGTCGTCAAGCACAACGTGAACCCGACCCTGGTGGCCCGCGAGGCCCCTCGTCGCGTTCGTGGCGAGAAGACGGCCTAAGCCCAGCCCCCGATCATTACGAAGGCCCGCAGCGAATGCTGCGGGCCTTCGTAATGCTGAGTGAGCTACTCGGTCGGTGCGAGCGTGACAGCCACGTCGATCTGCGCGCCCTCGGCGAATGAAAGTTCCGCGATGCGCCCGACAGCCTTGATGTCACCCTCGGCCAGTGCCAGTCGTGCAGCGGCAGCGGCAGGTGCGGTGATGACAGCGGAGGAGACCTCGGCCTTCATCGAGGCACCGGCCTCGCTCTTGGCCTTGCGCACCTGAGTGAGCACGGCAGCGAGATCGGTGATGAGATTAGCGTCAGCGTCCTCGAAGGTCAGGCCTTCAGTGGTCGGCCATGATGAGCGGTGCACTGAGCCTTCCTGCCACCATGACCACACCTCTTCGGTGACGAAGGGCAGGAACGGTGCGAACAGCGCGAGCTGAGTCTTGAGCGCTGCAGCGAGAGTTGCCTTGGCCGATGCGGCCTTCGCCTCGCCCTGCTGGCCGTAGGCGCGTTCCTTCACGAGCTCGACGTAGTCATCGGTGAAGTTCCAAAAGAAGCTTTCGGCAAGTTCGAGGGCCTTCGCGTAGTTGAAGTCCTCGAATGCCCGCGTGGCCTGCTCGACAGTTGTCGCGAGGCGTGCAAGCAGTGCCTTGTCGACAGCCTCGGTGATCGCCGCGGGGTTCTCCTGGGCATCAAATCCGAGCACGAACTTGCTGGCATTGAGGATCTTGATCGCCAGGCGGCGTCCGATCTTCATCTGGCCGACATCGAAGGCTGTGTCAGTGCCGGGGCGGCCGGAGGCGGCCCAGTAGCGCACCGCATCAGAGCTGTATTCGTCGAGCAGTGCCATCGGCGTGACGACATTGCCCTTCGACTTGCTCATCTTCTTGCGGTCGGGGTCGAGGATCCAGCCGGAGATCGCCGCATGCTGCCACGGCAGGCGGTCTTCCTCCAGATCAGCGCGCACGACAGTGGAGAACAGCCAGGTGCGGATGATCTCGTGCGCCTGGGGGCGAACGTCCATCGGGAAGACTCGCGAGAACAGATCGGGATCGCGCTCCCAGCCACCGGCGATCTGCGGGGTCAGCGAGCTGGTGGCCCAGGTATCCATGACATCGGGATCACCCATGAAGCCGCCGGGCACGCCGCGCTGGGCCTCGGTGAAGCCCTCGGGCGCATCGGTCGACGGATCAATCGGCAGTGATGCCTCGGACGGAACCATGATCTGGTCGTACATCGGGTTGCCAGCCTCATCGAGTCGGTACCAGACCGGGATCGGAACGCCGAAGAAGCGCTGACGCGAGACGAGCCAGTCGCCGTTGAGGCCTTCGACCCAGTTCTCGTAGCGCACCTGCATGTGAGCCGGATGCCAGATGATCTGGCGACCGCGCTCGAGAAGTTCATCGCGCAGCTGCGGGTTGCGCCCTCCATTAGTGAGGTACCACTGGCGAGTCGTGACGATCTCGAGTGGCTTATCGCCCTTCTCGAAGAACTTCACCGGGTGGGTGATCGGCTTGGGCTCGCCGACCATGGCGCCGCTGGTCGACAAGATCTCGACCATGCGCTCCTTGGCGGTGTGGCTGGTTGCGCCCTTGATGGTCTCGTAGTTCGTGACGCCCTCAGGCGTGGTGATCCACTCGGGAACGTCAGGAAGGATGCGGCCGTCCCAGCCGATGATCGGGCGGGTCGGCAGCTGGAGCTCGCGCCACCAGGTGACGTCAGTGAGATCACCGAACGTACAGATCATCGCGATGCCGGAGCCCTTCTCCGGATCGGCGAGGGTGTGTGCGAGCACCGGTACCTCGACGCCGAAGGCAGGAGTGGTCACCGTGGTGCCGAACAGTGGCTGGTAGCGCTCATCATCGGGGTGTGCCACGAGTGCGACGCAGGCCGCCAGCAGCTCAGGGCGCGTGGTCTCGATGAAGATGACCTTCGATGCGTCAGCAGTCGTCGGGAATCCGATGCGGTGATACGCGCCGGGGCGCTCGCGGTCTTCCAGCTCTGCCTGGGCGACAGCGGTCTTGAAGGTGACATCCCACAGGGTCGGTGCCTCGGACTGGTACGCCTCGCCGCGCGAGAGATTGCGCAGGAAAGCCAGCTGGCTCACGCGCTGGGCATTGGCATCAATGGTCTGGTAGGTCTGCGACCAGTCGATCGACAGGCCCATGCGACGCCACAGTTCCTCGAAGACAACCTCGTCCTCGACCGTGAGCTTCTCGCACAGTTCGACGAAGTTCTTGCGTGAGATCGGGATCTGCTGCTTCGCATCGGGCTCTGCGGGGGGAGTGAAGTCGGGGTCGTACGGAAGGCTCGGATCGCAGCGCACGCCGAAGTAGTTCTGCACCCGGCGCTCGGTAGGCAGCCCGTTGTCGTCCCAGCCCATCGGGTAGAACACTTCGAAGCCGCGCATGCGCTTGTAACGGGCCATGCAATCGGTGTGCGTGTACGAGAACACATGGCCGACGTGCAGCGAGCCGCTGACGGTGGGCGGCGGGGTATCGATGGAGAACACCTGCTCGCGAGTCTTGCTGCGGTCGAAGCGGTAGGTGCCCTGCTCCTCCCAAGCAGCAGCCCAAGTGGCCTCCACGCCATCAAGGGTCGGCTTCTCGGGCAGTCGCGCACTCGTACTCATGGGGGAAATCCTATTGACGACGCGAGGGGTCCATTTACGCAGGAGAGCCCGCCCGAGCCTCCCTCATGGTGGGATGTCGACATGATCACCGACTCCGCGACTGTCGTCATCATCGGAAGCGGAATGGGCGGAGGCACCCTGGCCTGGGGCTTGGCCCGTCGGGGGATCGGCGTGCTCGTGGTGGAGCGAGGCGAGTACCTGCCCCGCGAGCCCCAGAACTGGTCGCCGCAGGCAGTGTTCGTTGAGAAGCGCTACAAGCCCTCGGAGACCTGGGTCAATGACGCCGACGACAGCGAGTTCGGCCCGGGCGTGCACTACGTGGTTGGCGGCAATACGAAGGTCTACGGCTCGAGTTTGCCGAGATTCCGTGAGCGTGACTTCGAAGAGACGGTGTATCCGAACGGAGTCTCGCCCGCCTGGCCCTTCCGTTACGCCGACATCGAGCCGTACTACTCGCAGGTCGAGGCACTGTTCAAGGTGCACGGCACGACGGGCGAGGACCCGACCGAGCCGTGGCGCAGTCAGCCGTACCCGTATCCCGCGTTAGCGCAGGAGGCCTATATAGAAGAGACGATGATGCGCCTGCAGGCGCAGGGCCTACATCCGGCGCCGACCGCGATCGGCGTCGACCTGCAGCCCGGCGGCTCGTGCATCCGATGCAGCACCTGCGATGGCTTCCCGTGTCGACTTGGCGCGAAGTCCGACGCCGAGACCTGCGCTCTCGGCCCGGCCCTCATGACCGGCCACGTGCGTTTGCTCACTGGCGTGCGCATCACCGAACTCGAGACTGACGGCAGTGATCGTGTCGTGCGTGCAGTGGGGGAGAAGGACGGCGAGCGAGTCGAGCTCACCGGAAACTCATTCGTGGTGTCAGCCGGTGCGGCGAACTCCGCGGCCCTGTTGCTGCGCAGTCAAAGTGAGCGCTTCCCCGATGGGCTCTCGAATGGCACCGGGCTTGTCGGTCGCAACTTCATGATGCATAACAACACCCACATCGCCGCGATCGATCCGCGCCGCAAAAACGACGTCGTGTTCCAGAAGACGTTCGCCATGAACGACTATTACGACGATCTGGGAGATGGGTTCCCGGGCGGCACGATCCAGATGATCGGCAAGGTGCAGGCATCGATGATGAAGACTCATGCCAAGAATGCGCCGCTCATCATGCTCAAGCGGATGGCCGAGCGCAGCCTGGAATTCTTGGTGATGACAGAGGACACTCCTGCGCCGCACAACCGGATCAGCGTCGGCAGCGATGGCCGCATCCGCGTGGCGTGGAACCGCACGAACTACGACCGTCATGAGCTGCTGCTCGACAAGGCCACCAAGGCCTTCCGTAAGGCCGGCTATGTGGGGCTCTTCCAGCAGCGCTTCACGATCGACATGAACAGTCATATGTGCGGCACCGTGGTGGGAGGCACCGACTCGGCCTCGAGCGTGCTCGACCCGTGGTGCCGCTCGCACGAGGTACGAAACCTGCTCGTGGTCGATTCCGCCTTCTTCCCGTCGTCGGCAGCTCAGAACCCGGCGCTGACCATCGGGGCCCAGGCCCTGCGAGTGGCGGCCGAGACCGACTGGGCGGCGATCTAGCTCCTTGGCTTAGTCCGTACGCACACAAGGCCCCCTCCACGAGTGAGGGGGCCTTGCTATGTGGATTCGTGCGGCGAGTGCCGCGGGGAACCGGTTAGAGGCTGCGGGCGAAGATCGCGTCGATCTCGGCCAGATCAGCGGGGGACACCGCGAGTGTGCGCTGTCGATCCCATTCCCGGTGAATCTGCTGACGGCGAGCGCCTTCGGTATCGAGGGGCTGGCGGTCGAACATGGTGGAAAACACCTTGGCCAACGTGTTCATGGAGGATCACTCCTAATCGTTGCTTCATGGATGGATATTCGGTTGTGTGTTGAGGGGGTCGCCCTCGCCACATAACAATTGTGCATCATTTTGCGGCATGACGCAAAATCTTGCGTAGTTCTGTCGGAGACATCACATGCCCGATGTCGGGCCAGAAATCTGCTGAACATTGAGGTGTGCCACGATGACCAGGCACGCTTGAAGCCTCACGGGAAGGGAAGGCGCATGTATCGGCACATCACCTTCTCGCCGAAGGTCTTCATTCCCCTCACGATGCTCTGCCGCGATAAGTGCGGTTACTGCACCTTTGCCCAGGCCCCGGCCCATCTGCCGGCCCCCTTCCTGTCGCCCGAGGAGGTCCTCGAGATCGCCCGAGCGGGTGCCGCCGCCGGCTGTCATGAGGCCCTGTTCACCCTGGGTGAGGCCCCCGAGGCCCGCTACGAGTTGGCGGCTCAGTGGCTGGCTGAGCGCGGATACTCCTCCACGGTCGAGTACCTCGCCGCCGTGTGCCAGTTGGTTCTCGACGAGACGGGCCTGCTGCCCCACGCCAATGCCGGTGCCCTCAGCAAGGACGATCTCGCGCTGCTGCGCCGGGTCTCACCGAGCCAGGGGATGATGATCGAGTCGCTCAACCCCGATCTCGTCGCGCACCGCGGCGCCCCCGACAAGACCCCCGAACGTCGCCTCGCCACCCTGCGCTGGGCCGGTGAGCTCGCGATCCCGTTCACTACGGGCATCTTGATCGGCATCGGGGAGTCGAAGCAGGATCGCATCGACGCATTGCAGGCCATCGCCGACTCGCACCGGGAGTTCGGGCACGTGCAGGAAGTGATCGTCCAGAACTTCGTGCCCAAGCAGGGCACGCTGATGCGCAATGAACCGGCCTGCTCGATCGACGAACTACTCGAGACCATCCGCATTTCGCGCGAGATCCTGCCCGCCGATATTCATCTGCAGGCGCCGCCGAATCTCGTTGACGACCCAGGGCTGCTGATCGATGCCGGTATCGATGATTTCGGGGGAGTCTCACCGGTCACCCTCGATCACGTGAACCCCGAGCGCCCGTGGCCTGAGATCGAGTCACTGCGCGCAATCGCCGAGTCGCGGGGCAAGGCGCTTGTGCCACGACTGACGATTCATCCCGAGTTCGCGTCGAACCCGCGAAAGTGGCTTGACGACAACGTGCGCTTCGCCGTTCTCGACCGCTCCGATGCTGCATCCTTCGCTCGCGATGATGTTGGCGCGACCTTCCCGGAGAAGCATGAGGCCGCGGCCAATGTCGGCACTGGCGCTGAGGTCATTCAGGTCGGCCGCCGCTCGACCGCCTGGTACTCCGGTTCCGATCGCCTTCCGCCACTCCTCATCCCGGCCCCGGCAAAGGCCGAAGGCGCGGTGCGCGAGGTTCTTGAGGGTGTACGCGCAGGTCAAGTGCCTGACGTCGACCAGCTCGAGACTCTCTTCCGTGCGCGTGGCACCGAGGTTGCTGCCATCGCGCAGTTCGCCGACGAACTACGCAGAGCCGTGAATGGCGACGAAGTCACCTTCGTGCGCAATCGCAACATCAACTACACGAATGTCTGCACATTCAAGTGTGCCTTCTGCGGTTTCTCCAAGGGCCCGATGTCGCTGAACCTGCGCGGCAAGCCGTACCTACTCACCAATGACGAGATCGCCGATCGCGTGCGCGAGGCTGATTCACTCGGAGCTACCGAGGTGTGCCTGCAAGGCGGCATTCACCCCGACTTCGATGGTGAGTACTACCTCGATGTGTGCCGCGCGGTGAAGGCCGCTGTCCCTGATATTCACGTGCACGGCTTCACGGCACTTGAGGTGACCGAGGGCGCGCGTCGGCTTCGCGAGCCGCTGCCTGAGTACCTCATTCGACTTCGTGAAGCAGGTCTACGGTCACTGCCCGGCACTGCGGCAGAGATCCTCGACGACTCCATCCGCGAGATCATCTGCCCCGACAAGATCACCACGAGTGAGTGGCTCGACTGCCACGAGATGGCGCATGGCGTGGGCCTACGCTCCAATGTCACGATCATGTTCGGCAGCGTTGAGAGCCCGCGGCATTGGGCCAAGCACATTGTTCGCACCCGTGAGGTTCAGTCACGAACCGGCGGTTTCACCGAGTTCGTGCCGCTGCCCTTCGTGCACATGGCCGCTCCGATCTACCTCAAGCGTCGAGCCCGCCGCGGACCAACCTGGCGCGAGGTCGTGCTCATGCATGCGGTGGGTCGCATTGGCTACCACGGTTCGATCGACAACATCCAGGCTTCGTGGGTCAAGCTCGGCGTCAGCGGTGCGCAGCAGTTGCTGCAGGCCGGCGTCAATGATCTCGGCGGCACGTTGATGGACGAGAACATCTCGCGAGCTGCAGGTGCGACTCACGGCCAGGGCATCACGGCCGAGGAATTCCGTGCGGTAGTCGAGCCGATCGGTCGCACGCTGCGCGAACGCACCACCCTCTACGGAGTTCCGGCCAAGCGCACCGCCCTCGCAGCGCTTGCACCGTAATGCGCGCGATCCCCAATCGTCGCTATGTGACGACTGCCTGCACGGCCCCTGGCCCCGCCGGTCAGTCGATGCTCGGCTCCTTCGGTGCTATCCGCAAGAACCCGCTTTCCTACCTTGACTCCGTCTGGCGCACCTACGGCGACGTCGTGCAGTTTCCGGTCCCGAAGCCGCCCAGTTATCTCGTGAATGATCCTGACGGCGTGCGCAGCGTGCTCGTCACCAATGCGCGCAACTACGGCAAGTCGACGATTCAGTACTCCGCGCTGTCGCTCGTGACGGGGGAGGGGTTGCTTTCCGCTGACACTGCGGAATGGAAGCGCCAGCGCCCCATGGTGCAGCCGGCTTTCCACCGCGAGACCCTCACCGCGATCGTGGCACACGTAGCCACGGCCGCCGAGCGCATCATCGACGACTGGAACGCACTTCCCGACGGCGTAGTGGTCGACATAGATGCGGCGATCATGAACGCGGCCCTCGAGGTTGTCGGTCGTGCGCTCTTCGGCTCCGATCTCTCGACAGATGCCGATGCGCTGACCACTGCAACCCTCGACGCTCTCGATGTCGTCATCGCCCGCGCCCGAGTGCCGATCACGCCACCTGCCTGGGTGCCCACGCCGGGTAATCGGAAACTCAGCAGCTCGGTGGCGGCTCTGGATCGCGCCGTTCGCTCGATGCTCGATTTGCGCGGCGTGCGTGAGGTGCCCGAAGACATGCTGGACTTGCTCATCACTGCACGAGATGACGAGGGTCACGCGCTTACTGAAGCCGAGATCCGTGATCAGGTGGTCACATTTATCGTTGCGGGTCACGAGACGGTGGCCAGTGCGCTCACCTGGACATTCGCCCTGCTCGCCGAGAACCCCGAGATCATGCGCACCTTGCAGGCGGAGGTCGATGCGGTGCTCGGCGGCAAGGCTGCGCAGTTCGCCGACTACCAGCGCCTGCCGTTCGCGCGCGCGGTGATCGATGAGACCCTGCGCCTGTACCCGCCGGCGTGGCTGATCACGCGTAACTCGCTCGGTGATGACGTCCTTGGCGGATATGAGGTGCCGCAGGGCTCACTCATCATCATGAGCCCGTGGCTGCTGCATCGTCACCCTGGCATCTGGGCGAACCCCGATCGTTTCGATCCGCACCGCTTCATCAGCGGCGACATTGATCGCTCTGCATTCATTCCATTCGGTGCCGGCCCGCGCCAGTGCATTGGTCGCGACTTCGCCTATGTCGAAGCAGTGCTCCTGCTCGCATCGCTCGTGGCGCACTTCGATGTCGAGTACCCGGCGGGGGAGCACTGCCCGGCTGCCGTGCCCCTCGTCACGATGCGACCGACAGGTGGCTTGCACCTGCGCGTGCGTGCGCGCCTAGGGGCGTAGCGCGCTCAGTACCTCGGCGTGCAGCACGCCGTTAGTCGTGATTAATCCGCCGTACTCGATCGCGTCACTGCCATCGAAGCCCGTGGCCATGCCACCTGCCTCACGGATGACAGGGATGAGTGCGGCCATGTCGTAGGTGGCGAGCTCGGGTTCACCGGCGACATCGACAGCGCCCTCGGCGACGAGCATGTGTGACCAGAAATCGCCGTAGGCGCGGTGGCGCCAGGTGTCATTGGTCAGTGTGTGGAGACCCTTCGCGGCATCGCGCTCTACCCAGCCGGCACTGTCGGAGTAGGAGAACGAGGCATCAGCGAGTGTTGCGACCTTGCTGACCTGGATGCGCGTGGGCTCGCTCATGCCGGGGCCGGTCGACCAAGCGCCCTGGCCGGTCGCGGCCCACCAGCGTCGACCGAGTGCCGGTGCGCTGACGAAGCCGATCTCAAGCATCCCGGCAACGCGAAGTGCGATGAGGGTCGACCACACAGGCACGCCGCGCAGGTAGTTCTTGGTGCCGTCGATGGGGTCGAGTATCCAGGTGCGCTCGGTGCTGCCGCTGACTCCGAACTCCTCGCCGAGGATGCCGTCAGTTGGGCGCTCGGCCGCCAGGATCTCGCGCAGGCCCTGCTCGACGGCCTTGTCGGCCTCGGTCACGGGGGTGAGATCGGGCTTGGTCTCGATCACGAGATCGTGGGAGCGGTAGTACGACATGGAGATGGCGTCGGCGGCATCAGCCAGCCGGCGCGCTAGCTCAAGATCGGCATCCCGGTGATTCGTCACGCCGCGAACCTATCCCACCCGAATGCCTTTACCGCAGACATAGGGTGGCGTCATGGAGTCGCTTCTCGACACGTTCAATGGCCTGCCGGTTCACCCCTTGGTCGTGCACGCGGTTGTCGTGCTGCTGCCGCTCGTGGCGGTACTCGCGATCATCATGGTCATCAGCCCTCGGTTCTCGCGCCGGTTCGGCCCGATCGCCGTGGCGCTGGGCTTCATTGCCGTGGTCGCCTCGCTAGTGGCGAAGGAATCGGGGGAGCAACTGCTGGAACGCGTCGCCGCCTCGCCGAACCACATCGAGCTTGGCTCGCGCACGCCAATCTTCGCCGGCCTGTACTTCCTGCTCCTTCTCGCCTTTTGGCTGCTTGACCGCGGCATTCCGGGCAACCGCCGTCGTCCCGCCCTCGTGATCATCCTCGGCGTGCTGCTGGTCATCGCATCAGTGCTGATCTGCATTCAGGTGTACGCCGTCGGGCACAGCGGTGCCGAGGGCGTGTGGCTGGAGATACTGAGTGGAACGAACTAGTCGCCGGAGCGCTGATCCGACCATTTGTCGGTTTCCTTCGCACTGCGCAGCAGTCGGCGAAGTGAGTCAAGCCGCTCAGTGATGCCGTGGCTCTCGGCCCAGGCATCCAAGGCGCACTCAGCCTCGTCATGTGAGCAAGCCCGGGGGCAGTCGACGACCCCGTCAGCGAGCTCGGGGAAGGCGTGAATGAGACGCTCGAAATCGACGTGCGCCAGGCCGAAGGAGCGAATACCCGGGGTGTCGATGATCCAACCGCCGCTGGGCAAGGGGAGTGCCATTGCACTGGTGGAGGTGTGACGGCCCTTGCCGGTGTTGACGTTCACGTGACCGGTACTGCGACCAGCACCGGGCACGAGTGCGTTCACGAGCGTTGATTTGCCCACACCGGAGTGCCCGATCAGTACGGTGAGGTGATCGGTCAGTGCAGTGATGAGCTCGGTACTTGGCTCACGATCGCGCACGACGTAGCAGTCGGCTCCCAGCGCCGCGTAGGTTGCCTGCAATTCACCGGCGGGCCTGAGATCACTCTTGGTGATGATCAGGATCGGCGTGATGCCGGCGTCGATGGCCGCGACAAGTGCGCGGTCGATGAGTCCGATACTGGGGTCAGGGTTCGTGGTTGCGGTGACGATAGCGAGTTGAGTCGCATTGGCGACGATGACTCTCTCGACAGGATCGGAATCATCGGCGGTTCGTCGAAGATTTGAGCTGCGCTCATCGCGGCGCACGATGCGAGCCTGGGTGTCGGTGTCGCCTGATGTATCGCCGACGATCTGCACCATGTCGCCGGTGACGATGCCTTTGCGACCTAGCTCGCGAGCCTTGATGGCATAAATCTCGGTGCCGTCGTCCATCGCCACCGTGAATCGACCGCGGTCAACCGTGAGCACCATGCCGCCGAGAGCTTCGGTATGGGCGGGACGATCCTTCGAGCGCGGGCGTGACTTCCCGCGACCGGGGCGGATCCGGACGTCATCCTCGTCGAGGCTGCGTGCCACTACTGAGACGTCCCATCGATCATCGCGGCCCAGCGATCGGCGAAGCCGGGCAGGGTCTTGGCGGTGGTATCGATGTTCTCGACTGCGATGCCGTGCACGTGCAACCCGATGATTGCCCCGCTGGTGGCCATGCGGTGGTCGGCGTAGGTACCGAAGCGCCCAGAGTGAAGCATCATCGGCGCAATGCGCAGACCATCATCGGTTTCGTGGGCATCGCCACCGAGGTGATTGATCTCGTGCACGAGGGCAGCGAGCCGATCAGTCTCGTGACCGCGCAGATGAGCAATGCCACTGAAGGTGCTGGGCGATGTGGCTAAAGCTGCAAGTGCTGCGAGATTCGGGGTGAGCTCGCCCACGTCACCGAGATCAGCGTCGATCCCGTGGATCTCGCCGGCCATCGAGACGGTGAGGCCTCGATCGTCGAGCACGACCTCGGCACCCATGCGTGCAAGTAACGAGCGCAGCTCATCACCGGGCTGGGTAGTCGAGGCGGGCCAGCCCGGAATCGTGACGCTGCCGCGAGTGACCATCGCTGCGGCGAGGAATGGCGCGGCATTGGAAAGATCGGGCTCGATCGAGCGATCAACAGCACGAATCACGCCTGGCTCGATGATCCAGGTATTCGGCGTCGAGATGTCGACGACGACTCCGTGCTCGGCGAGCATTGCAATGGTCATATCGATATGCGGCTGACTCGGCACAGGCGGGCCGACATGAGTGATGACGAGACCATTCGCGAAGCGAGCGCCGGCGAGAAGGAGTGCAGAGACGAACTGACTGGAAGCGGAGGCATCGATGCGCACCTCGCGACCAGTTACAGCGCCGGCACCCTTGACCGTGAAGGGGAGTGTGCCTCGGTTGTCGTCATCGATCTCGACGCCGAGCTGGCGGAGGGCTTCGATCGTGGTTGACATTGGTCGCACGCGTGCATGTGGATCGCCATCGAATTCGATCTCGCCTGCTGCGAGTGCGGCGACCGGGGGCAGGAAGCGCATCACGGTGCCGGCCAGGCCGACATCGATGCTGCTGCTGCCGGTCAGGGAGGCCGGCGAAACTCGCACGTCGATATTCCCGACGGGTGACGAGCCGACGACCTCGATACTTGCGCCGAGGCTCTCAAGGGCCGCCATCATCAACCGCGTATCGCGGGCATCGAGCAGGCCGGTGATGGTGCTGGGTGCGTCAGCGAGGGCTGCGAGCACAAGGGCTCGATTGGAGGCTGACTTCGAACCGGGGACCGAGACGGTGGCATGGATCGGATGATCGGCATGGGGGGCCGGCCAGAACGTGCTCTCAGTACTCATCGGCCCCCAGCGTAATCGCACTAGCCTGGTAACCATGGCGCAGTCGACTGGCAGCAGCGGGCTACTGCCCGAACTGCGCCTGGGCGATGTGCTCCAGCAGCGGCACGGCGGCCTCGGCACGCCGGCCCATGTCATTCGCCTAGCCATCGCCGTCACCATCGCCTGGCTGGTCGCGGTCACCTTCTCGCGTAGCTCCCTGGGAATCTTCGCTCCCATCACGACTCTGCTCGTGCTGCAGTCATCCCCATGGAGCACCCTTGGGCTCTCGCTTCAGCGCATCCTGGGAACCGGGCTTGGTGTGCTGGCCGCATCAATCTGGGTCAATCTGGTCGGACTGAGCTGGTGGTCGTTCCTGATCGCGATCCTTGTCTCACTACTGGTCGCACGGATGATCCCGTGGTCAATCGCCGGTCAGATCCAGATCCCGATTGCCGTCGTGTTCGTGCTTGCGCTGGGGCCGGGCTCGATGCAGGACGACATCTGGCGGGTGCTCGATGTCGTCATCGGTGGCGTGATCGGCTTGCTCGCGGTCTACCTATACCCGGCAAAGCCGAAGCCCGCGGAATTCGAGACAGCTCTCACCCGCTATCGCGATGCGATTCTTGAGGTCTTGACCTCGGTGGGTCATGGCAATGGCGATGACACTCTCGTTCTTGAGCCTGGCATGAATCACGAGTACATCGACACCAGCCGCGCACTTCGTGATCAGGCCGACTCTGCTCGGCAGGCGCTGGTCAAGCTCGCCGAGAGTGCCTTCTGGAATCCGCGCGGGCGCGAGGTCGCAGCTCGACTCGATGAGGACGCCCGACGCCTGCGCCGACTCGGTGGCATCGGAGTCCAGGTGCGTGGCATCGCGGGTGCGGCAAACCTGCTCTTCAATCGCGGAGTGACGCAGCCGTTGACCGCGGAGCGCTTCGGCGAGTTGATCGATCAGACGGTGGGCATGGCACGTGTCACTCTCGGTGCTGACGGCGCGGCTCTCACGCATGCGGGGCAGGAGTCGGTGGAGCGCGAGAGTGTGGATCTCTCGGCTTCGTTGGATGCGGCAGCACGCCACGTAATGGTGCATGCCGGCGACGTGCAAGCAGTGATCGATGCCATCGCATTGCTCGGCCGCATCGACCACATTCGTCGTCAACTGCTGATCTACAGCACCTGGACCGATGACTTAGCCGAGGCAGATCAGGCGGATGACTGATGTGCGGCCGATACGCGGCAGCCACGACTGCCACTGATTGGGTCGAGGAGTTCGAGGTCGACGATGCGCCAGAGCGCCTACTTGCGCCCGACTTCAACGTTGCGCCGACCAAGGAGTTGTATCTCGTGGCTGCGGGGGAGCACGAGGGCACACTCACTCGTCGGATGGAGATCGCGCGCTGGGGCTTGATTCCGTCGTGGGCGAAGGAGTCATCAATAGGGGCCAAGCTGACCAACGCACGGGTCGAAACGATCTCTGAGAAGCCCTCATTCCGCTCTGCATTTGCCAAGCGTCGTTGCTTGATCCCGGCGGACGGTTACTACGAGTGGTATCGCCCGGAGAAGGGGGCGAAGCAGCCGTTCTATATCCACCGCACCGACAGCCATTCGCTCGCGATGGCCGGGCTCTACGAGTGGTGGCGCGATCCCTCGAACCCCGATGCCGAGCCGCGACTGACGTGCACCGTGATCACCACGGCGGCCACGCCCGCGCTTGCCGTGATCCATGACCGGATGCCCGTGATGATCGAACGGGCCGACTGGACCGAGTGGCTCGATCCTGCCGTGCCCGGCAAGGAACTGCCGCCGCCGATGCTGGAGGCAGGATTCCACCTCGCACTGGTCGCAGATCCGGTCTCGGTGGCGGTCGGAAACGTCCGCAACAACGGGCCTTCCCTCATTACTCCGATCGCTCCTGACGAAGGACTCCTCTTCTAGGGAATGACCTGGGCCCGGCCGCTGTTGACCTGCATGTGATGACCTGCGAGAGGGAAACGGGCTGCTCGGCCGTGGCCTGGCCTGACGCAGTGCCGCTCTTCGTGGGCAAGAGCGACTCAGTAGGCTCGTCAGTAATGAGCGAGGTAGTGGGCACCGAGGAGCAGGCGGTAGACCGTACTGCCCGATTCGAGCGCGATGCGCTGCCGTATCTCGATCAGCTATACGGCGCGGCCATGCGGATGACCAAGAACCCGACTGACGCCGAAGACCTCGTGCAGGAAACCTTCGTTAAGGCCTTTGCTGCCTTCGATTCTTACACCGATGGCACGAACCTGAAGGCCTGGCTGTTCCGCATTCTGACGAACACGTACATCAACACCTACCGCAAGAAGCAGCGCGAGCCGTACCAGTCTTCGGCCGATGAGCTTCTTGACTGGCAGCTTGCCGAGGCCGAGTCGCACACCTCCACCGGGCTTCGCTCCGCTGAGATGGAAGCACTTGATCGACTGGCTGATGCCGACATCGTTGAGGCGATGGCAGCACTTCCGGAGGAGTTCCGCCTGGCGGTGTACCTCGCCGATGTCGAGGGATTCCCCTACAAGGAGATCGCCGAGATCATGGAGACCCCGGTAGGCACGGTGATGTCGCGACTTCATCGCGGTCGCAAGCTGCTGCGCGACTCCCTTGCCGATTACGCCGTCGAACGCGGGTACGTACCCGCCGCAACCGTGAGCGGAGGTGACGAGTCATGAGCTGCGGAAATCATCACGCCACCCCGTGCACCGAGGTGCTCTCACTGGTCTACGTCTATATCGACAATGAGTGCGAAGAGATGAAGAGCATTCAGGTGACGACCCATCTCGAGGAGTGCGGCCCGTGTGCTGAGATCGTTCGAATTGAGCGCGTGATCAAGTCTCGCGTCAAGAGCTCCTGTGAATGCGCCGAAGCACCTGAGACACTTCGTACCTCGATCGTCACCACGATCCGGGCTACGTACTACCAAAGCGAATAGGAGGCCTCCATGTCAGTGACTGTGCGTGCCGAAATGGTGGCCTCTGTTCATTCCGTGCTCGTCGAGGCAGGCCAGGCCATCGAGGTAGGCGACACTTTGATGATCCTCGAGTCCATGAAGATGGAGATTCCGGTGCTCTGCGAGTCAGCCGGCATCGTAAGCGAGATAGCGGTGGCTCC
>JBILOY010000017.1:0-48978 GCA_044374195.1 Candidatus Nanopelagicales bacterium
TTCTCTCGGGCTCTCGATCGGAGTGTTAGACCTCGCGCCAGCCTCTCGCGGGTAATCTCGGTCTGTGGCGATCCTCAATCGGCTGGCGGAAGAGCGCACCGACCTCACTGAAGCCGACATCGATCGGCTGCAACTCATCGTGGCGGAGTGGTCACTGCTCGCGGATCTCGCCGGCAGTGATCTAGTTCTCTGGCTGCCCACCTGGAATGAGGGCGGACTCCTCGCCGTCGCTCAAGTGCGTGCCACCACTGCCCCGACCAGCATGCCGGATGACATCGTGGGCACCTTCATGGCTAAGGGCCGTTCACCGCATCTGGATCAAGCTGCAGCCTTCGGACGTGTCGCTGGAGACGCGTATCCCGTGCACTTCCAGGGTGAGGTCATCGGCATAGTCGAGCGCCACTCCTCTCCGACGAGGCGCGTGGCGGGGCCGCTCGAGGAGATCTACCTGCAGACCGCTGAAGATCTCTTCACGATGCTCGTCGCGGGAACCTTCCCGTCGACGGAATTCGTTACCGGTGCCACCGGTTCGCCGCGCGTCGGTGACGGCCTCATCCGTCTCGACGATGCTGGACTCGTGCAGTTCGCGAGCCCCAATGCGGTAAGCGCGATGAGCCGACTCGGTCTGGCGACCGAGCTCCTGGGGGCAGATCTGTGCGCACTGCTCATCAAGCTCTCGCACAAGCATGGCCCAGTCGATGAGGCGCTCTCTCAGGTCGCCAGTGGTCAGGTCGCGGGCAGCGCCGACGTTGATAACGGCACTGCGACCGTCATCGTGAGAGGCATTCCGATCCTCGATCGCGAGATACGCCTAGGCGCCATCGTGCTGCTGCAGGATGCGACCGAGATTCGACGCCGTGAGCGCGCGCTGATGAGCAAGGACGCCACGATTCGAGAGATTCACCATCGGGTGAAGAACAACCTCCAGACGGTTGCAGCGCTTCTGCGTCTGCAGGGCCGCCGCGCCCAGAGCGAGGAGACTCGTGCAGCACTGGCTGAAGCACAGTTGCGAGTTGCTTCTATTGCCGTCGTTCACGAGAGCCTGTCGAAAGCCGGAAGTGATGATGTGCCTTTCGAGGAGGTCGTCGACCGTGTGATCTCGCTGGTGCGCGAACTCGCCCCGGCCTACGCGGTCGGGGGCGTTACAGCGGTCATTGAGCGCGAGGGGGAGTGCTCGGTCATGGCCGAAGAGCTCGTGACTCCGCTGGCGATGGCTGTTTCGGAACTCCTACAGAACGCCGTAGAGCACGCACATGCCGCACGCATCCGCGTGGTGATCAGCGAAGGTGCCGGCCTGATCAGCATCGATGTCATTGACGATGGCACGGGATTACCAGAGGGCTTCACGATGTCATCTGCCGGCCTGGGCCTGCAGATCGTGGAATCCCTGGTGCAGAACGAGGCACGCGGACATTTCACCCTCCTGCCGAGCGAGGGGCAGGGGACATCAGCCCGAATTGAAGTTCGGGCAGGCAATTAGGAAGTGATCAGGCGTTGCTGCGAGCCCGCAGGCGCGCATTGCGGCGCTTGAGAGCGCGGCGCTCATCTTCGGAGAGACCGCCCCAGACGCCGGCATCCTGACCGGACTCCAGAGCCCAGCGCAGGCATTCGTCAACCACGCTACAGCGACGGCAGACAACCTTGGCTTCTTCGATCTGCACCAGCGCGGGGCCGGTATTGCCGATCGGGAAGAACAACTCCGGGTCTTCGTCACGGCAGGCACTCTCGTGGCGCCAGTCCATGCGGATCACTCCATTAGGCGAGGGCGTCGGGGTCACCGACACTCGTGATTGCTTTCACGAGACTGGCACATCAAAGGGGGCGACCCAGGGGTCTCCCGGTCGTCCCCGGAGGAAGACAGCCAGCCCGATTCAGCAAAGGACCCTCTTAGGTTCGCAGATGTTGCTGCTGTGAACAAGGGGAACCGCCGAAAAGTGAGCGGTTAACATGTCAGGTTGGTCACAAGTGCCGCATTTGTCCGTTTACAGAACGGCGATTACCCGAAGGGCTCCGGGGACGGACACGAACTCAGCCTCGGTTACCTCAGGTGTTGACTCGCCATCCACCTGCATGGGCATCGGCCGGCTGCAGGTGATGGTGAAGGCCTCTAGATCGTGACTGACCACGATGGATTCCTTCGTTGAACCGGCAGTCGAGCGAGCCAGCATGCGGCGAGCTGCCCGGGCGGCGGCGAATAAGCCCAGGTCGCGTAGTGCGAAAACATCCAAGCCGGTATCGAAGGAGGCCTGAGGGCACGGATCAATCGGCCAGGAGCCGAAGTAGGTCCACGGAGCCGTGTTCTGGACGACCACCGCAAAGACGCCTTCATTGACTCCCTTCGCTGAGGTCAATGTCAGGGCTGGATTCTTTCGATCCGTTCGAGCGAAGTACTGGCGCAAGAAAGTCGTGAGATACCGGGTCGGGGATGCAGTGCGGCCGGCGCTGCGCTGCTCCTCCATCGCGGTGATGATCTCGGCATCGAGGCCCACACCGGCGTTGCTGGTGAACCAGCGACCATTGACCCGACCGAGCCCGATGGTGCGGGTGTGCTGGCTCCGGATGGCTTCCATGATCTCGCCGGTCGCCTCAACTGCATCGACGGGAATGCCGAGTGCCCGAGCGAAGACATTGCCGCTTCCGCCGGGCACGGTAGCGAGGATCGGGACGTTGTCGCCGACACCCTCCTCGAGCATTCCGTTCACGACTTCATTCACGACGCCATCGCCACCGAGTGTGATGACGATGTCGAGGCCTTGCGCGCGCGCTGCGCGACCGAGCTCGAAGCCGTGACCTCGATGGGTGGTCATCGTGACCTGGAGATCGAGCTCGTGCGAGAGCGCATTGACGATGACGTCTGTCACGCGTGCCGAGGTCGTGGTCGCGCGGGGATTGACCACCAGGAGCCCGCGCATGCTCCCCACCATAACCAATGCAGTCAGCCGTTTAGGCTGGTGGCATGTCCCGCCCGACTCTCTCCTTCGCCGTAATCGCCGCCATCGCGGCGATCGAGGGACTCGGCCTCATCGCCTATGCGATCTTCGACATCATCGAGGCCGTGCGCGTGGGCATCACCGGCCCGGCCGAGGTCTCCAACCCCGCGGCGCTGGTGCTGCTCATCGTCATTTACCTGGTGTTCGGCGTGGGCCTTCTGCTCGTGGCCCGCGCCTGGTGGCAGATGCGCACCTGGCAAAGAGGTGCCTTCATCTTGACCCAGGTGATCGCGCTCCTCGTGTTCTTCGATCTCACGCGTGCCGAGGAGCCCCTGCCGCGCACGGTCGGTTTCGTCATCTTGCTGTTGTCCATCGCCGGAATCCTCCTCGTGTTCACCCCGAAGGTGATGCGGGTGTTCGCCGAGGCCCAGCGCAATTAGTCGGCGGTAAGGCCCTCGCGCAGCTCGCCAAGGGCGCGAGCCAGAAGCCGCGACACATGCATCTGGGAGATGCCCACCTGCTCGGCGATCTCGCTCTGGCTCATGTTCTTGAAAAAGCGCATCATGATGATCTGTCGCTCGCGCTCGGGCAGCTTGTCGAGCAACGGTCGAAGCGACTCCCGGTACTCGACCTCTTCCATGCCAGGGTCTTCGAAACCCAAGGTGGAGGCCACGCCGCTGTGGTCATCGTCTCCCTCGTCGTCGAGTGACCTGGCATTGAAGGCAGCCTGGGCCTCGAGCACTTCGAGTACGTCCTCAGGCGCAATACCGACGCGATCGGCGATCTCGCGCACCGTTGGTGAGCGGTGCAGCTCGCCGGTGAGATCCTCGCTCGCGGTGTAGATCGGGCCGCGCAATTCCTGCAGCCTGCGGGGGAGTCGAATGGTCGTCGTGCGATCACGGAAGTGACGCTTGATCTCGCCGACGATCGTCGGAGTCGCGAAGGTACTGAACTCCAGCCCCCGCTCGATCTCGAAGCGATCAATGGCGCTGATCAGGCCGATCGTGCCGACCTGCACCAGGTCGTCATAGTTCTCGCCACGATCGCGGTACCGGCGAGCGATGTGATGCACGAGCGGAAGGTGCATAGTGATGAGTTCCTCGCGCGCCGCGGCAAAAGGTGCCGAGCCCTCCGTGGAGGCGGCCATGAGTTCAAGTAGTTCGCGCTCACGCACACGCTGCTCATCACCCCACCTCTCGTCACCGGGTGGGCTGGTATCGGGGGAGGTCACGGGCTGACCGGCTCGTGACGCTTGACGTGCAGGGTGAGGCAGACCTCGCCGGAATCGACCGATGCAGTGACGTCATCTACGAGTGCGGTGAGAACTGTCCAGCCGAAGGTATTGGTAGCGGGCACTGCACCGCTTGCAGTCATGCCGCGCACCTCGATGCGCAGTGAGCCGAGTGCCTCGACGAACACGCAACGCATCTCGCTGCCAACAACAGCATCGAGGACGATCTGGGCGGCCGCCTCATCGACGGCGAGACGAAGATCCTCGAGCTGATCGATGGGCAGGTCAGCCCGAACAGCCATCGCCGCGGCCATGGTGCGGGCCAGCGAGACGTACTGGGTCTGGGCGGGAAAGCTCACGGTCACGGCGTTGGTCATGTCACTCCTTCTCGGGCTCAAGTATCCAGGCTGTTCGAGCCCAAGCGGGCCAGGTTCGCCAGTGCGTCTCCGTGCACGCGGTACGGCACCCACTCGGTCAGCCCTTCAGCCCCAAGTGCGGCATAGAAGTCGCGACTGGGCGTGTTCCAGTCGAGCACGCTCCAGTCGAGCCGGCCGTAGCCCTGCTCGACGCATACCTGCGCCAATCGAATGAGTAGCGCCTTGCCGCAGCCCTGGCCACGGAAGGCCGGGCGAACGTAGAGATCCTCGAGATAGATGCCATGACGCCCGAGCCAGGTGGAGTAGTTCAGGAAGTAGAACGCGTACGCCACGACCTCGCCGGAGACCTCGACCACCAGGGCATGTACTCGCGGACTCTCGCCGAACAAGTCGCGAGTGAAGTCAGCCTCAGTAGCAATTGCCTGCTCGGGTGCGTTCTCGTACTCAGCCAGTTCAAGCACCATCGCGATCAACGCGGGAACGTCGCGGGGCTCAGCCGATCGGATGCTCATGCCCTAAGTATTCGCTCCCGGGCAGAAGGTTCGTCGGAGGCCTCGGCAAAGCGCCCACGCAACACCACATTCGGAGAGGATGTCCCCGTGACGAATATCGACTGGCTCATTGCCATTGTGCTGGCTGCAAGCTTGGCCGCGGCTCACCTCTCGGCCTCGAAGGTTGCCGGCCTGAAAGAGCGCACCCAGGACACCCTCGCCTCGCTCGGCGGCGGAGTCGCGGTGGCCTATGTCTTCGTCCACCTCATGCCCGAACTCGCGACCGGTGGCAAAGAGCTCTCGGACGCCAACGTTGTGCCATTCGCGCCGACACCCGTTGCTGAGGCCTTGCTCTTCTTGGTCGCGCTTGTGGGTCTAGTGCTCTTCTTCGTACTCGATGTGCGAGCCGAGGAAGGGCGAGTGTCATCGGTCAGCGCTTATCGCATTCATCTGATCTCGTTCGCGCTCATCAGTGGCCTCTATGCCTACACGATGCCGTCACTCGTCTCGACCGGGTGGGACTACGCGGTTCTTCTCACGACCGTGCTCTTCGCGCACATCCTTCTCGCTGATCGAGCCCTTGCCCGGGCTCATCCGCATCAGTTCAAGTACGAGACGCGCTGGGTGGGCATTGCGGCAATCGTCATCGGAATGGCTGCGGCGTACTTCCTGCCACCGGCATCTGATCTGGTGCTTGCTGTAGCCACCGCATTCCTCGGCGGCGGGCTGCTGATGACTACATTCCGCGAGGAACTGCCATCAGCCTCGCGGGCACGGCTGCCGTGGTTCCTGCTCGGAACTGCAGGCATGACTGGCCTACTGCTCGTGGCACTTGCCATCAGTAGCCGTTCCCTCGAGCTGTGACACGTGACCACGTGTTCTTGAACGTTCTGCCCGAAAATTTCTCACCTATGTCTGTTAACTTCCCTCCATGAGAATCCGTCATTTGCGAACTCCCCTCACCTTTCTGGCCGCCTTCGTCCTCATCGCGAGCGGTTCAACCGTCGCGAACGCCGCTCCGGACCCTCTGCGTGGTGGCGGTAAGGCAATTGTGCGTATCGATGCACTAAAAATTAACGTAGAAAAAGTGGGCAAAAACCAGTACAGGATTACGCTGCCAACGTCCGCCAAGGGCCAGTGGTTGGGAACCCGTCAGAAGACGCTCGTGATCGGTGAACTGACCGCCCGAGATCTTGTTGAGGGATGGTCAGCCCTTGGACACAAGCGGGACAGCAAGGTTGCGACAACCATTAAGTGGAAGCCCGCTGGTGGCAAAGTTCAATTCATCCCCGCGCAGATTTCCCAAGCCAAGAAGCTTGCAGATGGGCGAACAACTTTTGACGTGACGTCTGTCTCTGCGATTCCGTCACAACTCACGAATGCGAGCCTCAACCTTGCGCGAGCATCAGGCCCTGATTTACGCTCCTATCCAATAAAATACTCATACTCGTTCACTAGTGACCTCTACATTAGTTCTACGATTCAGGGAGACCCAGGGCCCGCCAACGAAGCCTTGGCGAGCAAAAAGACCGGCACTTGCTACTCGGTTTCACTCACTGGGAACGGCCAAACCAAGAATTTCAACCTTTCGTGTAATGGAACGTCCGTTTCTGGCACATTGAAACTCAATTATGCGACAACCGTAAGCCAAGGTTCCGTGTATTTCAGTGGCACTCTCGGCGTCAACGGCCAAACCATGAATTACAGTGTCGCAGTTGCTACATGGACGCCTACATCGACGGATGGAGGCGCGTGTTCCGGCGTTGATAATTCCTGCCCCCCCAATATTAATTGAGTAACGAAGACATGGGAGTCAGGGAACACCCCTTGTCACTTTCTCGGGCACAGAATGACTCACCTAGCCTTCAACCATGACGAACAACATTGACGGCATTGACCGCACCGACCACCGAAACACCATCACCGTGGACGCCTTCGACATTCAGTCAGCCCTCGGCCTCATCGACGGGGTTCTCGCCACCGCTCCTTTAACCGTGGAACACAGGGATGATCTGGGAAGACATGGCAACAGCGCGTGCGTTGATGAACGAAGTGCATAGCTCGGGGACTGACAAGGCCCCCGCCGATAACTCGGCAGGGGCCTTGCAGATTGCCAGTGGGGACTAAAGGTGGGGACTACGCGTATGTCATGCGTTGATTGCCTCTAGAAGTTCCCCTTTTTCAGCAGTTACGCCTTCTTGGTCTCCCAGAAGATCGCGGCGATCTCGTCGATCTTGGCGAGCAGCGCATCGGCAACTGCAACGTCGGTGGTCGACTTGGTGCCGCCGGCACCGGCCAGCTTGGTGGCGTCGTTGAAGAGGGTGTTCAGGTTCGGGTACTTCTCGAAGTGGGGTGCCTTGAAGTAGTCGGTCCAAAGAACCCAGAGGTGCTCCTTGACCATGCTCGAACGAACTTCCTTGATCGCAATGGCGCGACCCTTGAACTCAGCGTCGGAGGAGTCGTTGAACTTGACCATGCAGGCCTTGACTGACTCGGCCTCGAGGCGAGCCTGAGCGGGGTCGTACACGCCGCAGGGCAGATCGCAGTGAGCGTAGGCAGTGGTGCGGGGGGTGAAGATGCGGGACAGCATGTGAACCCTTTCGGTTGGCGGAACAGCCCCGGGATGCCCCGTATGGCTATGGGGGGAGCCTACCCTCGCCCCCCGAGGAGGCAAGATGGGCTTATGGGGATTGGCTCACATCTGACTACGGTCCAGATCATCGGCCCGTCGATGGAGCCTGCCTTGAGAACCGGTGACTGTTGGGTGGTGCGCCTCGGCGCGCGGGTGTCTCCGGGCGATGTCGTATTCGCTGTTCACCCGCTGCGCCCCGACCTGCGGATCGTCAAGAGGGCCATCCGCCAGGAGGGCACTGGCTGGTGGATCGAGGGGGATAACCCCGACTCGAGTGATGACAGTCGAAGTTTCGGGCCGGTCGACACGGTGCTCGGGAAGCTGGTCTTTCGGTATTCGCCCCTGACCAGGCGACGTTGAGTCTCTAGCTCAGGGCCGACCGAATAGTCCAGGCGAGCTCAGCAGGTGCATTGACCATGGCAGGCCCGTACCAGGTGAGCAGCCGCCCGCTGACGAGAGCGGCATGCGCGGAGAAGTACTCGGGGCCATCGTCGACGGTGAATTCATAGGGCTCATCGGGCAGGATCACCAGCTCGATGTCGGGCACCTGATTCAACTCGAGTTTGGGGTAGCGCTCCGGGTGCAATCCCAGCGCATTGAAGATGCCGAGCCTGCCGAGTAGCTCACCTGCATATGTATCGGAGCCGACGAACATCCAGGGCTTGCGCCAGATCGGGATGAGTGCGGTCACCGGCTGGTCGAAGACCGGCTCGGGGTTCGCCCAGTTGGCTCGCGCCTGCTCAAGCCAGGGAACGTTCATGTGGCCAAGGGTCGCGAAGAGTCGCGTCATGGAGTCGATGGCCTGATCGACGTTGCGGATCTCGGTCACCCACACGGCAAGCCCGGCATCACGCAGTTCGGCGATGTGTTCGGGCTTGTTCTCTTCTTCGTTGGCAATGACGAGATCAGGAGCCATCGCAATGATGGCAGCAATGTCGGGATTCTTCGTGCCACGAATGCGCGGAACGTCGAGCCCTTCGGGATGAGTGCACCAGTCGGTGGCCGCGATGATCGCGCCGGGCATGGTGGCCTCAACAGCCTCGGTGAGCGACGGCACCAGGCTGACGATGCGCGTGACCTGCTCAGGCAGCATGACTTTTGCGCCGAGATCGTCACGGAGTTCGCGCGGTTCGTTCATGCGCCGGTTCCGGAGGTGAGTGAGGTGAGCGCTGACACGAAGGTGTCGATGTCTGCGGTCGTGGTATCCCACGAGCACATCCAGCGCACCTCATTAGTCGCCTCGTTCCAGACATAGAACGGGGTGACTTCCTGCAGGGCAGGGGTGATCGCGGCGGGGATGATCGCGAAGACCGCATTGGCTTCAACGGCCTGCGTGATCGTGACGCCGGGGATACCCGCGACCTTCGAGGCAAGGTACTGCGCCATCGAGTTGGAGTGCTCCGCGTTCGCGCGCCAGAGATCGTCTTCGAGCAGTGCAATGAACTGAGCGGAGACGAAGCGCATCTTGCTGGCCAGTTGCATGTACTGCTTACGGATGTAGCCGAGGGTCTCGCCCGCCTTGAGAGCTGGATTGAGGATCACGACAGCCTCGGCACCCATCGCGCCGTTCTTCGTGGCACCGAAGGAGAGGGCGTCGATACCGATGTCGGTGGTCATCTCCCTAAAGGTGCAGCCGAGACCTGCTGCCGCGTTCGAGATGCGTGCCCCGTCGAGATAGACGTACATGTCGAGCTCATGCGCAGTAGAGGTGATCGCACGCAATTCGTCGAGGGAGTACCGCGTTCCGTATTCAGTGGACTGCGTCACCAGCACGACCCGCGGCTGGGCGTGGTGGAAATCGCCGATGCCCCAGTGCTGGGCACGGATGAGCTCAGGGGTGATCTTGGCGTCGGCGCTGGGCACCGCGATGACCTTCGAGCCGAGCAGTTTCTCCGGCGCACCGGCCTCGTCGACGTTTACGTGGGCGGTGGTCGCGCAGATGACGCTCTCCCAACTGCGCAGCATCGACTGCATGCCCACGACGTTGGCACCGGTGCCGTTGAAGACCGGGAAGACCTCAGCGTGCTCGCCGAACTCACCTCGGAGCAGCTCAAGCGCCTGGGAAGTCCAAGGGTCAGCGCCGTACGAGATTGCATGATCGGCGTTGACGGCGGTGATCGCCTCGAGCACGCGCGGATGCATCCCGGAATGGTTGTCACTGGCAAGGGAGCGCATCCAGCCACGCTACCAACTCGGCATTAGGCTCGATTCATGTTCGCCGTCTACGCCGCCGCTGTCGACCCCGCTGACCCGCTGTCCTGCCTTGGAGTCGGGGAGTTGCCGCAGCCGACCACCCCAAGTGAGTGGGTGAACGTGCGCGTGCGGGCTGCGAGCCTGAACCACCACGACCTGTGGGCGCTCAAGGGAGTTGCGCTCAAGGCTGACCGCGTCCCGATGATCCTGGGCACCGATGCAGCGGGGGTCACCGATGATGGCCGTGAGGTGATCGTGCATGCGGTGCTCGGAGATCCGACCGTGAACGGCCGTGATGAGACCCTTGATCCTCGTCGTTCGCTACTGAGCGAGATCTACCCGGGCACCATCGCCGAGCTCGTGCGAGTGCCCGCGCACAACCTGGTGGACAAGCCGGCTGAGTTGTCGTGGGAAGAGGCTGCCTGCCTGCCGACTGCCTGGCTAACCGCGTACCGAATGCTCGCTTCGAAGTCAGGGCTGCAGCCAGGTGACACCGTGCTGGTGCAAGGAGCCGCGGGCGGAGTCTCCACTGCGCTGATCATCTTGGCTAAAGCTCTTGGGTTCACGGTGTGGGCGACCTCGCGAGATGAGGCCAAGCGCGAGTGGGCTCTGTCGATCGGCGCCGATGAGGTCTTCGAAACTGGCACGAAGCTGCCGCACTCGGTTGACGCGGTGATGGAGACCGTGGGTGAAGCCACCTGGGATCACTCGCTGAAGTCACTACGCCCAGGCGGCCGCATCGTGATCTCTGGCGCAACGTCGGGTCAGATGCCACCGGCTCAGCTCAATCGAGTGTTCTTCCTTCAGCTGGAAATCATCGGATCGACCATGGGAAGCATCGGAGAGCTGCGCGAGCTGGTTGACCTTCTCGTGCGCACCGGCGTGCGTCCGGTCATCGATCGGGTACTTCCGATGGAGCAGGCTGCTGAGGCGTTCGCGATGATGCACGAGGGGAATGTGCACGGAAAACTCGTGCTCACCCGCCCCGAAGTAGGGGCTACCAACTACTGAGTGGGCCGTGCGTAACGAAGGGCGGGGAGGATCTGACGATCCTCAAACGGTGACGCGTTCACGTTCTCTAGAACTCGAATCACGCCGATGACCCCGCCGATGTTCAGTGCCAAGCCCAATGCCAGGCCAAGGACGATGTCCGTTGCCGACATCATTGGGAGAGCCTCGATGGCGAACCAGACGACCAGCGGAAGAAATAGAAGCAGTGATGTGACCATGCCCGGGTTATAGGGCATACGTCCTCGAATGGGAATGACCGCCAGATGCAGAACGCAATTTCCGAGTGAAACCAAAATTGTCGCCAGTCCCAACCACAGCGCCCGCTCCGCGAGGAGTGCCGCAAGTAGGTAGCCCACCCATCCCACGGCCACGTTGACGACCAGTCCGCTGCGGGTATTGAGCGGGAATCGCCACGGATCCGTGCTGCGGAAAAGGACGATATTCAGCATGCCCGGAAACCAGCCCGGCCATCGCCACTCTTCGACCTGGTGTGCGAATAGGGAAAGCAGGCTTAACCAGAGGAGCAGTGTCAGGGCACTCATCTCGGTGGCGAACAAGCCGAGCCAGACTGCTAGCGCAAGACCCAGCACACCACCTACATCGAACCAGTGGCGCTCCATGAACCGCATGATGACTTCTCCCGCCTGCTCCGTGATGTGCATGAGTGTGCCATGTTGATGTGCTTCGGAGGGTGTTGTACAGCCAATTTTTGGAGAAGGAATTCAGATGGCTAACTGAGGATTCTGACCTGGCTGGTCACTCATCATCATCGTCATCGAGGCGAGCCATCCAACTGGCGAGTCGCTCGATGGGAGTCTCGAACTCCGGATTCAAGTCGACGAACTCGCGAAGTCGCTCGGCAAGCCAGTCGACGCTGATCTCTTCTTCGCCCCGGCGCTTCTGGAGCTCTTCTATGCCTCGGTCGGTGAAGTACATGGCTACGCAAACGCTGCTTCCACGATGGCCTTCTGCTCGGCATCGTGACGATGGTGGGCGCCGACGGCAGGTGACGACGATGCCGGTCGTGCGACTGCGGTGACCGGACGCTCGATGAGTTGCGGCAGGTGCATGGCCATGAAGCTCCAGGCGCCTTGGTTCATCGGTTCTTCCTGCACCCACATGACCTCGGCACCGGGGTAGCCCGCGATGGTCGGGGGAAGTGAGCGCGCCGGCAGCGGGTAGAGCCGCTCAAGGCGCACGATCGCGACGTCGGTGATGTTGTTCGCCTCTCGGTGAGCGAGCAGGTCGTAGTAGACCTTGCCCGCGCAGAGCAGCACCTTGCGCATGCCGCCGGCTGGGTACTCGGTGTCGGGCAGCATCGGATGGAAGTAGCCGGTCGTAAAATCGGCCTTCCGCGACACCGCATGCTTTGCGCGCAGCAGGGACTTCGGGGTAAAGACCACGAGCGGGCGCTGCACGTGCGCATTTGCCTGCAGGCGCAGCAGGTGGAAGTACGAAGCCGGATTCGACGGCATCGCGACGATCATGTTGTCCTGCGCGCATAACTGCAGGAAACGCTCGACGCGCGCCGACGAGTGATCGGGGCCCTGGCCCTCGAAACCGTGCGGCAGCAGCAGGGTCAGGCCTGATTTCTGGCCCCACTTCTGCTCGCCGGAGGAAATAAACTCGTCAATGATCGTTTGAGCGCCATCGGCGAAGTCACCGAACTGGGCCTCCCAGAGCACGAGGGCATCGGGTCGAGCCACGGAGTAGCCGTACTCGAAGCCCATGGCTGCGTACTCACTGAGCAAGGAGTCGTAGACGTACAGGCGCGCCCCATCTCGGTAGCACTGCTTGAGGGGCTTGTACTGCCAGCCGGTTTCCTTGTCGACGATGACCATGTGGCGATGACCGAAGGTGCCACGGCGAACATCTTGACCCGCCAGGCGAATGGTGCGGCCATCCATCAGGAGTGAGCCGAAGGCGAGTGCCTCGGCCATGCCCCAGTCGATGGAGTCGTCTTTGACCATCTGCGCGCGCTTCTGCAATTGCGGAGCCAGACGCGGGTGAATGGTGAAATCTGCGGGCATCTCGATCTGGGAGTTAATGACGGTGTCGATCTGCTCCGCTGAGATTGAGGTCTCGATCTCGGCCGCGAGACCTTGCGGAGCAAGGGTGTGTTGCCCTGCGCTGATGATGTCGGCAGAGGAGATGCTGAACTCCTCGTGGTCTTCCTCGGACTTGGTCTCCTGGAAGATTCGCTCGAGCTGCTCTTGGAAATGCTTGAGGGCAACCTCGGCCTCGTCGAGAGAGATATCGCCGCGGCCGATCAGAGCCTCGGTGTAGCTCTTTCGCACTGAGCGCTTCTGGTCGATGATCGCGTACATCAGTGGCTGGGTCAGTGAGGGATCATCCGCTTCGTTGTGGCCGCGCTTGCGGTAGCAGACGAGGTCAATGACGACGTCCTTGTGGAACTCCTGGCGGTAAGCGAAGGCAAGTTCGGCCACGCGCACCACGGCCTCGGGGTCGTCGCCATTGACGTGGAAGATCGGTGCCTGGATCATGCGAGCCACATCTGTCGAGTAGTACGACGAGCGGCTGTACTTCGGCGAGGTAGTGAAGCCGACCTGGTTGTTCACGACGATGTGAATGGTGCCACCGGTGCGGTAGCCCTGGATCTGTGACATCTGCAGGGTTTCTGCCACGACGCCCTGGCCTGCGAAGGCTGCGTCGCCGTGCATGAGCACTGGAAGGATGTCGAAGACTCGCTCGCGGGGGAGTTGGTCTTGCTTCGCGCGGACAATGCCCTCGAGTACCGGATTCACTGCCTCGAGATGCGACGGATTCGCGGCGAGATACACCGCTGTCTGCGCGCCATCATCGGCGACGAAGGTGCCTTCGGTGCCAAGGTGGTACTTCACGTCGCCAGAGCCCTGCACGGACTCCTCGCCGTAGTGGCCCTCGAATTCGCGGAAGATCTGCGCGTACGACTTACCGGCGATGTTGGCCAGCACATTGAGGCGACCGCGGTGCGGCATGCCGATGGCCACCTCCAGGATCTCGTTGTGCGAGGCCTCGATCAAGATCGCGTCGAGAAGCGGGATGAGCGACTCTCCGCCCTCGAGGGAGAATCGCTTCTGGCCCACATACTTGGTCTGCAGGAAGGACTCGAGGGCCTCGCCCTCATTGAGCTTGTGCAGTATGCGCAGCTGCTCAGTGACATCGGGCTTGGCGTGCGGCTGCTCGACTTGCTGCTGAATCCAGACGCGCTGCTGGGGATCCTCAATGTGCATGTACTCGATACCGACGGTGCGCGTGTACGTGTCGCGCAGGACGCCAAGGATCTCGCGCAATTTCATGAGCGGCCTGCCCCCGAAGCCACCGGTGGCGAACTCGCGATCGAGATCCCACAGGGTGAGCTTGTGCGTGAGGACGTCGAGGTCGGGGTGGGTGCGCTGGCGGTACTCGAGTGGGTCGGTGTCGGCCATCAGGTGACCGCGGACGCGATAGGCGTCGATGATCTCCTGTACTCGCACTGTCTTGTCGAGATCGGTCTCGTGGCTGGCCGAGATGTCTTGGGCCCAGCGAATGGGCTCGTACGGCACGCGCAGTGCGCGGTAGATGTCGCCGTAGAAGTCGCCGCCGCCCAGGAGTAGTTCGTGGATGCGCTTGAGGAACTCGCCAGACTGCGCCCCCTGGATGATGCGGTGGTCGTAGGTCGAGGTCAAGGTCATGATCTTCGAGACCGCATTGCGCGCAATCGACTCAGGCGATGCGCCTTGCCATTCAGCGGGGTACTCCATGGCGCCGACGCCGATGATGCAGCCCTGGCCGAGCATCAGGCGCGGCACGGAGTGCACGGTGCCAATGCCACCGGGATTGGTCAGCGAGATTGTGGTGCCGGCGAAGTCGTCGGCGGTCAGTGCGCCGGCGCGTGCCTTGCGCACGACCTCCTCGTATGCCGCCCAGAACTGAGCGAAGTCCATCGCCTGCGCTCCCTTGATGGGAGGGACAACCAACTGGCGTGAACCATCTGGCTTGGCGATGTCGATGGCTAGACCGAGGTTGACGTCTGCATGCTCGACCATGACAGGCTTGCCATCGATCTCGGCAAATGAGCGGTTCATCGCGGGGATCTCCGCGGTAGCCCGCACGATCGCGTAGCCGATGAGGTGAGTGAATGAGACCTTGCCGCCACGACCGCGGGCGAGGTGGTTGTTGATCACCGTGCGCGTATCGATCATCAACTTGGCCGGAATCGAGCGCACGCTGGTAGCGGTAGGCACCGTGAGGCTTGCCTCCATGTTCGCGACTACTCGAGCGGCCGCGCCCTTGAGAGGCACGTTGACGTCGTCGACCTTTGGTGCAGGTATAGGTGCTGCTGCGGGTTTCGCGGCCGGGGCCGGCGAAGGTGCGGGGGTTTCGGGCGAAGCTGGTGCAGCCATAGTGGGTGCCGGCTGCGCGGCAACGGTCTGTGCGGCCTTGGTCGCGTGCGGGGATTGCTCGGCGGGCGTGTAGCCCTCGAAGAATTCCCACCAGGCAGGGTCGACGCTGCTCTTATCGGTCAGGAATTGCTGGTAGATCTCGTCTACCAGCCATTCATTTGGTCCGAATCCGGCGGTTGCAGCAGGCTCATTCGACACGCCTTAAGCCTATGCCAATTCACCCGTGGGGCCGAGGCCGCCTTGGGCACGACTTAACCGGATGCCGACAGATCGTCAGCTTGCGTTTTGGCCCTTCTCCGTAAGGCTGTCTCCATGACCAGCTCCGATCCACACGAACCCCTTGCCGGCCGCGTTGCTCTCATCACCGGAGGGTCTCGCGGCATCGGCCTGGAAGCGGCTCGGGGCCTCGGGCGCCAGGGCGCGACTGTCGTGCTGGTCGGAAATGATCCTGCCCGCGCCGCTGCTGCGGCTCAACTGCTCGAATCCGAGGGGATTGACGCGGTGGGTGAGAGCGCTGATGTCGCTAACTCCGACGCGATGGATGCGCTGGCCTCCCGGCTGGGGCCGCTGGCCTCTCCTGACATTCTCGTGATCTCGGCCGGCGTGATGAGCGAGAAGATGTCCAAGACCCTGCGCACCTCAGCTGAGGAGTGGGATCGCGTTATGGGCGTCAACCTTGATGGCGCCTTCCACGCCCTTCGCCTGTTCACCCCGGGGATGGCCGAGCGTCGAGATGGTCGGGTGATCACGGTCTCGGCCTGTCTCGGGCGATTTAGCGGGCCTGGCACCTCAGGTGGGCTCGCTCCTTACCGGGTGAGCAAGGCCGCGCTCAATGCGATGACGAAGAACTTCGCAGCCGAGATGATGCATGGCAAGCGCGGTGTGCTGGTGGATGCGATGTGCCCTAATCATTGCCGCACTGACATGGGTGGTCCTGAGGCACCGCGATCGGCGGCCGAGGGCGCCGAGACGATCATCTGGCTGGCGACGCGTGACGCCGTCACTGCAGAGGGAACCCCGGTTCCGACCGGTCTGCTGTGGGAGGACCGCCAGGTAGTGCCCTGGTAGCCGTGATCAGGTGATGTCGCGCTTGAGCGTGGTGATCGAGGCGATCGCGCCCAGCACGATCGCATATCCGATGAGTAGCAGCCCGCCGACCCAGGCCGAGAACAAGCCGACGGTCGCCTCACCTTGTCGATAGGTGAAGCTCATGACCGCATCGAGTGCGCCACCGGGCAGCCAGGCGGTTGTCCAGTCGACGAAGGCACTGAGTAGTGGCTGGATGAGGAAGACGAAGACCAAGGCGATGATCAGCGCCGCGACCTGATTGCGGATCAGTGATCCGACGGCAACACCGAGGATTGCATAGATGGCGAAGCCGAGGATGACTCCGCCGAGCGTCTGCAAAGACTCCGAGGGAACAATCGCCGCGTGGTCCTTTCCTGCCAGGGTGATCGTGGCGAGACTGAAGGAGACCAGGAAGTCGACGATGCCGAAGAAGGCACCGATCACGGCGTAGGCCACGGCCTTGGCGAGCATCACCGGAGCACGACGCGGCGAGGCGAGGAAGGTTGCCGTGATGGTCATGTGGCGATATTCGCCGGTCATGCCGATGATCCCGAGGATGAGGACGAACACTGATGCATTCGCGCATGAGGCCACGATGCTGTTGACGTAGGCAGGGACCTGCAGCAACTGCGCACTGTCGGCCACTCGCGCGTCGGTGGGCACCAGGTAGACCATGAGCATCACGTTCAACGCAGTGAAGGCCACCGAGAAGGCAAGAAGCCACAGCGCCAGCTTCGTGGTGAGAACCTTGCGGAACTCAGCTCTTATGGCATTCACGCGGTACCCCCTTCACTCGAGGTCAACTCGAGGAAGACGGCCTCCAGATCGTGCTCCTCGGTGTGCAACTCGTGAAGCATGACGTTCTGTGCGAAGGCGAGTGCGCCGATGTCGGCTGCGCTCATGCCCGTGACCAACAGTGCCCCAGTGTGGTCGGTTGTGACCGAGGTGGAGGCTTGCTGGCTAATGGACTCCGCGAGACGGATCGAATCAGGACTGCGCACGATGACTCGTGCGTTCATGCCAGAGCTCAGTGCATCGAGTGAGCCGTAACTCACGAGCTCACCCTTGCGAATGATGATGACGTCATCGACGGTGAGCTGCACCTCAGAGAGAACGTGACTCGAGACCAGGACAGTGCGGCCCTCGGCTGCGAGCGAGCGCAGGAAATTGCGCAGCCAAGCGATGCCTTCGGGGTCGAGGCCATTTGCTGGCTCATCCAAGATGAGTACGGCCGGATCGCCCAGTAGAGCTGTCGCAAGGGAAAGCCGCTGGCGCATTCCGAGGGAGAACCCACCCACCTTGCGGTGACCTGCCTCGGCCAGCCCGACGAGTTCGAGAACCTCGGTGACGCGCGTGCGGGGGATCCCTGCAGATGCGGCAACAACACTGAGGTGGTTCTGCGCGGTGCGCCCAGGATGGAAGCCACTTGCCTCGAGCGAGGCTCCCACGACGTGCAGCGGGTCGTGCAGCTCGCGATACCGATGACCACCGACCAGAGTCTCGCCCGAGGTGGGGCTGACCAAGCCAAGTAGGCAGCGAAGAGTGGTGGTCTTGCCGGAGCCATTGGGGCCGAGGAAGCCGGTGACTCGACCGGGCTCGACACGGAAGGAGAGGTCGGAGACGGCGCGAACGCCATCACCGCGTCCAAAGACCTTGGTGAGTGAGCGCACCTCAAGACCGACTGAATTCCCCCGCATAAGTGGAGAATACCCCGCTAGATTCACATTATGAAGACACAACTCATCCCAGGAATTGACCAGTCAACCGTGACCCCTGTTCCTGTGACAGGCAGTTGGACCACGGGTTCAGGCACCTCGCTCGAGGTGCGCTCACCTTTCGATGACGCACTGCTGGGATCAGTACCCGCACTCAGCCCGGCTGATGTTGATGCCGCGGTGGCGTACGCACAGCGCGCACTCGCGACCTCTCCGCTGCCGCAATGGCAGCGAGCTGAGATTCTCGATCGGGCAGCGGTGCTGCTCGCTGCACGACGCGAGGAATTCGGTATCGCGATTGCACGCGAATCCGCCAAGCCGATCAAGACCGCACGAGTTGAGGTCGATCGCGCTGTCAGCACGCTGCAATTCTCCGCAGCCGTGGCGCGCACCCTCGCCGGCGAAGTGGTTCCGATGGAAGCCTCGCCTGTGGGAGTCGGCAAGATCGGCTTCATCATGCGAGTTCCGGTGGGCGTGGTCGGCGCGATCGCCCCGTTCAACTTCCCCCTGAATCTCGTCGTGCACAAGGTGGGTCCGGCGATCGCCGCTGGCTGCCCGGTTGTTCTCAAGCCCGCGTCGCAGACACCGTTCTCCTCCATCCTGCTGGCGCGGCTACTCGAGGAGGCCGGACTGCCCGACGGTTACCTGCAGGTCGTCACCGGCGGAGGTGGCACGGTCGGCAATGCGCTCGTCGACAACCCCCACATCGCACTCATCACATTCACTGGTTCCCCTGACGTGGGCTGGGGAATTCGTGCACGAGCCCCTCGCAAGCGGGTGGGCCTCGAACTTGGGAATAACGCGCCTGTAGTGATCGAGGGCGATGGTGACTGGAAGACCGCCGCAGCAAAGATCAAGATTGCCGGCTTCTCGCATGCGGGTCAGTCCTGCATCTCAACCCAGCGCATCCTCGTGCACAGTTCGATCGCCGATGCGTTTGTCGAGGAGCTCGTCGCCGGCGTGCGCACGCTCGTCGTTGGCGACCCGATGGACGACACCACCGACGTCTCTGCGTTGATCTCGCAGTCCGAGCGCGATCGCGTTGCGGAGTGGATCGCTGAGGCTGTTGCGGAGGGAGGATCCGTCGCGTGCGGCGGTGAGCTCGACGCGAACGGAGTGCTCATGCCCACCGTGATCGTGGGTGCACAGCCATCGATGAATGTGTGTGCCAAGGAGGTCTTCGGCCCGGTCGTCGCGGTGCAGGTCTATGACGATTTCGATGACGCCCTGCGCATCGCGAACGAGACCGACTTCGGTCTCCAGGCAGCGGTCTTCACCGCTGACATCACCAAGGGTCTCAAGGCTGCTCGCACCCTCGACTTCGGCGGCGTGCTCATCAACGAGGTGCCCACGTGGCGCACTGATCAGATGCCATACGGCGGCCTGCGTGACTCGGGTAACACCAAGGAAGGCCCGGCGTGGTCAGTTCGCGAGATGACCGAAGAGAGACTGGTCATACTTCACGGCTAGTCAGGCCTTACAGGTCACCGACGCCGATCAGCTGCTCGATCTTCGTCAGGAGCTGTGGCACTCGATCGGCGGGGATCATGCCCTGGAGTGCCAAAGTGGCCAGGCCGTGCAAGGTGGCGACGAAGACATCCTCCGAGTCGTCGCGAACTGCAGCGTTCATGCCGCCCGTGCTGACGAGGTCATTGAGAAGTTCAGTGAGGACAGGCACCGAGCCGTCTTCGTTGGTCGGTACCCCGGGCTGATCAAGGCAGTACGGACTGAAGGCCACACGGAAGAGTTGCGGGTGCGAGAGTGCGAACGACACATACGCCTGGCCCGCGGCGCGAAAACGCAGTCGTGCTGCCTCGCGGGAATCACCGGGAATCGCGGCAACGTCGGTACTCACGGATACGACAAGCATCTGCAGGCCGGTGGCTGCGACCTCGCCGAGCAGGGCGTCCTTGTCGGCGAAGTGGTGATACGCAGCGCTGGGACTCACGCCCACCTCGGCGGCGACCGCTCGAAGTGACAGGTGCTCCGCGCCGACCTCCTCGACCCGGGCCACGGCAGCGGCGACCAGGGCTGACCTGAGGTCGCCGTGGTGGTAACTGCGTCCAACCTGTTCGGGGGCCACTGCTTCTGCGCTCACCGCCCAAGTGTGCCACGAAACTTGATGATGTTCAGATTGACGGGCTTATGGCTACACTCGGGATAGTGCCTGCTGGCAGGAAGACTGACGGCGCACGATCCTGCGTGAAGCTCCGCAGGCTCATGGAAGGCCCGCGGATGACCGCCGATGCAGGACGCATGCACCAGTTCAACCCCGAGATGACCGATCTCATCCTGGAATTCGTGCGGGATCGACTCTCGCTCGAAGAAACCCCAGTCGACGGACTCGGAGTGCGCTCCGAGCTCCACGAGGCCCTCGACGGACTTATGACGGATGCCGGCCGGCCGGCCGCTGAGGTACTCGGCCTTTATAACGACCACATCGCCGACACGATCTTGTCGGCAGACAGTCCGCGCTATTGGGCGTTCATCCCCGCGGCGCCGACTAAGGCTGCGCTTCTGTTCGACATGGTCGTCTCGGCGGCGTCACTGCAGGGCGTCTCCTGGCTGGAGGCGGCAGGCGCTGTCGCTGCCGAGAACCAGGCACTGCGCGTGATGATGGATGCCGCCGGCTTGCCGCAGAGCGCGGGTGGAGTCTTCGTCTCCGGTGGCTCGGCCGGCAATCTGTCGGCCCTGGTCGTCGCACGTGATAACGCGCGACGCGTACGCCACGCTGCCGGGCTACCCGAGGGTCGTCTTCGCGTGCTCGTCAGCGATCAGGCTCACTCGTCGATCAAGAATGCGCTCAACATCGTCGCGATGGACCCGGTCGTGATCTCGACCGCGAGCGGTCGACTAGATGCGCAGGCGCTTGCCTCGCTGACCGATGAGCAGTTCGACGATGTCGTGGCGATCGTCGCCACTGCCGGAACCACTAATGCGGGCATCGTCGATGATCTTGAGGCTGTTTCCGCCTTCGCGCGCAATCGCGACATCTGGATGCACGTCGATGCCGCCTACGGCGGAGCTGGGTTGCTGGCGTCAAGCGTGCATCATCTCTATTCAGGTATCGAGAATGCCGACTCGATCGTGATGGATCCGCACAAGTGGTGGTTCGCACCCTTCGACTGTGCGGCGCTCATGTATCGCGAGCCCAAGCTCGCTCGTGCAGTGCACACGCAGGATGCGTCCTACCTTGACGTGATTCACGCCAGCGATGATGACTTCAACCCGAGTGATCTGGCGTATCACCTCACCCGCCGTGCCCGTGGTCTCGCTCTGTGGTTCTCCCTGGCGGTCAATGGGCTAGATGCGTACCGCGAGGCTGTCGAACATTCGATTTCCATGGCTACCTTTGCCGCGGAGGTGATCTCTGAGAGTGACCACCTCGAGTTGGTACGCGAGCCCGGCCTGTCGATCGTGCTGTTTCGTCGTCCGGGCTGGGGGGTCGCTGAGTACAACTCGTGGGCGCAGCACCTGCTGAGCGAGCAGATTGCCTTCGTGGCCCATAGTTCGTGGCGCGGGGAACCCGTGGGGCGCCTGGTCTTCTTGCACCCCAACACCACCGAGCTGATGGTTCGCGAGGTTCTCGAAACTCTCCGCTAGGTTCACTGCATGCTCGATGTCATCCCACTCGGAATCGCCGCGGCGATAACCCCTGGGCTGATCGCGCTTCAGATCATCGTGGTCTCCGGACCCAAGTGGAAAGTCCGCGCTGTCGCAGTGTTTGTCGCGAATGCGCTGGCCTTCGCGATCGTGGCTGGGCTACTTCTCTTCGGCCTAGCCCAACTGCCAGATGCTGGCACCGGTCAGCATGATCACGCCTACCCGGTCATTCGCATCATCGCTGCCGCCATCTTGTTTCTCACCGCGATTTTCTTCCTGATTCCCCACCCGCAATTGCTGGCGAAGTCGCAGTCAGCGCTGCAAGGGGTGGAGGGCAAGGCAAAGCCGTGGGAGTTCGCGGCGCTCGCCTTCTATTTCAGCATCACTGACGTCTCGAGCTTCGCCGTAATGGCCCCGGCCCTGCACGACATCACGGTCTCCTCGGCCGGGCTGATCATCCAGGCGATCTTCATTGTGATCTTCTTCGTGCTCGCACTGATGGCTACATGGACTCCGCCCGCAATCCGGGTGTTGCTCGGATCACGGGCGGAGGGAGTTCTTTCGCCGATCTATACATTTGTGATGAACCGACAGTTCCAGATCCTGGCCGCAATGTGCGTGGTGTTCGGGATCTATCTGTTGGTTACCGGACTCACCGCCTAGCTGCGCTGAGTCGGTGATCGATTTTTAGTCGGTGAGCTTCGCCTTCTTCAGCGCCTGCCAGGTCAGGGGCAGGAGACCGGCCGCGGCAAGGAGCTTGACGATGTCGCCGGGGATGAAGTCTTTGACTCCGTATGCCCAGGCCGACTCGGCCCCGAACCACGGGACGTTGAGGCTGTACTTGAGCCAGGTGAAGCCGATCGCGTAGATCACGATGCTGCCGATGACCATCAGGCCGACAGCCTTGAAGAAGTTACGAGTGGCGCCATGCTCGGCCAGCTTGCCGACGATGAATGCGGCCACGATGAAGCCGATGATGTAGCCGAAGGCCGCACCTCCGAAGCCCGAGCTCTGACCGGAGAACCAGGGCAGTCCGATACCACCGAGGATCGCATAGAGAGTCATGGCTGCTGCGCCGCGCATGGAGCCCAGGGCGCCACCGACCAACAGGACCGCGAAGGTCTGCAGGGTGACGGGAACTGCCGGATTCCAAGGAAGGTAGAAGGCGATCTGTGCTGCGAGGCCGACAAGGGCCGCCCCGCCGGTGACCAAGATGGCCTGGCGGACCCAGGTGTGCGGAACGACGTCAGCCAGGACGCGCGGCTGGGGGGATGCCAGTGCCATGTGAAACCTCCGATGTATGTCTGCGTGGATCGCGTAGGGCGACCATACCGAACTCGTCCTCACGTAGGTGCCAAATGGGTCACCTAGTGGTGTGACTTAAGTTGCAGGGGTATCGTGAGGGTCAGGGGTCCATTCGAGCGCTGGGGAAGGCGAACTCGAAAGGGGGCCTCATGACGGTCTACCTGACCGCGAAGAACGGCACGGGCTCTGCTTCGGAGCAGTTATCCGCCCGTGGAGTTGTCTTCCTGCACTCGTGCCCCAGGGCGCTTAGCCCCCATCTGGAATGGGCACTTGCCACTGCCTTCGGCACCGAGGTTCACGTCGACTGGGCAGAACAGCCCATCTCGCCCGGCTGCGTGCGGGCCGAGATCGTCTGGACAGGATCTCCCGGCATCGGTGCTCGACTGGCCAGCGCGCTCCTGGCCTTTAGTCAGGTGCGCTACGAGGTCACCGAAGATGGCATCCCAGGTCGCGACGGCGAGCGTTTTGCAGCCACTCCCCACCTTGGCCTTTTCCGAGCGAACATCGGACCTTTCGGCGACATCATGGTCCACGAGGAGCGGCTGCGTACAGCGCTCGCACGCACGCAGGCCACTGGCAACTCAATCGTGGACGAGATCTCACGACTCATCGGCACGCCCTGGGATGACGAACTCGAGCCCTTCCGGTCAGCTCATGAAGGCTCCACCGTGCGACTGATGCACCAGGTGGTTTAAGGGCGAGAGCGGAATGTTGCTCGCTTATGAACACATTCCCTAGAGGGGAATGTTGCTCGCTTATGAACGCATTCCCTAGAGGGGAATGTTGCCATGTTGCCCACGCACGCCCGGCGTATCCAGCAACACCTGCGCTACCGCACGTCGAGTCTCCTTCGGATCGACGATCTCGTCGACGACACCGATCTCCACGGCTCGCGCAATTCCGCCTGAGATCACCTCATGCTCTGCAGCGAGTTCGAGCTCGACCTGCTCGCGGTTTTCGTCTGGCACCTCAGAGAGGCGGCGGCGGTGCAGAATGCGGATGGCTGCGACCGAGCCCATGACCGCGACCTCGGCGGTCGGGAAAGCAAAGACTTTAGTGGCGCCCAGAGATGACGCGTTCATCGCGATGTAGGCGCCGCCGTAGGCCTTGCGGGTCACGACTGTGACACGCGGTACGACGCACTCCGCGAAAGCGTGAAGCAGTTTCGCGCCACGTCGCACGACGCCTTCCCATTCCTGGCCAACACCGGGAAGGTAACCGGGCACATCGACCAGAACGACGAGCGGCACGGCGAAGGCATCGCACATGCGCACGAACCGAGCGGCCTTCTCAGCCGAGTTGGAGTCGAGGCAGCCACCGAGGCGGAGTGGGTTGTTGGCGACGATGCCGACGGTGCGGCCACCGAGACGACCGAGACCCACCACGATGTTCGGAGCCCAGCGGGCATGCAGCTCGAGGAAGCTGTCAGCGTCGACGAAATGCTCGACGAGCGGGTGCACGTCGTAGGCACGGCGTGCTGACTCAGGCATGAAGGCGCCGAGGTCGACGTCGTCGATCTTGGCCATGTCGAGTGATCCTTGATGTCCGAGTAGCTGAACGAGTCTGCGGCCTTCATCAAGGGCGTCTTGCTCGGTTTCCGAGACGATGTGCACGACCCCGCTGCGACGACCATGGGGTTCGGCTCCGCCGAGGGTTTCCATGTTGACGTCCTCGCCGGTGACCGAGCGCACGACCTCGGGGCCAGTGACGAAGATGCGGCCCAGCGGACCGAGGATCACGATGTCCGTGAGGGCGGGACCATAAGCAGCGCCACCGGCGGCCGGGCCGAGCACGATGGAGATCTGCGGCACCTTGCCGGAGATTCGGGTCATCGCAGCGAAAACGCGGCCGACGGCATCGAGGCTCAGCACACCCTCGCGCAGTCGTGCGCCGCCGGAGTGCCAGATACCCACGATCGGTGCGGAGTCCGCGAAGGCACGGTCATAGGCGGTGACGATGGCACGACTGCCGTCATTGCCCATGGCGCCGCCCTGCACGGTGACGTCGGTGGCGAAGGCCACGACCTGCGTGCCGTGCGCGCGACCCACTGCCGCGAGCACACCGCGGTCATCCTCGGGGGTAATGGTCTCGAAGACTCCATCGTCGAAGAAGTTCGCGAGTCGTGCGCGGGGAGAGCGGGGGTCGAGCTCGGTGGTCTCTGACATATCAGACGCTCCTGAATACGACGGCGACATCGTGTCCGCCGAATCCGAATGAGTTGTTCACGGCAGCGATATCGCCGGCCGGCAGCTCACGCGGCTTATCGCGTGCGACGTCAAGGTTCACCGCAGGATCTAGGTTGTGCAGATTCGCGGTCGGGGGAACGAGTCGATCGCGAAGTGCGAGCACGGAGAAGATCGACTCGACGGCGCCGGCTCCGCCGAGCAGGTGGCCGGTCATCGACTTGGTGCCGGTGACCACCACGTTGTCGGCGTGATCACCTAAGGCAGCACGGATCGCCGTGGACTCTGCGATATCGCCCTGCGGGGTAGAGGTGGCGTGCGCATTGACGTGAACGATGTCGGAAGTGGTGAGCCCAGCATCCTCGATAGCGAAGCGGACGGCACGTGCAGCGCCAACGCCCTCGGGGTCTGGCTGGGCGATGTGGTGACCATCAGAGGTCAGGCCCGAGCCGCCATAGATACCAAGCACGGTGGCACCGCGCGCGGCCGCGAACTCAGCAGACTCGAGCACGAGCACACCCGCACCCTCGCCCATGACGAAACCATCGCGGTCAATGTCGTACGGGCGTGATGCGGCAGCAGGATCATCGTTGCGGGTCGACAGTGCGCGCATGGAGGCAAAGCCGGCCATGGTGATCGGGTGGATGACTGCCTCGGTTCCACCGCAGATGACGACATCGGCGCGACCTGTCTGGATCATCCGGGCGGCGTAGGAAACGGCTTCGGCACCTGAGGCGCAGGCGCTGACCAGGCCATGCACACCGGCGCGCGCGCCAACCTCGAGGCCGACGATGGCTGCGGGGCCATTGGGCATGATCTGGGTGACCATGTGCGGGGAGACCCGCGACGGACCCTTCTCGAGCAAGGTGTCGTATGCGGACATGAGCGAGGTGAGGCCGCCCATGCCGCTGGAGATCACTGCGCCCAGGCGCTCGGGATCAACGGCGGGTGCGCCGGCCATTGCCCACGCCTCGCGGGCAGCTACGAGTGCGGCCTGCTGCGCACGGTCGAGCTTGCGTGCCTCGACTCGGTCGAGAACCTCGCCTGGATCCACGGCCATGATGCCGGCGATGCGCGAGGGCTGGATCTCAGCCCATGGCTCATCGATGGCGACGATGCCCGGCTTTCCGGCTAGCACATTGCGCCAGCTTGTCTCGACGTCGCCGCCGACGGGGGTAGTCATGCCGAGGCCTGTGATGACGACCTGACCAGTCATGTGTGTCTCCTGTGCAGTGGGTTGCTGCGAGTAAAGATGTGCGTTTCTACGGGTGAAGAAGTGCGGGTGTTGCGGTGCTGAGTCGGACGTCGGTGGGGCAGTTGCCTGCCCCACCGAGAAAAAGTCCTAGAGGTTTGCCGAGATGTAGGTGACGGCGTCGCCGACAGTCTTGAGATTCTTGACCTCGCTGTCGGGGATCTTTACGCCCCACTTGTCTTCGGCGGCCATGACAACCTCGACCATCGACAGGGAGTCGATATCAAGATCGTCGACAAATGACTTGTCGGCCTGAACGTCAGCAACCGGAACACCGGCGACCTCGTTCACGATAACTGCCAGGCCGCTCAGGATGTCCTCGCTCATGTTCTTCCTTTCATTTATGGGTGGGTGTTGACGGTTGGTGCGATTGAGCTACGGCAACGTGACGACTTGCGAGGCGAACACGAGGCCCGCTCCGAAGCCGATCAGCAGTGCCGTGCCGCCATGCTCGACCTCGTGGTCATCGAGCATGCGCTCCATGGCCAGCGGGATCGAGGCGGCGGACGTGTTTCCGGTGTACGCAATGTCGCGTGCGACAGGCACGTGCGCCGGAAGCTTGAGTGCGCGAATCATCGCATCAGTGATGCGCATATTCGCCTGGTGCGGGATGAATGCATCGAGGTCATCGGCTTCGACCTGGGCAACATCGAGTGCGCGTTGCGCGGTCTTGGCCATGTCACCGACTGCCCAGCGGAACACCTGCTGGCCCTGCATCGTGAGAGCAGGGAAGATCGGCCCTGGCTCATCCCGGTATTCGACGAGTGACTGGGTCATGTTGATGGCATCGCGCTGCTCACCGTCGGAGCCCCAGACAACCGGACCGATCGCGGGAACGTCAGACGGGCCAATCACGACGGCGCCGGCGCCGTCGGCGAAAATGAATGCGGTGCTGCGATCGGAGAAGTCGGTCCAGTCAGAGAGTTTCTCGACACCGATCACTACGACGTACTTTGCGGCGCCGCCGCGTACGACGGAGTCGGCTATGGCGATGCCGTAGCAAAAGCCCGCGCACGCCGAGGAGAGGTCAGTGGCAGCTGCGCCGATAGCACCGATTCGGTAGGCCACCTCTGCTGCGGCCGAGGGAGTCGGATAGGGGTGTGTCACGGAGGCGACGAGTACGAGGCCGACATCGGACGCATTGATCCCAGACTTCTCGATGGCCTTGGTCGCTGCTGCGGTGGCCATATCGACTACGGACTCGTCATCGGCGGCGTAGCGACGCTCAATGATTCCGGAGCGCTCGCGGATCCACTCATCGGAGGAATCGATGTGTGTGCACACTTCCTCATTCGTGACGATGCGGCTGGGGCGGTAACCGCCGACCGACATGATGCGCGCGTAGGCAGCACCGGTTGCCGGCGTGATAGCGGCGGTCACGCCATAGCCTCCTGAGCCTCAGGGTGCAGTCGCACGATTGGCTGGCCGGGGGAGACAAGATCGCCATCGTGCACGAGCCACTCCACGACAGTGCCGCCATGCGGGGCAAGCACCTCGTGGCTCTCGCGAAGGGTGTCGACCGAGCCGACGGACTCGCGCGCGACGAGTGCATCGCCCGGCTGAGCCTGTGACACAAGACGGAAGGTTCCCTTCGCGGGTGCAATGAGCAGACGCCAGGTGGGGCTGGAGTCAAGACTCGACTTGCGGCCGTGGGTCTCGATCAGAGCCCATGCCGCGTCGAGATCGTCGGGGCTCTTGAGCGCGAGGGTCTCCACGCCGGGCAGTGCGCGCTTGATCATGCCGGTCAGTGCGCCTGCAGGGGGAATCTCGATGACAGCCGTGACACCGAGGTCAGCCATGGTCTGCATGCATAGATCCCAGCGCACCGGGTTGCTGACCTGCGTGACCAGGCGCCTCAGCACCTCGCGGCCGTCATGGACTATCTGGCCGTCGGTGTTGCTGATGAGTTTCACGCGCGGGTCGTGGGTGGAAATCGATCTCGCGTAGCCGCCGAGGGTGGCGACCGCGGGTGCCATGTGATGGGTGTGGAAGGCGCCGGCCACTTCGAGCGGGCGCACGCGCGAGCCCTCAGGCGCATCGGCGGCGAAGGCTGCGAGTTGATCAAGGGTGCCAGCCACGACGATCTGACCTGCACCATTCATGTTGGCCGGTGTCAGGCCATACTTCTCTGCTTGCGCGACGACGACATCGGCGTCGCCGCCGAGCACGGCGCTCATGCCGGTGGCGGTGACAGCTGAGGCAGCAGCCATGCCCTTTCCGCGTTCGCGCACGAAGACCATGGCCTGCTCAGCCGACAGCACACCCGCACCGACCGAGGCGGTGATCTCGCCGACCGAGTGGCCTGCGCCCGCACCGATCTGGGAGAAGGCGGCCGACGGGTGAGGGAAGAGACTGAGCATGGTGACCAGGCCTGCGCCCACGATGAGCGGCTGGGCGATGGCGGTGTCTCGGATCGTGTCGGCATCTGAGGTGGTGCCGTGGGTCACCAGGTCGATGCCAGCTACGGCGCTCAGCCACTCGAGGCGGTCCTTCACCCCCGGGACTTCGAGCCACGGGGCGAGGAAACCTGGGGTTTGGGAGCCCTGTCCGGGCGCGACGACTACAAGCACCTTCATAGCCTTCCGTGAACTCAGCGGGGATCGCGCTGCTGATCAAGCCAATGTCGAGCGCTTACATTTGTAGTAATCCTACAAGGTGCCGAGTCTGCCCAGGCTCAGCGCTAGGCGCAGGGCATAAGCCCCCCGCGGCTCCATGGGGGGAAACCCGGTGATGTCGGCGATCCGGCGCAGGCGGTATCTGACGGTATTGGGGTGAACAACCAGGATGCGGGCGGTGGCCTCCAGGGATGGGGACTGCTCCAGGTAGGCCGCAGCGGTGGTCAAGAGAGCCTGGTCGGCGGCGAGCGGGAGGTAAGCGGTGGCAATCAGTCGCTCAATCGCACTGGAGTCGCCGAGGAGAACTCGTTCGGGAAGCAGCTCGTCGGCTGCGACTATGCGCGGCGCGGCGGGCCACCCGGGGGCCGCTCGAAGCCCGCTGATTGTTTCGCGAGCCTGCTCGGGCAACGCGAGGAAGCCGGTGATCACATGGGTGTGCACGACCGGGCCTGGACCAAAATGCGGCGCCAGCAAGCGTGCCGTGCGATCGGCATCGGCGACCCCGCCCGCGATCGCGAGCAACGTGGTGCCGTGAATGCCGGTGAGCAACTCGACATCATGGTGCAGGGCTGCACGACGAAGGACGTCGAGTGATGCCTCAGGGTGGCCGATCGGCGCTGCGCCGGCCAGCACCATGAGCGAGGTTTGGTTTGTCCAGCCGAGGGCATTGACGCGGCCGAGCACCGACTCGTCGAGTTCATCGCGCAAAAGTGCATCAACGACCAGTGATTCCAGCCGCGCATCCCACGCACCGCGGGCCTCCGCCGCACGGGCGTACACCTCTGCTGCCGAGAAGGCGATTTCGCGCGAATACCGAAGGATCGACTCCCGCAAGCGCGGGCGATCCTTCTCGTCAGCGAGGTCATCGATACCGGACTCGACGACGTCGATCGTCGTACGCACGAGATCGACCGTCTGCTCGAGTGAGATCACTCGCGCGAGCTCACGCGGTGCGGCGCCGAAGACATCCGCGGTGAGTGCGCGGTTCGAGCCCTGTGCGCCGTGCCATTCGATGAAGGCATTGATGCCCGCCTGTGCGACCGAAGCAACCCAACTTCGCTCCTGCGCACCGAGCTCGCGATACCAGGGGAGGGATTCCTCCATCCGCCTGGTGGCCGCTGTCGTCAAGGCTCCCGCGGCGAGCGAGAGGCGACGATCGCCGGATTCGGTCACGGTCAGCCGAGGGATGTGCCAGTAACGGCGCTGACGATCTTGCCGATCGCGAAGGTCACGGCGGCAGCACCGACACCCCACATCAACTGGCGGCCGACGGAGAAGAACACATTGCGCCCGGAGAGCTTGCCGACGGTGGCGCCCACGATGATCATTGCGAGCAAGGAGAGGCAGATGGCCGTGATGAGTGCGGCCGTACCTGTCAGGAAAAAGTAGGGGAGCACCACGAACGATGCGCCGATCGCGAAGGCAACGAAACTCGAGATCGCGACCTTGACAGGCGAGCCCAATTCGTCGGGGTCGAGACCGAGCTCCTCGCGGGCCAAAGTCTCGAGTGCCATCTTGGGGTCAGACATGATTTGAGCCGCGGTCTCAGCCGCGATCTCACGTGAGATGCCCTTGGCGCGGTAAATGAGCTCGAGCTCCTTTTGCTCTGCTTCCGGGTTATCGCGAAGCTCGGCAGCTTCCATCTGAATCTCGCGACGGAACAGATCGCGCTGGCTTGCGACGCTGACGTACTCGCCGGCGGCCATCGAGAAAGCACCGGCGAACAGGCCGGCCAGACCAGCGAAGAGCACCGTGCTGTTTGAGGTATCCGCGCCGGCAAAACCCATGACAAGAGCGGTGTTCGAGACAAGGCCGTCGCTCACTCCGAACACAGCGGCGCGGATCGAACCGGAGCGGTCATTGCGATGCCACTTCTCGCCATCGCCGGGGCGAAGAACGCGATGGGGCGCGCGACCCTGGAGCACGAGCTTTGAGGGATCCTCGCGCATCAGGCGAAGTGCCTCAGCGTGCGAGCGCTCGTCATCGCTCATGCCCAGTGGAGCTTCGGGTTCATCGTCGTAAATGCCAGACGCCGCTCCCTCGACTTCCTCGAGTGTCTGCAGTACGCCGTCGAGCCCGGCCGCACGTGCGCGTGCCAGCAAGCCTGCGTCATTCGGATCCAGATCGGTCGGTGCTGGAGGCACGGGAATTCCGTACTCCTGCAACTTCTCTACCCAGTGCGCGGCGTGGTGCTCCTCGATTTCAGCCAATTCGAGCAAGGCCTCCCGACGATCGCCGTCGGTGGTCTCGGCCAGAGCGCGGTACAGCAGGACTGCATTGCGCTCAGCCTCGAGGTATCCGAGGAATCGCTTGGGGTCTTGGCTCATGATCAGCCCGAGCCTTCCGTGTTACCGGCGTCGGCAGCCGACGGATCATCGAGGGAGTATTGATCAATAGCCTCGCGCAGTCGGTTGCGATCGAACTGACCCTGCTTGGCCAGCATCGTGAGCGCTTGAACCGTGATCGACTCGCCGTCGACCAGGAAGTGACGACGCAATGCGCCGCGAGTGTCGGACATGCCCCAGCCGTCGGTGCCCAGCGAGACGAATTCCTGCGGAACCCACTCGCGGATTTGATCCTGCACCGCGCGCATCCAGTCAGATACCGCGATCACCGGGCCTTGCCTGCCTTGCAGGCGCTCCCTGACGTAAGGAACCTGCTGCTCGGCGTCGGGGTTGAGGAAGTTGAAGCGATCTGAAGCGAGACCATCGCGGCGCAGCTCATTCCATGAGGTCACCGACCAGACGTCGGCGAACACGCCCCACTGCTCGCGCAGGAGCTCTTGAGCCTTCAACGCCCAGTTCACGCCGACGCCGCTGGCAAGCAACTGCACGTGCGGGCCATCGCCATGCGACTCGTTCACCAGGTGCATGCCGCGCAGGATGCCGTCGACATCGACGTTCTCCGGCTCAGCTGGCTGCAGGTATGGCTCGTTGTAGATGGTGAGGTAGTAGTAGATGTCCTCGGGGCTCTCGCCGTACATCCGACGAAGACCGTCCTTGACGATGTGACCGAGCTCGTAGCCGAACGCCGGGTCATAGGCCACGACAGCCGGGTTGGTCGCTGCGAGAAGCAGTGAGTGACCGTCTTCGTGCTGAAGCCCCTCGCCATTGAGCGTCGTGCGGCCGGCCGTGGCGCCGAGGACGAAGCCGCGAGCCATCTGATCCATGGCTGCCCAGAAGCCGTCGCCGGTGCGCTGGAACCCGAACATCGAATAGAAGATGTAGATCGGGATCACTGCTTCACCATGAGTCGAGTACGACGTGCCGGCAGCGGTGAACGATGCGACAGACCCTGCCTCGTTTATGCCCTCGTGAAGGATCTGCCCGGTTACTGACTCCTTGTAGGACAGCATCAACTCACGATCGACAGAGATGTACTGCTGCCCATGCGGGGAGTAGATCTTCGCGGTCGGGAACATGGCATCCATGCCGAAGGTGCGCGCTTCGTCGGGGATGATCGGAACGAAGCGGTGCCCGATGTTTTCGTCCTTCATGAGGTCCTTGAGCAGGCGGACGAAGGCCATCGTGGTGGCCACCGACTGCTTGCCCGAGCCGCGGCGCACGACGTCGTAAGTCTCGTCGCCGGGAAGGACCAGGGCCTTGGCGACATTGCGACGTGTGGGCACGGAGCCGCCGAGCTTGCTGCGTGTCTTGTTCACGTATTGCATGACATCGCTGTCGGGGCCGGGGTGAAAGTACGGCGGCAGGTATGGATCGAGCTGCGAGTCAGGGATCGGGATCTCCATGAGATCGCGGAAGTCCTTGAGATCTTCGAGGGAGAGCTTCTTCATCTGGTGCGTGGAGTTACGGCCCTCGAAGTGCGAGCCGAGAGTCCAGCCCTTGATGGTGTGAGCCAAGATCACTGTCGGCTGACCCTTGGTGGCATTTGCTGCTTCGTATGCGGCGTACAGCTTGCGGTAGTCATGGCCGCCGCGACGCAGGGACCAGATCTCGTCATCGCTCCAGCCCTCGACGAGCTGGGCCGTGCGTGGATCGCGTCCGAAGAAGTTCTCGCGCACGAAGGCGCCGCTTTCGGACTTGTAGGTCTGGAAGTCGCCGTCAGGGGTGGCGTTCATCAAGTTGACGAGTGCGCCATCGCGGTCGGCCGCGAGCAGTTCGTCCCAACGACGACCCCAGATGACCTTGATGACATTCCAGCCGGCGCCGCGGAACAAGCTCTCGAGTTCCTGGATGATCTTGCCGTTGCCGCGCACCGGGCCGTCGAGTCGCTGCAGATTGCAGTTGACGACGAAGACGAGATTGTCGAGTTCCTCGCGAGCAGCCAGGCCGATCGCGCCTACGGCATCGACCTCATCGGTTTCGCCGTCGCCGAGGAAGGCCCAGACCTTCTGTTCCGAAGCGTCCTTGATTCCGCGATGGGTGATGTACTTGTTAAAGCGCGCCTGGTAAATCGCGTTCAGCGGACCGATGCCCATCGACACGGTCGGGAACTGCCAGAACCACGGCAGCAGACGCGGATGCGGATACGAGGGCAGGCCGCCACCGGGGTGCGAGACCTCCTGGCGGAAACCGTCGAGCTGGTGCTCGGTGAGACGACCCTCGAGGAAGGCGCGGGCGTAGATACCGGGGGAGGCGTGACCTTGGAAGAAAACCTGGTCGCCACCGCTGGGGTGATCGGGGCCGCGGAAGAAGTGGTTGAAGCCCACTTCGTACAACGACGCCGATGACGCGTAGCTGGAGATGTGACCGCCAACGGAGATGCCGGGGCGCTGGGCGCGATGGACCATGATCGCGGCGTTCCAGCGGATGATCTGCCGAATGCGGTGCTCGATCTCCTCATCGCCGGGGAACGACGGCTCGCGCTCTGGCGGGATCGTGTTGATGTAGTCGGTGCTGCGCAGGCTAGGCAGGCCGACATTGCGCTCTGCGGCTCGTCGCAGCAGCGAGAGCATCACGTAGCGAGCGCGGTAATTGCCACCCTCGTTGACCAGCTGGTCGAAGGATTCCACCCATTCGGAAGTCTCATCGGGGTCGACATCGACGTACTGAGTGGGCAGACCACCCGCGAGTAGCGGGTCGCGATCGCGTCCGGGGGCCACGTATTCCCTTTCGAAGGCCGGCGCTTCGGGGTCTCCGAGTGGCCGGGGGTATGGGCAGGGGCGGTGCAGGGTTGAGCAGGACAGGGGTTACCAGTTCCCCCCAATCCTTCCACGCCGCGGGTCGCCGCGCATAAAGGGGAGTGAACGAGGGAAGCCATCCCCGACTTCGGCACATTTCTGGGCCGAGTTCGGCTCGACTTCGGCGCCCTTATTGGCCGAGTTCGGCTCGACTTCGGCGCCCTTATTGGCCGAGTTCGGCTCGACTTCGGCGTAGTCGCTTGCGCTGGGCCGCCCAGCGGTGTGGACTAACGACCACAGCGGGCCGAACGGCCTGCGGGTTCGGGTGGTGAGCCCGGCTCATGACGATAAGGAGATCTCGTGACCGCCGCAGGCGATCTCGACGAGGCACGTATGCGTGCCAGTCGGCTAGGGCTCGAAGAGGGCCAGACCGTCCAGGAGATCGGTTACGACGACGATGTCGACGAGGCTCTGCGCACCGGTATCGAGGCTGTCATCGGCGGCGAGCTCGTCGACGAGGATTTCGATGAGGTCGTCGATGTCGTTCTCATGTGGTGGCGCGAGGACGACGGTGACCTCGTCGACGCGCTCGTCGATTCACTGGGTCTTCTTGCCGATCACGGTGTGGTGTGGCTGTTGACCCCGAAGCCTGGTCGCGATGGACACGTCGAAGCTGAGGACATCTCCGATGCGGCTCCGACCGCTGGCCTGCAGCAGACCAGCACGGTCAGTGCCAGCGCCAACTGGCAGGGCACCCGGCTCGTTGCCCCGCGCGCCAAGCGCTAACTGCCCTGTGGCTCCCGACGTAGGCCAGCAGGCTCCTGAGTTCACCCTGACCAATCAGTACGGCGAATCAGTCTCGCTCGCGGACTTCCGCGGCAAGAAGAACGTCGTTTTGATGTTCTATCCCTTTGCCTTCACCAGTATCTGCACCGGTGAGCTCTGCGAACTGCGCGACACCCAGCCCACGTTCGAGGCTGATGACGCAGTGGTACTCAGCGTCTCCTGCGATACCCCGCACACCCTGAAGGTCTATGCCAAGCAAGAGGGGCTGACCCACTCGTTGCTCAGTGACTTCTGGCCGCACGGTGAGGTCGCTCAGGCCTATGGCGTCTTTCTCCCGGAAAAGGGCTTTGCTACGCGCGGCACCTTCGTCATCGACAAAGCGGGCGTCGTGCGCTGGAGTGTCATCAACGCACCTGGTGAGGCGCGCAGCGCTGACGAGTACACGGCAGTCCTCGCCGGGCTCTAGTGACAAGCGGGCAGTTTTCTTGCCCCGCCACGAGCGCGATAGCCTCATCTCTCCCGGGTGATTAGCTCAGTTGGTTAGAGCGCTGCCCTTACAAGGCAGATGTCGGGGGTTCGAGTCCCTCATCACCCACCATTGATGCTCGGTAGCCTTCACCCATGGCTACCGTCCGCGAGCTCATCGCCACCCTGGATGCGGCGTATCCGCAATGGCTGGCCGAGGACTGGGATGCCGTGGGGCTTACCTGCGGGCGCCTCGAGGCTGAGGTCGACACCGTTCTCCTTGCGGTTGACCCGCTGCCTCAGATCGTCGATGAAGCAATCGCCTGCGGTGCTCAACTCATCGTCACCCATCATCCGCTCTTCCTGCACGGAGTTCACGAGGTTTCCGCAACCCATGCCAAGGGCGAAGTCATTACCCGTTGCATCGAGAACGGCATCGCACTCTTCAGTGCGCACACCAATGCTGATCACGCGGGCCCCGGCGTCAGCGATGCCCTCGCCCAGACACTTCGGCTCAGCAATCTGCGACCTCTCGTGCCCGATGCTCGTGACTCGACTCTCGGGACGGGGCGTATCGGCTCTCTGGCTGCTCCGCTGACCCTCGAGGCCTTCGGCGCACTTGTGGCAGGTTCGCTGCCAGCAACCGCGCACGGGGTGCGGATTGCAGGTGATCTCGCAGCGACAGTTCGCACCGTCGCCGTCTGTGGAGGTGCGGGAGATTCCTTCCTCAGCGCGGCGGCGGAGGTAGCCGATGTCTATGTCACCTCTGATCTGCGCCACCACCGTGCCCAGGATCATTTGGTCGATGGAGGCTGCGCCCTGGTCGATGTCGCTCATTGGGCTAGTGAGTGGCCTTGGCTGCAGCAAGCGGCTTCGGTGATCGGCGGTACGGTACGAACGGTCGTCTCGACCACTCCCACTGATCCGTGGGCTGCGCACCTAGGGAGCACATCGTGAACGCCGAACCGCAAGACCAGTGGCGCCTTCTCGATCTCCAGGAGAAGGACACTCGGCTCTCGCAGCTCGCGCATCGCGCGGCCACCCTTCCGGAGGCTGCCGCCCTGGTCGGTCTCGATACCCGCTTCGCGCGCACTCGCGATGAGCTCGTGGCAGCCGAGGTCATCGCCGATGACCTCAAGCGCGATCAGGATCGTGCCGATGCTGACGTGGACCAGGTGCGCGCTCGATCGCAGCATGATCAGGAGCTGCTGAACGGCGGTACGATCACCGACCCCAAGCAGTTGCAGAACCTCCAGCATGAGATCGAGTCACTCGCTCGCCGGCAGAGCGAGCTCGAGGATGTCGAGCTGGAGATCATGGATCGCGTCGAGGGTGCTCTTGCAGCAGTCGCGCAGCTCGCCGGCCAGAAGGCTGAGCTTGCAGCAGAACGTGAGGCCCTCGCCGAGACCGTGCGCGTGCTGCACGAGGAGATCGAGGCTGAGAAGTCGATGGTCACCGCTGATCGCGCTCGGATTGCCGAAAGCCTCCCGGTCGACCTATTCGCTCTGTACGAGAAGATCCGTCTCGATCACTCGGGCGTCGGTGCAGCACGGCTGTACCGCGGCCGCTGTGAAGGGTGCCGGCTCGAACTGCCGCCGAATGAGATTGAGGCACTGCGCAATGCGAATGTCTCGGCCGTCGTGCGCTGCGAGGAATGCCGTCGGATTCTGGTGCGCACCGCGGAGTCCGGTCTGTGACCATGGCTCGCTCGCTGATCGTCGAGGCTGACGGCGGCTCGCGGGGCAACCCCGGGCCGGCCGCCTACGGCACTGTCATCCGTAATGGCGCCACCGGCGAGGTGCTGTTCGAGATCGGCGAGTACATCGGCAGCGCTACCAACAACGTTGCTGAATATCGCGGGGCGATTGCCGGTCTGGCACGAGCCTTCGAGATTGATCCCGACGCCCGCGTCGAAGTGCGCCTGGATTCGAAGCTGGTCGTCGAGCAGATGAGCGGGCGCTGGCAGATCAAGCACCCCGATATGCGCGTGTTGGCCAAGCAAGCTCGTGAGATTTTCGCAGCCGGTCAGGTCACCTACACCTGGGTTCCGCGAGCGGAGAATGCCGCGGCCGATCGCATGGTCAACGAGGCACTGGACCAGGCATTGGCGGGCGGTGCCCCGCTGATCATCCGCGAGCGCGGAGCGCTGCTCGTACAAGAGCTCGTGCGAGAGGCCGCTGACGTTGTCGGTGACGCGGAGGAGCAGAACGCGAAGGGCACGCCAGGCAAGGCCACTGCGGCCAACCGCATGGTCGGCTGGAGTGACCTCGGCGCCCCCACCACGCTGCTCCTTGCACGGCACGGAGCCACGGCGTTCAGTGTCGAGAAGCGATTCAGCGGAATCGGCGGCATCGACATGCCGCTCAACGACCTAGGTAATGCGCAGGCGAAGGCGCTCTCACGCGAGATCGCCGAGCGCGGCGGCGCTGATGTCATCGTCGCCTCGCCGCTGCTGCGCACTCAGCAGACTGCCGCTTACGTCTCCGCGGCCATCGGGGTCCCGATCGAACTCGATGAGGGTTTCGCTGAGTGTGCTTTCGGCGAGTGGGATGCCTTCACCTTTACCGAGGTGCGCGAGCGCTGGCCTGAGCAGCTCGACGCATGGCTTGCCTCCACCGATGTCGCGCCACCGGGTGGCGAGTCCTTCGCCGAGGTCAACCGTCGTGTCGAGGCTGCCCGCCGTGGAGTTCTGGAGCGTCACGCAGGCAAGCGCGTGATCATCGTCGCTCACGTCACGCCGATCAAGGTGATGGTGAGTCAGGCGCTCGAGACTGATCTCACCTTGCTATTCAAGATGGAGCTGTCGCCATGTTCGTTGACCACGCTCGCGTGGTTCCCGGACGGAAACGCATCGATGTTCGGCTTCTCGGAGGCCGCGCATCTGCGCGGCATTCACACGCCTGATCTGTAGCCGCGAGTCAGATTTCGGGCACGATGATGTCGAGGGTTGCCGGCTGACCGGATTTCTTCGACTCGCTCAACTCGCACTTCCACTTCAGTTCGCGAAGCGACTTCATTAAGGCATCGATCGTGGATGGCTGGGCACTTCGCTCGGCCAGGGCTCGCACAAGTCGTCCCTTGCTCGCCTTGTTGTGGTGGCTGACGATTGATCGCTTCCCGTTCTTCTCCAGCAGGATGCGTGCGCTAACCGCGCGTTCGGCGGCTTCCGCGGGGATAGGGCCGAGAGCCGCATACATCTGCGAGCGCAGATCGATGATCACTCCCGAGCTCTGGTTGATGACCTCGCTTACGGAGCCCCGCCAATGCGCCGCGGGTGCCCCGATCCCGGGCAGTACGACATCGCCACTGAGTCGATAGGCAGGGATGAGGTCATCGGGGCGCACCAGACCGAAGAGCGCCGAAGAAATCACAGTCGTGGCCTGCAGACGGCGCCGTGCGGGCTTGCCCAGTGAGGTGACATCGAGTGCGTCGAAGAGCACGCCTGTGTATACCTCGATGGCGGGTGCGCAGGCAGCCTTGCGAAGTAGTGCATTCACGCGCACCTCATCAGCCTGGGTCGGGCCAAGACCCAGAATCGAGGCGGCCGACTTCGGATCCTTGGCGCACAGATCAATAAGGGCCTTCAGCGTGGCGGTGCGGCCGCGGGTGAGCTCGGGGAAGCTCAGGGCTGCGAGATCGAGTTTGGGTCCCGTGACGGGCGAGGTCTTGCCCTCACTTGGAGGCAGCAGGATGAGCACGCTTCGACGCTACCTGAGTGCGGCATGGCATGCTCAGTTCATGAAGCTCGCACTCGCAGGTGTCGCGGCAGCCGCGTTGATTCTCACCGGCTGCTCCGGAACAGAGGCTCAGCCCGATGCATCGTGCGACTCCGACACCTTGCGCAGCACCTTCGAGATGATCCTGCATGACTCCGAGATCACGTTGGCCTCGGTTGACTCAGTGGAGTGCAGCGGTAGCTGGGCCGTCGTGAAGGCGACCTTGACCGGTGAGGGTCTCAGTGGCGTATCGGAGCCGTCGATCTTCGAGCGCGTGGGCGCCGACTGGGTTCTCAAGGCTCCAGAGAATGTGTGCGGAACCTTCACTCCCGGCGATGGCCGTCCGAATGATTCCGCGGTGCCGGAAGCAATCTGGGAAGCCGGCTGCGTGATCGCTTAGATCGTCCCGGCGCTTAATCCGTCGAGTACTTCGCGTGCACGAGTGCGCACGTCATCGAGATCCGAGAGCCGATCCAGTCCGGCAAATTGCTGCCCCATCCGGTGATTGCCTTTCAGCGTTGCTCGATTGCGATCAAGGAAATCCCAGTACAACGTCGTCAACGGGCAAGCGGTCTCTCCCACGCGCTTTCCCGGGTCGTATACGCATCCTGAGCAGAAGCGGCCCATGCGCTTCACGTAAGCACCGCCGGCGGCGTAAGGCTTGGTCATCATCGCCCCGCCATCAGCGTGTAGCCCCATGCCGATCACGTTCGGCACCATCACCCAGTCGGCCGCGTCGATGAACATTGCCTTCATCCAGTTGAGAAACTCCTGCGGTTGAACGCCGGCTATTAGTGCCAGATTGCTCAGGATCATCAGTCGGGGGATGTGGTGAGCCCACCCGCGATCCATCACGTCACTGACCACCGACGAAGCGCAGGCCATCTGAGTTCGTGAAGGATTGCTTAGCAGCGGTAGCAATGGTCGGTCTGCCTGCAGCTCATTGGAGTTTCGGTAGTCATCTTCGAACAGCCAGTAGACACCGTTGACATACTCGCGCCACCCGATCACCTGGCGGATGAAACCCTCGGCTGAGGCGAGCGGAATGCCACCTTGGTCAAAGCGCTCGACTACGGCATCAATCACCTCACGCGCAGTAATGAGTCCCAGATTCAAGTATGGGCTCAGCAGGGAATGGTTGACCGACCACGAGTCGCGGGGCATTGCGTCCTCATAGGGCCCGAAGTCGACGAGTGACGTGTCGAGAAAGTGCGTGAGCTGTCGAAGCGCGCCGGCACGTGTCGTGGCCCATGTGCCATTGGGCGCGGCTCCGGTGACAGGAAGTTCGCGATCGACGATCGACCGCCATACCTGCTCATCGATGTCGTCAGGCTCGTGACGCGGCGGCTCGGGCCACGGGTGCGCGCCCTTGGGCGGTGGCAGTCGATTCTCCTTGTCGAGATTCCAGGTGCCCCCGACAGGTGCGCCGTTGTCGATCAAGATGCCCAGCCGCGTGCGCTGCCACCGATAGAAGGTTTCCATCACCAAAGGCCTGCGGTCACCGGCCCACGCGCGAAATTCCTCGCGCGAGGTCAGGAAGGTGTCATCGGGTACGAGCTCGACCCCGCACTCGATCAAGGCGCGCTGTGACGATGACGAACTGGGCTCCGTGCAGCGGATTCGCGCATCTGGATGCTCAAGGGCAAAGGCCTTGACCCCGGCGCTCACGGAAGAGGCCGACATCACGTGCACGGTGAATCCGCGATCGCGGAGATCCTGCGCCACGTGAGCCGCCGCCGACAGCAGCAGAAAGAGCCGTTGTGCATGCCAGGTGCGCGAGCGCAGCATCTGCTCGCTCTCGATCAGCAGGATCTCGGTTGTCTCCGGTGTAGCCCCGGCCATCGCGCCGTGAGAGAGGCTGAGGCGGTCGTAGGGGAGTAGCACGACATCGGTCATGCGCGCCGGCACTTCTCGGAGCAGTACTTCACCGAATCCCAGTTGGCCGCCCACGCCTTGCGCCACTCCATGGGCCGTTCGCAGGCCTGGCAGATTTTGGGCGCGAAGCCATTCTTCGTACGCGCCTCACGATTCGAGGGCTGACGGCGATCGGGCACGGTTGATCCTCGCACCCGGGAGGGGCTGCCGCATCCGTGAGTGGACCGAGTGGCCCAGATGCGCGTAGCCTGTTGATCGGACGAGTCGGCTGGGTGATCGCGGCACGCAAGTGTCGAGGAAAGTCCGGACTCCACAGGGCAAGGCGGTGGGTAACGCCCACCCGGGGCAACCCGCGGGACAGTGCCACAGAGAACAGACCGCCAGGAGCAATCCTGGTAAGGGTGAAACGGTGGTGTAAGAGACCACCAGCGCCATGGGTGACCATGACGGCTTGGTAAACCCCGCCTGGAGCAAGACCAAGAGGGCCGCAAGGCCTGTGCGAACGAGCGGCCCGCTCAATGTTCGCAGGTAGGTCGCACGAGGCTGTCGGCAACGGCAGCCCTAGATGGATGATCGCCCTCGACTTCGGTCGAGACAGAATCCGGCTTATAGGCCGACTCGTCCCCCTCCGAAACCTCAGGAGTTCACCCTCAGTGGTGAATGGTGGGCCGATGGACACGCGGAGTTCATCCTGGGATAACCCCCCGTCAAGGTTTCGGGGGAATCCTGTGCCGATGCAGCCCTTGGATCCTCCTGTAGAGGAGGCGAACCCCTTCGCGAGCAGGGGGCAGTTCCGGGCACTCTTCCGCTGGTTCAGGCCTTATCTGCGCGGATCCGGTCGGCTCCTGACCATCACAGTGACCTTCACGATCATCGTGCTCGCCTGCCAGGCGGTCATTCCGCTGCAGGTCGACTCGATCCTGTCCGGTGACGGCTCTCCACGGCAGGGAATTCTGATTCTCATCGGGCTGGCATTGCTTCAGTTGGTGTCGGCGTACTTCTCCAGACTAGGTGGCGCCGATGTCGCCAATGATGCCACTTATCGCCTTCGCCTCGATGTCTTCCGTCAGTTGTTGCATACGAAGATCCTGCGTCAAGACGGATTGGTGCGGTCATCAGTAGTCAGCCGTCACACCACCGATGTTGATCACGTGGGTGAGGCCTTCTCCGAGACGATCGGTCACGGTATCCCCGGCATCGTGCGGGTGGTGCAGAGCCTGATCCTGCTCACAGTCATCGACTGGCGCGCCGGCAGCGTCATGATCGTCGCCGTCTTGTTGTTCTTGCTCATTCGCGCAAAGGTCGGCAAGCAGCTGTTCATCAAGGACCGCGCTCGACTCGATGCAAGCAGTCGTGTTGGCGAGAGCGTCGACGAGGCCATCACAGCCTCGCGATTCATCTCTGGTCTTCACCTGGATCGCTGGGCGATGGATCGGTTCGGCCGGCGTTCAGAGCATCTGCGTCAAACCACGCATGCGCAGGTCAACAAGGTGTCGCAGCTGTATGTGGGGGCGCAGGCTGCAGGTCTCGCCGGTCTGGTTGCCGTTGTGCTCTTCGGAGTCGTACTGGGTGGCAGTGACCTCGCGACAATTGCTGTAGCGATCTTGTATGTCGAGGGCGTCATCCGCGGGCTAGAAGTTCTGCCACGCTGGATTCAGTCTCTCCAAATCGGCGTCGTGAGCCGCCGACGCATCAACCAGGTTCTCGACCCGCAGCCTTCGCTCTTGCTCGGCAGCGTTCTGGACTCGGGCCTCCATGTATCCCTCGATCGTCTAGAAGGCGCTGGTGGCCAGCTCATCGGGCTCGTGACCAGCCCGTCGATGGATCCAGATTCGATTCTTGTCGCACTCTCCGCCGATAGCGATGCAGAGGCCTACCGAGTGACCCTCGAGGGCATGTCTATTCGGCGACCAGGCGTCAATCGGCACATCGTGCATGTCGCCGCAGAGAATGTTGCCTTCAATGAATCGATCGTCGCGCATCTCAACGCCATGGCCCCTTTGCTCTCCATCGACGATGTCGTGGCGTTGATGGACGATGTCGGACTTTCGCATTTGAAGGACTCACGCTTCGGACTGGACAAGCCGCTCGGTCCCACCGGCGCAGTGCTCAATTCGAATGAAAGGCAGCGACTGGCGATAGCGTGCGCGTTGGCAGCTGCTCCTGAGACCTTGCTGATCGGCCCGCTCATTCCGCTGGCTGATGTCGATACAGCTATGCCGCTGCTTGCCACCCTGCGCAGTCATTCCGACATCACGACGATCGTGTCGGTTCGCAACCCCGAGCTTGCAGTCCAGATGGACTCGATTCTCTTCGTGACCGACACCGAGTTGATCTTCGGCAGTCATGACGAATTGCTTCTGATGAACCCGGAGTATTCGCAACTTTGGGAGAAGCGTCTGAACGCCGGTGACGTTGATCTCAGCTTCCTTGAACTCGATGGAGTCAGTGAGGCAGCGCTTGCCGCACGTCTTGTCACCGAGCGCTTCGAGGCTGGTGACGCCATCTATCGTCAGGGGGAGCCCGCCGACCGCATCGTGTTCATCATGTCGGGGCGCGTGGAGATCATGACCGAAACCGATGGTGCTGATCGTCGCCGCGTCGCTGTCATCGGCCAGGGAAATCACTGCGGCGATCTGCGACTGACTCCTGGCGAGCGGCGCGCAGAGAGCGCCTATGCCATGGACACCTGCATCATTCGCTCGCTGAGTCGCGATGCTCTCTCCGCTGGCATGGCTGGCCTCCTCGATCGGTCACCTGCCCAGCGTCGCATCGTGACCTGCCTGCTGCGCGATGGCTCGGCCACTGCACAGGAAGTATGCGAGCGGTTGCCGGATCTGGGCGAGGCAGCAGTCACTACTGCACTCAGCGAGCTGCACGATGAGGGTGCTCTGCGCCTGCGTGAGGGCATTTACAGCGTTGTGATGCGTAAGTCGGCAAAGAAGGGCTCAGCGGATCTCCTGGACCGTCTCTCGGGCCTCTAGCCGTTTGTGCTGGCTGAGATCGGCGCTCTGATCACGATGCGCAGGCCGCCAGTGGGGCTCTCGCCGAGTGTCATCACCCCGTGATGGGTGTCGACAACTGCGGCAATGATGCTCATGCCGAGCCCGAAGCCACCTGTAGTCGATGAGCGAGACTCATCGAGTCTGGTGAAGCGCTCTGTGACGGTGCCGCGCTTGTCCGCGGCAATGCCCGGGCCAGAGTCGTCAATGGTGAGAGTCAGCTGCGATGGCGTTGCGGTGAGGTCGACATGCACGGCGGAGCCCTCTGGTGTGTAGCGCGTGATGTTCTGCACGATATTCGCCAGGACCTGGCGCCATTGATCAGCGGAACCGAGCAGATGTGCCGGTGCCAGGTTCATGGTGACGGGCCGTCCCTCGCCGAGATCGGTGAGATCCCCGAAGTATTCGCGGATCAGTGCGGCCAGATCGAACTCCTCCTGGGAACCTTGAGCGCCCGAATCGATGCGTTCGAGCAGCAGGAGCTGGGTGACCAGGTTCTCCAGGCGCAGGCTCTCCGACTGAATGCGATCCAGGGCGCGAATCTCGAGCTCGGATGCATCGGCGCGCTGGGCCTGCAGCAGTTCGATATAGCCGCGAATCACCGTGAGAGGGGTGCGAATCTCGTGCGAGGCGTCAGAGACAAAACCCCGCAGGCGTAGTTCAGATGCCTCCACAGCCGTCAGTGACGCGGTCAATGACTCAATCATGGTGTTTAGGGCATCGGAAAGCACGCCAAGCTCGGTGCCCTCAGGAGCATCGGGCACGCGCAGGTGCGTATTGCCCTGCGCGATCTCCTCTGCCGCTATCACCATCTCGTCGACGGGGCGGAAGAGGCGCCGCACGAACAGCCAGGCGATCAGCGAGCCAAGTGCGGTCACGATCAGCACTCCGATGCCGAGCAGGATCGTCAGCCGCGCGAGCCCTTGCTTGAGCTCGTCAATGGGAGTGCCTGCCACGACCAGTGATCGATTAGGGCCGGATTCCACTGTGACGATCCGGTACTCGGGCGTGAAGGCGACACTCCCGGGTGTGTCCATGAATGCGAGTGCCTGGTCGCGGGTGAGGGCCGGAAAAGGGAGTGGTGAACTTCCGAAACCAGCCGGACGCAGCAGTTGTGCCTGCGAGTCGCCCGGGCGAATGAGGCTGATGGCATAGGGCAGATAGACGTCATCGGGCAATGGTCGGGGCTTGTCCTGCAGTGATTTCGTGCGCGCATCGCGCGCGGCAGCGATCAGGCCGCGATCAAGGGAGTCGTACTGAATTGTTCGAGTGGTCCAGAAAGCGATGACGCCGAGCAGGGCAGTGGCGATGAAGATCAACAATGCCGTCAACGCCGTGATCTTGGTACGCAGTGTCATGACTTAGGGTCCTGGAGTTGGTATCCCACGCCACGAACCGTGCGAATGCTGACGGCGTCGCCGAGTTTCTTGCGCAGGTAGGAGATGTAGGTCTCGACCACGCTGCTCTCCACGCCCGGGCCTAGGCCCCAGACCCTGCTGAGCAGCTGATCCTTGCTGAGCACTCGCCCGGCGTTCTCCATCAAGATCTCGAGCAGTCGGAATTCAGTTCCCGAGAGCGCGACTTCATCCTCGCTGACTGTTACGAGATGTCGATCAGGGTCGAGTCGAATCTCGCCGAGGGTGAGCACGGAATCGGGGGAGTCTGCCGCACTGCGACGAAGGACTGCTTTCACCCGCCAGATGAGCTCTTCGATGCTGAACGGTTTGTGGACGAAATCATCAGCGCCTCGCTCGAAGCCGGCGCGCGTGTCATCGCGTTCTTGGCGAGCGGTAAGCACGATAACGGGAGTGGTGTCGCCCGCATCGCGCATGCGTGTGAGGGTCTCGAAGCCGTCGACGCGGGGCATGTTGATGTCGAGGACGACCAGGTCTACCGAGGTAGTGCGCAGGAACTGAAGAGCCGCGAGGCCATCGGGTGCGCTGTGCGTGCGAAAGCCCGAGAGCCGAAGGGCATCGCAAATGAGGTCATTGACGGCAGGTTCGTCATCGACGACGAGTACGACTGCGCTCACGGTGCCTCCTCTAGGCGTGAGAGAACTGTAGGGCGGTTGACCTGACTGATCAGGCCAACCGCCCTACGTGGGGAACTACGCGGTGGGAGCGGTGCTGGGTGCTGCCGGGCCGCGTGAGCCCTTCATGCCCTGGCCCGACTTCTTGTCGCCGTCCTCGTGCTTGGGCTTGCTGCCCGGTGCCGGGAGCGCCGCGGCGATGGCCTCGGACTGCGACGCCGTGATGGTGCCATTGCTGACGAGCTTGGCGAGCGAGGCACTGCGGCCGTCGGTCTTGCTCGGGGCGTACTCCTCGAACTCGGCCTTAATCGCCTCGGCCTGCGCCTTGGTGATGGTGCCGGCCTCGACGAGGGCACGCATGCCGCCGCGTTCCGTTGCGGCGACGGCGTCTGCTTGAGCCTGGGTGATCGCACCCTCGGAAACCAAGGTACGAAGTGCGGTGGCTCGCGATGCGGCCTTTGCTGCCTCGCGCTCGGGCTTCGCAGCCTCGCGGTCGGCCTTCATCTGATCGTGCACGGCCTTGGCCTGGGTGGACGTGATCGTGCCGGCCGAGACCAGCGGACGCAGTGCGCCGCCATCGCCGGGTGCTGCACTGGCCACCGAAGCGCCACTGACCATCATTACTGCGGTACCGGCCAGGGTCGCGAGCACGAGACCGGCCTTCGTTGACTTCTTCATCTCTACTCCTTCGTCGGGGGCGCCGGGTGCGCCTTTCCCTGAATGAAGGTTCGGTGACGAGCCTGGGGGATGGCTGGGATGACTATGTGAGTTCCATGTGAATCCGTGCGTGTCAGACTGAGGACATGAGGTTCGTCATTGGCGGGATTTTCGCGGTGGTGGTGATCGCTTTCGCCATCGCCGCCATCCGCGGGCGGGTGCGTGCGCGCAGCTGCTGCACGCCGGTGGCGCCGGAGAACGACGCCAGAATGCAGGCCTAGGCCGGATCAGCGCCCAGGTGATCCAGCAGACGCTTGGACGCCTGGCCCAGAGCGGCAAACTCCTCGGGTGTCAAAACGTCGACGATGCGTTCGCGCACGCTTCCGACGTGAAAGGGCGCGGCCGCGACCAGCTTGTCCCAGCCGGTATTCGTGAGAGCCGCGAAAAACCCGCGCTTGTCGTCAGTGCAGGGAACACGCTCCACGAACCCGGCACGCTCCATGCGATCGATCTGGTGCGAAAGTCGACTGCGCGAGGAGAGCGTCACCTCGGCGAGTTCACTCATCCGCATGCGTCGGTCAGCTGACTCTGACAACCGCACCAAGATCTCGTAATCGGCCAGGGTCAGGCCGTGGGATTCCTGCAGATCGCGGGAGAGCGCGTCGGTCAACAAGACGTTGGCTGCGATCCATGCACGCCAATGCTGCTGCTGCTCCGCATCGAGCCAGTGGGTCATTCACCAAGCGTACCGCAGATAGTTGAAACGCTAACTTCTCTTCAGTGCGCTCAGGATCCGGTTGGCAGAGTCAGGATCTCTGACCCGCTGTCAGTGACGACCAACGTGTGCTCGAACTGCGCAGTGCGCTTGAGGTCTGCGGTGACCACTGTCCAGTCGTCAGACCACATGTCGTACTCGTAGGTGCCCAGGGTCAGCATCGGTTCGATCGTGAAAGTCATGCCGGTCTCGAGGATGGTGCTGTGACGTGGGTCGTCGTAGTGGGGAACGACGAGGCCGGTGTGGAACGAGGTGCCGATGCCGTGACCGGTGAAGTCACGGACAACCCCGTAGCCGAAGCGCTTTGCGTAGCTCTCGATCACTGTGCCGATCACGTTGAGTGGCCGACCTGGCGCCACGGCCTTGATGGCCCGCATGGTGGCCTCGTGGGTGCGCTCGACCAAAAGGCGGGACTCCTCGTCGACCTCCCCGACGCAGAAGGTGGCATTCGTGTCGCCGTGCACTCCTCCGATGAAGGCAGTGATGTCGATATTGCAGATATCACCGTCGACGAGCTCAGTGGAGTCGGGAATGCCGTGGCAGATGACTTCGTTCAGCGAACTGCACAAGGACTTCGGGAAGCCCCGGTAGCCCAGGGTCGATGGGTAGGCGCCGTTATCGCACAAGAACTCGTGGCCGATGCGGTCGAGTTCGTCGGTCGTGACCCCGGGGATGCAATTGCGGCCCACCTCGACCAGAGCATCAGCCGCGATGCGACCGGCGATGCGCATGGCCTCGATTGTCTCGGCATCCTTGACCTCGGTTCCGGTGTACGGCGTGGGGGCGGGCTTGTCGACGTATTCCGGGCGCACGATCGAGGCCGGCACCTGGCGGCGCGCGGACACGCGGCCGGGAACGAGGGGGCGGGTCGTGGCGACGGACATGCGGGTGAGTCTAGGTTGTCCTCTAGGGCGCGTCGACACGGCGCGATAGTCACCGCGGAAGGGTTGAGATGAGCTGGTACTACTGCCTCGAGCATCAAAAGGTTGAGCCGGAAGACGGCTGCCCCAATGCCGAGCGCATGGGTCCGTACGAGTCGGAGGCCGCTGCCTCCCACGCCATGGAGCTCGCGCATCAGCGCAGCGAGGCCTGGGACTCCGAGGACGACGACTGATCTAAGCAACGCACACGAAGGGCCCCCACCAAAAGGTGAGGGCCCTTCGTATTGAGCAAGTCCGGTCCCTTCGAATACGAAAGGCTCCCACCTCGCGGTGAGAGCCCTTCGTATTGAGCAAGTCCGGTCCCTTCGAATACGAAAGGCCCCCACCTCGCGGTGAGAGCCCTTCGTATTGAGCAAGTCCGGTCCCTTCGAATACGAAAGGCCCCCACCTCGCGGTGAGAGCCCTTCGTATTGAAGAACGTGACTACTTCTTCTTCGCTGCTGCCTTGCGCGGGGCTGCCTTGCGGACTGCCTTGCGCGGGGCTGCCTTGCGGACTGCCTTCTTGACGGTGCGCTTGGCTGCTGCCTTGCGGGGAGCTGCCTTGCGGACTGCCTTCTTGGCGGCCTTCTTGACGGTGCGCTTGGCTGCTGCCTTGCGCGGGGCTGCCTTGCGGACTGCCTTCTTGGCGGCCTTCTTGACGGTGCGCTTAGCTGCTGCCTTC